>DBLQ01000008.1:0-60008 GCA_002297505.1 Flavobacteriales bacterium UBA720
CAAAAATTAATCAGCAATGAAAAAAGTCTTTTTCTTTATTTTGACAGCCAGCTCACTAACGTCTTATGCCCAGGAAATTTCTAAGGAAAGAGTGGTAAGCATCGTCTCTACGCTGGCTTCCGATGATATGAAAGGCCGGAAATTCGGAACGCCGGAAAATGACAAAGCCGCAGAATACATCGCTGGCGAATTCAAGAAAGATAATTTAGGTTATTGCGTTGGTGATTCCTACTTGGTTCCGTTTGAGTACAAAGGCACGAAAGGTTTTAATGTCTGCGGAATTAAAAAAGGGAAATTGGAGCAGAGTCTGGCTTATTCGGCCCATTTTGATCATATCGGGACAAATACAAAATCCGGCGACAATATCTACAATGGTGCAGATGATGATGCCAGTGGCGTGGCAACTGTCATTGGTATGGCAGATTTTTTCAAGGATAAAGAAACGGATTTCTCGATGGTTTTTATGGCTTTCAATGCAGAAGAGATAGGCTTGATTGGTTCCAACGCATTAGCTGGAAATGAGAAACTGAATCCTGTCTTCAATAATATCAAAGCACTTTTTAACTTTGAAATGCTGGCTACAGAATCACAGTTGGGGAAGAACGCTGTATTCATGACCGGCGATGAGTTTTCTGATTTTGATGAGCTGATTAATGCCAATGCAGCAAATGGACTGAAAGTTTATCCAGACCCGTATCAAGGCCAACAATTATTCTACAGGTCTGATAATGTGAATTTTGTCAAAAGAAAAATCATCGCACATTCCATTTCAACAGTGGATATGAACAAAGCGACACATTATCACGCTGTAAATGACGATATTCATATTGTAGACGCCGAAAATTTGACCAATATTATCAACAATTTCGCAAAAACCATCGAAAAGCTGAATACCAAAAACTTCCAGCCGAAGTATAATGATAAGGTAAAATACGATTTCTAGACGTCTGAAAAGTCAGACTATTTATTTTCCGTATTTTTGCAGTTCAATTGTTCTTAATGAAACCATTCCAGCGCATCCTCGGTTTTGCCAGGCCACATCAGAAGTACCTTTGGGGAAGTATGTTTTTCAACATTCTTTATTCGCTTCTGCAGATATTCTCCATTGGAACGTTATTGCCGATTCTGAGCATCATGTTCGGCACTGTAGACGCTGTAGACACGTCAAAAGTTCCGGTCTGGAATGGCAGGCTCGCCGACTATTTTTCGTATGTTAAGGATTGGGCCTATTACACCATTCAGGTTAATATGGACCAGCACGGCGGCATCAAGGTGCTGGCGATTCTGTGCTGTATTACGGCTTTTGCATTTTTACTGAGGAATATTTTCCGCTACATCGGCTCTTATCTACTGGTCAATTACCGTGTGGGAATCACCAGAGATTTGAGGACGGCGATGTACGACAAGTTTCTGAAATTGCCCGTTTCTTTCTTTACGGAGCAGAGAAAAGGCGATATGATGTCTAGGATTTCCAATGACATCGGCGGCGTAGAGAGCGGCATTATGGGCTCTTTGGTGGATATTGTGAACTCTCCGTTTATGATTATCTCCTCGCTCACCGCACTATTTATCCTTTCCCCAAAACTCACGCTGTTTTCACTCATCGTCTTCCCGATTATGGGCTGGATTATCTCATGGGTGGGCAAGAGTCTGAAGCGGCAGGCCAAAAATGCACAGGAAGAATTGGGAAATCTATTTTCCCTGGTAGATGAAACCCTCAAGTCCTCAAAAGTTATCAAGATTTTCAATGCCGATAAAATCCTGAAAAACCGCTTCAACAAAACTACGAATCAATGGCAGCATCACGCCATTGCGATGAGCCGAAGACGCGAACTGGCCTCACCGATGAGTGAGTTTCTCGGTTCAGTCACAATGTTGCTGATTACCTGGTACGCCGGGACAGAAATCATCAACGGAACCAATCGGGATCCGGCGACTTTTTTAGCTTTTATTGCAGTATTTTTCCAGATTTTGGATCCGGCCAAACGCCTTTCCAATGCTGTTTCTAATATCCAGGGCGGAATGGCAAGTCTGGAAAGAGTTTCGGAAGTTCTAGATTACGATCTAAAAGTGGATGAAGTTCCGAATCCAACACCGATTTCTGAACTGAAACATAGTATCGAGTTTAAGAATATTGGGTTTTTTTACGAAAAATCCAACCTGATTCTAAAGAATTTTTCAATTGTATTACCTAAGGGCAAAACCATTGCACTGGTCGGACAGTCCGGAAGTGGTAAAACCACAATAGCCAATCTTCTTGCCAGATTCTATGATGTTTCTGCCGGCGAGATTCTGATTGACGGTCACAATATTAAAAATCTCAAACTTAAGGATTACCGCAAACTGTTGGGAATGGTAACACAGGAGTCTGTGCTTTTCAACGATTCGGTTTACAATAATATTCTGATGGGAAATCCCAATGCTACGGAACAGGAAGTGATCGAAGCCGCAAAAATCGCCAATGCACACGATTTCATTTTGCAGCTTCAGGATGGCTATCATACCAATATCGGCGATGATGGGAACAAACTTTCCGGCGGACAGAAGCAGCGTGTTTCCATCGCCAGAGCCGTTCTTAAAAATCCACCAATTATGATTTTGGATGAGGCTACATCGGCCTTGGATACAGAGTCTGAAAGATACGTTCAGGATGCATTGGAGAAGATGATGCAGAACAGGACATCTCTCGTCATTGCGCACAGATTATCGACGATTCAGAAGGCTGATCATATTGTTGTGATGGAAAAAGGTGACATTATTGAACAAGGCTCTCATCAGGAATTGATGGACAAAGATGGAACCTACAAAAAGTTGGTTGAGCTTCAGAATTTTGATTGATATTTAGCCAACTTCCAATCCGTTTTTCACAGGCAAACTCGGACTTAGCAAAGTTACTTCACTTTTATTGTCACCGTAAACTCCTAAAACAAGACATTCGCTGAAAAAGTTGGCAATTTGTTTCTTCGGAAAATTAACTACCGCAAGAATCTGCTTGCCAATCAAATCTTCTTTTTGATATAAAGCTGTGATTTGAGCAGAAGATTTCTTGATTCCCAAATCGCCAAAATCGATTTCTAATTGATAAGAAGGATTTCTGGCCTTTTTGAAATCGCTTGCGGAAATAATTGTTCCGACTCTGATGTCTATTTTTTCAAAATCTTCCCAAGATATTTCGGGTTTTGTCATTTTAATAAATTTAAACTTATTTGAAGCAAAAACCTCACAGGTTTCTAAAACCTGTGAGGTTTCATTGAGCTATTTTATTTTTTAATTGATAATAAAAGAGATTCAACTTCTTTTTTCTGTTCCTCATATTTCTGTTGCAACTCGCTGCCTTCGCCCATTCTGCCATAATACACCAAAGCCTTCTCGCCAAAGAAATTTTTGTAATAATTAGAAAGTTCCGGAATCTGTGGAAAATTGTTATGAAATAACATCTCGTAGTAAGCCTGCCATTCGCGTTCGTTCTTGTCCATAATCATCATTTTTGGCGATTTCTGACGGACATGCAACATCTCGTGAGCCAGCAGATTGAGAACGAGTGTCAAATCAAAATCGAATAAGTTTCTTGGAATCATCACTTGTTGCATTTCACCGATCTCACCATTAGCGGTCAATAGAATCGATTTTTCTTCTGATTCTTCCCGAAAACCAAATCCTGCAAAGTTATCATCATCCAAATCAAATTCGTGAATGAGGAATCTTGCTGCGTCCAGTATTTCACCGGTTTCTTTGTAAGCGTTAAGGTTGAATTGTAGTTGTTCGTAATTCATTTGTGTTAAAATAAAATTGTTGATGATTCAAATTTACAATTTAACTACAAATATTTCAAAAGAACTTGAATCCGCGCCCCGACTTGAGCGGAAATCCTTTTTACGCAACGCAGTGGAGTGAAAAGATTGGGAGCGCAAGGCGGATAAAGGCGCCCCAATAACAACAAAAAAATCGCACCCGAGAGATGCGATTTAATTTTATTTAGAATTCCATACTGACTTCCAGCTTTTCTGCCAGAAGTTTGGAAACTTTGACTTTGAGAGGCTCAATATCAATGTTTTGCATCGCATCGTTGGCGAACGCGTAAAGCAGCAATGCTCTGGCTTCTTTCTTGGAAATTCCGCGCGCTCTGAGGTAGAACATCGCATCATCGTTCAGCTGTCCAACGGTACAACCGTGTGAACATTTCACATCATCTGCGAAAATCTCCAGCTGAGGTTTTGTATCAATAGTTGCACCTTCGTCCAGCAAAATGTTGTTGTTTTGCTGATAAGCGTTGGTTTTCTGAGCGATCTTGTTCACAAACACTTTTCCGTTGAAAACACCGTGCGACTTATCCTTGAAAATTCCTTTGTAATTCTGGTAAGATTCACAGTTCGGCGTGTTGTGATGTACGGCCGTGTGATGATCCACCAATTGGTCTTTCCCGATAATCGTGATGCCGTTCATAAACGAATTGATATTCTCGCCGTTGTGGATGAAATCCAGATTGTTACGAACCAGTTTTCCTCCGAAAGAGAAGGTATTTACCGTCGTTAAACTGTCTCTTTCCTGCTTCGCAAAGGTGTGGTCCACAAGATAAGAAGTGTCGCTGTCGTTCTGCAATTTGTGCCAGTCTGCTTTTGCATTTTGATACGTGAAAATCTCAGTCACAGAGTTGGTGAAAACGAATGACTCATCAAAATTGTGGTGACTTTCAATCACTTCTACTTTTGCACCAGCTTCTACAATCAGAAGATTTCTTGTGTTGTAGAATGTGTTTTCTTGCTGACTGTCAGAAATATAAAAAACGTGAATCGGTTTTTCGATGACAATGTTTTTTGGAACTTTCAGGAAAAACCCTTCGTTGAAATAAGCCAGATTCAGGTTGGTGAAAGCTAACTCTTTACTCGCAATTGTATTGAAATATTGATTGAAAGTTTCTTTTTTGGCTGAATCATTAAGCGCTTCATTCAATGTTAAAAATTCTGTATTTTCAATAGAAATGTTAGAATATTCTTTGTGAAGTTTCCCGTTGATGAACACAATCCAGTCAAAATGTTCCTCCCCCAGATGCAATTCGTCCAATTGCTCCTTGCTGATATGATGCGCTTCTGACGGGAAAAAATTGTAAGATTTCTCCGTAATTTCCTTTAGATTCGTGTATTTATATTCTTCATCTTTCTTGGTAGGAAAACCTTTTTCTTCAAATTTCTGAAGAGCAGTTTTTCTCTCTTCGTTCAAAAAAGAATGACGAAGCGATTCCAAAAAAGAATGATGGTGATTTAAAACTTGTTCTTTTAATGCCATTACTGGTATTTCTGTATTTTGCAAATTTTTGTTTTTAAGTTAACTGTCAACTAACAACTATTAACTGACAACTAATTAAGAAGCCAATCGTAACCTTTTTCTTCCAATTCCAATGCAAGAGATTTATCGCCTGTTTTGATGATTTTTCCATCTGCCAAAACGTGAACGAAATCCGGCTGAATGTAATTCAACAATCTTTGGTAATGCGTGATGAGCAAAACCGCGTTGCCTTCGCTTCTGAATTTGTTCACACCATCCGCAACGATTCTCAAGGCATCAATATCCAACCCTGAATCGGTTTCGTCAAGAATGGCCAATTTCGGATTGAGCATCATCATCTGGAAAATCTCGTTTCTTTTTTTCTCACCTCCGGAGAAACCTTCGTTCAGAGAACGGGAAAGAAAATCTTTTCTGATGCCTAATTTCTCGGAATTTTCACGGATCAGACCCAACATATCTTTAGCACCCATTTCCTCCAGGCCGTTGGCCTTTCTGGTTTCGTTAAGAGCAGCTTTGATGAAATTGGTAACGGTAACGCCAGGGATTTCTACAGGATATTGGAAAGAAAGGAAAATTCCCTTGTGCGCTCTTTCTTCAGGCGCATCTTCACCGATTTCTTCGCCTTCGAAAAGGATTTCGCCATCGGTAACTTCGTAATCCTCTTTTCCTGCAATCACAGAAGAAAGCGTTGATTTTCCGGCGCCGTTCGGTCCCATAATCGCGTGCACTTCGCCCGGTTTTATTTCAAGGTTGATTCCTTTTAAGATTTCTTTGTCGCCGTCTTCAATTTTGGCGTGTAAGTTTTTGATTTGTAGCATATTGTTATATACATATCTCCCTGAAAGAAATATGATTTATTTCAAATTAATGATTTTCAAGTCTTGGATGAATGAAAAATGTTGGTCATTTGTTACTAATGACTTATTATTTTCTATTGCAATTGCGGCAATCCAAATATCATTTTCAGGAATAGGTTTGCCTTTTCGTTTTAAAGAAGATTTTATTGATGCATAGGCTCCAGCAGTTTCTTCTGTGGAGTTGATAATTGAAAATTCTTCAGTCAATTTTGTTATTTGTTTAAAATGTATTTCTCTATTTAAAGAGTTTTCAGCACCGTAGAACAATTCGCCAATTACAAATATTGGAATCTCAAAATCAAAATTAGTCAAAAATGATTTTGTTTTTTCATCTCCTCGAAACCAATCAATGATGATGTTTGTATCTAAAACATTACCACTCATTATCAATGTTTTCTGTTCCTTTTTTGATTATATTTTCAATCTCTTTTGATTCTTCTTTAGACCAAATTCCTGAAAAAGAGTCAATATTCTTTGCTGTTTTTTTATTTTTTTTGGATAACAAAAAATCAATAAAATCGTTGACCTCTTCCTTCAAAGAATCGGGCAATATTTTTATCTTATCAATTAAGATTGTGTTTTCCATTTCTAATTTTTTTTCAAATTTACAAAATTCTATCCTACACTTCCTTCAAGCGAAATCTCCAGTAATTTCTGCGCTTCAATCGCAAATTCCATTGGAAGCTTGTTCAAAACTTCTTTGCTGAATCCGTTCACAATCAATGCAATGGCTCTTTCCGTATCGATTCCTCTTTGGTTGCAATAGAAAATCTGGTCTTCCCCGATTTTTGAAGTGGTTGCCTCGTGTTCCAATTGTGCAGTCGGGTCTTTGATTTCGATGTAAGGAAATGTGTGTGCGCCGCATTCGTTACCCATTAGCAAAGAGTCACATTGAGAAAAGTTTCTTGCTCCTTTTGCAGTTGGCATTACTTTCACCTGACCTCTGTATGAGTTTTGTGATTTCCCGGCAGAGATGCCTTTGGAAATAATGGTTGATTTGGTATTCTTCCCAATGTGGATCATCTTCGTTCCCGTATCTGCATATTGGTGCATATTGGTAACCGCGATGGAATAAAACTCGCCCACCGAATTGTCACCTTTCAAAATACAGCTTGGATATTTCCAGGTTACGGCAGAACCCGTTTCCACCTGAGTCCAGGAGATTTTTGCATTTCTTTCACAAAGCCCTCTTTTCGTCACAAAATTGAAAACGCCACCTTTTCCTTGTTCATCGCCGGGATACCAGTTTTGAACTGTTGAATATTTGATCTCAGCGTCGTCCAGAGCAATCAGTTCTACAACGGCCGCGTGAAGTTGGTTCTCGTCTCTCGAAGGCGCTGTACAACCTTCCAGATAGGAAACGTAACTTCCGGCATCGGCAATGACCAAAGTTCTTTCGAACTGACCGGTTCCTGATTGATTGATACGGAAATAAGTTGATAATTCCATTGGACATCTTACACCTTTTGGGATGTAGCAGAAACTTCCGTCGGAGAAAACGGCGGAGTTCAAAGCGGCGTAGAAATTGTCGCCTCTTGGAACGACTTTGCCCAGGTATTGTTTTACCAAATCAGGGTGTTCCTTGATCGCTTCGGAAATGGAGCAGAAGATGATGCCTTTCTCTTTCAGGGTTTCCTGAAATGTCGTTTTCACGGACACAGAATCCACCACAATATCCACCGCAACATTCGCGAGTCTCTTCTGTTCCTCGATATTGATTCCCAATTTTGCGAAAGTCTTTAGCAACTCCGGGTCTACTTCATCAAGACTTGCCAATTCCGGTTTAGCCTTTGGAGCAGCGTAATATCGAATTGCCTGAAAATCAGGTTTTTGATATTTAATGTTGGCCCATGTTGGCTCTTCCATTTTTTGCCAGATACGGAAAGATTCCAGACGCCAGTCGGTCATCCATTCCGGCTCTTCTTTCTTGGCAGAAATCGCACGGATGATGTCTTCATTCAGACCAATTGGGAAATCTTCATACTCGATATCCGTTTCGAATCCGAATTCGTACTTTTTATTTTCTAAATCGACGCGTAAATCGTCTTCTGTATATTTACTCATTAGATAGATTTTAGATTTTAGATTTTAGATTTAGATGATTCATGCATCTAACTTCTGGCTTCTAATTTCTAATTTATAAACTGAAACTTTCTCCGCAGCCGCAGGTTCTTGCCGCATTGGGATTATTAAAAACGAAACCTTTTCCATTCAGTCCGCCGGAATATTCCAATGTGGTTCCTGCAAGATAAAGGATTGATTTTTTGTCCACAACGATTTTTACGCCGTTATTTTCAAAAATCTGGTCGGTGTCGCCTTTCACATTGTCAAACTTCAGGACATATTCCAGCCCGGAACATCCGCCGCTTTTTACGCCCACTCTTATATAGTCAGTCTCAGGATTGAAGCCTTCTTCAGTCATCAACTGAGCTGCTTTGGATTTTGCCTGATCGCTTACTTGTATCATTGTTTTTATTTAGACTGATTTTAGAGTACAAAAATACGATATAATTTCCGCATTCTCAAATCGACACCATCTATTTTGGTCATTTCAAAGCGCTCCTGCGAATCAAGTGGCTGCTGATAATCAATAGCTTGAATGTTAATTAAAATATAATTTTTTATAATTACAGATAATGATCATCCATTACAATTAACTTTGCTAAGAATTGCCAATCAAACCAATGTCTATGAAGCATGTCTATATAATAATAATTCTATTATTCTTTGGAAAAGTCACTAGCCAGACGGAGCGTTATATCTATCGAACAAAAGTCAACCCAGATACAATCAACCTTGTAGATATGAAGGTGGAAACCACTTTTCTGGATGTCAAAAATAATCAGTCCTTATTTATCAGTGAAAGTCAGTTGCTTCGGGATTCTTTGAGATCCGTCCTGAGACAGCAGGAAAATCCGGAAATCAAAAAGAATAAAAAAGATAGACCCGAGTTTCCAATGCTGGCAAATGGAAAATGGATTCAGCCGACTTTTTTCGACTATTTCATCACAAAAGATTACGCGGCTAAGACTGTTAACCTTGTAGAAAATATCGGTTCAAAACAGATTTATTATCAGGAAGATAGAAAGCTAAACTGGAACATTGCGCCGGAGACGACGGATTACAGTGGCTACAAAGTTCAAAAAGCAACCGTTGACTTCGGCGGAAGAACCTGGACCGCATGGTTTGCACCGGAAATCAAAATTCCTGATGGTCCTTACAAATTATCGGGACTGCCGGGATTGATCCTGAAACTGGAAGATGACAAAGGCGATTATAAATTTAATTTCGTCAAAAAAATTAGCATCCCCAACTCTTTTGGAGAAAACATAAAACCAGATGCGAGAAAATCAACGCGAATCAACTTCCAGGGCGATAAAGCTTCTGTCCGCATGGAAATGGTAAACCATAAAGATTCCGAAATGGATTTAAGTCACTTTAATGGCGATGCCGGCGGCCGGGGTATGCACCAACGAGGTGGCGGAATGAATGGCGGATTCGAAGGAGGACAACAGCACGGAAACGGGATGAGCGGTGGAAGGCGCGGTGGAGCAATGGGCAGCCGGGGTTTTCCCGCTGCCAGGCTAGTAGATCATGCCGGCAAAAGTGGAAATCTGACGGATTTCACTAATACCAATCCTATTGAATTAAGTAACAAATAAGATATGAAAATATTAAAATTATTGACGATCCTCTCGATGCCTTTTCTGATGGCACAGCAGAGCACCAGATTCGTTTATCAGGTATCAATGACCCCGGATTCTACGAATGTTGAGAAGAAAACCGAGCTTGCATACCTGGATACAGACGGCAGAAAATCTGTCTTCTATGCAGAAAACGCTATGAAAAGAGATTCTTTGATGGAACGGATGCGTGCAACCGGATCTTTTGACCGGAATCAGATGCAGAATCTGAGAAGCAATCTTCAGTTTACCATTGAGAAAGATCTCAGCAATCAGAGCTTGGTTTATAAATCCAGAATTGGCAGAGATAATTATTCGTACTCCGAAACGCTGGTTTTCCAATGGAAGATCTTGCCGGAAACCGTAAAAATCGGAGATTATCAGACGCAGAAAGCAGAGACCACATTTGGCGGGCGAACATGGTATGCGTGGTTTACATCAGAAATTCCTCTGCAGGACGGGCCTTACAAATTCTCGGGCTTGCCGGGACTGATTGTCAAAGCACAGGATTCGAAAGGCGACTATTCCTTTGACCTGATGCAGACCAAAAAGATAACTGATCTTTACCAGCCGCTGAACCGTGGGCAGATCATCAATCTGTCTAAATCCAAATACCGCGATATGGAGAAAAAGATGCTGGCAGATCCTGCCAGTTTTGTGGCAGCACAGAGAACGGGCGGCGGCGGACCTGGCGGAAGAGGCGGCGGAAACCGTCCGGCAATGGACTCGAAACAGCAGCAGGATATGCAAAAGCGTATGGAAGCAGAAATCAAAAGCCGGAATAATCCGATAGAGCTCAAATAAAAAATGTCCCGTTTTGCGGGACATTTTTCTTTCTATGGTTTTCTCATTTCCTTGATTTCTTCGATCTTTTCCCGGAAGTAATCCTTTTTCTGAGGATGCTTTTCGGATAGAATTTCGTAGGCTTTAATGGCCTTGGAATAGAGTTTCTGATCGGTGTAAAGTCTGGCAAGCGTCTCGGTCATCAAGTGCGAGATGTCGTCCTTCTTTTCCTTGATGACAAAGTTGCTTTCCTCTTTCAGTTGAGAGATTTTTGGATTGTTCTCAATGAAATTGTCGATGATTTTCTCTTTGGCTTTCACCGGATTTTCCTCCACTTTCGGGCGGTCAATTTTCAGCCAGCTTTGCCAGGTGTTGATGAAGGTTCCCACGTTGCTTGCCTTGTCTTCCTCAACATGTTCTTTTGATTTTTCCTCATGAGATTCCTGTTTTTCCTCAATTTTAGAGACCTCTTGACCGAAGAAAGAAACATTGAAAACCGGTCGTTCTGGTTCTTGTAAAGGCTCTTCTTCAGTATTTTCTTCGTCAATAATTTCAGCAATTTCAGTTTTACCAATTGGATCAGCACCAGGTATTTCTGGTTTAATTTCCTGAACAACAGGCATTTCCGAAACCTTTTCAGTTTCGATGACGATTTCAGGCTTTTTTCCGATCAGTGCGTCCGGAATGTGAGCGTCCAATTGCATGGGTTTCCACTCAGATTCAGGTTCGGGAACGGTTTCTTCTGCAACAGTATTGAACTTCTCATCAGCGGGTTCCTCCCTTTGATTTTTATCCACTTCAGGTATCAATTCAAACTCCTGTGGCGTTTCAAAAGATAGATTTTCCGTCTTTTCCTCCGGTCGGACGTCAGCATCTTTGTGAAATTCGTCCGTAGTTTTAACTTCAAAAGACTGCGTGTTTTCAAAGCTTATGGCGTTACTATCTTCAATCTGCAGTTCATTTTCGGGAAGATGATCCACAAATTTTGGTGCGGAAGCGGCAGGATTTTCGACAGTCGTATTTTCCTTTTTTTCTTTTTTGGGAGGATTGAGATAATCCAGGTGATTTTTCGGGACGAAAAACTTAACCTCTGGCAGAAAATCCTGAGAACCGCTGAAGCTGATGTCTTTAGACTCAATCTCAGGCTCCGGTTCTGCCATTTCTGAATAGGCTGCCCAATCTTCGTCGGAACTTACCTGCGAAATTTCCGGAGATGCGATGGTTTCTTCCGATGGATTTTCATCAATCGAAATTAATTTTTCTACCGTTTCCGCTTCTTCTTTCAGAGTTAATTGTCCGGATTCTTTGCTGGCTTCCAGGTCTACTTCCGGCGTTTTTTCCTCGAGAAAGTTTTCTTCGCCTTCATAGAGCAATCGGTTTTTCTCACCATTCACCACGATAAATTCCTCAGTTTTGATCGCCTCAGCCTCGATGATTTTTTCGACATCAAAATTATTGATGACGGAATGCGTATCCGTACTCTCAATGGCTTCTACCAGTTCTGGCCGGGCGGGAGTTAATTCCGGATTTTCGTTTTTGATGTCTTTAGCTTCAGTGTATTGCGTTTCTCGGGCTGTCTCGTTTATTGTTTCCTTTCTGGCAATTTTTTCTGAGTTGATAAATTGATAGAGGATTTTTTTATCCGTGGTGTAAGCTGCTGTTTTAGAAAGGTGCTCCTTATAGTTTTCCGGCTGGTAGAGGTTGATGCCGTACAGATAAATTGCCCGGATGCTCTGGGCATAAGGCATTTTGACGGACTCCGATTCCAGGATTTCCAGATCGGATTCTGTGATGATCTTCGGATTCTTGATTAATTCTAAAACTCTCGTATTCATTATCTTACCAATTCGCGACGATGTCGTTGAAAATTTTGTTGATGATTCTCTCGTTCACAATCCTTACCTGTGCCGTTTCGATTGTATTCAGGTCCAGATCACTGTTGAATACCGCCTCGTCCGTGTAAGTCCTGTCGAAACTCAGCTGCGGATCCACATTGTTTTCGTAGTGCACTTTGACCGTGATGGTTAGTTTATTCTGCTGTGCCTGGATCGTGTTGCCTTGCTGTGTCGTAGTTGCGGCACCTACGCTGGTCGGCGTGATGTTATAATCTGTTATTTCGCCTTCAATCAAAAGATTCGGATTGTCCACAGCGCCTTTCAGCGTGGTTCTCTGGAGAAAACGGTTCTGCAAAGCGACGGTGAAGTCCTGGCTCAGACTCGGGAGATTGTTGGCAGCATTATTCGGAAATGTGTTGATTTTCACCGTCTTCATCTCCGGACTCAGCGATGAACCTGTAAAACTATAACAGCCTGTAAAAAACAGCAGTGAAAATAGCGAACATAACAAGATGATTTTCCGAAGACTAACTTCTGACTTCTGATTTCTGACCATTAATCTTCTAAATTATACTGTTTGATTTTTCTGTAAAGCGTTCTCTGAGAAATACCCAATTCATCGGCAGCTCTGTTTCTACGGCCTTTGTGCTTTTCCAAGGCTTTGATTATCAGGTCTTTTTCATTATTTTGAAGGGATAATGACTCAGGCTTTGCCTCCTCAATCTCGATATCTTCCACATCATTGTAATGATGCTCATCGTTGTCCGAGATTATCGTTGGATGATGCACCTCGCTCTGATTGTTATTCTCGAAGAACAGCAGGGAATTCGGGTTGGTGGTCTGAGCTTCCGGCGTGTAAATCCTGTTGATGAGATTTTTCTCCTGCGAACTCAGGTCTGCATTGCCTCTGTTCTTTATCAGCTCCGAAGTTAAGGATTTTAAATCATTAATGTCATTGCGCATGTCAAAGAGGATTTTGTACATGATCTCGCGCTCCGAACCAAAATCCGAACCGGTACTGCCGCCGGAACTTTTCTGCACCACGGCGGGAAGATGCGCATTCATTGGAATATATTCTGCCAGTTTTACGGAATTGATTTCACGATTCTGCTCGACAACGGTCATTTGTTCGACAAGATTTCTTAACTGACGAATGTTTCCCGGAAATGAATAATTTTCCAGATACGAAACCGCATCCTCACTCAGTTTCAGTTCCGGCATTCTGTATTTCTCAGCAAAGTCAATCGCAAATTTTCTGAACAGAAGGTGGATATCGCCTTTTCTCTCTCTCAGCGGCGGCATATCAATCTGAACTGTGTTCAAACGGTAATATAAATCCTCACGAAAACTTCCGTCCGTAATCGCTTTCATCATATTGACGTTGGTCGCTGCCACAATTCTCACATTGGTTTTCTGAACCTGCGAGGAGCCGACTTTCATAAACTCGCCGCTTTCCAATACTCTTAAAAGACGAACCTGCGTTTGCAAAGGCAATTCGCCTACCTCATCAAGGAAAATCGTTCCGCCGTCTGCAACTTCGAAATAACCTTTCCTGGTGGAAGTTGCGCCGGTAAAGGCACCTTTTTCGTGCCCGAATAATTCGGAGTCAATGGTTCCTTCCGGGATGGCACCACAGTTGACAACAATGTAAGGCTGGTGTTTTCTTTTGGATTCGGAATGAATGATTTTTGGGATAAATTCTTTCCCAACGCCACTTTCCCCGATGACGAGCACGGAAATATCGGTTGGCGCTACCTGAATAGCTTTTTCCAAAGCGCGATTAAGTGCCGGAAAATTCCCAATGATGCCGAAGCGGTTTTTTATAGATTGTAAGTCTGCCATTGTTAATTTTAATGTTTGAAAATTGAGTTTAAAAATTCCTGCTTACGAATAATTAAACTGTTTCCCCCAAAAGCGTTCCCTGTGTATTCCCATGCACAAAAACAGAAACCAAATCACCGATTTTTTGGCCTTCCTGCATATCAAATACGCATACGGCGTTCTGAGAGTTTCTGCCTTTCCATTGGTTTTTATTTTTTTTGGAAATACCTTCGATCAAAATTTCGTGAACTCTGCCTACATAAGAAGCCATTCTTTTTCGGGATAATTCGCCTTGCAAAGCAATCACTTCTGCCAAACGTCTTTGTTTGACATCAGCAGGTATATCGTCTTCCATTTTTTTATGGGCTGGCGTTCCAGGTCTTTCGGAATAAGCAAACATATAACCGTAGTCATATTCTACTTCTCTCATCAATGAAAGCGTATCCTGGTGATCTTCTTCGGTCTCCGTACAGAATCCGATGATCATATCTTGGGAAAACGAAATGTCCGGAACAATTTCTTTGGCTTTTTTAATCAAATCCAAATATTCCTGCCTCGTGTGCTGACGGTTCATCAGCTGAAGGATTCTGTCGCTTCCGCTTTGAACCGGCAGGTGAACATATTTACAAATGTTCTTGTGCTTTGCCATGACCTCAAACACATTGAGGTTCATATCCTGAGGATTGGATGTGGAGAACCGGATTCTCATCTCCGGAACAGCATTGGCAACTAAATCAAGTAATTGTGCAAAGTCAACAGCCGTCAATTTCTGCATTTCGGATGCTTTGGCAAAGTCTTTTTTCGGACCGCCACCGTACCAAAGGTAAGAGTCAACGTTTTGCCCGAGTAACGTGATTTCTTTATAGCCGCTGTTCCAAAGGTCTTTACATTCATCGATAATTGAATGCGGGTCACGACTTCTTTCACGTCCTCTTGTAAATGGAACTACGCAGAATGTACACATGTTGTCGCAGCCTCTCGTAATTGTAACGTAAGCGGTTACGCCATTGCCGCCCAAGCGAACAGGATTAATGTCGGCATATGTTTCTTCTTTGGAAAGGATAACATTAATGGCGTCTCTTCCGTCTTCGGTTTCCTTGAGAAGATTCGGCAGATCTCTGTAAGCATCCGGGCCAACCACTAAATCGACCAATTGTTCCTCCTCTAAAAATTTAGTTTTAAGACGTTCGGCCATACAACCAAGAACGCCAACGGTAAGATTGGGCTTTTGCTTTTTAAGGTTTTTGAATTGGGAAAGACGCATTCTCACGGTCTGTTCCGCTTTTTCCCGGATGGAGCAGGTGTTGAGCAGAATCAAATCGGCTTCATCCTGGTTCAATGTCGTATTGTAACCTTGCTCATTGAGAATGGAAGCAACAATTTCAGAATCAGAGAAATTCATCTGACAGCCGTAACTTTCCAGGAACAATTTTTTGCTGTTCTCCGGTTTTTCTGCTACTGCAAATGCTTCACCCTGTTTGGTTTCGTCTATATATTTTTCTTGCACGGACTTTAGATTTAAAATTCAAGATTCAATGTTTTAAATTAGAATCTGAAAATATTTTTGTGTGCAAAGATACAAAATATTGTGACAGAATGGCAGAGTTAATCCATGGAAAACGTCAACGGAAATTTCATGCGAGATCTCACAGCCCGTAAATGGATTTTTCCCGGAGTCCATTGGCCTTTGATTTTTTTGATTGATTTGATCACCATTTCGTCAAACGCGCTAAGACCTGATGACTCTTCCAAAGTAATATCAGAAATTGAACCATCAGTTTCTACAATAAATCTTGTCACCACACGAAATTTTCCGTTCCAATTAAACTTTGATAAGTCAATGTTTTTAGATACCTGCTCTCTAAATTTATTAATTCCACCACTGTACATTGGTAAAGTATAGACGCTGGAGGAATCATACCCCGATTGATATTTTTCAAAAAGGTCATCAGGATAAATAAGAAATTCTGCAATGGTAGCTGTTCTCTGTCCATTGATTATCGCAGGCTTCCATCCTGTTTGGAATTTTGCCACAGCACGTGCAAGATTGTAGGCGCATTTATTTTCAATAACGTCTTTTTCATCCGAATCTTTTACAAATTTTATGGTAGAATCCGGCATTATCAAAACTTTGAAATGATAAAGCTCGTCCGTATTTGTACATGGTTGCAGTTTTTTTTCCACAATAATTCTGTGAAAATCTTCATAGTATTTTTCCATTCCTCCATCATAAGGAGATTGGTCTTTTGGGAAGTTTTCAAATTGTGCTTTGGAAAATATGGAACAGAGGAATAATAGTAAATAGATATTTCTCATATTTTTAGTTTTAGTCACCGTGGTCTGCGTGGTCGGATGAAAAGTTGATTTCGATAATTCGGTTGGAGCTTACGGGAACGCCGTCTTTCATAGCTGGTTTCCATTTTTTCTTGATGCGCTTCATGGCGAAGGTCATGTCCTGGCGGAACTCTTCATCATTTTTCACCTTGGGATAAATCTGCAGTTCACTTGGTTTTCCAAATTTATCAATCGTGATGATGAAAGAAAATTTTCCATTCACGGCATAGGCAGAAATGTCAAAATAAGCGTGAACCATGCGCATAAATTCGTTGCGGAAGGCATTTTCGCCACCGGGAAATTCGGCTTGACGGTTTTGGACAGTTGTTTCGGTTGGTTGCGCAGTCTGGGCTAGGAGCTGGGAACTGATGCCCAGTGAAAACAAGAGAAAAAGATATCTCGTCATTGATTTTAATTCGAGTTGGTTATTAATGCAAATATAAATGATTGGAATCGGAATGCCGCTAAGAATCTTTCCCCGTGTAGAAATTATAATCTTTGATGACAATATTGATAAACTGTCTTTCCGTGTAATCTCTCGGGTCTATTTCCAGTTTCAAAATGTCCTTGATTTTAGTCGAAAGTCGCGTGATGATCTGGCGGTCGTCCGATTTCAACGCTTTGTGGAAATTTTCTTTGATGATTCTTACATCATTGTCACTCAATAAGATTACCTGCGGGAAGGTCGGGACATAATCATCTTTCAGATTTTCCAGAATCGTGTGCGAGATATTGACATTGTTTTTCAGAGAAATCACGGCAGTTCCTGTTGCGATATCGCCCAGTCGCTGATGATTTTTCGAAATCACCATACTGATAATGGCCACAATTCCTGAGTTGGAATAGATATCAACCAATCGCAGAATCCACCGCATCAGATAATCGCCAAAACTTGCCTGGTAGCCATCAATTTTTACCACCTTAATTTTCATCAGCTTTTTCCCGAAGGTCTGACCTTCCATAATACTTTCCAAAACCAATGTGTAAACATAGACCGGAAATGTAATGATAAAGAGAAATGCACCTACAGACCAGCTGTCCATTCCTTGAGTAAAATCATTGTAATCCAAAACATTGCGTAGCAGCCAATAGATGATGAATATAAAAGTTCCTTTGATAAGCCAATCGATAAAGAAGGCTAGAATTCTCTCGCCCACGCCGGCCAGCGTAAAATTAACATTCACATTTTGCGAAGTATTAATGGCGATCGGATTCATATTTTTACTATTTTAGCGTTATGAGAGAAGTGGCTTTTATAAAGCAAAATAAAGCAAAATGGTTGGAAATTGAGCAGGTGATCAACGGAAAAATGAAAAAAAATCCGGATGACCTTTCCTCACTTTACATCAACCTGATTAACGACCTCTCATTTTCCCAAACCTATTATCCGAAAAGCAAAACGACTGTATATCTCAATTTTCTCTCGGCGCAGATTTTCCAGAAAATCTATAAAACCAAGCGGATTGAGGAAAACCGGATCAAGCATTTTTTCCTCACGGAAGTGCCGATCACGGTGTATCAGTACAGGCGTTATCTGTATTACGCTTTCGTTTTTTTTATTCTGTTTGTCGGCATCGGCGTGATTTCATCGATTTACGATAAAGATTTTGCCACCCTGATTTTAGGCGAAGGTTATGTCAATCAAACCCTTGAAAACATCAAAAAAGGCGACCCGACTGCCATTTACGGAACTGGTTCTAACTGGGCAACCTCGATTATGATTATCATTAATAATCTTGTTGTGGGCGCCAAGCTTTATGTTTACGGGATTTTTGGTGGACTGGGAACTTTGTATGCCCTGATGCAGAACAGCATAATGCTGGGAGCGTTTCAGTTTTTTTTCAAAACACAAAACGTTTTGTTGGAAAGTGCCAAAGGCATCTGGCTGCACGGCGCATTTGAGATTTTCGGCATGGTGGTAGAGGCGATGGCCGGTTTAATTTTAGGCGCTTCGATTTTGTTTCCAAGAACTTTATCCCGTTTGGAATCTTTCAAACAAGGTTTCCGCAATAGTTTTAAAATCTATCTCAGCACGGTTCCATTTACGATTCTGGCCGGAATTATTGAAGGTTTCGTAACGCGATATGCCCAGACCATGCCATTGGTTCTGAATGGTTTGATTATTTTCGGAACCTTGGCGTTCATCGGGTTTTATTATTTTATTTATCCAAATATTGTCAACAAAAAACTAAACCAAAATGCAGTTAGTCCAGGAGAGAAAATTCGGTAATCTGATCAGCGACACCTTTACCTTTTTCAAGGAATACGGGAGGAATTATTTTAAAAATTATTTCGCGCTGAATGGCGTTTTGATATTGCTGTTTGTGCTCATATTCATCTTCGGCTACCGCGAATTTTTTATGCAGATGATGAATGCCAACGGCAACACGTATTTTTTCCAGAGTTATTTTCAGGATAACAATGGGATGCTGATTCTCGGCGTTATCATTTTCGGGGTGTTAATTTTGGCGATGAGCATCGTCATGTACACATTTCCCGTGCTGTATATGAAGCGAGTTGCAGAGACCGGCGACCGGAATATCAAGCCGGATCAGATGCTTTCCGACATCAAAAGTAACATCGGGCGATTTTTCATTTTCTTAGTGGGAATGCTTTTCATCGTGCTTCCGCTGATGTTGGTGACCATGATGCTGTCGTCTTTTCTGATGATCATCCTCATCGGGTTTTTTCTGATGATCCTGCTGATGCCGGCGTTTATCAATGTTGTCAATTTTACGCTGTTCGACTATTTCACCACTAAAAGAAAGTTCTTTGATTCCCTGAGCTACGCCATGCGCGTGAACTTTGCCAATATGTTTGATTCAGGTAAAGCTAAATTCTGGAAATATTGGGCTTCTACGGTCATCATGTTCATCCTGATTTACATTGTCTTGACCATTTTTACGCTGGTTCCCTACATGATCATGGTCTTTGGATTTCTGACGGTTCCCGAGATGGGCACGCAGCAGGATCCGTCTCAGATGTTTTCCGGTGCGCTTGGCATTTTCATGTTTCTGATGTATGGTGTTTCCATGCTGGCAAGTCTGATTTTATACAATGTGATGTACGTACAGGCCGGATTGCAGTATTACGACAGCCGCGAGGATCTTCACAGAAAAGTGGATTTTACTGAAATTGACACGATTGGACAAGGTGAGTTTTAGGTCTGCTTTCATAGGGTTTTTTCTGCTTCTGGGACAATTTGTTTTTTCCCAGTACGATGAGGTGCAGGAAGTGACCGATCAGGATTCGGCAAAATCTGAAATATTCATCGAGTCCGATTCTCTGGTGAGATCCAATTATTCTACAGATCATGCGCTTTATCCCAAAAGTTTTGCGCCCAACTATAAAAATAAGTACAAAGGCAACGACTTTGATTACGAAGTCCTAAAACCCAAGCCATCGATCTGGGACAGGATCAAACTTAAAATCGCTGAGCTGCTTTCCAAAATCTTCAAAGACCTGGATCCGAATAAAGCTAATCTTTACACCGTCAATATTCTGAGGATTATTGGAATTGTAGTTTTAGCATTTTTGATTTTTATTCTGGTGCGTTATCTATTGTCGAAAGAAGGCAATTTTCTCTTCGGCAAGAAAAACCGCAAGATCAACATCCGTACTCAGGATCTGGAAGAGAACATCCACGAAATCAATTTCCTACAGACGATTTCTCAGCTGGAGCAGCAGCAGGATTACCGCTCGGCAATCCGGTATCAATTTCTTTTTGCACTTAAAAAATTGACGGATAAGAATCTCATCAGCTGGAATCCGGAAAAAACCAACCGCGATTATCTGCGCGAACTGAAAAACGAAAACCAGAGAGAAGATTTCCGGAGAATTGTTTACGTCTACGATTACATCTGGTATGGTGAATTTGATACGCAGGAGCAAGAATATCAACATTATAAAACCTATTTCAACAAGTTCTAATCAAGGAATTTAGCTATAAAATTAATGGGCAAGACCTTCAAGATATACGCTGTTATTTTCATCATCATTCTGGTGGTGATGGGTCTCTTTGAGATGAACAAAAAACCGGTTCTGGACTGGCGAAAAAATTACGATACCGGGAAAAAATCGCCCTTCGGACTTTATATTTTCGATCAGGAATCCAATCATTTATTCAAAAATAAATTGGAGAAAACCAGGATTTCGCCCTATGCCTATTATCAGAAAAATAAAAAGCAAGCGCATAACATTCTCATCATTCAGAAAGAATTGGACGAGGTCTCCTGGCAGTATATTATGAACGAGGTTTCCAAAGGTTCCGATGTGATGTGGCTCACGAATAAAACCACGGCAAAGCTGCGCGACACCTTGGGATTTCGTTTCAAAACGGTGAGTTTTAAGGATAATTATTATCTGCAGTTGACGGACAAAAAGCTGGGAAACAACAGATTATTTATCGACAAGTTTCCGGACAATAAAGGCTTTTCTTACATCCGGGAAGACATAGAAGTTTTGGGAAAAACCCTTTATAAATCCAGCAATCAGGCGGATGCGATCAATGCGGATTTTATCAAAGTTAATTTTGGAAAAGGCCACTTTTACATTCATTCCGAACCGCTGATCCTGACGAATTATTATTTGCTCCAATCCAAAAATCAATACATCGAAAGTGTATTTTCGTATTTGCCCGATCGCGAAACTGTTTGGTTTATGGAAAATGACGCGCCGCTGTCGATGTCGCCGATGCGTTTTATCCTCAGTAATCCGCCGTTGAAATCCGCGTGGTATCTGCTGCTGTTCGGTTTACTGATATTTGTAATTTTCAACGCCAAACGCAAGCAGAGAATTGTCCCGATCAAGGAGCCACTAAAAAATACATCCGTCGATTTCATCAGGAGCATCGGCAACCTCTATCTGCAGGAAGGCGATTTCCACGAGATGATGGCCAAGAAAGCCCAATATTTTCTGAATAAAGTGCGGATGGATCTGATGATTGATACGCAACATCTGGATGAGCCATTCATCCATAAACTGCAATTGAAAACCGGAAAAAACATAGAAAAAATCAGAGAAGCTGTCAGCCTCATCAAAAAAGGGCAGGATCCCTATGCCAGCGTGATGAAGGAGGATTTGATAAGGATGAACAAAATTTTGGATGATATATTGAAATGATCAGATAATGAAATGTATCGCTCCTACGGAGCTCCGCGCGTAAAAATTCAGATGAACTACAAACATTTCGCTCCTCCGGAGTTCTGATTGTGAACATCCGAATTACAAGTTTTGGGTACTAAGAGGCTTTGATTACTGAATCAATCGGAGTGAAAATTTACTCATTATGAATAGAAAAGTAAAATTAGTTTTTAGGAAAATTATTAGAAAGCTCCGTAGGAGCGAAATGTTTGTAAAAATAAAAAACGATTTCTAAAACCGAGCTCCGTAGGAGCGACACAACAACTCATTATGAATACAAAAAATTAAAAATTAATTTATATGAATTACTTGAAAAGCTCCGTAGGAGTGAAATGTTTGTAGAATGAAAAACGATTTTTAAAACCGAGCTCCGTAGGAGCGACACAAAAACACCAAGCACAAATGGCAAACAGTTACATCCAAATTTACGTTCAGTTTGTTTTCGCTGTACAAGGAAGGCAGAACTTAATTCATCCCGACAAAAGAGAGCGATTGCAAAAATATATCGCAGGAATTATTAATAATAACCAACAAAAATTATTGTCAATCTATGCTAATCCTGACCATATTCATCTATTAGTTGGTTTTAATAGTCTGAATTATAAAATTTCCGATTTGATACGTGATATCAAAGCAAATTCTTCCAGATTTATTAATGAAGAGAAATGGTTTAATGGGAGATTTAATTGGCAAGAAGGTTATGGTGCTTTTTCATATTCCAAAAGTCAGATTGATAAAGTCGTAAATTATATCAATAATCAGGGAGAACATCACAGAAAGAGAAGTTTTCGTGAAGAATATATGGAGCTTTTGAATAAATTTGAAATCCCGTTTGATGAGAAATATTTGTTTGAATTTTATGATGAGTAAAGTGCCGCTCCTACGGAGCTCCGTCAAAAGAACAGATATTAATCTACAAACATTACGCTCCTACGCAGCTTTAAAATAAACACCTTCCGAGGTCTAAAGAATAATAAATTATGGAAGAACAATACCAAGACCAGTCACCAGAATTCCAGTCCAGGCTGGATATGAAAGAACTGCAATACAACCTGGAACGTGTCAAAAGAGAAATTGCAAAAGTGATTGTCGGTCAGGACAATATGATCGAACATTTGCTGGCTGCGCTGCTGTCCAACGGTCACGTTTTGATTGAAGGTGTGCCGGGTGTCGCCAAGACCATTACGGCAAAACTGTTGGCCAAAACCATTTCTGTGGATTTCAGCCGGATCCAGTTTACGCCGGATCTGATGCCTTCGGATATTCTGGGAACCTCGGTTTTCAATGTCAAAGAATCGGATTTCAAATACAAAAAAGGACCGATTTTCTCCAATTTTATTTTGATTGATGAGATCAACCGTTCGCCTGCCAAAACGCAATCTGCTTTGTTTGAGGTAATGGAAGAACGCCAAATCACGATGGACGGCGTTCAGTATACGATGGAAGAGCCATTTCTGGTGGTTGCGACCCAAAACCCAATTGAACACGAGGGCACTTACAGATTGCCAGAAGCGCAACTCGACCGTTTTCTTTTCAAAATAGAAGTGGCTTACCCGAATCTGGAACAGGAAATTGAAATCATCAAAAACCAACACAATAATAAACTGGAAGATAAAACTGATGCTGTGCAAACCGTGATTTCCGGTCATAAGTTGAAGCAATATCAGCAGCTGGTAAAAGATATTATTGTGGAGCAAAATCTCCTGGAATACATTGCGAAAATCATTATCAATACAAGGGAAAACCAGTTTTTATACCTGGGTGCGTCGCCCAGAGCAAGTTTAGCTCTGTTGACAGCGAGTAAAGCTTTTGCAGCCATCCGAGGAAGAGATTTTGTCACGCCGGAAGATATCAAAGAAGCGTCGTTTGCGGTTTTACGGCATAGAATTATCGTCTCGCCGGAGCGTGAAATGGAAGGTTTGACAGCGGACGAAATTATCAGACAAATCCTGGAAAGTATTGAGGTGCCGAGGTGATAAACCACAAAAGGCACAAAAGAAAAAGATAAAACACAGATGATAGAAGACAAAGAATATTTAACGGATTTAACTTATAAAATTAATGGCGCTTGTATAGAAGTTCATAAAATTTTGGGTTCAGGTTTGCTGGAATCAGTTTACCATAAATGTCTCGAAGAAGAATTGAGAATTAGAAACATCGGATTCAAATCAGATTTAATTATTCCAGTAAACTATAAAGGAAAGGAATTGAATTGCAATTTTAAGTGCGACTTTTTGATAGAAGATTTAATTGTCTTAGAGATAAAATCTGTTAGTGAAATACACGATATTCACAGAGCACAAGTTTTAAATTATATGAATCTACTTAAAGTCCCAAAAGGCATTTTAATAAATTTCAATGTGAAACATCTTTTTAATAATGGTCAGGAAACTTTTGTAAATAAATATTTTAATCAATACAAATAACTTTTGTTCCTTTTGTGGTTCATAACAAAATGAAAACATTAAAACAAACATATATCAATAACAAATTCTTCTTCGCCCTTTTCGGTGTGGGAATTTGCTATGTTTTAGCATTTTTCTTTCCAGTGATGATGTGGATTGCGAATTCGTTGTTGATTTTTGTTTTATTGTTGACTATTGTTGATGGTTTGATTCTTTTCATTAATAAAGAAGGAATCAATGCACAGAGGATTTTGCCAGAAAAATTGTCAAATGGCGATGAGAATTCTGTCAAAATTGATATTAGAAATAATTACAATTTTAATATCAATACCAAGATTATAGATGAAATTCCCTTTCAATTCCAGAAGCGAGATTTCTTGATTAAGAAAAATATCGAAAGTGGAAATAATCAATTTTTTGAATATATCCTTGAACCGAAAGAACGTGGCGAATACAGTTTCGGGAATCTGAATATTTATGTCAATTCACCAATCGGGTTGGTCTCGCGCCGATTTACCTTTCAGAAAGATGCGAAGTTAGCCAGTTATCCGTCATTCATCCATCTCCGGAAATACGAATTGATGGCGCTTCAAAATGAATTTTTGCTGGGCGGAATCAAGAAAATCAGAAAGCTGGGACACACAATGGAATTTGAACAGATCCGGGATTACGTTCAGGGCGATGACATCCGGAGCATCAACTGGAAAGCGACTTCCAAGACCAGCAAGCTGATGGTCAACCAGTTTCAGGATGAGAAATCGCAACGGATTATGATGTTGATTGACAAAGGCAGAACAATGAAAATGCCTTTCAACGGCTTGAGTTTGCTGGATTATTCCATCAATGCAACAATGGCTTTGTCGCATATTATCCTGAAAAAAGGCGACCGCGCCGGCATGATGACTTTTGCCAAAAAAACCGAAAACAGAGTTGCGGCCGATAACAAATCCGGACAACTGAAAAAAATTTCCGAAGCGCTTTATATCGTGCAAACCGACTTCTTCGAAAGTGATTTTGGAAGACTCTATCAGGACACAAAATACCATCTGAATCAGCGAAGTCTGGTTCTGCTTTTCACCAATTTTGAAACCTTGGACGCGCTCAATCGTCAGATGAAATATCTGCGAGGAATTGCCAAAAATCATTTGCTGGTGGTAGTTTTCTTCAAGAATTCTGAAGTTCACAGACTCCTGAACAGCAATCCGGAAAATATGCAGGAAATCTATGACGAGATTATTGCAGAGAAATTTGAATTCGAGAAAAAACTGATTATCCAGGAACTTAGGAAATACGGCATTTACAGCATTTATACGTTGCCGGAAAATCTTAACATCGATGTGATCAATAAATATCTGGAGATCAAAGCACGCGGAATTTTGTAAATTTGATTTTAGTTACAAATTTATGTAAGCGAAGCGTTTTTATATCAATCATTTATTAGTTTTAAGGAATCGATGATGACGCCAAATGGATAATTGTGAACTTAAAGCATTGAATTATTCTAAAAAAACTTTGTGAACTTGTGTTCAATGAAATATTAAAATTTAAAAAATGAAAATCACACTCAATAGAATTAATGACGATTTTTTGTTCGAATGTTCCAACGAACAAGGCAACTCTATTTTGCTGGACAACACCACTTTGCCTGGCGCAAAAGGTGTTTCGCCGATGCAATCTTTACTAATGGCTGTTGCGGGTTGCAGCGGAATTGATGTTGTATCAATTCTAAAAAAACAACGCCAAACCATCACCAATTTCAAAGCGGAAGTGGAAGGCGAAAGGGTTCAGGTAGACGAAGCAAAACCCTTCAAATCTATCAAAGTCAAATTCTTCCTAGAAGGCGAAATCGACCCAAAAAGAGCCAGAAAAGCCGGAGAATTATCGTTTGAAAAATACTGTTCTGTTTCCAAAACGCTGGAACCAACTGTTGACATTACTTACGAAGTTTTCGTTAATGGAGAGCTTGTTGAATAAGCTAAGTTAATTATGAGATACTATTTCTTTAATCAAGTTCATCATTTAAAAAAATATTTGGAGATTTTAAAATTGAAAAAGGTGATGGTTTATGATAAAGATAAATTGACTGAAAAAATTACTGAAATTGAGATTAATACCAATAAATCTCTCAGCGATTTGAATTTAGATTTTTTCTTCGATTACAACATTTTTCCAAGCAAAATTCTGATCTTCAAATCGCAATGGAGTGACGAAAATCGAGAAATGAAAGTAGGAGATACAATCGTTCAACAAATTTTTATTCCGCCAGTACAATCGTTTTCGCAAAAGATTATCTTCGGAGTTAGAATCAAAGAAATAATTAATGACGATCAAAGAAAAGGCTTTAGCTACGAAACGCTAGAAGGTCACGTGGAAAAAGGAATTTCGACTTTCATTTTTGAAGAAATTAATCAAAAAATAAAGTTCAGAATTCATACTTTTTCAATACTTGGAAATATCTTAACAAAAATATTAGGTTCAATTTTTACAATTCCGTATCAAACTTACTGTACTAGACAGGCTTTGAAAAACGTAAAGCGGCAAGTCGAAGTTCAATAAAAAACCTTATCAAATCTGATAAGGTTTTGTTTGTAATTAATGCTTCAACCTCGGCTGAATCAACTTCGCCACTGTCGAAGTCCATCCGGTCTGATGAGAAGCGCCAACGCCCCGGCCATTGTCCCCGTGGAAATATTCGAAGAACATTATGTAATCTTTGAAGTGTGGGTCTTGGTTGAATTTCTCCACACCACCATTGAACGCACGATTTCCATTTTCATCTTTCAGGAAAATACCACAAAGTCTGTCGCTGATATCTTTAGAAACTTCTTCCAGATTTTTTTGAACGCCACTTCCTTTCGGATATTCAATCGTCAACGCATCGCCGAAAAAGAAATGAAAACGCTGTAAACTCTCGACAATCAGGAAGTTAATCGGAAACCAAATCGGTCCGCGCCAGTTGCTGTTGCCACCAAACATTCGGCTGTCGCTTTCTGCAGGCGTATAATATACCACGTGTTCCTGGCCGTGCACTGTAAACCGGAATGGGTTGTCTTCATAAACTTTAGACATCGCGCGGATGCCGTAATCGCTGAGGAATTCGGATTCATCCACCAATCTTGTGAGAACTTTCGTCAGTCTGGTTTTTCTGAGGATACTCAGAAGATGCTTGTTGCCTTCACCCTCCACATACCATTGGGAAACGAGCTTGGTGAGTTCCTGCTTATTTTTCAGGATCCATTCCATCCGTTTTTTGAACTCCGGAAGTTTTTCCAGCATACTGTGTTCTACGACTTCGACGGCAAACATCGGAATCAACCCAACGATGCTTCGAAGTTTGAGATTCACACTGTCTCCATTGGAGAGCTGAAGCAAATCATAGAAAAAGCCGTCCTCATCATTCCAAAGTCCTTGTTTGCCTTCACCCAGACTTTCCATCGCTTCGGCAATGTAGAGGTAATGTTCAAAAAACTTGATGGCCATATCTTCATACACCGGATTGTAAGTGGCCAGCTCCATCGAGATCCGCATCATATTCAGCGCATACATCGCCATCCAGCTTGTTCCGTCGGCCTGCTCCAGGTGTTCACCCTCGTTCAGTTCCATATTGCGGTCGAAGGCACCGATGTTGTCGAGACCGAGAAATCCGCCGCCGAAGATATTATTGCCGTTGTAATCTTTCCGGTTGACCCACCAGGTAAAATTCAATAATAATTTCTGAAACACGCGTTCTAGGAAAGCCAGATCCGGTTTCCCATTGTTTTTTTCATCGATTTTAAAAACCCGGAAGGTTGCCCACGCGTGCACCGGTGGATTGACGTCATCAAAGTTCCATTCGTAGGCCGGAACCTGACCATTCGGGTGCATATACCATTCTTTGGTTAGTGTAATCAATTGATTTTTAGCAAATTCTGAATCGATCACTGAAAAACTTACGCAATGGAACGCCAGATCCCAGGTGGCGTACCAAGGGTATTCCCACTTGTCGGGCATCGAGATAATGTCCTTGTTATGAAGATGTTCCCAGTCGCTGTTGCGGACAAAACCTTTCCTTTGGACCGGGAAATTGGGGTCGCCTTTCAGCCATTTGCCAACGTTGTAATGGTAAAATTGTTTGTTCCAGAGCAAGCCTGCAAAAGCCTGTCTCTGAACATTTTTCTCATCTTCGTTGTCTATTTCTTTCTGGATATTGCCGTAGAATTCATCCGCATCTTGTTTTCTTCTCGCAAAGATTTCATCAAAATCATAAAACGCGTCCTCCATAACGTGAGGCGACAGTCGGAATTCGAAAACCTTATTGCTGTGCGCCTCAATGATTTCTTCACAGTGCAAAGCTGCTTTGGTTCCCACTTTGGAAGGATTTATGGTGTCCAGCCCTTTGGTGATGTACTGGTTGATTCCATCTTTGAAGAAACCTTCCGTTTTCGGAAGATTAAAAAGCCGGGAACGGTTCGTCTCATTCTCACAGAACAACGTATCCACATACCTGTTCCTGGAATATAACTTTTTGATGCTCAGACTATCGTGGTGAATATCGATCTCGCCCTGTTTGGAAAATCCTAACTTTGCCTTATAATCATTGTAGCCCCAGACCCAGTTGTTTCTATACCAGACGGTTGGCAAAACTACAATCGGCGCAGCCTTGTCACTTCGGTTATGGACATCAATTCGTATTAAAAAATCATCCTCGCCGGCTTTCGCATATTCAATAAAAATATCAAAATACTCATCATTATCGAAGATTCCGGTGTCAATGATCTCATATTCCATCTCGGTTTTCGAGCGCTGGGCATTCACATTGATAAGATCTTCGTACGGAAACGCGTTGATGGGATATTTGTACACCATCTTCATATAGCTGTGAGACGGCGTATTGTCCAGATAATAAAAGATTTCTTTGATATCTTCCCCGTGGTTCCCCTGGTAATTGCTCAGCCCAAAAAAACGTTCCTTGACTCTGCAGTCATTCTTATTCCAAAAAGACAGCGCAAAACACATTTGCTGTTTTTCATCCGAGATTCCAGCGATGCCTTCCTCGGCCCAGCGGTACGTCCAGGCTTCTGCCGTATCGTGACCCGTAAATCCCCACGCATCGCCGTTGGTGCTGTAATCTTCCCGTACATTTCCCCACTGGCGGTGGCTCACATACGGGCCCCACTTTTTCCAATGCGGATTTTTTAATTTTTCTTCTTCAGTCATTCTTCTAATTATTTTGAAATAATTATTCTTTATTTCAGGAGCATCACGTTGGTCCATCTGTCAGAACGGTCCAACCCGCTGTCCACTCTATCTTTTTCCGCCCGAGCTAAACCTCACAGGTTTTAAAACCTGTGAGGTTTTTCCTCCCTAGAAAAAGGATGCCGTTCCCATCGGGGCTATGTTGAGGTTTTGTCATTCTCTCAACTATATCAATAATCGTTGATAACCGATCAATGATAATAAAAAAGTCAATTATAAAATTGAATTCCAAATCACACAAGCTTAAAAATCGATTCATCGATTCCTCTGCCTTCTAAAAAATTTCTTCGCTCTTAAAAATCTTTGCGTTCAAAAACCTAGATCAAAGAACATTATAAATAACAATTGATGCTTATCAAAAAAATCAATTGTAAGATTGAATTCCAAATCAACACAAGCTTAAAAATCGATTCATCGATTCCTCTGCCTTCTAAAAAATTTCTTCGCTCTTAAAAATCCTTGCGTTTAAAAACTAGACAAAGAAAATTATAAATAACAATTGATGCTTATCAAAAAATCAATTATAAGATCGCATTCCAAATCAACACAAGCTTAAAAATCGATCAATCGATCTCTGCCTTCTAAAAAATTTCTTCGCTCTTAAAAATCTTTGCATTTAAAAACCTAGATCAAAGAATATTATAGATAAATTGATGCTTATCAAAAAAAGTCAATTATAAAATTGAATTCCAAATCACACAAGCTTAAAAATCGATTCATCGATTCCTCTGCCTTCTAAAAAATTCCTTCGCCCTTAAAAAAAACTTTGCGTTTAAAAACCACCGAGAATCAATCATTTATCACCTATCATTCATCAATTATAATCACCCATTATCCGCAAAACTCTCCAGCGTCGTCATCCCACCATCTACATAGATACTCGCTCCCGTAATATAATCCGAATAATCACTCGCCAAAAATACGGCTAAATTTCCAATGTCTTCCGGTTGCCCGATCCTATCATATGGAATCAAAGTCATCAGCGCATCCAGCGATTCTTTGTTATCCCAGGCCGATTTGTTGATAGGCGTTTGGAGAGCGCCTGGACAAATATTATTCACACGGATTTTCTGTTTGCCGTATTCCTGCGCCAGAGTCTGCATCAGCATTCTCAGCGCACCTTTGCTGGAAGCATAATTAGCGTGTCCCGCCCAAGGAATCGTCTCGTGAACACTGCTGATATTGATGATTTTTCCAAGCGCTTTAGATTTATCCGTCATTCCGCGTTTCAAAAATTCTTTGATGGCTTCTCGGGAACAGAGAAATTGCCCTGTCAGATTCACATCAATCACTTTTTGCCATTGAGCCAGCGTCATCTCCGTAAAAGCTGCATCTTGCTGAAGGCCAGCGTTGTTGATCAAGATATCAACCGTTCCATATTTTTCAATCGTCGTTTGGAACATGGCCAAAACCTGATCTTCCTTGCTCACATCACATTGAATAATAAAACCTTCGCCACCATTGTCTTCAATAATTTTCAAAGTTTCCTCCGCTTCCTCCCGGGAATGTTCAGATGAATGATTGACGATGACGATGGCGCCGGATTTGGCCAGACTGATCGCTATACCTTTCCCGATTCCGCTGCTGGAGCCTGTGACAATTGCCACCTGTTTATTTAGATTGATATCCATAGTTTATTTTTTGGTGAATTTCTGAAAGCAAATACTGTACAGATTTGCTGTTATAAATTTCATAAAATCCATTGTTAATAAAAAATTTATACTGACATTTTTCAGTTTATTTGGAAAAAAGACAATTTCTTAGTTATCTTTGCACTCAGAATTGTTCATTTACATATTGAAAATGTTATCGAGAAAGGTGGAGAGATTAGACTCTGTGAAACCTTGGCAACCCTTCGGCAACGAAGAAGGTGCTAAATTCTATCCGCAATGGCGGAAAAGATAACCCAACCTATTACATTCTACATTTCCCTGTAGCATTTTCAATTTTTATCATACAAAAATTGGAAAACCAGCTACGACATACCAACATTCATAATTTCGAAACTCAGAACGGAAAAGTTCTCGATATTCCATTAAGCTACCAGCTTTTTGGAAAAGAATTGTATTCGGCGCCGGTCATTTTAATTAACCACGCGCTGACAGGAAATTCTGATGTAGCAGGCGAAAACGGCTGGTGGAAATTTTTGGTTGGTGAAGGAAAAGTGATCGACACCAATCGATTTACAGCGATTTGTTTTAACATTCCGGGAAATGGTTTTGACGGGTCTTTTCTCGATAACTACGAAGATTTCACAGCCAAAGACATTGCCGCAATTTTCGTGGAAGGTCTAAAAATTTTAAAAATTGAAAAACTGTTTGCTTTGGTTGGCGGTTCTGTCGGCGGTTCTATTGGTTGGCAGATGCTCACTTTAAACAATGATTTAGCAGAAAAATTCATCCCGATTGCCACAGATTTTAAAACTTCGGATTGGCTGCATTCTCAATGTCTGGTTCAGAAATATCTTTTGGAATCGGACGAAAAACCGCTTGAAAAAGCCCGAGTCCACGCTATGCTGTGTTACAGAACGCCGGAATCGCTTAACTCAAGATTCAAGCGGGAAATCGATACCGAAAAGCAAATTCTGAAGTCTCACGACTGGCTCAACTTCCACGGCAATCGATTAAACGAAAGGTTTAGTTTAAAAGCGTATAAACTCGTCAATCATCTTCTAATGAACATCAACGGGAAAGAGAATGAGCTGGAAAATATCAATGCAGCAATTCATCTGGTTGCCGTGGACTCAGACCTTTTTTATCCCGCTTTTGAAATTAAAAATACCTACGAATTTTTAAAACATAAAAACAAAAATGTTCATTATCACGAGATCAATTCCATCCACGGACACGACGCTTTCCTGATGGAATACGAGCAACTGAACCACATTTTAACACCTCTATTTTTGAACTGATGACAGACAAGAACGCAATTAATATTTACAGAAACAAAGCTTTAGTGAACTTCGAAGGAAAAGATTTCCTCGGCCAAATCGGCGTAGACTCCCGGATTTTCAATGCTTTGAACGGCGGCGGAATCAGCGTGGGCGTCATTTCCCAGCAGGCTATAGAAAACGGCATTTCTGTTTTGGTGGATGAAGATGATGCCCAGAACGCTGTTGATGTGCTCCAAAAAGAATTCGAAAAAGAAAAAGCTAAAGGTCACGTCAGCAACATCTACAGCATCGGAAACCTGAGCGTGATCGGCTTTGTTTCGGATAATTACAACAAGATTTTGTCGGAACTTCAGCGCAATAAAATTTTTCCTTTGTTGTTAAGCCAGATCGCTTCTGCAGGAAGAGTGAATATTGTGGTCACCGGCAATCAAACCGAAATCACCAAAAATATTATCGAAACCGAAATCTATGGAAAGCCAAAAATTGTTCATCTCGCGCTGATTGGCCACGGCAATGTTGGCGGAACTTTGGTAGAACAAATCTTGGATTCGGCTCACGATATTCTGAATCGTAAAAGGCTGGAATTGAAAATAGTAGCGATTGCCAATTCCAGAAAAATTGCCTTTAACAAAGCTGGTTTCGGGAGCGATTGGAGACAGAAAATCAAATATTCTCAAACAGAATCAAGTGTACAATCTTTGGTGAATTTTGCCAACGAACATCATCTGGAAAATCGGGTAATGGTGGATAACACGGCGAGCAAAGACTTCGTCAAACATTATCCAACTTTTGTGGAGAATGGCTTTGATGTCGTGGGTTCCAACAAAATCTACAATACATTACCAATTGCGGAATACCGTAATTTCAGAAAATTATTAGAAAAAAATAAGAAGAAATACCTCTACGAAACCAATGTGGGCGCAGGTTTACCTTTGATTGATACGATAAAACTTCTCCATCTTTCCGGCGAAAATATCACCAGAATCAAAGGCGTTTTTTCGGGAACTCTGAGTTATGTGTTCAATAATTTTTCGTTACGGAATGACAACTTTTCGGCAATCATTAGTGAGGCGATGGAAAAAGGCTTTACAGAACCGGATCCACGCGAAGATTTATCCGGAAATGATGTGGCGAGAAAACTGTTGATTTTAGCAAGAGAATTAGATTTGATCAATGAATTTGATGACATCAAAATTCAGAATCTTGTACCTGAAAATTTATTACAAATTGACAAAGATGACTTCATTTCCAGGCTTCAGGAATTAGATTCAGAATATCAGAACATCAGAGAAAGGCAAAAACCCGACCACGTCCTGCGTTATGTCGGCGATTTGCATGGCAATCTTCAGGAAGAAAAAGGAGAATTGGACGTAAAATTAATCTCTGTTCCAGCAAACTCCGCACTCGGCCAATTGAAAGGTTCTGATTCCATTTTCGAAATCTACACGGAAAGTTACGGCGAAAATCCAATCGTGATTATGGGTGCCGGCGCTGGAGCAAGAGTGACTGCCAGAGGTGTTTTCGGAGATATTTTGCGACTTTCCGAAACAAAATAATTGAAATTGAAGACACAAAAGAAAAAATATAATCTCTGTCATTCCCCAGGAATCTCTGCAAAGTTTTTCTACAAAATAAATTAGATTCCTGCGGAATGACAAAAAGGAATTTTTAAATCAAAACAATGAACGATAAAAATCCGTCAACTGACAACTATCAACCACCAACTAACTTCGAAACTCAAGCCATTAGAACCCAAACCGAAAGAACTCAGTTTGACGAACATTCTACGCCGCTTTATCTCACGTCCAGCTTCGTTTTCGAAGATGCGGAAGATATGCGCGCGAGCTTTGCGGAGGAAAAAGACAAAAATCTTTACAGCCGCTTCAGCAACCCCAACGTTACAGAATTTGTGGACAAAATCACAAAAATGGAAGGCGCAGAATCCGGTTATGCTTTTGCGACGGGAATGGCCGCGATTTATTCCACTTTTGCGGCCTTGCTCAACGCGGGCGACCACATCGTGAGCTGTCAGTCGGTGTTCGGTTCCACACACACCTTGTTTACCAAATATTTCCCGAAATGGAATATCGAAACATCGTATTTCAAAGCAGAAGACGCCGAGAATATTGAAAAATACATCCAACCCAATACAAAAATCCTGTATCTGGAAACGCCGACAAATCCTGCGATCGAAGTTTTGGATTTGGAATTTTTCGGTCAGATTGCCAAAAAACATAATTTGATTTTTATCGTAGACAACTGTTTTGCAACGCCATATTTACAACAGCCCATTAAATATGGAGCAGATATTGTCGTTCATTCCGCCACCAAATTAATTGACGGTCAAGGTCGGGTTCTTGGCGGCGTTGCCGTCGGAAAAGCCGATTTGATTCGTGAGATTTATTTGTTCGCCAGAAACACAGGTCCCGCAATGTCGCCGTTCAACGCGTGGGTTTTGAGTAAGAGTTTGGAAACTTTAGCGATTCGTGTTGAGAAACATTGTGAAAATGCACTGAAAGTTGCCGAGTTTCTGGAAAATCATCCCAATGTAGAATTGGTAAAATATCCCTACCTTAAATCCCATCCAAGCTACGACATCGCCAAAAAACAAATGAAACTGGGCGGAAACATCGTCGCTTTCGAAATCAAAGGCGGCATCGAAGGTGGTCGGAATTTCTTGAACAGAATTAGGATGTGTTCTCTTTCCGCCAACTTGGGTGACACAAGGACAATTGTGACGCATCCCGCGTCCACAACGCATTCCAAGCTGTCCGATGACGAGCGAAATGAAGTCGGAATCACCGCCGGATTGGTGCGTTGCTCCGTGGGATTGGAACATATTGATGACATTATCAACGATTTGAAACAAGCTTTGAATTAACGCAGTTGAAGGAAGGAGCAACAAGTTTTCGTTTTCGAATCACTTTTGCAACCCGCTGTCCGCTATATCTTTTTTTGCTACCACGATGGTCATCAAAAAGAAAATTAAGTCAAAGCAAAAAAAGGATGCCGCTGCCATCGGGGCTATGTTGAGGTTTCCGCTTCCAATCGACGATAAAAAACAAGTTCCGAAGGAACAGACCACATTCCCAACGCTGGAATTTATTCTAACGTCAGACGAAAAAATTTATTAAATGAAAAACTCAGAACAGCTATACAACGCACTGAAAAACAGAATTCTCATCCTCGACGGTGCGATGGGAACGATGATCCAGCGTTACAATTTCACAGAAGAAGATTACCGCGGCGAGCGCTTCAAAGACTGGCAATCGCCACTCAAAGGCAACAATGATTTGTTGTCTCTCACGCAACCGGAAGCCATTGAAGAGATTCACAGAAAATATCTTTTGGCAGGTGCAGATATTATCGAGACCAATACATTTTCCGGAACCACGATTGCAATGGCAGATTATCATATGGAAGAGTTGGTTTACGAACTCAACTATGAATCAGCCAAAATCGCCCGGAAAGTCTGCGATGAGTTTACCGCTCAGAATCCCGACAAACGTAGATTTGTTGCAGGTTCCATCGGTCCAACCAACAGAACAGCTAGTCTCAGTCCGGATGTAAATGATCCAGGCTACAGAGCCATCACTTTCGATGAACTGAGAATCGCCTACAAACAACAGGCAGAAGCTCTTCTTGACGGCGGTTCTGACATTCTTTTGGTAGAAACCATTTTCGACACTTTGAATGCAAAAGCAGCATTATTCGCCATCGACGAAATCCGGGATGACAGAAATATCGAAATCCCGATTATGGTTTCCGGAACCATCACCGATGCTTCCGGAAGAACCCTGAGCGGACAGACTGCCGAAGCATTTTTGATTTCGGTGTCGCATCTTAGTTTATTGAGCGTAGGTTTCAATTGTGCTTTGGGCGCAAAACAATTGACGCCTTATTTGGAAGCGATTTCTTCACAGTCAGAATTCGGGATTTCCGCTTATCCCAACGCCGGCTTACCGAATGCTTTCGGTCAGTACGATGAATCGCCGGGCCAGATGGCGGATCAAGTGAAAGAATATTTGGAAAAAGGACTCATCAATATCATCGGCGGTTGTTGCGGAACAACACCGGAACATATCAAAGCGATTGCGGATCTGGCAAGAAATTATAAGCCTAGAAAGATTGGTCAAGTAAGTGATTTGTAAATGAGAGGCACGAAGTGGCGCCATAAATAGCATTGGGTGTAGCCCAATGAAATCATAAAGTAGTATTTGTTTAAGGTCTCAAAGACCGAGATCAATAGCGTTGGGTGCAGCCCAATGAAATCATAAAATAGTATTTGTATAAGGTCTGAAAGACCGAGATCAATAGCGTTGGGTGCAACCCAACGAAATCATAAAATAGTATTTGTATAAGGTCTGAAAGACCGAAATCTACAACGATAGGTTTCATTAATAAAACAAACACAAATTGAAAAATGGGACAATCATTAAATAAAATATACGTTCATCTGATCTTTAGCATCAAACACAGAAAACCCTTGATAACAGATGTGATAAAAGAAGAATTATTTAGTTATCTAGGCGGAATCTGTAAGAATTTGGAATGTAATCCCATACAAGTTGGTGGACATCAAGACCACGTTCATATTTTATGTTTATTGTCTAAGAAGATTCCTCTAATGAAACTGATGGAAGAAGTCAAATCCCATTCTTCGAAATGGATAAAAACAAAAGGTTCTGATTTTCAGGATTTTTATTGGCAAAATGGCTATGGTGCATTTTCGGTGAATCCTACAGAGATAGATGTTGTAAAAAATTACATTATCAATCAGGAAGAACACCACAAAAAGAAAAATTTTCAGGAAGAGTTTTTAGCTTTTCTAAAAAAGTACAATGTTGAGTATGACGATAAATATGTTTGGGATTAATGAATGCAATTTTTAAATATTGTGCGATTTGTGATTGCGCCCTTTCAGGGCTTCGCTCTATTTTCCTTAGTTTTCATTGGGCTATACCCAATGCTAATGATTGCGCCCTTTCAGGGCTTCGCGTCATATCGAATAATTTATCATCGGGCGAAACCCGATGCTGGTGATTTAGCTACTTCGTAGCACATAATGAAAAACAAAATGAAATACTTAAAATTATCAGGTCTAGAACCTTTAATTATAACGCCCGAATCCAACTTTATCAATGTTGGAGAAAGAACCAACGTTGCCGGTTCCAAAAAATTTCTTCGGCTGATCAAAGAAGAAAAATATTCGGAAGCTTTGGATATTGCGAGAGATCAGGTGGAAGGCGGTGCGCAGATTCTGGACGTCAATATGGACGATGGACTACTGGACGGAAAGACGGCGATGGTCCGCTTTCTAAACCTGATCGCTTCGGAACCGGATATTGCGCGAATCCCGATTATGATCGATTCTTCGAAATGGGAAATTCTGGAAGCTGGATTGCAGGTTGTTCAGGGAAAACCAGTTGTGAATTCCATCAGTTTAAAAGGTGGTGAGGAGGAATTCATCAAGCAGGCAAAAGCGATTAAAAGATACGGCGCTGCTGCGATTATTATGGCTTTTGATGAGGTTGGACAAGCTGACAATTACGAAAGAAGAATCGAAATCTCCAAAAGGTCTTATGATATTTTGGTGAATCAGGTTGGTTTTCCTTCCGAGGATATTATTTTCGACCTTAATATTTTTCCTGTGGCTACGGGAATGGAGGAACACCGCAGAAACGCGATTGACTTTATAGAAGCAACAAGATGGGTTCGTACCCATCTTCCGAATGTTTCCGTTTCCGGCGGCGTTTCCAACGTGTCGTTTTCTTTCCGTGGAAATGATTCGGTGCGGGAAGCGATGCATTCCGTTTTTCTTTACCACGCCATAAAAGCGGGAATGAATATGGGAATCGTGAATCCGACAATGCTCGAAGTTTACGACGAAATCCCGAAAGATTTATTGGAATTGGTCGAGGACGTGATGCTTGACAGGCGAGAGGATGCTACGGAAAGATTGCTGGATTATTCCGAGCGTGTCAAATCAACCAAAAAAGAAAAAGTCGAAGATCTGGCTTGGCGCGAGATGCCTTTGCAGGACCGCATTACGCATTCTCTGGTCAAGGGTATCGATCGGTTTATCGAACAGGATACGGAAGAAGCCAGGCTGCAGTCCGAAAAACCACTTCACGTCATCGAAGTTAATCTGATGACAGGAATGGGCGTTGTAGGCGACCTTTTCGGAAGCGGAAAAATGTTTTTGCCCCAGGTCGTAAAATCTGCGCGTGTAATGAAAAAAGCTGTGGCATATCTTCAGCCCTTCATCGAAGCAGAAAAAGATCAGACACAAAGTTCTAACGGGAAAATTCTGATGGCCACGGTAAAAGGTGATGTTCACGATATCGGAAAAAATATTGTGAGCGTGGTTTTGGGTTGTAACAACTACGAAATTGTGGATCTCGGCGTGATGGTTCCGGCAGAAAAAATTATCCAGACCGCGATTGACGAAAATGTGGATGTCATAGGATTGAGCGGACTGATCACGCCAAGTCTGGACGAGATGGTTCACATTGCCGACGAATTGGAACGTAAAAATCTCAATTTTCCTTTGTTAATTGGCGGCGCAACCACTTCCAAAGCCCACACAGCCGTGAAGATTTCGCCAAAATATTCCAATACGGTTGTTCACGTCAATGATGCTTCAAGAGCCGTCGGTGTGGTGAGCGCATTGCTGAATCACGATAAATCGAATGCTTATGCTTTGGAAATCAGGAAAGATTATGATGAGTTCCGGAAGAAATTTCTGAACCGTCAGGTTGATAAAGAATATGTCACAATTGATGAAGCGAGAAATCAAAAGTTCAAAATCGATTGGGATCAGGAAGAGATTCATCAACCCAATAAACTTGGAATTACCATCATCGAAGACCAAAATCTGGATGAGTTGGTTGAATTCATAGACTGGTCGCCGTTTTTCAGAAGCTGGCAACTCTTCGGGAAATTCCCTGAGATTTTAACTGATAATGTTGTTGGAGAACAAGCGACCATTTTGTTCAATGAAGCCAAAGCAATGCTCAAAAAAATCTTGAAAGGAAAGAGTTTCAAAGCAAAAGGTATTTTCGGAATTTTTCCAGCAAATGCTAATGAACAAGATGATATTTTGGTTTTTGATGACAATCAAAATGTGATTTCGACTTTCAGAACTTTGCGCCAACAACATAAAAAATCGGAAGGCAAAGAATATTTTGCTTTAAGCGATTTTATTGCGCCGGAAAATTCCGGGAAACAGGATTACATCGGTGTTTTCTGTGTTTGTACAGGCTTTGGTGCGGATGAATTGGCGAAAGAATACGAAGACAAAATGGACGATTACAACGCGATAATGGTAAAGGCTTTAGCCGACCGTCTGGCAGAAGCATTTGCAGAATATCTTCACAAAAAAGTACGAACAGAATATTGGGGTTATTCTGAATATGAAACTTTGGACAACGAGGAATTGATCAGGGAAAAGTATCTCGGGATCCGTCCGGCTCCAGGTTATCCAGCTTGTCCTGACCATTTGGAAAAACTGACGATTTGGGATTTATTGAAAGTTGAAGAAAAAATCGGAGTGACTTTGACCGAAAGTTTGGCAATGTGGCCAACAGCGGCCGTTTCGGGATATTATTTTGGAAATTCAAAGGCTAAATATTTTGGTGTTGGAAAAATTGATGAGGACCAATTGAAAGATTTCGCCAGAAGAAAAAATATTGAATTGGATTATGCCAGAAAATGGCTTGCTCCGAATCTTGCGGATTAATATTACTTAAAATTATTGAATGAAAATTACTGACCATATAAAAAACGCCAACGGCAAAACGCTTTTCTCATTTGAGATTGTTCCTCCACAAAAAGGAGTTGGGATTGCCGATTTATATAAAAATATTGACCCGTTGATGGAATTCAAACCACCTTTTATTGATGTGACCACTTCCCGAGAAGAATATATTTTCTTGGAAAGAGGCAATGGTTTGATGGAACGAAAAATCACGAGAATGCGTCCAGGAACTCTAGGTATTTGCTCGGCAATTCAGAACAAATATAATGTTGATACTGTTCCGCACGTGCTTTGTGGCGGATTTACCAAAGAAGAAACCGAATATCTTTTGGTGGATTGTATGTATCTCGGAATTAATAACATTGTAGCACTTCGTGGCGATGCGATGAAAGGAGAAAAATATTTTGAACCTTCAAAAGGCGGACACAAATATGCTTCAGATTTGGTAAAACAGATTCACGATTTGGGAATCGGAGAATATCTTCACGGCAAAATAGAATCGGATACGGACAATAGCTTTTGTATCGGCGTTGCTGGTTACCCTGAAAAGCATATCGAAGCGCCTTCTATGAATTATGACCTTCAAATGTTGAAGAAAAAAGTGGAAGCCGGCGCAGATTATATCGTCACTCAAATGTTTTTCGACAATCAGAAATTCTTCGATTTTGTAAAACAAGCCAGAGAAATTGGGATTGATGTTCCGATTATTCCGGGAATTAAGCCAATTGCAACCAAAACACATTTGCAAATGCTGCCACAAGTTTTCAAAATTGATTTACCGGAAGCTTTGATCAATGAAGTTTTAAAATGCAAAACAAATAATGATGTTCGAGAAGTTGGTATAGAATGGGCAATCAACCAATCAAAAGAACTTTTGGAATTCGGAATTCCTGTTTTGCATTTTTACTCGATGGGAAAAAGTGATAATATTCTGAAGATTGGAAGAGAAGTTTTTTAAAAAAAAGAGATGCAATTAGCATCTCCTTTTTTATTTGTTAAGAAAATTAACCAGTTTTATAAGATCAGATTCTTCAGTTAGTTTTATCTTATTAGTTTTGACGAAATCTTTAATAACGTCTTTTTTATCTGCAGGCAAAGCGTTGATTAGCTCATCAGATTTTTTTGTGAGTTTTATTATATTATCTCCATTTTTAATAAAATAAATTGGTTTTTCTATTTCGTATCTGGCAGGTAATCCTTTTAAAAGGCCATTATTTGATACCACTTCTTTTTGATAACTAATTTTAATCTTTTTCAAAAGCTGACTATTTCCATTTACTAATTCAATGAAATATCCATACAATATACCATCATTAATATATAGCAAAATTTCACCATTAGTTTTAAAAGTTAATTTAGAAAATTCCTTACTTTTTGGCAGCTCATATACATCTTTGCCATTTAATATTTCTACCTTGTCTAAAAAGGCATTATATCTGATTGGTAAATAATTTTGAGTGTCACCAATTTTAGAAGAAATATATTTTGGATTATAGTATGGGCTTCCAACAAAATTTTTATCTTCTTCAGTATTAATTTTATTTGACACAACATACAATCCGTTGTAATAATTGTAATCCTGAGCATGAAAAATAGTACTCAAAACAACTAACATAAACATGAAAATAGTTTTCATTTGATTTTTAATTTCTTGTAAAAATACAATTTATAATGATTAGACAAAATGAAAGTTTATCGCTATTTTTACGATTCAAGATTTTTTATGAAACTATCCGGTCCTTTCAAACAGATTCTCACGCTCAACAACCTTCCATTAAAAGGAAAATTAAATGACGAATCTTTAGAAGTCATTTCCAATGGAGGAATTTTAACTGAGAATGGAAAAATTATCCAAACAGGCGATTTTACTTTATTAAAACAAAAATTTCCAGATTCAGAAATTGATTGGGTTGAAGGTGAACAGATTGCACTTCCTGCCTTTGTAGATGCGCACACGCATATCTGTTTCGGAGGCAATCGAGCCAACGATTTTGCAATGAGAAATGCCGGAAAAACATATCTGGAAATTGCCGAATCCGGCGGAGGAATCTGGAGCTCGGTTCAGCATACAAGACAGGCTTCGGAAGATGATTTGGTAGATGGAATTCTAAAGCGCATCAATAATCTAATAAGTCAAGGCATCACAACCATCGAAATCAAAAGCGGTTACGGATTGAATGCAGAAGAGGAACTGAAAATGCTCCGAGCCATCAAAAAAGCGCAGACAAAAACCAAAGTAACCTTGGTTCCTACCTGCCTTTCTGCACATCTGAAACCACGGGATTTCGAAGGTTCTTCAGAAGATTATCTCAATTATATTTTGGACGAAATTCTGCCAAAAGTCAAAGCAGAAAACCTTGCCAGTCGCGTGGATATTTTCATCGAAAAATCTGCGTTTCAGCCCGAAGAAAGTAAAAGTTTTCTTTTGAAAGCAAAGGAATTGGGATTTCAAATTACCGTTCACGCCGATCAGTTTACGGCAGGAAGCTCCAGAATCGCTGTAGAAGTTGGCGCAAAATCTGCCGATCATTTGGAAGCTACCATTGATGAAGATATTGAGTTTTTAGCGAATTCTAACACGGTGGCGATTGCTTTGCCGGGCGCAAGTTTGGGATTAGGTGAGCCATTTACGCCCGCAAGAAAAATTTTGGATAAAGGTGGAATACTTGCCATCGCAACAGACTGGAATCCAGGTTCGGCGCCAATGGGAAATCTCGTGACTCAGGCTTCCATCTTAGCGACTTATCAAAAACTGACAACTGCTGAGGTTCTTTCTGCAATGACGTTTCGCTCCGCTTATGCGTTGGATTTGCAAGACAGAGGTATTTTGGCTAAAGGCAAAAAAGCAGATTTTATCACTTATGAAACGGATAATTTCCAAAATATCCTGTATCATCAGGGAAGTTTGATGCCGAAAAATATTTACATCAACGGAGAGAAAATAGGATGAAAAAAGTAATAATTTATTTAATACTGATTTTAATTGCCTTAGGAATGTTATGGTACGCAATTATTGTTTGGGCATTTACGGTTATGACCAAGAGAGCTGGAGATAGTGCCATAAAATATCAAGATATTTTAATCACAGCTGTCGTATTATCAATCATCGGTTTGCTGATTTTTTCTTTATATAAATTTTTCAAACAAATATTTTATTTAATTAAAAAGTAGTAAAATGAAAATTTGGACAGGCCGTTTTGACGGAGAAGAAGAATTGTATCACAGAATTTTTCAGCGAGTGAAAACAGAAACGGACTATGAAAATATTAATCTCAAAGATTTCGTTTTACAAGGTTTTGCCGTGGACGAAGGTGTGAAACGCAACAAGGGAAGAGCGGGTGCCAAAGATGCTCCGGATGTGATCAGGAAAAATATGAGCAATTTTCCGGTAGTCCATCCAGATTTTTCATTGCTCGATTTTGGCAATATTAAGTGTGACGATGAAAATCTTGAAAATGTACAAAATGCTTTGGCTGAAAAAGTCTCGAAAGTCTTATCAAAACAAGGTAAATCTGTCGTGTTGGGTGGCGGACACGAAGTGACTTTTGCCCATTATTCCGGCATCAGAACGGCTTTCCCGAATCAAAGAATCGGAATCATCAACTTTGATGCACATTTTGATAACCGTGAGCCGGAGCACGGATTGGCAACGTCCGGAACAGGCTTTTGGCAGATTGCTCAGGAAGGCGAGATTCATTCATTACATATTGGGATTCAGAAGAATAGCAATACCAGAAAATTGTTTGAAGTTGCCGACGATTTCGGAATGAAATATATTCTGGCTGATGAAATCTATTCTGAAAATATTCCGAATCTGATGTTCTCCATTAACTCTTTTTTAGACGATGTAGATGTGGTTTATGTCACGATTTGTATGGATGTTTTCAACGCATCCATTGCGCCGGGCGTGAGCGCTCCGGCTTATAACGGCATTTTTGCGGACCGGAATTTTATGCAGATCTACCGTCATATTCTGAGCTCAGAAAAGACCAAAGCACTGGACGTTGCAGAAGTTAATCCAACCTTTGATATCCAGGAAAGAACCGCAAGATTGGCTGCAAGTCTGGTTAATGAATGGTTTATGATTTAGAATTAAAATGAAAATGAAAGAAACAGACAGTCTGATTTTTGATTTGGACGGCACACTTTGGGACGCGTCCGAGACGGTTTATCACGCGTTCAACGATAGCCTTGGCGAAATTGGTTTTGATATCACGGTGACTCCGAAACAAGTGAGAGATTTTTCAGGACTCAAGATGGATGATATTTTTGAACGGCTTTTGGGCGCAGTGTCGAAAGATCAATTTGACGCATTTGTCAAAGTGTATGATCAGAAAGAAAAAGATTATTTGAGAAAAAACGGCGGAAAATTGTTTCCGAATGTTGAAAAAACTTTGGAGAAATTAGCTGCCAATCATCGACTTTTTATCGTCAGCAATTGTATGGCCGGCTACATCGAGGCATTTTTGGATTTCTACAATTTCCGAAACTATTTTCAGGATTTCGAATGTTTTGGTAATGCCAATCTGCCGAAAGATGAAAATATCAAACGCATTGTCCATCGGAATCAATTGAAAAATCCGGTATACATCGGCGACACCGTTTGGGACAAAGAATCTTCCGAAAAAGCAGGTGTGGATTTTATCTATGCAAAATACGGTTTTGGAATGATAGAGAATGCTGAGAAAAAAATAGACAGTTTTGAGGATCTTTTAAAATTGTAAATCACAAAAAAAAGCCTCAGCTAATGGCAGCGAGGCTTTGTCGGATTTAATTCCAGATTATTTGAATTCAATCGGAAATTTAACCTGAGAATTGTCCCATCCGGCATACATATCTGCACCGGATTTGGTCTGTACAAAGGTCACCGAAAAATATTCAATCGGAGAAGCCGTTTTCTCGACCGGGATATTGAATCGTATGACATCTTTGCTCTTATCATAAGCGTAGGCGCCCCATTTGTCTGTGTCCGAATTGATGACAATGGTCCATTCTTTTTCAAAAGGAATAGCGAAAACGCTGTAAGTTCCGGCCGGAATTTCTTTTCCGGCAATTTTCACCGGCGTGTAAAACTTGATCTCCGTATTTTCATTGGCGCCAAATCTCCAGATGTCGCCAAATTTGATCAGATTACCAAAAACCACACGGTTCTTCTTTTGCGGACGGGAATATTCTACCTTGATTTTCGGCTTCTCAGTTTTGGAAGATGCGACCTGGAGCGGGTAGTAGACCACGTCCATCGGGCTTACATCCACAGGCATATAGTTCAGTTTGGTTGGATCAATTTTCGCTTGTGAAAATGCACTGATGCCCACTAATAAAGAAGCGGCTAAAACTAATTTTTTCATTAAGGTTTATTTTAATTTTAATAACTGTTCAATAGCTTGGTCCAGCGTTTCCTGCTTTTTAGCAAAACAAAAACGGATGACCTTTTCATCGGTTTTGTCGCTGTAAAACGCTGAAAATGGAATGGTTGCTACCTTGTGTTCCTTGGTAAGCCAATAGCAAAAATCCTTGTCCTTAGCATCAGAAATTGAGCCAAATTGCGCGGACAAAAAATAAGTGCCCTCGCAGTCCAATAATTGGAAAGGTGTTTCTTTCAAAGCATTTTTGAGATAATCTCTTTTGGCCTGGAAAAAATTTGAGATGGACTGGAAGTTGTCGATGGTCCTTAAATATTCAGCAATCGTAAACTGAGCCGGCGTGTTGACACAAAACACATTGAACTGATGCACTTTCCGGAATTCTTTCATCAAATCAGGAGGCGCACAGACATAACCGATTTTCCAGCCCGTGATGTGCAGCAATTTTCCGAAGGAACCGACCACAAAAGTTCGCTCTTTCAGTTCCGGATATTGCGCCAATGTCAGATGCGGTTTTCCATCAAAAGTAATGCTCTCATAAACCTCGTCGCTCAGGATAATAATGTTTGTATTTCTTACAATCGAAATCAACTCATCCATATCATTTTGTTTAAGGATTTTTCCGGATGGATTATTGGGATTGTTAATGATGATCATCTTGGTTTTTTCGGAAACCAGATTTTTGACTTCATTCCAATTGATCTGGTAATCAGGATAAAGCATTTTGATAGTTTTCACGATGCCGCCATTTAGGATAATCGCGGGCTCATAACAGTCGTAGGCCGGCTCGAAAATAATCACTTCATCACCTTTTTCTATGAATGCAGAAATGATGGTGAAAATGCCTTGGGTGGCTCCCGCAGTCACGTTGATTTCAGAATCCGGATGATAATCCACCTGATATTGAAGGTTGAATTTCCCCGAAATCGCTTCCCGAAGTTCTTTGATTCCCGCCAATGGCGCATACTGATTATGACCTTGCTTAGAGAATTCGCCTAAATACTTAATTAAATTTTCATCGGGCTGATAATCAGGAAATCCTTGAGAAAGATTGACCGCATTTTCCTGCTGAGCCAATGAACTCATTTCTGTGAAAATGGTGGTTTTCACATCAGGAAGTTTGGAATTGGGTAATTGAAAAGTCATCGTAATGGTAAAAGTAAGTATTTATTGAATCTCCATTTTGTAAATTTGCAAAAATATTTTTTTGAAACGTCTCATCTCTATCATCGGCAGCACAGGCATCGGCAAAACCCGTTTGGCCATCGATCTGGCAAAACATTTTGACACCGAAATTATTTCGTGCGATTCCCGCCAGTTTTATAAAGAAATGACAATCGGAACGGCCGCGCCGACAGAGGAAGAATTAGCAGAAGCGAAGCACCACTTTGTGGGAAACATCGGCATCAACGATTATTATTCTATAGGACTATTCGAAGAAGAGGCTCTGAAAAAATTAGACGAAATTTTCGCTAAAAATGATGTTGCCATAATGGTTGGCGGTAGCGGAATGTATGAAAAAGCAGTTGTGGAAGGAATGAATGATTTGCCAATTGCTGATGAAGAGAATCAACAGAAATTGATTTCGATTTTTGAAAATGAAGGGATTGAACCCTTGCAGAAAATGCTGGAGGAACTGGATCCAGACTATTTTTCTATTGTTGATAAAGATAACCCAAGACGGCTCTTACGCGCCATTGACATCATCTGGCAAACCAATAAAACCTATACCGAAAATCTTAGTACACCAAAATCGAAGCGGAATTTTGAAACCTTCCGGATCGGAATTGATGCACCAAGAGAAGTGATTTATGAAAGAATCAACCGCCGTGTCGATAAAATGATGGAAAATGGATTGCTGGAAGAAGCCAAAACTTTGATTGCGGATCGGGATAAAGTGGCTTTGCAGACAGTGGGCTATTCAGAATTGTTCCGTTATTTCGACAGCGAATGGGACTTGGATTTTGCCACCGAAGAAATCAAGAAAAATTCCCGACGCTACGCCAAACGACAGACGACCTGGAACCGGAAGTTGCAAAACGTAAATTGGGTCAACTATGATAATTCTCTGCAAGAAGCATTATCTTTGCTGAATCAATTGCGTGATTCAGAAATTTTGTAATTTCTCGATCCAAAAATATTTAATCTATTAATCAAAACTTATGTCAAATACACCTTCGAATATGCTGGCTTTAGGAACCAAAGCACCGGACTTCAATCTTCCTAATCCGGCCAGGAATAATGAACTCCAAAGCCTGGAGTCTTTGAAAGGAAAAAAAGGAACTTTGGTGCTTTTTATGTGCAACCATTGCCCGTTCGTGCTCCACATCATTGATAAGTTGGAAGAATTGTATGAAGATTACAAATCACAAGGCATCGAATTTATCGCGATTAATTCTAATGATGTAGAAAGATATCCGGCAGATTCTCCGGAGATGATGGTTGATTTTGTAGATGAGAGAAATATTAAATTCCCTTATTTATACGACGAGTCTCAAGAGGTAGCGAAAGCTTTTGAAGCGGCTTGTACGCCGGATTTTTACTTCTTCGACGAAAATCTTAGTTTAATTTATCGCGGTCAGATGGATGATTCTCGTCCGGGAAATCAAAAAGAAGTGACGGGTGAAGATTTGATTGTTGCTTTTGAAAATCTCCTCGCTGGAGCAGATCAGGAAGAGTTTCAGCGCCCTAGCCTGGGATGTAACATCAAATGGAAATAAAAAAACGAAACTCCGGAAAATAACTTTCCGGAGTTTCTGCTCTAAAAACACAGTTACGATGAAAGAACATTATTTTTTTAAATAGCTTTTCAAAAATGCCTTTTGAGATTCGAAAGCTATTTTGTCTGTTTCCATTTCGGAAGCTTTGATCCAAACCGTTTCTGCGATTTCTGATTCTTCCAGTTGGATGTCAAACTTTTCAACTGCTTCGTACAGGAAGAACATATCCAAAGTATTGTAATCAATATTTTTATAAGGATAGATATTGGGCCGGCTCCCAAGATACCTGAACTGTTCTGGGCATATCGTTAATCCCAATTCCTCATTCAGCTCCCGGGAACAGGTCTGTTCGGCACTTTCCTTTGGGTCTGTAAAGCCGCCGGGTAAATCCCATTGTCCCTTTCCAGGCTCCTGATTTCTTATGGTGAAGAACAATTCGTCCTGATGTTTGATGATTACCGCAACAGCTGCAGCAGTATTGTGAAAGAGCACGAAATCACATTGGCTGCAACTGAATTTGGCAATATTATTCCATTCCAATGTTTCCCTGCCGCACTTTGGGCAGAATTTTAAATTTTCCATTGGATAAATTTAAGAAAAAACTAGGATGCGACCTTTCTGTTTCTTGGATGAAAATTCAGTATCACATCGCGCAGTTCCTCGGTTTTCAGATGCGTGTAGATTTGCGTTGTTGTGATGCTGCTGTGTCCCAGCATTTCCTGTATAAACCTCAGGTCTGCACCATTCTGCAGAAGATGTGTTGCAAAAGAGTGTCTGAAGGTGTGAGGACTGATGGTCTTGCTGATGCCCGCTTTCTGCGTCAATTCTTTGATGATGATGAAAACAATGACTCTGGACATGTTAGTCCCGCGGCTGTTGAGGAACAAGGTGTCTTCATGTTTCTTATTGATTTTTGTCTTGTTTCGCACCGCCGAGATATAACTCTGGATGTAATCTGCGGTTGCATTAGCCAGGGGAACCAGTCGGGTTTTCTCTCCTTTACCTTCTACGATGATAAAATTTTCCTTGAAATTGATATTCGAGATTTTCAGATCCACAAGTTCGGATACACGCAGGCCACAGCCGTACAATACTTCCAAAATGCAGTGGTTTCTTTGGCCGATATCGGTGCTCACATCGATGCAGTCAATAATTTTGTTGATGTCTTCCTCACTCAGCGTGTCCGGGAGGTAGAGACCCAGCTTCGGACCTTCCAGCAGAGTGGCGGGATTATCATCGCGGTATTCTTCTTCCAGAAGAAATTTAAAAAATGCTTTGATGGATGAGATGCCCCGGGCCTGGGAGCGTTCGCTGATTTTGTTTTTTGAAAGCTGATAGATATACTCCTGCAGATTTTCATAGGTGATATCCTGTGGCGATACATTATCCAGTTCAGTTACGGCGAAGTTTTCGAGTTTTTTGATGTCTCTGATGTAGGCGTCTAGTGTGTTGTCAGAGAAGTTCTTCTCAAATTTCAGAAAATTTGAGAAGTCTGTAATTTTTTCGGACCAATTCATATTTGTGTTTTTTTAATATTATTTAATTTTATAACGATTTTACGTTCATAGTTGATATAATTCTTCTTCAGTTATGTTTAAAATTTCAATTCCTGCGTTTTTCAAAAATCCCAATCCGCTGTCATCGGAGTATCCTGTCATGTAGACCACTCGCTGGATCCCGGATTGTAATATCAGTTTACTGCACTCTTTGCAAGGAGACATTGTAATATATAATGTGGCGCCTTTGCAAGATTGTGTGCTGCTGGCTATTTTCAATATGGCATTCGCTTCTGCATGGAGCACAAACCAGCTGGTTTTGCCGTTCTCATCTTCACAGTTATTTTCAAAACCCGAAGGCGTACCGTTGTATCCGTCGGAAATGATCATCCGGTCTTTCACAATCAGTGCTCCTACTTTTTTTCTCTTACAATAAGAAAGATTGGCCCATTCGGTTGCCATTTTCAGATAGGCAATGTCGAATTTGTTATAATCCATCCTGCAAAGTTAATCGAAAACAGGTTTCCTTTTTTCAATAAATGCAGAAACACCTTCCTTAAAATCTCCGCCTGCAAATAAATCTCCGAAGGCGTTGATTTCAGTATCCATTCCGTCTTCTGTCCCGCTTGCATTCACCGCTTTGATAGCCTGTGCAATGCCCAGTGGCGAATTTTTGACGATTTGCTTAGCTAATTCTCTAGCTTTGTCCATCAATTCTTCGATAGGGAAAACTTCATTCACCAATCCGATGGCTTTCGCACGCTCTGCATTGATCATCTTAGCCGAGAAAATCATTTCATTGGCCAGACCTTTTCCCACCAACTCTGGTAGCCGTTGCGTGCCGCCATAACCGGGGATCAGTCCCAGCGTGACTTCCGGCAAGCCCAGCTTTGCATTTTCAGAGGCATATCGGATATGGCAACTCAATGCCAGTTCCAATCCTCCGCCTAAAGCAAATCCATTAACAGCAGCGATGACCGGTTTGCTCAGATTTTCAATCTTTTTAAAAACAAAATGCCCTCTTCTGGATAGCGCCTTGGCTTCCTCCTGGCTGTATGCTGAAAATTCTTTGATGTCAGCACCTGCTACGAATGATTTTTCACCGCTTCCGGTTAGAATCACACATCTTACAGATGGCTCTTTTTCTAAAAAGTTAAATGCATTTTCCAAATCATTAAAGACCTGGGCGTTCAGTGCATTCAGACTTTCCGGCCTGTTGATAGTAACTGTTGCAATTTTCCCGTCTACCGTTAATTTTATACTTTCGTAATTCATTTGCTTAAGCCGATTATCATTAGTGACCATCACTTTTGAGGAAACTAATTTAGTAATTTGTGCAAAATAAACAAAATATTAATAAATATTTAACATCTAAGCAAAATATTTTTCTACTTAAAATTCCAATATGAATAAAAATGCATCTCCACAGCGGATTACTATGGTGGTTTTATTTTTAATGATGCTGGTCGCGGTATCGTGTGGCAGCCGTTCTGGAGCCGCCGGAAATTTTAAAGTAACGACGGTCTCTTATTACGCAGATAAATTCGAAGGCAGAAAAACAGCCAGTGGCGAGACTTACCGCCATTCTAGAATGACCGGCGCGCACACCTCTCTTTCCTTCGGTACCAGAGTAGAGCTCGTGAATGTCGAAAATGGAAAATCTGTGATTATAACTGTGAATGACCGCGGACCCTTGAAAGCCGGCAGAGCTTTTGATATCAGCCAGGGTGCTTTCCGGCGGATTGCCAGCCTTAATGATGGCATTGTGAAGGTGAAATACAGAATTCTCAATTAGAATAATTTTACTTAAAAATCATTGTTAAAAAATGATTCATCACATAATATTTTAAATTTCTTAAATTTGCAATGCTTTTCAAAAAGCGACAAAATAAAAATCTTAAATAAACAACATCAAGACAATGAGTTACATTTCATTTATCGAAGCAAGACAGATTTTAGATTCCAGAGGGAATCCGACAATAGAAGTAGATGTTTTCACAGAAAGTGGGGCAATGGGACGTGCAGCGGTACCTTCCGGTGCATCTACAGGTGAGCACGAGGCGGTAGAACTAAGAGACGGTGCGCCGGAATTCTTAGGAAAAGGTGTTTTGAAGGCGGTAGAAAATGTGAAAGAAGTGATCGCTCCGGAATTGATCGGTCTTCCGGTTTTCGAGCAGAATCTGATTGATGCAGTAATGATTGATCTTGATGGAACTTCGAACAAAGGAAAATTAGGCGCAAACGCAATTCTTGGTGTTTCTTTGGCTGTTGCTAAAGCAGCTGCTGCTGAATTGAGAATGCCTCTTTATAAATATGTGGGTGGTGTGAATGCCAATACACTTCCTGTTCCGATGATGAACGTGATCAACGGTGGTTCTCACTCAGATGCGCCTATCGCTTTCCAGGAATTTATGGTGATGCCGGTAAAAGCTGACTCTTTCTCTCACGCTTTGAGAAAAGGAACAGAGATTTTCCACAGCTTGAAATCTATTCTTCACGGTAGAGGCCTTTCTACTGCGGTAGGTGACGAAGGTGGTTTTGCGCCAACGTTTACAGGTACAGAAGATGCTTTGGATACTTTATTACAAGCTATCGAAAAAGCAGGTTACAAGCCTGGTGATGATGTGATGATTGCTTTGGACTGTGCCGCTTCAGAATTCTATAAAGATGGTGTTTACGATTACAGAAAATTCCAGACGCCAGATGCACCGGTATTCTCCAGCAGCGAGCAGGTTTCTTACCTGGCTGAATTGGCAAACAAATATCCAATTATTTCTATTGAGGACGGTATGCAGGAAAATGACTGGGCAGGCTGGAAAGAACTGACGGATAAAATCGGGGATAGAGTACAGTTGGTTGGTGACGATTTATTCGTAACTAATGTCGAGAGATTGTCCAGAGGTATCAAAGAAAATACGGCTAACTCCATCCTTGTAAAAGTTAACCAAATCGGTTCTCTTTCCGAAACAATGGCGGCTGTACAGATGGCTCAGCAAAACAAATATACAACGGTAATGTCTCACAGATCCGGTGAAACGGAGGATGCAACGATTGCTGACCTGGCTGTTGCACAAAACTGTGGACAGATCAAAACGGGTTCTGCTTCAAGATCCGACAGAATGGCGAAGTACAACCAGTTGTTGAGAATTGAAGAAGCGCTTGGAGAAACGGCAATTTTCCCAGGTTTAGACGCTTTCAAAATCAAGAGATAAGTTTTAACAAAACTTTATAATATAGAGCATCTGAATTGTATTCAGATGCTTTTGTTTTTTATTTAATTGTTAATCAGTGTTTTAAAAATCAACTTATTTAGCAAAAAAAATATTTTTTAATTCAATTGTTCATATTCAAGGAATCGATTAATGGATATGACTTTTGTCAGTTGACCATTAGAATTGAAAGTATTATATTTAGCCAATAAATTTTTATAAAATGTCAGATAACAAAGTTATATTAAATTACGACGGGAAAAGCTTTGAATATCCAATCGTAGATAGTACTATCGGAGACAGAGGAATTGATATTTCCAAATTGAGAGACCAGACCGGTTTGATTACGCTGGACCTTGGTTACAAAAACACAGGTGCTACCATCAGCGAAATTACATACCTGGACGGAGATCAGGGCGAATTGTTCTACAGAGGTTATCCAATTGAGCAGATTGCCGAGAAGTCTAACTTTACGGAAGTAATGTATCTTTTGCTGCACGGAGAATTGCCGACTGCCGAGCAGTTTTCTTCTTTCGAAAATAATATCAAGAAATATAACTTCGTAGCAGACGAAATGAAGAGATTGATTGATGTCTTCCCACGTTCTGCGCATCCAATGGGTGTTTTATCTGCTTTGACATCTGCTTTAACGGCTTTCAACCCGAAAGCGGTAGATGTTAAATCCAAAGAGGAAATGGATCTTGCTGCAGAACTGATGATTGCGAAGTTCTCTCATCTTTGTGCGTGGACCTACAGAAAAACTTTAGGTTTGCCGATTAATCATGGTGATAACAGCCTGAACTATGTAGAGAATTTCTACAAAATGGCTTTTAGATTGCCAAATGAGGAATTCCATATGGATCCGGTGGTGGTAGCTGCCTTGGACAAGTTGTTAATCCTTCACGCAGACCACGAGCAAAACTGCTCTACTTCTACAGTGAGAATGGTTGGTTCTGCTCACACAGGATTGTTTGCTTCCATTTCTGCAGGTGTTTCTGCACTTTGGGGACCATTGCACGGCGGTGCTAACCAAGCTGTGATCGAGATGCTGGAACTTATCGAAAAAGACGGCGGCGATGTAAACAAATGGGTTGCAAAAGCCAAAGATAAAAATGACAGCTTCAGATTGATGGGCTTCGGACACAGAGTTTACAAAAACTTTGACCCAAGAGCCAAAATCATCAAAAAAGCGGCAGACGATATTCTTGGAAAACTGGGAATCCAGGACAAAGCTTTGGACATTGCCATGCAGCTTGAGAAAGTAGCCTTGGAAGATGAGTACTTCATCGAGAGAAAATTGTATCCAAACGTAGATTTCTACTCAGGAATTATCTATAGAGCACTTGGAATCCCTACAGAAATGTTCACTGTGATGTTTGCTTTGGGAAGATTACCTGGCTGGATCGCGCAATGGAGAGAAATGAGACTGAAAGGCGACCCGATCGGAAGACCAAGACAGGTTTATCAGGGAGCGGAAAAGCGTGATTACGTGGACATTGCCAACAGATAAAAAATTTAAAATTCAATCATATCATCCTCGAAATTTATTTTTCGGGGATTTTTTTTCGGTCATCTGTGGATTAATCTGAAATTTTCTCCAGTAAACACGCATTCTGAGGTGTTATCCACTGATCAGATCTTGATTCGATTTGAATCCTTTAATTATATTTGCCTGACTCAGAAATTATGCAACTAAATATCAAAAACGAAACAGGAAGACTCAAGTCTGTGGTGCTGGGACAGCCTAAATCCAACGGGCCGGTTCCTACCCTGGAAGACAGTTACGACGCGAAATCTTACTACACCATCGAAAATCATCTCTATCCAAAAGAGCAGGATATCATTGCCGAGATGACGGAATTCGAAAAGGTGCTGAAGAAATATGATGTTGAAGTGTTCCGCCCGAAGATTATCAAAGATTACAATCAGGTTTTCGCAAGGGATGTCGCCTTTGTTATTGAGGACAAGATGATTATCTCAAACATCATTCCCGACCGTGCAGACGAGCAGGAAGCCTACCGCCACATCATTGACAAAGTTTCCTGGAGAAATATTATCAATCTGCCGGAAACAGCCCATATCGAAGGTGGAGACGTGATCGTCTGGAACGGTTTTCTTTTCATCGGAACCAGCTATAGCCCGGATTACAGAAATCTAAAAACAGCCCGAACCAACGAATACGCGATTGAAATCCTGAAAGAATATTTCCCAAAAAAAAGAATCATCGACTTGGATCTGAGGAAAAATGACACCAAGCCTTACGAAGGGATTCTTCATCTGGATTGTACTTTTAACATTATTGGTGAGGACAAGTGTATCATTTACAAAAACGGATTTGTAGACGAGTCGGACTATCAGTTGCTGCTGGATATTTTTGGGGAGGAAAACTGCTTCGAGGTGACTGAAAAAGAAATGTTTGAGATGAACCCGAATATTTTCTCCATCGCGCCCGATGTGGTAGTATCCGATAAAACCTTCACAAGGCTCAATCATCATCTTAGAGACGAGTGGGGATTCACGGTGGAAGAAATTCCGTACCGCGAAATTTCGAAAATGGGTGGATTATTGAGATGCTCTACGCTTCCGCTTGTCAGAGAATAATGCAGACATTTCTCACTGATTCAGCAAATAGATTTAATTTTAAATTTTACTTCGATAATATGCAGACTACCAATACAGTCTTGATGATAGAGCCAATTGCATTCGGATTTAATGAGCAGACGGCAGTTAACAATTATTTTCAGGTTCAGCAGGAGGGCAATGTTCAAGATCAAGCTCTGAAAGAATTTACTGCTTTTGTGGAAAAGCTGAGAGCCAAAGGCATCAATATCATTACCATCAAAGATACTGCAGATCCCAAAACGCCGGATTCCATTTTCCCCAATAACTGGGTGAGTTTTCACAGCGATGGAAAAGTGGTTTTATACCCAATGTTTGCAGAAAACAGACGTTTGGAAAGACGTGATGACATCATCAATCAAATCAAAGAACAATTTGACGTGAAAGAAATCGTCGATTATTCTGAGTACGAAAAAGATAATAAATTCCTGGAAGGAACGGGAAGCATGATTTTCGATCACGATAATAAGATCGCTTACGGCTCGGTTTCACTGAGGTTGGATGAAGAATTGTTCAGAAAATTCTGTAGTGAGTTTGGCTTTAAACCGGTTGTCTTTCATTCTTATCAGACGGCTGGTGAGGAAAGATTGCCAATCTACCATACCAATGTCATGATGTGTGTTGCAGACCAATTCGTAGTCATTTGCCTGGATTGTATTGATGATCTCACGGAAAGACAACATGTAGCCGAAACGATTAAAAACTCCGGAAAAGAATTGATAGAAATCTCCGAAGACCAAATGCAGAACTTTGCAGGCAATATGCTTCAGGTTCAGAACCCATCAGGCGAAAAGTTCCTGGTGATGAGCCAAAGCGCTTACCAATCTCTGAAGCCGGAACAAGTTGCAGCCATCGAAAAATACTGTGAAATTATTTATTCCGATTTAGAAGTCATAGAAACCAACGGTGGCGGAAGCGCTAGATGTATGCTGGCTGAGGTTTTTTTGCCGAGGAAATAACGTTATTTTAAAAAATATCAGCTGTCTTTATAGCTGAAACTTTAAAAGCCTCCTGATCTGGTAGAAAAAATGTTCAATAAGTCGTAAATCTTCAGTTACAATTTCAGCATTGCCTTTTAGCTCTTTATCGAAAGAAAGATTTTTGTTGTATGATGTTTTAAGTCCTCTTGGAAGAATTACGTCAACATAATAATTTCCTTTTTCATCCGGAGATAGTGAGATGTTCTGTACTTTTCCTTCTACAATTCCGTATTCCTGATAACGATTACTCTTTACGAATATTTTTTTTTGGATTACTTTAATTTCAAACAATTCGTCCTCGTGGATACGAATAAATTTTTTCCCCAATAAATGAATCCATCTTATAACTTCTGTAGTAGTTCTGTCATTATTTTCAGATATTATTAATATCATTTTTTCTCTTTTTCGTTTTTCCAGTAATCTTTCGTAATTTTTTTCATATGCTTATAATTAGGAAAACCAATTAATTTTCTATTATAATTTATCTTTACAGTATCTTTTATCTCTCCTTTTATTCCATTTCATAATTTCTGACTTCATTAAATCTTTCGATCATTTCTATATAGTCTCTTGGTGGACAATCTCCGGACTTAACATATTCTAATAATTTTACTTTTAGATATGGATACTCTTTTACATTTGACATATGATTTAACATTGTCCCCATAGGCATCATTGTATCATCATTTGCAAATAATCCTATTTTTTGTAAAGATGGATAACCAAAATTTTTAAATGTCCACGATAAAAGTTCTAAATTTTTTTGATCATCTTTTTTGATATTATCCCAATTTATTGTCCCTGCTGTTCTATTTCTCTGATCTCTATAAAAAGCAATACTAAAAGAATCTAACAATTGCTTGTTAAGGGATTTTTTCCAATTAATTACTTTTTGCTCTACCTCTAAGCTATCTATTCCGTATTTTTCATAAAGCTTAAAAAAACTAGATTCTTGTCTCCTGTATTTCCAATAAGGTGCAACCAAAGGAATAAGCTTGTATAAACTTTTTTTTCCACCAAAATTTTTCTGTAATTTATCCGAAAGTCTAATATAAGTTTCATATTCTTGAAGTTTGTCGGTGTTTTTAGGAGGGAATTTTTTAAATAGTTTTTTATATAATTTTAATGCAGTTATAGTATCTTTCTTATACCGATAAATACTATCAATATCATAGGTTGCATTATAATAGTTGATGTAATTTAATTCTTTACTTTTACAAGAAAAAAGAATGATTAAAATTATATAAAAAAATATTTTCTTTAAAAACATAACTCGTATTTTAAATTTTATTTAATTGTAAAGAAAGAGAGGATTAACCTCCCTTTCTAAAAAAATCTACCAAGTCATTGTAGTCTTTAAAACTCCATCGACTAGGGTAGCTAAATCTCCGCCTCCTGGAGTAGATCCAGCTGTGGTAGATGTTGTACATTTGTCGTTAGTTGCAGCTGCAATACCTCCAGTTATTGCCTTTAAATTACTCAATTTTTTGTTTTCTAATGAAGAAAAATACTTCATTCCTTTTAATGTTTTCATTTCTGCTAAATTTTTAAATTAATAATAATCTTTGCCATACAAACCCTAGCAATGGGCGTTTTGCTGATCAGCCATTCTCACAATTTGCCATACTGTACACATCACTTTGAAGAATGAAACAAAACTAAAAATTAAACCTACACACAAACCTATTTAACGAAAATTTAACGTTATCAATTTAACATATAATAATATTTTAAATAAATTATGCTCTAATTAAAACAATTATTCTTTAATAATAAATATTAAAATTTGAATATTGTTTGATTATTCATGCATATAGATTTTTATTATTTTGAAAATCAAAATATGAAAAATAACACCATAAAAATATTTGGTATCAGCAAAACAAATTATTTATAAATTCGTCACATTAATTCAGCTTTAAACATTAATACCAACATCAATTACTATCTTTTTGAGAAATTTGTTTAGTAATTTAAAAGATTAGAATAGCGGAAGATTTTCAGGTTTAAAATACAAGATTAAAACCTGTCAAAGGAAGAAAGTGGCTTACAGAAACGCATCGCCACCAATGACAAGACCCAAAGAAGCAGTGGTAACGTTCATCGAAGCACTGACATCAGCCATAGAAGCACTGACATAGCATAAAGAGAAAGTGACAATACCTCAAGAAGCGATGACAATGAGCGTAGAAACACTGACATAAAGCTTAGAGATACTGACAACAACCTTAGAGCCGGTGACATAGTTCTTGGATAGACTGGCAGTAGCCATAGAAGCTGTAACACTGTGTTTAGAACCGATAGCAAACATGAAACTATATTTTCACTAACATTTAAAACAGAAAACACCAATGGATCCAAAAGAAATTACAAGACACTATTCCGGCAATGATGCCTTTATGACAGAAAGCGCCAGGGTAAACTATAACCTTGCCAACGATGATCTTGCAAAATTTACCGCCTTTGACTCTACCATAGATGAGGCCTATATGGCAGCCTACCTAGCCGATATAGAAACGGCAGAAACCGTGGTGGCAGATACAGCAGTATCCGACCAGCAGGTGCAAACCACCGAGAATGTCCTCAGCCAGATGGATCTGGCCCGTGCCAAGTACAACGAGGTAAAGTACTTTGTACAAAAGGCCTTCCCAAACAGTCCTGCGACACAAGGCGAGTTTGGCCTCAATGATTATATGGATGCCCGCCGCTCCGAAAGCAAAATGATCCAGTTTCTGGATGAGATGCACAAGGCCTGTGTCAAATACCAGACGCAGCTGGTGGCTGCCGGCTACAATGCACCGGCCATTGCCGCCATCCAGACCATCCGCACAGATCTTCTCAACAAGAATACCACGCAGGAGGTCTTCAAAAAACAACGCCCGAAACTCACCGAAGACCGCATCAAGATCCTGAATGCCGTGTACGACAGGCTCTCCCTTATCAATGCCGCCGCGCAGGTGATCTATGCTAATGACTATGCCAAAAAAAGACAGTTCGTGTACGATATTTCTGCAGACAAAGGCCTACAGGAGTATGAAGGGACTGTAGCGGCGGGCGCACTGAAGACCGTGGCCACTGTGGCCGTTTCGGAAGATGCCGTTTTCACCTTCAAAAACACAGGCACGGTACCACTGGTATTCTGCCTTTCTCCGACACAGAATCTGGAGGGTATCCAAATCCCGATTGGCGGCGGCGCAACGATCTCGAAAACCGCCGGAAACCTGAACCCTAATGCGGGCTTCATGCTCGTGAAAAATACGGATGTAACGAATGCCGGCTCTTACCTCATCACCTTGGATGAATGATAAACCCGATTGTTAATAGAAAAAGTTCCGGATAAAATTATAATCAGTGTAACAGGTCGCTCCTCCGGAGCTTTAATTTTGGAAACAATTATTTTTCTATTAACAGTAAGCTCCTAACGGCGCTTTAATTCTAAAAACAACAATTTTCTATTAACACTTAGCTCCCCACGGCGCTTTTTTTACTCGGTCGGATATTATTAAAGCTTATTGGCGCTTTATCTAATCCCATCGGGATGTCCTGTTAATAGAAAACATAAGGTTGTAGAGATGAAAGCTCCGTAGGAGC
>DBLQ01000008.1:60225-60657 GCA_002297505.1 Flavobacteriales bacterium UBA720
CGTAGGAGCGACCTGTTAATTAATCCTGATCATCGATTTAATTTTTGAATTTAATATCGAGCTGCCATAACAAAAATCCCGTCTTGTAATATACGCGACGGGATTTTCTTTTGAAAATAATGATTGGATAAGAAAATATAATGTATGTTATCTGGTGCGGTTTTTAATGTCCTTGTCTGCGCTGCTGATGTCCCGGATTTTCTGAACTTTCTTGTTCCCGAAATTATATGTTACGCTGAAGTTAAGACCTTGGTTATATTGATTTTGATTGATGTAATTGTAGTTGCCGTTGGCTTGGTAATCGGTGATCACGACTTTGTTGGTTTTCAGGATATCATAAACTTCCAGGGCAAACGTCCAGTCGTTCCAGATTTTTTTGATGTTGGCATCCAGGCTCATCAGGGATTTCAGCCTTCCCAATTCGATCTGCTG
>DBLQ01000008.1:60663-61207 GCA_002297505.1 Flavobacteriales bacterium UBA720
TTGTCCACATACCAATAGTTGACGCCCAGGAACCAGGTTTTGTTTTTGTCCAGTCTCACGGTATTGTTGGTCTGGATGAGTAAACTGTTAGATTTGATTGTGTTCACATAATCCGGGAACACATCGCCGGTAATTGGGTCTGTATTAAGGAAGCCGTTGTTCACATTTCTTTGCATCCCGATGTTGAAGTTGGAGGTCAAATACTGTTTGAAGAATGATTTCTGCATCCCGATCATGGCAGACATCTCCTGCTTGTCGCCAAAGTTGGTTCTGATGTAGCGCAGCTGATTGACCCCGTTGACCACACCCTGAAGCGGCACCTGCGTGATAACATCCTTGGTGTAGGAATGGTTCAGAATCAGGAAGTAAGAATTCTTGAACATGTACGTGAACTCATTGGTGTAAACCGAAGAGGCTTTCACAAAAGGATTGTTCTGTGTGTAATTCACATCGGTGAGGATGGTTTTCACCGGATTCAGTTACCAGAAGCTCGGCCTTCTCATACGGCTGGAAAAAGCATAAGAAATATTGTTCTTATCATTGA
>DBLQ01000105.1:0-1800 GCA_002297505.1 Flavobacteriales bacterium UBA720
GTTTGCCACGCTGTGGCAATTACTAATTATTGTTTTTCGATTAATGATTTGCCGTTTTCGGTAATGGTTGGTTACAGTTTGCCAAGCTGGGCTACTTTTTTTAAGTGATGCCTTATGATTTGCTGCCACCGATTTTGTTGAATTTCAGAATCAATGTCAGCATATAATAGCGTCTCAGAATCAGCTCTTCTTTGTCTTCCACATAATTGTCGCCGATTGTTCTGGTAACGTTTTGTCTTTGATTCAGCAAGTCATAGACTTTAAATTTGAGCATCATCTGCTTTTTGTAAAACTGATAGGTGAGGCTCGAGTTCCAGAAGTAGGATGCGCGGTTAAAGCCCGCCGAAATGTTGGAATTGTTGGTATATCGAAAGTCATTTTCCCAGAAAAGATCCTTCTTCAGAAAATAATTGGTGGTACCTATGTTGACGGTCTGGTTGGAGATCTTCGTTTTGTCCAGACTGTAATTGGTGTAGTGCGAGTAAGAATAATTGATTCCGAAAGACGAACGGACGTCCATAACATCTTTCCAGTTGAGTGTCACATTCAGTCTCGGATAGAGGGTGTAAATATCGTTGGTGAATTGTGTTGCATCCACAAAACCTTTTCTGTAGCTGTAGCTGGTGGAGAAAGTGGGCGCAAGTCTCAGCGTGTTTCCGTTCCATTTATAGGTTTTGGAAAACGACGTGTTCAGGCTCGCACGTTTGTTGCCACTGACATTCGCATAAGTGCTGAACTGCTTGCCGGACGCGTCGAAATAAGAAAAATCGACAATGTCATTATTGATGTAACTGAAGTTGGCCGTCGCAAAAAAGTTGATTCCCCGTGCGACATCATTGGTGTTGAAATTAATGTTCGTTGCGTTTTGCCACGTGCTTTTCAAATCTTTATTTCCCTGAACCGTGATCAATGGGTTGGAGATGTCGATGAACGGATTCAGTTCCGCAGCTTCGGGAATCGTGTACTTGGCTCTGTTGGAGATTCTCAGGCTTTTGGTTCTCGTGAATTTGTACTGGAACGTCAGATTGTATTCCGGCAGGGTAAAATTCTTTTGAAGCGGAATGTTTTCCTGATTGTATATAGAGTTGAGGTCGAGTTTTGAATAATTAAGATTGGCGCCGGCACGGAAGGTGATTTTCTCTTTGTTGAGGTTATAATTGATTTCCGTATTAAGAAACTGATTGTTCTGATTCAATGTGTTTGACAACAGTGTGTTGAATGCCGAATATTGATTTGTGCTGGCATCAAAATCATTCACAATCCGCTCATTGCTGAGATCCTGATGGTCAAAATTGATTTCCAAAGAAACTGTAGCAGAATCGGAGATGGGCTCGTAATATTTGAATGCTGCACCAAAAATCTGCCGGGTATTTTTGTTTTGAAACAACTGATTCCGGTAATCATTATCTTCCGGTGTCTGGAAAAACAGTGTCTCCTGGAGGTTGTAATTCCGGTTCGTGTTCTGCGCAAAAGTGTTGCTGATGGAGGCAGACAAAGACCTTCGGTTTTTCTGAAACCGTTTGGTAAGACTGATGGTGGGACTGAAGTTGCTGTTGTTCGAGCTTCCTCTTGTAGACGATTTGCTGCTGTTCAGTTGCTCGTCATTACGCAGGGTAAAGGTATTGCTGTCGGTAACGTTGTCGGTAGCTGTGTTGGCGAAATTGGCGGAGATGATCACGTTCGTCATCGAGTCGATTTTGATGGTCGCATCCGTGCTTGCATTCAGTTTCCGGCTGTCCGAATTTCCGGTTCTTTCCGAGTTTTTGTCGAGTTTATAATCAGGCAGAAATGTGGTGCGCG
>DBLQ01000105.1:1899-4660 GCA_002297505.1 Flavobacteriales bacterium UBA720
TTGGAGTAGGTTTCCAGATTGCTGTCGTTGTACTGCAGGCTGAGTTTGTCCAGATTAAGATTGTCCCCGATTTTGTCTGCATAATTAACGCCGATGATGGAGGTTCGCATCAGGCCGCTGTTGACATTCCGGCCGTTCACTGCAGAATTTTTGCTCCTGGTTCCGCTGCTGAAAAAGTTGTCCACAGAAAATCCCGTTGTGTTGATGTTGTTGGAAGCGCCGATGAGTGCAATGCTTCTGTCTTTCTGGAACCGCGTCATAAAAGCGTTGGCTTCGTAGCGTCTGTTGGTTCCGTAGCCTAGACTCAGATTGTTCAGGTTGCCTTTGTTGTTCTTTTCATCGATATTGAAGTTCACCGTCATACTGTCGGATACCGGAGTTCTTCCGGTGTATTCCTCTTCTCTGGTTTTGGAAGTGGTGAACTGGATTTTTTTAATGATGTCGGCAGGAAACGTCTGCAAGGCAATCGTTCCGTCCTTGTTGAAAAAAGGTTTCCCGTTGATGAGGATTTTGTTGACCGGTTTTCCGTTGATGGTGATTTTACCTTCCTCGTCCTGTTCGACACCGGGGATTTCTTTCAGCAGTTCATCGATTCTGGCGTCTGGCTTCACTTTGATGTACGACGCATTATATTCAACTGTATCTTTTTTGATTTTGACCGGCGAAACCGTGATCTGAATTTCCTCGATAGCGGTGACGAGATCTTTTTCCAGTTTGATGTTTCCCAGGTCTTCATCTTTGTTGATGATCTCAAATTTTTTAGAATAAGTTTTAAGCTTGTCGCCGGAGATCTGGAGAAAAGAAGATTCGCTCTGCGCCGGAACTTTGAAATTAAAATTCCCGTTTTTGCCTGTACCGATAAAATTGATCACCGAAGAATCTTTTTGCTTGATGAGTGTCACTGTTGCGTTTTCTACGGGTTTGTCACTATCATCGGTGACTTTTCCGCTGATGCTGTAATTTTGAGCAGTAAGTTTAATGATCAAGAACAGAAAAAGAAAACATAGTTTTTTCATCAATAGTTTTTTTGTAAAATTAATTAATCGACGTCGAAACTCATATTAAAAATCAGACCATTATACACTGCTTACATTAAGTAACAGAAAAAACCCCTGAAAAATCAGAGGTTTTGTTTGTTATCAAATTGTTTTGAAATTAAGCTTTCAAATATCTGGCGTAAGCATAACCTTCTTCGCCATCTTTGGTTTTGATTTTCCACCAGTCATCGGAAGACTGCTCTACCAGAGTAACGGTTTCACCTTTTGCCGCTTTTCCAACCACAGAAGCTTCTGTAGAAGGTTCCTGGCGTATGTTCAGATTAGATTCGTCTGTTGCAACCGTTAAAGAAGTACCAGCCTGCAAACCGGAAACCTGAACGTCAACGTTGATGTCCGTTGCAGTGTAAGAAGGGTCGATGGCACCCAGAGCATTCCAAACGGAATCTTTTGATGCGCTGTTAGACGCTTTCCCTGTGATGTAAAGAATGCCGTCCTGTTCCTGAACAGTAAGGTCGGAAAGTCCTGCAGACTGTGCTGCGGAAACTACGCTTGCGTATTTATCTTGTAAACTCATTTGTGCTTATTTTACGGTGATTTTGTTGTCGTATTTTCCAATTTTAAGTGCATCGACAGACTCTTTTACTTTTCTGGCGTTGGCCGCTGTGGTAGAACCTGTTAGTGTCAATGTGCCGTTCATATCCTCCGCTTTCACGCCTGGGATGTCTTTCAGCGCAGTGTTTACTTTTTCAAGAACCATTTCGTCTACTTTATTCACTTCTACCGGTGCAGCAACGGGTGCTACAGTCGCCATATCGTGAACATCTTTCACGCCTTCCACTTTTTTAAGTGCTGCAATGGCGGCCTGCTTGTCGGCTTCCGTTGCAAAAGTGCCGCTCAGGTGCGCCTGTCCTTCCTTCACTTCCACGGAAGTTCCCGGATAGGCTGTGATAGCTGTTGTGGCTTGTGATGTCAGTTCTGCATCGGAGACTTTCTTTTTACAAGAAACGGCTGTCATTGAGACCATCAGGGCAAGAGCAGCAATTTGGATTGTTTTTCTCATAGTGTTAAGAATTATTTTAAATGTGTTTTATTGATATTAAAATTGATGCCAAAGCGTTTGTTGATTTTTTTGGACTATCAGATTTTAAACGATCACTTTATTGTAAAGTTAATTTTTATTTTGATACAGAAAATAATTTTAAATAAAATTAACAAAATTGAAAGTCAGAACTTTAACTCAGAAAAATTATCTGTTTTATATCAACTTACAATGGATTTTGATTTCAAATCGTAGGATAAGTTATTATGGCTGAAACATTGGTCGATTGCCGGGCGGAAAATTATTTTATCCTCAAAAATTCCTTTGCCAGCTCAATCATTTTCGGGTCGCCGGTGTATTTTCCTTTTTCGTCGGAGAGTTTTACGGTTGGGATCCATTCGTTGTTAATGCCCTTAACGCTGATGAGTTTCATCACAATGTTCATTGGCTTAAGTCCGACGTCATTCGTCAGATTGGTTCCGATTCCAAAAGAAATCCCGATTCTTCCTTTGCAGTAATTCGTGATTTCTTCCACTTTTTCGAGGTTCAGGCCGTCTGAGAAAATAATATACTTGAACAATGGATTGATGCCTTGTTTCTGATAGTGCGCAATTGTTTTGTCGGCAAATTCCAGCGGATCGCCGCTATCGTGACGTACGCCGTCAAATAACTTTGCAAATTTCTTGTCGAACTGCTGGAAGAAAACTTCCGTGGTATAAGTATC
>DBLQ01000105.1:4723-39421 GCA_002297505.1 Flavobacteriales bacterium UBA720
TAAGTATCGGACAATGCAACGCCCAAATCACCGCGGTAAACATCGACCCAATTTTCCAATGCGATAGAATTCGCCATCTTAAAGCCAAATTCCGCCGCGTGGAACATAAACCATTCGTGCGCGTGCGTCCCGATTGGTTTGACATTGTAAAGCATCGCCAAATGAACATTGGAAGTTCCCGTAAACGTCGATTTTTTGTCCTTAATCAGGGCGTCCATTACCAATCTGTGAACCTTATAAGAATGCCTCCTGCGCGTCCCAAATTCTGCGAAAGGTACGCCAAGTTCTGTCAGATGTACCGCTTTTTCTACGGTTTTGGTGATGACTTCTTCGTTGGTCTGTCTTTCCAGATGGTTCATCTCGTAATGCAGCTCGCTGATGAGCGCCAGAAGCGGCACTTCCCAAAGGATGGTTCTGTACCAAAGACCTTCCACAGAGACTTTCAGCTCATTGCCGTGTTGCTCAATTTTCACTTCGGAAGGATCATAATGAAAACCTTCCAAAAAATCGAGGTAGGGTAGAGCGAGGTAAGGACAGGTGATTTTCAGATATTTTTTTTCGTCTTTGGTGAGTTTCAGTTCTGCCATTGCGTTGACCGATTTTCTGAGTTCTTCGGCAAAGCCTTCCGGAAACTCATGTTTACCGCGGTTAATGAATTCGTATTTTACAATTTCGTTGGTAAATAGTTTCACGACTGCATTTTGCATTGTGATTTTGTAAAAGTCATTATCCAGAATAGAATGGAGCCTTACCTCGCGCATAAAAATATCATTTTAACAAATCTAAGGAATTTTGTTGAGGATAGTTTTGAACTCAGTTGATTTTAATCATTAATACAAAATACTTTTTACATTGTACAAATTACAATTCTTACTTTTGTCAAAATTATTTGAAATGGTAAAAGCGCTGATGTATTTTGTAGTGGGAACGCTGATCAGTTTTTTCCTGAGAAGACTTACGGGAAGTCCTGCAGATTTTTGGGTAGAACTTTATGTGGCTTCAGCATTTGGAATTGGCTGGGGATTGGCTTATTTTGTGGACCATCCGGAATGGCCATTACCAAAGAAAATGGGAATTTCTCTCCTTGGTGTTGTTTTCCTCGTGGCTGTCGGGTTAATCTTTTTCAGTTTTGAAACGGCAATTCCGTCAATTATTAAATTTTCTACTGTTTTCGTGGCTTATTATATGATTGCAAGTTTCCGGGAAAGTAAATCGTTGAGGTATTAATTGGCTTCTGGCAGATGGCTTTTAGCGATTTGCTTTTTAGTCAGTATTGAATTTAAAAAAGCCAGATTTCTTTGGAAGTCTGGCTTTTTGTTTAATGGATCATTAGGAAGCTTATCGCAACCAATCCCATTAGTAGTATGAAAATCCCAAAAGCATTCACAATGAATAGAGAAATTCCAGTAAGCACGGTGATTCTTTTTCTGCTTTCGTAAACGCGATGATGCGCAAAGAAGAAATAAATGATGGAATAAATCGTAATGATTGTATTGGCAAATCCAAAGAGTATATTGATAATACTGAAGTCAATGCTCTGGTTCAATTGGTCTAAGATCCTCAATATCAAAATAGAGATTAACAGGAAAGAAAAATAATGCAAGGTAAAAATTCCGTGATCAAAATACCACCATTTTTTCTTATTGTGAAACAGCCATAAAAAGAATGCAAAAAGAGGTAGATAAATGAATAATGCCTTAGGGATCATATGAACAAAGGTTTCCAGAAATTTTGCCTGAATTTGTTTTTTGTTAAGTCCCTGTTCTGTAAGTTCAAAGTACTTCTTCGCAAATGGTCTGGCAAATTTTAGGACGCGGGATTGCTCTTTGGTCATCAAAGAATCGTACTGCTTGATATTGGTAGTCCCCGCTATTTTGTAGGCGCCTCTTTTATCGATTTCAAAAAATTCCTCGTCTGCGCTAAGTGTATCTCTTTTTATTTGACGGCTGATCTTCTCGCTTTGTTCTGGCGTGAGATAGCCTCTAGCTTCGATGTCTTTTATAGTAGCAGTTGCAGCAGAGTCGGCCGCCATCTGTTGTTCTTCTTTGGATGTTATAAGTAAATCCTGCTTTTTAATTTGGTTTTCAGAGTGATCGGAAGGGAAAAGCGACGGAATAAAAAAAGCTAAAAAACTGATGAAGATATAAAGCTTTACCGGTGCAACATATTGCTGTCTTTTTCCGGCAATATATTCTTTAGTCAATTTGCCCGGGCGGAAAAGCAGGTATTTCATCGTTTTCCAAAACTGTCCGTCATAATGCGTAAAGTCTTCTACAAAATGGGTGAAAAGAAAATGAAAAGGCTGGCGTGTTTCTGTATTTTCCTGTCCGCAATGTGGACAGTATTGCTCCTCTACAAAATGTCCGCAGTTCAGGCAATTCTTGTCTGCTCTCAGTTTTCCGTGGCTCATGGGCTAGAATTTTCCTCAAAAGTATAAAAAATACAGAATTGATACGCCTGAATTTTGTGTTAACTTTTATAAACTCAACATGAGGGTTGCTAACAGTAAGTGATTAATATAGAGAAAATTAAAATATTTTTCTGAGTAAAATTTTTCATCCGGAAAAAAATTCCTACCTTTGCACACCCTTTGAGGGAAAATTATGTTTAATCGTAAACGATAAATTGTGAATACATTAAGTTACAAAACAGTATCGGCAAACAAAGCTACCGCGAATAAAGAATGGGTTGTGGTAGACGCTGCTGAGCAACCGTTAGGAAGACTAGCTTCTACCGTTGCAAAGATTTTGAGAGGTAAGCACAAAACGAATTACACGCCACACGTAGATTGTGGAGACAACGTAATCGTTTTGAACGCTGGGAAAGTAACACTTTCCGGAAACAAGTGGGCAGACAAAACTTACATTTGGCACACTGGATATCCAGGTGGTCAGAAGTCTATGACTGCTGAAGAGCTAAGAAAAAAAGATGCACTAAAAGTGTTGGAAAGATCTGTAAAAGGTATGTTGCCTAAAAACAGATTGGGATCTGCGCTTTTCAAGAACCTTTATCTTTATGAAGGAACTGAGCACAAGCACGAAGCTCAACAGCCAAAAGTAATCAATGTTAACGAATTCAAATAATTGAGTATGTCTATAGTACACAAAATCGGAAGAAGAAAAACTTCTGTTGCAAGAGTTTACGTGAAGCCAGGAACTGGTAACATCACGATAAACGGTAAAGATGCTAAAACTTACTTCTGTACGGACGTTTTAGTTTATAAAGTAAATCAGCCATTTTTGTTGACAGAAACTGCAGGTCAGTACGACGTGACAGTGAACGTTTTTGGCGGAGGGATTACTGGTCAGGCAGAAGCTGTAAGACTGGGTGTTTCCAGAGCATTGTGCGAGATCAACGAAGAATTCAGATTGGCGCTTAAGCCACACGGATTGCTTACGAGAGATGCAAGAATGGTGGAAAGAAAGAAACCAGGTCAGAAAAAAGCAAGAAAGAGATTCCAGTTCTCAAAACGTTAGAAAGCTTATGGCTATTGGCTTTTGGCAAATAGCTCTAAAACATTTCTTAAATTTTTTTTAAACCAACGCTGGAAAGCCTACTGCCAGACGCAGGAAGCCAACAGCCACTTTGCCCGTTACGTTTAGCATCCAAACTTTACTCCCATCTAAAGTAAAGTTGATTGCAGAAAAGCGGAAAGTAAACTAACAAAAAACAAGAAAACATGGCAAAAGCAAATGTAAAAGACCTTTTAGAGGCTGGCGTACACTTCGGTCACATGACCAGAAAGTGGAACCCAAATATGGCTCCATACATTTTCATGGAGAAAAACGGTATTCACATCGTAGATTTACATAAAACAGCAGTTAAATTGGACGAGGCTTGTGTAGCTTTGGAAAAATTAACTTCTGCAGGTAAAAAAGTTCTTTTCGTAGCGACTAAAAAGCAGGCGAAAGAAGTAGTGGCAAAACACGCTTCGGAACTGAACATGCCTTATATCACAGAAAGATGGCCAGGCGGAATGTTGACCAACTTCGTAACAATCAGAAAAGCGGTTAAGAAAATGAACGCTATCGATAAGATGAAGAAAGACGGAACATTCGAAACGCTATCTAAAAAGGAAAGACTTCAAGTAGATCGTCAGAGAGCCAATCTTGAGAAAAACTTAGGTTCTATCGCAGACATGGTGAGATTGCCTTCCGCTATCTTCGTGGTTGATATCATGAGAGAGCACATCGCAGTGACAGAAGCTAAAAAATTGGGTATTCCTGTTTTTGGTATCGTAGATACGAACTCAGATCCAAGAAAAGTGGATTTCGTGATTCCAGGAAACGATGATGCTTCTAAAGCCATCGATATGATCCTTTCTGTAGTTTCAGATTCTATCAAAGAAGGTCTTTCTCAGAGAAAAGCTGATAAAGAAAAATCTAAAGAAGAAGGTGAGAAAGTATCTGCCGATGCAGATGCAGACTTTGATGCAGAATAATTAGAATTTTTCTAAAACATAAAAGCGGTTCAATATTTTGAATCGCTTTTTTTATAGGTAATATATGGGCAGCTTTTCCGCCCTCCACTATTATCTTTTTGCTCGGCATGGCCTCTCGCAAAAAGGATAACCGTTCAGGTCGGGCTGCGGTTGGGTCATTGATCGAAAGTTGTCATAAAAAGCACTTTTACAACATAGAAACCTTCAAGGTTTTTAAGACCTTGAAGGTTTAAATTGCAAAAAACCCTTTCGGAGTTCTCAACTCGGAAAGGGTTTATATTTTGTAAGCTTAGATAAATGCCATTGGCAAAACGCCAGCAGCCATTCGACACTTTATCCTTTGAATTCGCCCATAGCGATAAACTTGTCCTGTCTTTCTGCCACAAGCTTTTCTACCGGCATTTTAGACAAGGTTTTGATGTCTTTCAATAAAACCTTTTTCACATTGTCGTAGGTGGCTGCAGGATTGTAATGTGCGCCTCCAAGCGGCTCCGGAATAATGTCGTCAATCAGCTTTTGCTTCAGCATATCCTCACCGGTCAGTTTCATGGTGTTAGCAGCAGTTTCTTTAAATTCCCAGCTTCTCCAGAGGATCGCGGAACAGTTTTCCGGAGAGATCACCGAATACCACGTGTTTTCCAACATGTAAACCTTGTTGCCAACGCCAATTCCCAATGCGCCACCACTCGCACCTTCACCAATAATAATCGTGATGATGGGCGTTTTTAGCTGGCACATTTCGTAGATATTTCTGGCAATGGCTTCACCTTGTCCACGCTCTTCTGCTTCCAGACCGGGATAAGCACCAGGCGTATCCACAAAAGTCACCACAGGGATATTGAATTTCTCCGCCAGTTTCATCAGTCTAAGCGCTTTTCTATAACCTTCCGGATTAGACATCCCAAAACGTCTGTGCTGACGCTCTTTCGTAGTTCTGCCTTTCTGGGTTCCGATAAGCATGACGGTATTTCCGCTGATGCTGGCAATACCACCAATCATCGCCGGGTCATCGCCAAAATTACGGTCGCCGTGAAGCTCTACAAAACTTCCTTCATCTGCCAGGCCATGGATGTAATCCAATGTATAAGGTCTGTCCGGATGTCTGGACAATTGTACCCTTTGCCAAGGTGTCAGGTTGCCGTATATTTTTTTCTTGGTGTCTTCTATTTTATCTTTGATTTTCTTGCAAGACTCATCCACGTCGATGCCGCTTTCCGAGCCCAATTGTACGCATTTTTCGTATTGCTCAATCAGTTCTTTTACAGGTTGCTCAAATTCTAAATATTCCATAATCTGTTTGGATTAAACCGTTCAAAAATAATCTTTTTTTTACAAATGCATTTTAGAATGCAGGATTAATTTGAATTAATTGCGCTTTGTATTCTGTTGATGGTTTCCTCTTTGCCAATGATGCTCATAATATCCGGAACATCAGGACCTTTGAGTTCTCCGACAAGAGCCAGACGCAGCGGCATCATGACTTTTCCCATTCCCAGAGAACGTTCTTCTGCAAAATGATGAATCGCTTCCTTAAGCGTTTCGGGTTCGAAGTTTATTGTTTCGAGTTTGTTAGAAAAGTCTTTTAAAATCTCCGCAGTTGTGTCGTTCCATGCTTTTTTCAATGCTTTTTCGTCGTAAGAAGTTGGAGATTCAAAGAAGAATTTTCCATCGTTATAGATATCAGCAACAAAAATCGCTCTCTCTTTCATAAGGGAAACTATTTTCAGAAGTTTGTCATCGGAAATATTCAATGCTTTTACTTCATCTATCTCTTTTAATAACACTAAAACTTCTTCATCCGACTTTAGTTTCAGATATTCCTGGTTAAACCATTTTGCCTTCTGCGGGTCGAATCTTGCTCCGGCTTTGTGAACTTTATGAAGGTCAAACTCCGCAATCATTTCATCCATCGATACGATTTCTTTGTCATTGGCAGGCGTCCAACCTAACAATGCTGTCATATTAATAAAAGCCTCAGGAAAATAGCCGGATTCTTTGTAACCTTTCCAGATCTCGTCACTTTCAGGATCTTTAAAATCCATTGGAAACACCGGGAAACCAAATTTTGCGCCGTCTCTTTTGCTCAGTTTTCCTTTGCCTTCAGGTTTTAGAATTAATGATAAATGCGCAAATTCCGGAGCTTCCCAACTCATCGCTTCGTAAAGTAAAACGTGTAGAGGCATAGATGGCAACCATTCTTCGCCACGAATGACGTGAGAGATTTTCATTTCGTAATCATCCACCACGTTGGCAAAATGATAAGTTGGCATTCCATCATTTTTGATGAGAACTTTATCGTCCAAAGTATTGGTGTTCACAGCGAAATTTCCTCGGATAATATCCTGAAGGTTAAGTGTTCTGTCAATCGGCATCTTGAAACGAACCACATAAGGCACATTTTCATCCAGTAATTTCTGAACTTCCTGAGAAGACAATGAAATGCTGTTTCTGAGTTGCTGTCTCGTCTGATAATTGTAAGAAAAAACATCGCCTCTGGCCTCAAATTCTTTTCGGATGGCATCCAATTCTTCCGGCGTATCAAATGCCAAATAAGCATAATCTGTTTTCAAGATTTGCTCTTTATATCTGTCGTAGATATCTCTTCTTTCAGATTGTCTGTAAGGCGCGTAGGGTCCGCCAACTTTCGGGCTTTCATCCGGGATGATGCCGCACCATTCCAAAGAATTCATGATGTAATCTTCTGCACCTTCCACATATCTGGCAGTATCGGTATCCTCGATTCTGAGGACAAAATCGCCGCCCTGATTCTTGGCAAAAAGATAATCGTATAAAGCCGTTCTCACGCCGCCTAAATGTAATGCTCCTGTGGGACTTGGTGCAAAGCGCACTCTTACTTTTTTCATAAATCGATAATTATTTCTGAGTAATATGCAATTACTAAAAATTGTGGCGCAAAATTAAGGAATTTTAATGGTTTTGCTTTTTGGAATTTGGTTAATCTTTCCTGAAATACTAATTTTGAAGATTAAATTATCTTTATGTTAGAAATTGGTGAAAGACCGTGGGGGAAATATTATGTTTTGGCAGATGAGCCACATTACAAATTGAAAAGGATTGAGGTCAATCCTGGTCAGAAATTGTCTTACCAATACCATCATAAAAGACAGGAACAGTGGACCATCATCGAAGGTAATGCGACTGTTGTTCTGGATGACCAAGAAATTTCTTTGAATTATGGAGAAAGTATTTACATTCCCCTTGGTGCTAAGCACCGCATGATGAACCTTTCCGAAAAGCCGGTAGTTTTCATAGAAGTACAGACGGGAACTTACTTTGGCGAGGATGATATTGTGAGGCTGGAGGATGAGTATGATAGGAGCTAACTTCTAAACAAGCTTTTTAAAAAGATTTTTATTCTTTTTGTCTTTGACATTTTCAGGGTTATTTTTTTTTGTAGGTGGGAAGTTTCAAAACTTGTTATAAAATCTTGTATGCTGTCTGATTTAAAATAGCCTAATTTTTCCCAGGACGATCCTGCAAGAGGATGGAAGTCGATATAATTGTGGATCGTGTTTTCTTCTAGATCTAACCATTTTTTATAAAATGCATCCACATCGAAATCATCTCTGTGACCCCAATTTTCAATCTTCTGCTTGATTTCAACAGCCGTCCTCGCCCAGGATTGGTGGATCATGTAATAATCCAATAGAATATCTTTGCCGGTTTTAGGCCGTCTTGGCTTGTCATAGACCGGATTGTTGGTGACCAAAACACAAGCTTCGTTATATGGTTCAATAACAAAAAAGCCATTAGAATCCTGCTTGAATAGGACAACCAGATGGACTAAAAAGTTGACTGGACTTATTTTTGGATTTCGGATCAGGAAGAGATTTTCCCTCAAAAAGTCTGTAAGAATTTTAAAGTCGTAGGGATATTCATCGCTATCGATCTGAATATGCCAGCCGCCCGGTCCCATTTTTTCTGCCATCATGTTCCTCTGTCTCGTATCTAACTCAAATGGCTGCATGCCCGGAACATAAAACTGGTCTTTGTAAAATGTTATTTTGTGGTCCTGATCCATGTCTTTAATTTCAGAGAAAAAACTTTCCGGAATATAGATGTCATTTCCCGCCCAAGTTTTCCCGTCAGCATCATAGCTTATCACAATGCTGTCTACATGCTCATAAATTAATTTTAAAGAGGTAAATATATATGCATAATCGTACGATAATAGATAACCAGCCTTGATAACATTTTTTCTGTCTCTCATATTTTCCCTACTTTCGTTCCTTTAAAAGTTGTGACAAAATAATGACTTAAAAATGGGAATTAAAAGATTTTTGAAAAAAAGATTAAATGATCGGACTTTTATAAGAAATAAGAGGAAAATTACTATTAATAATTTCGATATCGATTTTTTCCGAAATTACGAATTTGATTTTGAAAATCAGACTAAAAATCCGAAGGTGTCGATCATCATATCGGTATACAATCAAGTCAAGTTTACGCTCAACTGTCTTTATACAATCGAGCAGCATGATAAAGATATTCCTAAGGAAATCATCATCATCAACGACAATAGTTCGGACGACACCTTATATTATTTAAATAAAATCAACGGTATCAGAGTAATCAATAATTCTGAAAATCTAGGATTTTTAAGAAATGCGAACAAAGGTATCGAAGCTGCTTCCGGGGAATACATTTATCTGTTGAATAATGATGTAGAGGTGCAGGACGGATACCTGAAGAATCTTCTGAAAGTATTTAGAGACAAGGAGAATGTCGGCGCTGTAGGCTCTAAATTGATTTTTCCGGACAGCACTCTGCAAGAGGCGGGCTGTCTCATCTTTGAAGGATCAGAAATTGTTAATCTTGGCAGTTGTGATGCGATAGACAACCCTAAATTTAATTACCTCAGAAAAGTTGACTATTGTTCCGGTTGCAGTTTATTGTTCAGAAAAAACAATTCAGATGGATATCTCAATCTATTGGACGAAGCTTTTTTGCCGGCTTATTATGAGGAAACGGATTTCTGTCAGCGCTTGAAGTATGAACAGGGCCTGGACATTTATTATCAGCCTAAGTCTGAGATTGTACACTACAATAATGTTTCGTACATAGGGAAAGATGATTTACTTGAAAAAAACCGGGAAGTATTTAAGTCAAGATGGAATAGATTTTTTAGTGATAAAAAGTTCTTATCCTCTGGTAAAATCAATTATAATGTACATTATCGCAGTCCGGCTATTCTGATATTAGAAGAGAATATGCCTAAGCCTGACAAAGATTCTGGATCCAGGAGGCTTTATGAAATCATCAAAATCCTTCAGAAGGATGAACATCGCATAATCCTGGCCGTTAAAAATATAGAAGAGCAAGGAGATGATTTCTACATCGATTTTTTCAGAAATATTGGAGTAGAAGTCTGTAAAGATTATGTTAATACCAAAGATGAGATTGTCACTGTCACAGAACAGGTTATGGAAACACTCTCGTATGTTAATGTGATATGGATTTTCCGGCCCCTAGGTTTTGATTATTGGTTCAAAAAGATCAAGAATAAAATTTCCGGCAAGAAGATAGTTTACGATATGGTTGATTTGCATTATCTGAGGATGGAACGTGAAAACAGTTTTCTGGTCCCTACCAAAAAGAGAAAAAAAGAGACGAGCTATTTTCGGGACATGGAATATTTTGCAATGGAAAAAGCCGATGCTGTTATATCCATTAGTGACGAGGAAAAAGAGATCGTTTCAGTTCAGGGTATTATGCGCAATAAAATATTCACAGTAAGTAATATTCATCAGCGTACGAAGATGGGTGACATTAAATGGTCGGATAGAAGCGGACTCTTATTTATCGGAGGCTATTACCATATGCCAAATGTAGATGCCGTAAGGTTTTTATATGAAAGCATAATGCCTCTGGTGTGGAAAAAGAATAGTCTTATACAGGTCAAAATTTTAGGTCCGGATTTTCCGGAAAATCTCATGCAGCAATATCATTCAGATCGATTTCAGATTTTGGGCTATCAGGAATCGGTCGATGATTGGTTCGAAAATGCAAGGATATTTGTTGCACCATTACGCTACGGTGCAGGGGTAAAAGGGAAGATAGGACAAGCCTTAGAATTCGGACTTCCCGTAATTACTACACCCATTGGCGCGGAAGGAATGGGATTGGAAGATCAAGTCACAGCCTCCGTAAGTAACGGAAGTGCAGAAGATTTTGCAGAAAGGATACTTCAGCTGTATGATGATGAGGAACTTTGGAATCAATTGCACGCGAATAGTGAACTGCCACTATCAAAATTTTCCATTGAAGCGCAGGGAAAAAATATCAGAAAGCTTTTTAATTATCTGGGATTTTAAATTCCCATTTATTCTACAACTTTCTTTATCCAGCTGCTAAAACTGTATTTTTCAACTACCTCAGACGGTATCTCATGATAGGGTGTTTTTAGAAAGTCCGCAATCTCGTCATAATTATCTTTGTCCAGCACCAATATATTATCCGGATGGTAAAAATCATATTTTTTTACCATCACATTATCGGTGATGACCTTTTTCTTATAATACAATCCTTCAAAAAAACGGAATGATAATCCATTATGAATAGGATCTACAAAATCCACCAGTACATCACATTCCTGAACGTTTTTAAGGTTTTCTGAGAAACTGATTCTATTTTTGAGATACTTTATTTTTGGATTTTTAATTTCGTGCTTGTGATAATATTGGATCAGTATATTAAGTTCCATAGGGTATGGAGAGACTTTTTCAATAAAATCATCAATCTGCTGCTCACGTCTGTCCCAGTAGACTCCTACGAAATAGAGTTTGGGACGGTGAATGTTGAAGGCTTTATAAACCGGCTCGATGTGATCAAAAAAAAAGTTCGTGATCGGTTTAAGGCGGTTATCCTGGGTTTCATTTTCAAAGCAGAAAAAGGAATCGAACAGTGGAATATACTGCTTCACATTCGGGAATTTCTCTATACCATCCCATTGATAGGCAATCATTTTTCTGGTTTTACTTTTCAGCTGCTCAAATATAGATATAGGAAACGCATCCGGACGAATCACAAGTACATAATCCAGCATTTCCAAATTCGAAATAATATCTGAATATGCTTTCAGTTTGTGATCGTTCACCAGCTTTTCTTTATACTCACGATTTCTGAAAATCGTTTTCTGCAAGAAGTTTATGATTTTCTCCGCACCATGGTACCGGAATTCTGACGGATGGTCCGTAATCAGATATGGAGAGAAGCCGGCTTTTTTCAAATTTTCCAGGAAGAGATTGGGAAAATCTGAATATTCAGGCATCATAAGAAGAAAAGTTTTGGAATCGGCCATTTTCTAGAGCATAAAGTTGATCTTGATAACGAGCATCAGTTTTCGTAAACTGTTTATTTTGTTTCGGAAAAAATATTTTTCGATGATATCAAACTTTTGTAAAGATAATTTGTTGATTGTTTTGTAATAGAAGTCATTGTTCCTGGAGAGAAGTTGATCGTTTTCTAATGGCTGATAATAATCTCTGAGAGCTGCTTCCATATCCGCAAGAGCAACGTCGCTCAGCTTCGATTTTTCCCTGATGGCAAAATCGAGGAATATTTTCTTGATGTACACAGCATACCACAATGCGATGGTGCGGTATTTCTCAATTGTTGAATACTTCTCCAGAATTTCCTGCATGATGACAATGTACGCATATAGATTCCTGTCGCTCAGATTCTTTGTCATCGAAGCCTGATTGTCAATTCTGTAATAGTAAGTCTCTGCATCTATAAACTTCACACGTCTGGCAACTAACATCGTTTCGAAGAACCACAACTCATCTTCGTGCAACAGACCATCTTTAAAAAGAAGTTTATTGGCTTCAATAAAATCCTTACGGTATAATCTGTTTTGAGCCACAGGCTTCAGTCCGCTCTCCATCGCTGTTCTCAGAACTTCAAATTGATTATTTTCAAAAGTAATGTTTCCTTCTTTGGGATGCAGCAAGTGCGAAACCTTATTGATTTGGCCGTCTACAATGACAGTTGTCGCTGTCCGGCCCACCACGATATCATTCTTATCATATGCGGAAACTAATGTGCTGATGGCTGTTTTGTCAAGAATATCATCCTGATCCAGAAAAAAAATAAATTCTCCATTTGCAACTTCCATGCCCCTGTTTCTCGTTGCCGACAAACCACGGTTTTCTTGTGAAAATACATGAAAGCGTTGATCCTTGGCGCCAAATTCGTTAATCAGCGTTATGGTGCCATCCTTACTGCCGTCATTGATCACAATACATTCCCAATGTTCATAATCCTGTGACTGTACGGATTGCAGACAGGCCTCTATATATTCTTCTGCGTTGTAGCAGGGAACGATGATGGATACAAGTGGACTTGTCATTTCTTTGCAACTAGTTTTGTGTACATGCCAGGATAGTAGTAATATAAACGCAGATAAAAATAGTATTCCAATCCGATTTCGAAAGGCGAATATTTTAAGAACGCCTGAAAGGATTGTCTGATGGCTTCTTTCTCAGATCTCATGTCGGCAATTCCAGTTTGCCGGAGGATCCGTTTGAGGACCATCAGCAGTTTACGGATGATATTCCGGGTGATTTTCGGATTGTCCTTGATGTCTTTGTTCAATTGCCAAAACTTAAATACATCCATAATGGCCAGATAAAAATAATAGGCCGTCTGTGGCGAAAGATTGTGTGAAAGGCTGTCCTCGTGCTGGATGTAATGGTAAAGTTTCTGGTTGGATTTGGCGACCGTTAGAGCCTTATCAAAAACCTTGAAAAGCGTGGAATAATCTTCGAAGCATTTTAGATTTTCCGGAAAATGAACATCATTAAAAAATGAAGATTTATAAAGTTTCCCCCACGGATGACTCTGGATGATGTCATCTTCCAGCAGGATCTGAAGCGCTTTCTTTCCATCGAAAACAGCTTCTTCAGAAATATTTTTGTGAAAGACTACATTGCCTTTTTCATCTTCATAAGAAGCCTCAACAATCGAAATGTCCGCGTTTTTCTGATCCAGAAGGCGATACAATGCCTCACAATAATTTGGCTCCACCCAGTCATCAGAATCTACAAAACAGATGTAATCTCCGGTGGCGATTTTTACGCCTTTATTTCGCGCTCTGGAAACGCCGGAGTTGTCTTGTCTGATAATTTTAATCCTGCTATCGCTGTGATGAAAGTTTTTGTAAATGTCAGACGAACCGTCCATAGAACCATCATCAATCAGAACGATCTCAAGCTGACCATAAGATTGCTTAACAACAGAACCGAGGCAACGTGCCAATGTTCTTTCTGCATTGTAGCAAGGAATGATGACGCTGATCAGTGGATAATTATTCATGCGAATTTTTGAAGAAGAAAAATTTATATTTGAATAAAAATCGTTCTTTTAACTTTTAAATGGCTATCATTGCCGATTATTAATGCCAAATTTAATAAAAATATATCAAGTTTAAATTTGCTCTGATCTCTTTTAACTAATTTTGGTAAACCGTTAATAAAGCACAGAAAAGTTCTGCGTTAGCTGCAATTTAATTTCTATCATCATGAACATCGTCTATCTGGTTTTTGGCAGTAATCTCAATAATTATCAGCAGGTGTATTTTTCCATTTACACAGCGCTGGCGCGGAAAAATAATGATGATCGTATCGTAGTAGTGGCGGAAGATGCTTCGCTATTTCGATCATTCGGAGAGCGTGTGGAAATTATCGCGATCAACCGGGAAACTATCAAAGAATGGGAGGGTGAGTATCAGTTTTTCTGGAGAGTCAAGATCAAAGCGCTGCAATTGGTTGCCGAAAAATATCCTTCGGATTCAATTTTATATCTGGACGGCGATACTTTTTTTTATAACTCAATCGAGTCTCTTCGTGACGGGATGAAAAACGGGCAGAATTATATGCACTTAGAAGAGGGAAAACTTTCCGTTCTAAATTCTAAGACCGAGAAACTGATGTGGAAACAAATGAAAGGAAAATCCTATTCAAATATTAAAATCGACAATAATTCTACGATGTGGAATGCCGGGCTGATTGGGATTTCACCAAACCATTTTGCTTGCCTGGATTTGACACTACAGATAAACGACGAAATGTGTGCAGATGGTGTCACCAGAAGATTGATAGAACAATTTGCCTTTTCTTTAGGCTTAAATGAATTTTCAAAACTAAAATCTGCAGACCAGATTGTCGGTCATTATTGGGGAAATAAAGCAGAGTGGAACCAGATCATCAGCCATTTTCTAAAAGAGAGCTTTATGAAGAATTATTCTTTGGATGAAATCATCGATAAGATTCAAAAAATGGATTTCAGTAAAATCCCGATTAAGGTTAAAGAATCCAGCACCCAAAGAAAGCTCAAAAACTTTGTGGATGGTTTTTATAAAAACAAAAAGCCTCTTTACATCAAAAAATAAAATTCTAAAGTGGGTTATTGCTTTTGCTTCAATGTTCTGTAGGTTTCAAAAACGTATAGACTCTGCAGGTAGCTTATTTTCAAGCCATTGATACCGTCCAGTATACCCAGTTTTAAAAAATAAGTTTTGAAAAACTTAAAAATAACCTTAATCCATTGTGTGAATAAAGAATATTTTTTTCCTTTCGCAGAAAGTTCCTGACCTTTCAGTCTGCCGTATGACAGCATTTTATTTTTGAATTGGTCATAATTTTCAAAAGAATAATGAAGAAGTTTGTGTTTCAGTACGCCAACAGTTCCATTAACTTCTAAGGTTTCGTGTACTTTTTTATGTTGCGAATAATGCGCTTTCGACTTTCTGAACAGGCGGAAATTTTTATCATTCTGTGTTCCGGAAAATTTGATTTTTGTATTTCCGAGAAAGAATGTTCTGTAAAAATAATAGGCATCTTTTGCATTTGGATTTTGTACAGTTTCCAAAATTTCTTGCCGTAATTGGGGCGTGATTCTTTCGTCTCCGTCCAGAAATAAAACCCAATCATTTTTCGCCGCTTCCAATGCAATATTTCTTTGTTTTGTGAAATCCTCAAACTTATTTTGGATTATTTTTACGTTCGGAAAAGTACTTGCGATTTCTACAGTTTTGTCTGTGCTGAAAGAATCTACAACAATAATTTCATCACAAAAGTCAAAACATTCAAGAACTTCCTGAATGTTTTTTTCTTCGTCATAAGTGATGATCAGTCCGCTGATTTTCTCTTCCAAATGCAGTGTTTTTAAAACTCCAAAACCGTTTTCTCAATAATTCTAACACAGTCCAAAAGTTGCTCCTCTGTAATCACCAAAGGTGGCGCTAATCTGATGATATTGCCGTGTGTCGGCTTGGCCAGAAGTCCGTTTTCTTTCAGCTGGAGGCAGATGTTCCACGCGGTTTTGCTGTCCGGTGTATCGTTGATCAAAATTGCATTCAGCAAACCTTTTCCGCGCACTTTTGTGATGAGGCCTGTTTTTTTAATTAATTTTTCAATCTCGGAACGGAAAAGCTGTCCCAATGTTTCAGCTCTTTCGGATAGTTTCTCTTCTTCTACAACGTCTAAAGCTGCCACGGCTACAGCGCAGGCAATTGGATTACCACCAAAAGTAGAGCCGTGCTGTCCAGGCTTAATGACGTTCATAATCTCATCATTCGCCAAAACTGCAGAAACAGGATACATTCCGCCGGAAAGGGCTTTCCCCAGAATCAAAATGTCCGGCTGAACGTCTTCGTGATGACAGGCGATTAATTTTCCTGTTCTTGCAATGCCGGTCTGAACTTCATCTGCAATAAACAAGATATTATATTTTTGACATAATTCTGATGCGCCTTTCAAAAAGCCTTCATCCGGAACATAAACGCCCGCTTCACCCTGAATAGGTTCTACCAGGAACGCCGCAATATTTGGAGCATCATTCTTTAAAGTTTCTTCCAAAGCAACCAAATCATTGTAAGGAATTTTGATAAATCCTGGCGTAAATGGTCCGTAATTTTGGTTCGCATCCGGATCGTTGGAAAAAGAAACGATTGTGGTGGTTCGTCCGTGAAAGTTGTTTTCGCAAACCACGATTTTCGCCGCGTTTTCCGAAATGCCTTTCACTTCATAACTCCATTTTCTGGCGAGCTTGACGGCAGTTTCCACCGCTTCAGCGCCGGAATTCATGGGAAGAACTTTGTCAAATCCAAAAAGTGAAGTGATTTTCTTTTCGTATTCACCAAGATTAGAATTGTAAAATGCTCTTGAAGTTAAGGCTAATTTTTTAGCTTGTTCCACTAAAGCATTTACAATTTTTAGATGAGAATGACCTTGATTCACAGCAGAATAAGCAGAAAGGAAATCATAATATTTTTTGCCCTCCACGTCCCACACGAAAACGCCTTCACCCTTTTCCAAAACCACAGGAAGTGGATGGTAATTGTGCGCACCGTATTGATTTTCGAGGTCGATGAAATATTGTGAATTTTTTTCCTGAACTGCTGTAGACATAACTTTTAAATTTTTGTAAAAATAACGAATTTGATTGCAATTAATGATAAGAAAAATGCCCAACTGTAAAAGTCAGGCATTTTTATCTGTGAGTATGGAATTATTTAGATATGATTGTCAAAACTTCTGTCCATCACAAAATCTTCCATAAATTTGGTAGTGTAATTTCCGGCCAAGAAATCCTCATTTTCCAATAATTGTCTATGGAAAGGAATGGTCGTTTTCACCCCTTCGATATAGAATTCTTCCAAGGCACGCTTCATTTTTGCAATCGCTTCTTCTCTGGTCTGTGCCGTTACAATCAGCTTGGCAATCATAGAATCGTAGTTGGGAGGAATAGCGTATCCGGAATATACGTGAGTATCTACTCGTACGCCGTGTCCGCCAGGAATGTTCAGCTCGGTAATTCTTCCCGGTGACGGACGGAAATCCGCGTAAGGATCTTCCGCGTTGATTCTACATTCGATGGCGTGCATCTTCGGATAGTAATTTTTTCCGCTGATTGGCGTTCCGGAAGCCAGCAAAATCTGCTCACGGATCAAGTCATAATCTACAACCTGCTCTGTGATTGGATGTTCTACCTGGATTCTGGTGTTCATTTCCATAAAATAGAAATTTCTGTGTTTGTCTACCAAAAATTCGATGGTTCCAACACCTTCGTACCTGATAAATTCTGCCGCTTTTACAGCCGCTTCGCCCATTTTATCACGAAGTTCATCCGTCATAAAAGGAGAAGGCGTTTCTTCGATCAGTTTCTGATTTCTTCTTTGTACAGAACAATCTCTTTCGGAAAGGTGGCAGGCTTTTCCATATTGGTCGCCCGCTACCTGGATTTCGATATGTCTTGGCTCTTCAATCAGTTTTTCCATGTACATTCCGCCGTTTCCGAAAGCAGCAACTGCCTCCTGAATTGCAGAATCCCAATGGTCTTTCAGATCTTCCTCTTTCCAAACCGCTCTCATTCCTTTTCCACCACCACCGGCTGTTGCTTTGATCATCACAGGATAACCGATTTCTTTAGCTGTTTTCTTAGCATCTTCGTAAGAATCGATAAGTCCGTCAGAGCCTGGAACACAAGGGATTCCGGCCGCTTTCATGGTTGCTTTGGCTGTGGCCTTGTCTCCCATTTTTTCGATCTGCTCTGGCGTGGCTCCAATAAATTTGATGCCGTTTTTAGCACAGATTCTGGAGAAATTGGCATTTTCGGAAAGGAAACCGTAACCCGGATGGATGGCATCAGCATTGGTAATTTCTGCTGCTGCAATAATATTTGGGATTTTCAGATAAGAGTCCTTGCTCATTGGAGGACCGATGCACACGGCTTCATCCGCAAAACGGACGTGAAGGCTGTCCTTATCTGCCGTAGAATATACTGCAACAGTTTTGATTCCCATTTCTTTCGCCGTACGCAGGATACGCATAGCGATTTCCCCACGGTTGGCGATTAATATTTTTTTGAACATCTTTTTCGAATTTTAAATTATAAATTTTGAATTTTAAATTATTTTAAATGAAAAATCTTCCATTTAAAATTTATAATCTTTAATCTAAAATTGCTTAAGATGGATCTACTAAGAATAATGGTTGGTCGTATTCTACAGGCGAAGAATCTTCTACCAATATTTTTACGATTTTTCCGCTGATTTCAGATTCTATCTGGTTGAAAAGTTTCATCGCTTCAATCACGCAAACTACTTTTCCCTCGGTTACAGAATCACCTACATTTACAAAAACATCTTTGTCCGGAGATGGCTTTCTGTAGAATGTACCAATCATTGGAGACTTGATGGTGATGTATTTGCTGTCGTCAGCAGAAGTTGCTGCTTCAGAAGCGGCAGCAGGAGCGGAAACTGGATTTGCAGCGGGTGCAGAAACAGGCGCTTGGTATGCTACCTGAGGGGTAACGTAGCTTACAGGCTCGCCTCCAAGCGGCGTTTTGATATAGATTTCGAAGTCCTTGTTTTTATATTTAACTTCGGAAACACCTGCCTTTGCAACAAATCTTATAAGATTCTGAATGTCTTTTATATCCATAAAATTTTTAAATTATTTTGAACGCCAAATATAATAAAAAACCACTCAAATTGATAAAATCCGAGTGGTTTTTTATGCTGTGTATAAGATTATCGACAGATAAGTCTTAATTTTCTTCTGTAGTTTCTACAGTTTTCTCTAGTACAACTTTTCCTCTGTAGTAAAGTTTTCCTTCGTGCCAGTGAGCTCTGTGATAAAGGTGCAATTCACCAGTTGTAGCATCTTTTGCCAACTGAGGCGCTACAGCTTTGTAGTGAGTTCTTCTTTTATCTCTTCTTGTAGACGACTGTCTTCTCTTAGGATGTGCCATTGTTGATTATTTTAAAAATTCAAACGAATTATAGTTATACTTAATTATTGTCTCTTAATTTTTTTAAAGCTTCCCACCGTGGGTCTATGCTTTCTTCCTCGCTTTCTTCGATTGGTCTTGGACTGAATTTTTCCAGCAGTTTTTCATATTCGTCGTTGTCTCTTACAGACGGCGCCACTTTCTTCATCGGGATGGCTAGAACCACCGCTTCATAAATCAGATTGGCAATGTTGAACTCGCTGTCTTTCTGAGGAATGGTAATGATGTCTTCATTGCTGTCATCATATTCTTCCCCGAATTTTACAAGAATCTTCAAATCGTTCTCAATGTGCTCCGAAAATTCGTCATTGCTGATGTCGCAAATCAATTGAACCGGTCCGGCAACGTTGATAAAGAATTCCAAAAATGTCGTGTGTTTGTCCAGATGAACATTAACACTGATTTTTGGGTTGAAAAATTCCTGCTCAGTCTCAAATAAATCAAAGAACTCCTGATTGATTTCGAATTTGAAATCGTGCTTTCCGGCTTTGAGACCAGAAAAAGCAATATCGTAGTTTCTAAATCTGTCCATAAAAAATGGTGTGCAAAAATAATTTAATTTTTTGAAATAACAAAATGTTTTTGGAAATACTTGAAATGCAAAAATTTACTTCCAAAAACAGATCTTTATTCAGCTTCCGCCGGAAGGTCTTCGTCCACGCCATTATTCACGTGTGAGGCTTTTGGGCGAAGTCTGTTTTCCGTCAAATCTCTGTATTCTTCGCGGTTCTTAAAAATTTTAATGGCCGTGAAGATGGCTTCTGAGAAAGAAGTTTCATCCGCCAGATTTTTTCCTGCAATGTCATAGGCCACGCCATGGTCCGGAGAAGTTCTGATGAATGGCAAGCCTGCAGAATAGTTGACGCCTTCTTCATAAGCAATCGTTTTGAACGGTGTCAGTCCCTGGTCATGGTACATGGCCAAAACCGCATCGAAGGCTTTGTATTTTTCAGGCTGGAAAAAACTGTCTGCCGGATAAGGCCCGAACGCCATAATGCCTTGCGAAAACAATTCCCGAATGGCAGGTTCAATAATCTCGATTTCCTCTCTGCCGATAACGCCGCCGTCCCCCGCATGCGGATTGAGTCCCAGCACAGCAATTTTCGGTTTTTCTATGCAAAAATCTTCTTTCATCGTAGCAACCAGCTGCTTGACCTGTTTCTTGATTTTTTCTTTGGTGATGTGCTGCGCCACTTCCGAAACCGGAATGTGGTGTGTAGATACAGCCACTTTCAAGTCGTCTGTTACCATAAACATCACGGCTTTTTTCTGGGCCTTTTCCTCGAAGTAACCGGTGTGTCCGGCGTGGGCAAAACCATGCTTCATCATCTCGTCCTTATTGATGGGAGCGGTGACCAGAACGTCAATTTCCTGGGCCAATAAAGCTTCTGTAGCAGCTTCCAGAGAGGCGATGGCCATCTTGGTGGATTCTTCTGTAGGAACGCCAAACTCTATATTGCTGTTCTCCTTGGTGAGATTCACCATGTTGATTTTACCACCCTGCGCTTCCTTGGCTGAGTTGATGTAATTGAAGTTGGTCTGTAATTTGAAAACGTTTTTCTGATAAGTAAAGAGTTTCCCCGACCCAAAAATAACCGGCGTAAAAAAATCTGTGATACTTTTGTCTTTCAGAGCTTTCAGGATGATTTCCGGGCCGATACCGTTGAAATCGCCGATCGAAATTCCTACTCTGATTTTATGGTGTTTGGAGCTCATTTGTTTATCTTTGACGTTTAAAAATAATTTACAAAACTACGTTTTTTTAGGATAGGATAGGGCAAGGAAGTTCCTCAATTTGAAACATCCCGCGCGATTCTGCGACAGATCCCATAGCCCCGATGGCAGCGGCATCCTTTTTTCCTGCGCGATGGCCAGAGCAAAGGCCGGGAAAAAAGATACAGCGGACAGCGGGAAACAGCTCCTAAAAAATCAAAATAGACACAACATAATGTTCACAGGAATTATAGAAGCCACCGGAAAAGTTGAAAAGATTGAAAAAAACGAAACCAATATTGATATTACATTAAGCTGCCCGTTTACCCAGGAGCTCAAAATTGACCAGAGTCTGGCGCACAACGGTTGCTGCCTCACGGTAGTGCAAATTGACGGCGAACGCTACAAAGTAACTGCAATCCATGAAACGCTGGAAAAAACGAATCTGGGATATTGGACCGTGGGAACGGAAGTTAATTTGGAACGTTGTTTGAAATTCGAAGGCAGGCTGGATGGTCACGTGGTGCAAGGACATGTGGATAAAACCGGAACGGTGAAAAACATCGAGAATCTTAACGGCAGTTACATCATTACAATTTCCTATGAGGAAAGTGATGAATATACGACGGTCCCTCAAGGCTCTATCACGTTGAACGGCACCAGCCTTACCGTTGCGGAAAGCAGTGTTAATCAGTTTTCCGTGGCAATTATTCCTTACACGTGGGAGTTTACCAATATGAAGCATTTGAAAGCAGGCGATGTGGTGAATCTGGAATTCGACATCATCGGGAAATATGTTGCAAAACTTTTGAAAAAGCAAAATGTCATTTAGTGATTATAAAGGTTACCGGTTAAGAAACAGGGTATTTAGCGGTTTTCTGGCAATTTGCTTTCTGAGTATTTTTTCCTCGGCGGTTTTGTCCTTCATTATTCTCAGAAATAACGCCAAGGACCAGAGCCGGACGGATATGCAGAATAAGTCTGAGGCACTGATGTCCTCACTGGATTATGCGCTGAGTCACTCGCTGGTGCAGACACAGGATATCCCGAAAGTTCTCGAAAACAAAATCTACGAGATTGCCGATATCAATAAGCATGACATCATTATCTATGATCTGAACGGGAACTACCTGGTTTCCAATAAAGAACCCAATCTGGTTGCGCAGAAAAAGATGCCAGCCAATGTGATTTCGGCCATCCGGAAGAACGGTAAACGGTATGATGATAAATCTTACGATGATAATCTGAAAGCCAGCATCATCTCGTCCTATATGGTTCTGAAGAACAATATGCTGGAGGATATTGCATACGTGTACTTTCCTTATTACCACAATGAAAGTGCATACATGGTGGTGTTCAAACATTATTTTGCTTATATTATTGGTGTCAATATTCTTATTGTGCTCTTCAGCATCTGGCTCAGCTGGATTATCTCCAATAATTTGACAAAAGCCATCACCCGGTTTACTTCGATGATCAACAGGATCAATCTTTTTGATAAAAACCTGCAGCCCATCCGCTATTATAAAAATGACGAACTCAATGCCCTGGTGAAGGCTTATAACAAAATGATCTCTGAGATTGCCGACCAGCGCGAGCGTCTCAGTTACATAGAAAAGCAATCGGCATGGCAGGAAATGGCCAAGCAGGTGGCCCATGAAGTGAAGAATCCACTCACGCCGATGAAGCTGATGATGCAGAATTTCGAGAGGAAATTTGACCCTAATGACCCGAATAATGAAACGAAGGTTAAAAATCTAAGCGAGATCATCATTGGCCAGATCGAAGTCATCAGCAGGGTGGCTACGGCATTTTCCGAATTTGCACAGCTGCCGAAACGCAATGATGAAAAGATCAATCTGAACAAGCAGATCCGGAATGTTCTCACGATTTTCAGCGACGAGAATATTTTTGTTCACGCCAATCAGGATCAAATCATGATGAAGATTGACAAGGATTATCTGGCAAGAATTATCATCAACCTCGTAACGAATGCCAGCCAGGCTAAGTCTGATGATCGGAAATCTGTTATCAATGTGGATCTGGAAAAAATCGAAAAGCGCATTAAAATCACCGTCAGCGACAATGGAATCGGGATCTCCGAGGATAAACTGGAGAAGATCTTTGATCCCAACTTCACCTCCAAAAACAGTGGGATGGGCATCGGTCTGACCATGGTGAAGCGCATGGTGGAGGACTATAACGGCACCATCAGCGTAACCTCTGAGCTAGACAAGGGCGCAGTGTTTACCATTTCAATGCCTTCCGGCCTCTAATGAAGCCATTCCGATTTCAGCAATTTGAAATTGCTCAGGACGCCGCCGTTTTCAGGGTTGGGACTGATGCGGTATTGCTTGGTGCATTGGCGCAGGTTCATCACGCAAAACAAGTTCTGGAAGTTGGTACAGGATGTGGAATCATCTCGCTAATGGTGGCGCAGCGCAATCCGGATGCCGGGATTTTAGCCATCGATATCAATCCGGACGCCGTCGCGCTTTCTCAAAACAATTTTTCCAACGCTCCTTTTTCTAAAAGATTGAAGGCGCAATTCCAGGACTACAAAAATTTTACTTCGGATGAAAAATTTGATTTAATTATTTCAAATCCGCCTTATTTCGAGGTTAATAAATCTGAAAAAGACATTCTGGCGAGACAGAGATTGGGTCTGGATTTTATCGATTTGATTCAGAAATCTGCCCGATTACTTTCGGCGGAAGGATTCTTGACAGTAATCATTCCGATAGAATCGGAGAAGAAATTTACAAGAATTTGCTTTGACAATCAATTGTTTATACGGAGAAAAATCAATATTAAAGGTATCCTGAATGCTGAACCGAAACGCGTGGTTTTGGAATATTCTTTAAAACAGTCCAAACCCATCACAGAAGAATTTGTCATTGAAAAAATGCCAAGAGTTTATTCGGACGAATATCTCGAGCTGACCAAAGATTTTCACCTTTTCAACAAAAAAGCCCCTTGAAACTGTTCAAGAGGCCTTCTCTATGGGAACTTGCTTTTTATTCAAATAATTCTGCCGTGTCCAGAACGGAGAGTTGGCCGTTTTCGCAACGGATGGCTTCGCCTGGGTAATTCTGGATCATGTGGTAATCGTGTGTTGCCATCACCACGGCGCAGTGATTTTCCTCGGCCAGATTTTTCAGCAGCGTCATGATGTCATTGGACGTTTCCGGATCCAGATTTCCTGTAGGCTCATCGGCAAGAATCAACTCGGGATGATTCAGAAGCGCTCTGGCAATCGCGGCACGCTGCTGCTCGCCACCGGAAAGCTGATGTGGCATCTTATGTTTCTTGGTTTTCATGCCTACGCTGGACAGTACTTCATCAATCCGGGCTTCCATCTTATGTTTGTCTTTCCAGCCTGTAGCCTGAAGTACGAAAAGCAGATTCTTCTCAATATTCCTGTCCGGCAACAGCTGAAAGTCCTGGAACACGATGCCCAGTTTTCTTCTCAGATTAGGCACATCCGACTGTTTCAGATTTTTCAGGTCAAAACCAGCCACCTGTCCGCTGCCACCCTGAAGCGGCAACTGGCCGTAAAGCACCTTCAGAAGTGAGCTTTTCCCGGATCCTGTTTTCCCGATCAGATAGCAGAATTTTCCTTTTTTGATATGAAGGTCTACATCATTGAGTACCGTAAAATTTTTCTGAACAATTTTAGCATTGCTCAGGTCGATAATATCGATACCCGGATCATTTCTGTGCGGCATAATTACTATGATTAATTATTGATAACTGGTGAGTGATAGAAAATTTATCAATCCAAAAATAAAAAAAACATCTTATTGCTAATCTATTTTTGGCAAATTTTAACAACAAAAAATGCTTGAAAAAATTCCAAGCATTTTCGTATATGATAATTAAAGAAAATTATCTCTTAGCGCGCGCAGCACTAACAGTTAAGCTCTTTCTGCCTTTCGCTCTTCTAGCTGCCAACACTCTTCTTCCGTTTGGAGTGGACATTCTTTCACGGAAACCGTGCTTGTTTCTTCTTTTTCTCTCAGATGGTTGAAATGTTCTTTTACTCATCACTAATATATTTAGTTCGTAATTCTATTAATTTTTCAGATTGCAAATATATAGATTTTATTTTGAGTGGCAAATATTTAAAAACTTTTTTGTGTTAATTTTTCTAAGTCAAAATTGAACGTTCAGACACTGGCTTCTGTACAGCACCACTCTTGAAGTTGCTATCTAAAGTTTATCTTTGCAACAGAAAATAATGCAGCATGAAAGCGGTATCCTACATCTTCAAAACTTTATCAGCACTGATTCTCCTTTTCAGCTGGGTTTTTGTGGTGGTTAATTTCCAAAAAATGCCACAATCGGTTCCTATTCATTATGGTATGGACGGGCTTCCGGATGGCTATGGCCCAAAGAGTACTAATTGGTTTTTGCTGCTGATTCAGAGCGGCCTTTTTTTTCTGCTACTGTATTTTTCCCGAAATTCTGATAAACCCGGACTCAGTATTCCAAATAATCTAAAGTCAGATCCTGTGGTTGCCGAATTTGTAGTTTCCAGTCTGCTTTTTTTAATGATGCTGATTTTAGGATTGATATCCTATGAAAGTGTGCTGAATGCCTTAGGGAAAATCAAAGGTCTGAGTGCAGCCAACAATTATCTTCTGCTTGCATTGCTTCTATGGTTGGTCGGAATCTTGATTTGGTCTGCCATTATTTCTAAACGTAAAAAAATGAATTTGTAATGAAATCGCTATACAATCTTTTTGTACATCTCATGGTTTTTGGAATGAAGATTTTCGCACTTTTCAGCGGTAAGACTAAAAAAGGCGTGCGTGGCAGGAAGCAGTCTCTCAATGTCGTTAAGGAAAAGCTGAAGGGTACAAAAGTCATCTGGATGCATGCCGCGAGTTTAGGCGAATATGAACAGGGCCTTCCAGTGCTTGAAAAATTAAAAGAAGAGTTCCCGGGACATAAAACGCTGGTAACTTTTTTCTCGCCTTCCGGTTATGAAAATATCAGGAAACGAAAACCGATTGCCGACGCGATTTGTTATTTGCCTTTTGACAGAAAGAAAGATGTGAAAGATTTTGTTTCCACCTTTGACACAGAGATTTTCTTTACAGTCAAATATGATTATTGGTACAATCTTTTGGCAGAGCTCAAAAAACGCAGCACAAAAATCTACGTTATTTCTGCATTGTTCTATGAACACCAGATTTTTTTTGAAAGCTATGGAAAGTGGTTTGCAAAGCAGCTGCGGCAGAATGTTGACTGGTTTTTTCACCAGACTGTCAAGTCCAAAGCATTGGCGAAGAATATTGGCTTAACCAATTCGACCGTTTCCGGCGACACGAGATTCGATAGGGTGAAGCAGTTTCTGGAGCGCGATAATCATCTCGAGTTTCTGGAAGAATTCAAATCGGAGCGGCCCCTTGTTGCCTTCGGTAGCAGCTGGCAGGCCGAGGAAGATATCGCCCAGGTGGTTGCCAAGAAGCTTCCGGAGGTGAAAATCGTCCTTGCGCCGCACGAACTGCGCAGGGTGCCGCATCTCCAAAAACTATTTCCCTCCGCCGTCCTTTACAGCTCACTCTCAAAGTCGCAAAACCTTGATATCTCCAACTGTCAGGTGCTTATTATTGACAGTATCGGCAAGCTGTCGAAACTATATTCTTATGCAGATTTGGCAGTTGTAGGTGGCGGATTTCACGCGGCTGGTCTTCATAATATTCTGGAAGCGGCAGTGTACGGCGTTCCGGTGATTTTCGGAAATCAGTATAAAAAGAATCCTGAAGCGGATGCGTTGATTGATGCCAAAGGCGCCAAATGTTTCGATGACTTTTTGGCCGCCTCGGTATTCATCACGGAGGTCATGAAAAAAGATATGCAGAACGAAGGCGGTGAAAAATCCTTCCTGAAGCAGATGTCGGAAAATGCGTACAATTTTGTGAATTCTCAGCCGGATGCTACCGAGATTATTGTGAAGAAAATTTTAAGTCTTTAAATTAAATTCTCGCAGATTTCTCAGATTCGGCAGTTTACTATTTCAAAAAACCCTGACTTCTGATGTCTTTGACCATCAGTTCAAAATGCTCCGGAATGTTTTCCGATTTCAACCAGCTAAAATCCAATCCGTTATTCGTGCAAAGTTTTTCCATGTAAGGATTTCCATGGATCCGGGAATCGATCTCAGTTAAAATCTCGTCGAATTCCAGCCAGTAATCTTCATCCAGTTTTTTGATTAGTATCAAGGCTTTGAAAATCTTATTGATGAGATAGATGTAAAGTTTGTAAACCGCATCAAAGCGCTGTTTTCCAAGCTTCTCACTGTACAGAAGAATTTCGCTCACCAACAATAGATTCAGGTAAGCTTCTCCGAATTTATCTGTGGTCACCTTGACATGTTCTGTAATTTCGGCGCTGAGTTTTCTCACCAGAACCAGAAAATATTTTGGGTTTCCAATGTATTTCGAGATTTCAGAAATCATTCCCTTGATGTAAGATTCCATAGCGTTGCGCTTGTCGTCCGTTGTTTCTTTATCGATCAGTTCGAAGTACAGTTTCTTGGAAAGCAGCTTATCTTTCTTGAGTAACCTGAAAATCAACTTGTCCTTTTCCGAATGCGAAAACTGACTGAGTGCGGCCTTAAATTCCTTCGAATATTCCATTAATTAAAGATTTTTGAATATTTCAGAAATCCATTAAAAGCCCAATTGGCTGTGTAATAGAGTGATTGCATGGTCGAAAATTTCATGTAATCTTTGTACACCAAATATTGGTCCTTCATGATGTTGGATTTATTTCTGGAAACACTATTGGGCAACATTCTGTATTTTGATAAAGTTTTTTTCAGCGGTTTTCCTTCCGGGATTTTTTTTAACAATTCCAGCCACATCACGTGATCTTCTCGTTTGGTGCCTTCCGGAAAATAAAATTTCCCCACTCTTTTGGAATCGTACATTGATGAAAGTAATGATAATCGACAGGTTTTCAAGAGATTATTAAAGGTTACGATTGTGTCTGCTTCAAAATCGCCAATTTTTGTTTGGTTAAGGTTTTCATCGCAACGGGAATAAGTAGAATAAGCCAATTCTGCATTTTCAGATTTCATAAAGTTGACCATTTCTTCGAGGAAATTCGGTTCCCAGAAATCGTCGGCATCCAGAAATGTGATGAATCTTCCGGTTGCATTTTCAAGTGAAATATTCCTGGCGTGGCCAGCGCCGCCATTTTTCTCCGCTTTAAAAACTTTGATCCTCGAATCTTGAATTTTTTCCAAAATCTCTACCGAATTATCTGTAGAACAGTCATCTGTAATGAGCCATTCCCAATCCTGAAAAGTCTGTTTAAGGACAGAAGTGATGGTTTCTTTCAAATATTTTGACGAATTGTAGCTCGGCGTGATGATGGAGATTTCTGGCACTTGCGATTTTTTGCAAAGGTAAAGATATTGAGTTTAAGATAATAGACTTTAAGATGATAGATAATAGGCTTTTTTGAGAATGAATGCTTGATTAGTTTTAGGTCAGAAATGTGTCGCTCCTACGGAGCTTCGCTTGTGGGTGCTCTAATTTTCCTACAAACATTTCGCTCCTGACGGAGTTTTTTTGAGACTTTTTTTGCTGGAAAAGTGTCGCTCCTAACGGAGCTTTGCGTGAGGTGTTGGACTTTCGCTCCAAACATTTCGCTCCTGACGGAGTTTTTTTTGACTTTTTTTGCTGGAAAAGTGTCGCTCCTAACGGAGCTTTGCGTGAGGTGTTGGAATTTCGCTACAAACATTTCGCTCCTACGGAGCTTCGCTTCGTAGTTGAATTTTTCTACGAACGTTTCGCTCCTACGGAGCTTTGTTGTCTTGCTGGAAAATCCTCGCACATACCGAGCTTCGCTTTTTGGTTTGAAATTTCCTACAAACGTTTTGCTACTAAGGGAGCTGATTTGTAAGTTGATTTTGGCAGTTTACTTTGGTCAGTTCAATTGCATAGCGTTTTTAATCGCTATTATTTTGTTTCATGTATAGAACTCCGTTAGGAGTGAAATGTTTGTAGGAGATATGAGTAATCTGGATCAGAGCTCCGTAGGGGCGACACCTTAGTGTGAATTTATTTAAGCTTAGCTTAGATATTGATTGGGACTTTTCAAAATCATATTTGGAAAGTAATATTCGGATGACAAACGTTATGATAAAGCCGCAACCCGCGCCCCGGCCTGCGTGGAGCTCTTTTTTGTTATTGCGGGAGCTGAAACTTTCTAGTGATATCTTCGTTCCGTACGCAAAAAAAAGCGGGAACCCTTCGACTTTGCTCAGGATAAACTACATACGGATAAAGGCGCCAAAATTATTATCATTATCCTGAAATGTGAACCTGAAAATTTAAGATTGTCAGTTTGTCTCAAAATCTTAACTTTGTGAATCTTAAAAAAAAATTATTCATTATTAATTCTTACTTTATAGAATGTTTTACGACCATCAGCAGATAGAAAAAAAGTGGCAGAAATACTGGGAAGAGCACCAAACTTACAAGACTTCCGATAAAACAGACAAACCGAAATTTTACGTCCTCGATATGTTTCCGTATCCTTCCGGAGCGGGACTGCACGTGGGACATCCGCTGGGTTACATTGCTTCTGATATCTATGCGCGGTACAAGAGACATCAGGGTTTTAATGTTTTACATCCGGTTGGTTATGACAGTTTCGGACTTCCGGCGGAGCAATATGCCATTCAGACCGGAACTCATCCTGCAATTACGACGGAACAAAATATCACGAGATACGAGGAGCAACTCAGAAAAATTGGTTTCTCTTTTGACTGGAGCAGGGAAGTGCGGACTTCCGATCCTTCTTATTATAAATGGACGCAATGGATTTTTATCCAGCTATTTCATTCCTGGTATAATAAGAATACGGACAAGGCAGAATCTGTCAATACTTTAATCCAACATTTTGAGGAAAAAGGAACAGAAGGTTTAAATGCCAATCAAAATGAAGAACTGAATTTCACTTCCAATGAATGGAGATCTTATTCCGAGATTCAGAAAGAGGAAATCTTATTAAATTATCGTCTGGCATTCCGTGCTGAAACGACTGTGAACTGGTGTCCGGCTCTCGGAACGGTTTTGGCGAACGACGAAATCAAGGACGGAAAATCCGAAAGAGGCGGCTTTCCTGTTTTCCAAAAGAAAATGATGCAGTGGAGTATGAGAATCTCTGCCTACTCGGAAAGATTGTTGCAGGGATTGAAAACTTTGGACTGGCCGCAGCCTTTGAAAGATGCTCAGGAATATTGGATTGGGAAATCGCAGGGAGCGCAGGTTAGGTTTTTAGTTGATGGTTCTCAGTTGTCGGTTGATGGAAATCCCGACAACCAACAACCAACAACCAACAACCAAATAGAAGTTTTCACGACAAGACCTGATACAATTTTTGGTGCAACTTTTATGGTTCTGGCGCCGGAAAATCCTTTGGTTCAAAATCTGACAACTGCTGATCAAAAAACTGAAGTTGACCAATATATAGAGGAAACTTCAAAAAAAACAGAGCGTGATAGAATGGCTGACGTCAAGAACGTGAGCGGCGCTTTCACAGGAAGCTATGCGATTAATCCATTTACAGGGAAAAATATTCCGGGTTATATTTCGGATTATGTGTTGATGGGTTACGGAACGGGCGCTGTAATGGCTGTTCCTGCGCACGATGAGCGTGACCATAGATTTGCGAAGAAATTTAATCTGGAAATTATCAAGGTTGTAGAATCTGATGTGGACGTTCAGGAAGAAGCTTATGACTCCAAAGATTCGGTTTGTGTGAATTCTGATTTCCTGGATGGTCTTAATTATAACGATGCAAAAGCAAAAATAATTGCTGAAATCGAAAATAAAGGAATTGGTCACGGAACTACGAATTACAGACAGCGTGATGCAATTTTCTCCAGACAAAGATATTGGGGCGAACCGGTTCCTATCTATTATAAGGAAGGAATTCCTTACACTTTGCCGAATTCTGCTTTGCCTTTGGAACTTCCTGAAGTTGAAAAATATTTGCCAACAGAAGATGGCGATCCGCCATTGGGCAATGCAAAGACATTTGCCTGGGACGAAGCTAATCAAAAAGTGGTTGACACCGATTTGATTGATGATAAAACGGTTTTCCCGTTAGAATTATCTACAATGCCGGGTTGGGCGGGAAGTTCCTGGTACTTCCTGAGATACATGGACCCGAATGATGATGAGGTTTTCTGTAAAAAAGAATTGTCAGATTATTGGGGACAGGTGGATTTGTACATCGGCGGAAGCGAACACGCCACCGGACACTTGTTGTATTCCCGCTTTTGGAATATGTTTTTGAAAGACCGAGGTTACATTGAGCAAAATGAACCTTTCCAAAAATTGATTAATCAAGGGATGATTTTGGGGTATAGTGCTTTGATTTTTAGAATTGATGGAACAAATAAAATTGTTTCTAAAAATTTAGCTAAAGATTATACAACTCAGAAGATTCCTGTCGATATTTCAATGATAAAAGGAAATGATGAATTGGATGTTGAGGCTTTGAGAAATTGGCGACCAGAATTCAAGGATGCTGAATTTATTCTTGAAAATGGAAAATATATTGTCGAGAGAGAAGTTGACAAAATGTCGAAAAGAACTCACAATGTTGTAAATCCTGATGACATCTGTAATGAATATGGAGCAGACGGTTTAAGATTATACGAAATGTTTTTGGGACCATTAGAACAATCCAAACCCTGGAACACGCAAGGCTTGAGTGGTGTTTACGGTTTCCTGAAAAAATTCTGGAATCTATATTTCGATGGTGATACGTTCTCAGTTTCTGATGAAGAGCCGACAAAAGAAGAATATAAAGTTCTGCATACATTAATTAAGAAAGTGGTTTACGATATTGAAAATTTTTCTTTCAATACGTCCGTGTCCTCATTTATGATCGCTGTCAACGAGTTACAAAAATTAAAATGCAATAAACGCAATATTTTGCAGCCTTTAGCTGTTATTATTTCACCATATGCGCCACATATTTGCGAAGAGGTATGGAATTTGCTCGGAAATTTTGCTTCCATTGAATTTGAACCATTTCCAAAATTGGATGAAAGCTATCTGATAGAAGATGAGATTGAGTATCCGGTAAGTTTCAACGGCAAGATGAAACTGAAATTGAAATTGGCAGCGACACTTTCAAAGGAAGAAGTTCAGGAAATCGTGATGGCTAATGATGACGTAAAAAGGCATTTGAATGGGAATTCGGTCAAAAATTTCATTTTTGTGCCGAAGAAAATCATTAATATTGTTAGCTGATTTGGGAAAGCCTTGGGAATCGTTAAGAAAAATTATTATTCGCGGCATTGGAATTGTTTATAATTGAAATCATAATTTATGCAAGTCAATTTTATGTATCTTCCATTAATGTTTCTAAAAGAGATAATGATTTCATAAAAACCCGGTTTCAAAATAATTAATAATTAAAATATCTAACTTTAGTAGATAAAAAAATTATAAGTCAAAGCAAAAATAATGTTGCATTTTTAAAATATTTGACTTTATTTTACAGGATAAAATTTAACAATTATAATTTAGTTTTAATATGGAAATGAATGTTTCGAACACAGATGAGCAAGTAGTTGCTAAAAAGCAAGGAGGACTTAATCCGGCTATTATTATCCCTATTATCCTTTTAATAGGTATTGCTATTTATTTATTCGTTTTAGGTAACCCTGGCAACTTCAGAGACGCAGACAAATTGGGAAGCAGCTCTGTCGCTTTTTCAGACATCGATGGGAAAGATATTCATCCAGAGTCTTTCTTGGGTATTATTTACAAAGGTGGTGTGATCGTACCTATCCTGATCACGTTTATGCTCACCGTAATCGTTTTCTCTATCGAGAGAGCATTAGTATTAGGTAAAGCAGCTGGTAACGGTAATCTTGACAGCTTCGTTTTGAAGATCAGAAGTTTGCTGAACCAAAACAGAATTGATGAAGCACTTGAAGAGTGCGACAGACAGAAAGGTTCTGTAGGTAACGTTGTAAAAGAAGGTCTTACAACTTACAAAGCGCTTGCAAAAGACAACACGCTGAACAAGGAACAAAAAATGGTTGCGCTTAACAAAGCTATTGAGGAAGCTACAACTTTGGAAATGCCAATGCTTGAGAAAAACATGATGATCCTTTCTACACTAGGTACAGTTGCAACGTTGGTAGCTCTACTAGGAACGGTAATCGGGATGATCAAGGCGTTCTTCGCACTAGGTTCTGGTGGTGGTACTCCTGATGCTGCTGCACTATCTACAGGTATCTCCGAGGCTTTGATCAACACTGCATTAGGTATTGGTACTTCAGCAATCGCGATCATTCTTTATAATTTCTTTACCTCTAAAATTGATGGATTAACTTACAAGATCGATGAGATCTCTATGAGCATCCAGCAATCTTTCGCTGAGTTCAACTAAGAACACAGCCTGAAGCTTGAATCAGAATTTGAACAAGCTTCGAAATTTATTAAAAGCAGTTAACAAAGACATTTATAAATAATGGCGAGAATTAAACCAAAAAGACACGGAGTAGTGACGGATATGACCGCAATGTGTGATGTCGCATTCTTACTACTGACGTTCTTTATATTAACCACACAGTTCAAAAAACCTGATGTGGAGCAGATTAAACCGCCTTCCTCTATATCAGAGAAGTTGCTTCCTGATGCGAGTCTTATGACCATCAATGTGACGCCAAACGGAGTATTCTATTTTCAGCCGGTAGATAATGCCTCTGAAAGAGTACAGGTTTTGGATAACATGGGAAAAAAATACGGTGTAACTTTTTCCCAGCAGGAGAAAGTAGCATTCTCTAAAGTGCAGGCGATAGGTGTGCCGATGAGTCAGCTGAAAAGTTATCTGGATCTTCCGGATGAAAAACAAAAAGACTTTAAAGCGACTGAAGGTATTCCAATGGATAGTACAAACAAACAATTAATCGACTGGGTACAGCAGAGTCTTGCCGTTAATCCTAACTATAAGTTGGCGATTAAAGGAGATGTCACTACAAAATACCCAAAAGTTAAAAGTTTATTTGAAGGTTTGAGAGATATTGATTTTCTTAAATTTTGGTTGATAACGTCACAAGAAGGTAAAAACTAAGAAGAAATGGCAGAAGTACAGGTTAAAGACGACGGCGGGAAAGGCGGCAAGGTCCGATCGAAGAAGCAGAATACCCGAGTAGATATGACACCCATGGTAGACTTAGGTTTTCTTTTGATTACTTTCTTTATGTTTACCACCACATTTAGCAAACCAAACGTGATGGATCTTGGTCTTCCGGCAAAACCGAAAGACAAGAATCAAAAACCACCAGACACGGAAATAAAACTGAGCAACTCCATCTCTATTATCATAGGTAAGGACAATAAGATCTTCTATCATCAGCAGGACCAACAGGGTCTTAATGATCAGACGCTTATGGAAACTACTTTTGACAGAGAAGGTATCAGAAAAGTAATTGAGCAGGCAAAAGCGCGGGCTGCAGATCAGAACCTATTCACGGTGATCATCAAGCCTACGGACGATGCAGTATATAAAAACTTTGTAGACATACTGGATGAGATGGCTATTACCAAAAACGAAAGATATGGGGTTACCGATATCAAACCTTGGGAACTGGCGATCTACAAAAAGAAAGTAGGAGAGCAATAAGCTTTCCATCACTACAATAACATTTTTTAATAGTAAAAAAATGGCAGACGAAAATT
>DBLQ01000025.1:0-1818 GCA_002297505.1 Flavobacteriales bacterium UBA720
CGATAGAAGGCGAGAAGACCATGAGCGTTTTTACCGAGAGCAAGATGTTCCTCTGGGAGCGTGCTACGCAGTTTCTATATTCCAAAAAATTTGGCGAGAAAATCAATGTGCTGGATAACAGGATCAGCGGCCTGCAGGAACCAATCTACGAAATGATCACACTAAGGTCCAACCGGAACAAAATTCCGCGCGAAGTATTGCCGGAGAACCGCAGCCTCTACAGATATTTTCTAACCGATTCCATCATGATCGACGGACGCGATAATTACGTCATCCGCTTCCGTCAGGTAGATTATAAAACGCCGATTAACAGGAGAAAATTCAATGGCTATCTGTATGTAGACAAGGCAACGTATGCCATCAAAAAAATCGAAAGCAACAGTAAGGTGAAGACGGACGGCAGCATCACTTCCATCTGGGTTCCGATTGATAACAAGTGGTTTCTGAAATCTGAAAACCTCAAAATAAGAATGGGAAGTTCATCCTTCAACACCGTAGCCCGGAAACCTGATGAAACAGCGGAAGAGAAAAAAGAACGTTTAGAAAAGATTAAGAAATTCGGGACTTATGCTTACATGAAAGCGGATTATTTCGACTTTCAAAGTCCGGTAGATGTGAAAGCCAATCAGTTCAGCGGCTATACGATGAGCGTTAAAAACTCGGACGGTTCCCTGCTTAATGAATACAGGACCGACACACTGACGGATCGTGAAAAGCTAACCTACACCAAGATTGATAGTATCGGCAAAAAGTATAAACTGGATCAGAAAGCCAAAGTGATTACAGGATTGCTACGCGGCAAGATCCGTGTGGGAATGATGGATATCAATCCGCTGCAGACCAAATATAACCGGTACGAAGGTTTCCGTCTCGGTGCTGGATTTAAGCTCAATGAAAAATTCAATAAATACATCTCGCCGGATGTTTATCTGGCGTATGGCTTCAAAGACCGCGGTTGGAAATATGGTGCGGGTGTGGATGTGAGAACCACGCTGGAGCGCAATTCCTTTTTCCGGGTTGAGTATTTTAATGATGTTGCGGCATCAGGCCTTTTCAGTCAGAATCTGTGGAATTTCAGGATGACGATTATGAACTCCGGAATGTCCATTCAAAACGATAAATATTATAAGTTCGAAGGATTCCGTGCCGGCTACGAAGTGGATCTGAGCAATTCACTCACTCTGAATGTATCGGCAAAACGCCAGAAGGAAGAGGCAGTCTTTGATTATGCATACCGCAACAGGTCCGGCAGTTTCGACAACTTCAGCTCATTGGCGACCATCAAGTTTTCCCCGAACAGCAAGAATATCATGACGCCTTCCGGAAAATACACCTTCGAGCAGAACTTCCCGGAAGTGTACCTTAACTATGAACAAGGTTATAAAAGTCTTGGCGGCGAACTGAATTACAGCCGGTTCGATGTCCTGTACACACACCAGTTCCGTACAGTGCTAGGCGTTACGGGGACACGTGCGTATGGCGGTTACTTCACGGGAGACGCGCCGGTGTGGCACCAGTTCGAGATGGGCGGTCTGGACTCCAGCAGGGAAAATAGTCTTTTTTCCAATTTTAATCTGACCACTTATTTGGGATTTGCTACGATGACTTCGGGGAAATATTTTAATGACAAGTTTGCAGGATACTACTTTACGCACAGAATTCCATGGTATTTCAAGAGCATTGGGAAGAACACTTCCAGCTTTGATGTAGTATACAAAGGCATCATCGGAAATATGAAAAATCCGGAGTACCATCAGTTCGATTACAGTCCGCTGAATCATCTGTATCAGGAAATCGGCCTGGAAAATAATAATTTCG
>DBLQ01000025.1:1892-17469 GCA_002297505.1 Flavobacteriales bacterium UBA720
CCAAGTTTAATTTGGGATTGTTCTACAGAGTGGGATATTACAACACCAGCAAGTTTGCCGATAACTTTGCCATCCAGTTAAAGTTAAAAGTTTTAGGATTCTAATGAACGAGTTGTTTCAAAAGCAGGTCTGGGAAATTACCCGGCTGGTGCCGGCAGGTCGCGTAACTACTTATGGCGCCGTGGCGCGAGCCGTAGGCTATCCTAACCATTCCCGCCATGTTGAAAAGCGATGGGCGGCTGCCCAAAGGATGTGCCGGCACATCGCGTAGTGGGCGCTGGCGGCAAGCTTTCCGTGCCGGAGTTCCGGGACAGATTAGAAAAGGAAAATATCGGGATTCAGGATAATGGAAGAATTAAAGACTTCAAAACGCTTTTCTGGGATCCGTTGAATGAATTGTAGGAGCAATCGGCTAGAGCTAGCTTCTGACCTCGAAGGCATTTTCTTCGTGAAAAAATAAAACAATTCTTGAAGATTTTAGACTGATCTAATTTCATTTAATATTTTGAATAAAGTCCACGTTAGGGCCGGAGTTTTTTCATGCCATGGAAGTTGGTCATTGATATAAAGTTTTCTCATCGTTCAAGTTTTACTATTTTTGAAAAAAATAAACAATGTCCAGCTTCATCGATTTTGGAATAGCCCAAAAACAATACAACAGAATGAATAGAGTGACTCAGCTTTTCGGGACAAAATATCCGATTGTGCAGGGCGGAATGATCTGGCATTCCGGATGGCGACTGGCTTCTGCAGTTTCCAATAACGGCGGATTGGGATTGATTGGCTCTGCCAGCATGTATCCCGATATACTGAGAGAAAATATCATTAAATGTAAAGAAGCTACGGATAAGCCTTTTGGTGTCAATGTGGCGCTGCTGTACCCGAATCTTGAAGATATCATTCATATTATTTTAGAAGAAGGTGTGAAAATTGTTTTCACATCCGCCGGAAATCCTAAAGCTTATACGGAAATTCTCCAGAAAGAAGGCGTCAAAGTCGCTCATGTGGTTTCGAGCGTGAAGTTCGCTGTAAAATGTCAGGAAGCTGGCGTAGATGCTGTGGTCGCAGAAGGTTTCGAAGCCGGCGGACACAATGGACGTGATGAAACCACTACACTATGTTTAATCCCGAATGTGAGAAAACACGTAGATGTTCCTCTGATTGCGGCGGGCGGCATCGGGCTCGGAAGTCAGATGAAAGCCGCAATGATTTTGGGTGCAGATGGCGTTCAGATTGGTTCCCGATTCGCAGCGACAGTGGAGGCGAGTTCGCACGAGAATTTCAAGAATAAAATTGTAGAACTGAAAGAAGGCGACACGCAATTAACATTGAAAGAATTAGCACCTGTAAGACTAGTTAAAAACAAATTTTTCCAAGATTTGGAAGAACTCTACGAATCTGGCAGAAATGTTGAAGCCCTGAAACAAACCCTCGGACGCGCCCGCGCGAAACTCGGGATGTTTGAAGGTGATCTTGACGAAGGTGAGCTGGAAATTGGTCAGGTTTCTTCTTTGATCGACAAGATTCTTCCCGTAGAAAAGGTTTTCGAAAACTTAATCAAAGAATTTAATGAAGCCAAAGTAGACTTGACTTTGTAAGAAACAAGATCAAAGGCAAAAGAATAAAGTTTGACGCTTTTTAGCATCAGCCTGACCTTGCGGAATAACTTCGAAATATTCAGTCCGACAACTACCAGCCAACAACTACCAACCAACAACTATCAACCAATAAAAAAAATGTTTTCAAAGCAAGAAGCTCAAAAACTCAAGACAGAATTCTGGACGGCGTTCGGGAAAGCTTTTCCCAGGAAATGGCTGTTGTATGATACCAAAATCAAGGATTTCTCTTTTAAGTTTTATGCGGATAACAAAAAAGCGGAAGTCTCGCTGGACATCGAAATGAAAGATGAATTGTTCAGGAATGCTTATTACGAGAAGATTTGGTCATTGGAATCAATCCTGGAAGATGAGGTCGGAGAATTGATGAAGGATGAATTTTATACCTTAGAAAACGGCAAGGTCATCAGTAGAATTTGGGTTGAAAAGCACAATGTTAGTATCTACAACAAGCAAACCTGGCCAGATATTTTTGAATTCTTTGTAGAAAAGATGGATGCTTTCGAGCGACTGTTTTACGAATACGAGGATTTTATCAAAGATGTCTGATGGGAGTGAAAAGTGAGAGGCAAGAAGTAGATAGTCTTTCCTCTCGCCGAATTCTCCTGTAAAGTTAGAAAAATCCTATCAAATCAAACTTTTACTTTTTACCTTTTACAAACAACTGATATGAAGAACATTACCATAAAAGCTCAGGATTTTTTTGAATTGCTCAAGCTAAAAGACCAATCGATGTGGGATATTTTCGCTCAGATGATTGATGGCGAGGAGAAGGAAATTGTTTTCCTTAACGATAATAAGGAATATCTTTTTCATTACATTTTGCCTTCGACAGTCGAAAAACTTCAGGAAGACAAATCGCTGTTTGCCAAGGAATATGCAGATAAACTGTCAGGTCTCAATTGATGATCAAGAATTAATGATTTGCCCCAGATTGATTTAGAGTTTTCTGCCATTCAAAGTATCCGATAATAGCCATCACTGTGAAAATCAAATACTGAAGCGCAGTGAGTGAAAGTCCTTTATACTGCATCATTGGGACGCAAATAATATCTGCCACGATCCAAAAAAGCCAGTTTTCTATATTTCGCCTGGCCATAAAATACATCCCAACCAAAAACAGAGAAGTGGTAAAGATGTCCAGATAATTGGCCCAATCCAGGTGATACAAACCAAGCTGAACATTGGCCAAAGAAAAACCATTGTCGATGGCAGGTTTGTAATAGTAGATCAAGCCCACGAAAAATAAGCTGGCAACAAACAAGAGTACTCCAACTTTCCATTCTTTCAGACTTGCACGTTTTACTACGACATGAATATGGTCATCAGCGTGATTAGACCACAGAATCCAGCCGTAAACACTCATTACCGTGTAATAGACATTGATGAGCATATCGCCAAGCAGACCAAAATGCAGCATCAGATAAATATATAATCCCGTGGAAACAATTCCTGTAGGGTAAACCCAGATGTTTTTGCGTATAGAAAAGTAAACACTCAGTAATCCGAAGACGACTGCAACAGTCTCTAAAATAATGAGATAAGTATCGTAGGATTGATATTGTGCGGTGATGGATTCGAAGAAATTCATGAAGTCAAAGATAATTATTAATATCTCAAAGTGACTGGCAGCTATCGATAATTAATACAGATAAGTAAAATTAATTAGTTAAAAAAAGTTAACGGAAGCATTTTTTTAATATTTTCGTAATTCAAAATATATATTTAATAGAAAAGAAGTGTCTCTTTACTGAGACTAAAAATTTACGAATTATGTCAAATATTTGGATTAAAAAGCCCATGGAAGCGTATGAAGCAGACATCAAGAAGAGTCAGCTGAAGCGTGTATTGGGAAAATGGAGTTTAACAGCTATCGGGATCGGTGCCATTATTGGAGGTGGTATTTTTGTTTTAACAGGAACAGGTGCATATTATAATGCAGGTCCTGCTTTAGCATTATCTTTCGTCATTGCAGGGATCGCCTGTGTTTTTGCAGCGCTTTGCTATGCAGAGTTTGCATCCATACTGCCTGTAGAAGGTTCGGCTTACGCTTATGCTTACGGGACGGTGGGAGAAATCTTCGCCTGGATCATCGGCTGGGGATTGATTCTGGAATATGCGATGGGCTCTATGACCGTGGCCGTTTCCTGGTCCGGATATTTCGGCAAATTGCTCAAGATGTTTCATATTCATTTGCCGGATTTTCTGACGACAGATCCGCAAACCTATATGGCCGCCGGAAATACCGGATTTTCTATGAATCTGCCGGCCTTTCTGATTGTATGGCTGGTTATTGGGATTCTTCTGAGAGGAACCAAGGGTGCTGCAAAAGCCAACAATTTAATTGTATTGCTGAAAGTTTCTGCCATTATCTTCGTGATTGTAGCAGGTGTTTTCTTTATCAATCCGGAAAACTGGACACCTTTCATCCCTGAGCCAACTTCGATCGTAGAAAATGGCGTATCGCATCCGGCTTATGGCTACGCCGGTATTGTGGCTGGTGCCTCTGCCATATTCTTTGCCTATGTAGGTTTCGATGCCGTTTCTACACAGGCTGGTGAAGCGATTAACCCAAAAAAGGATGTGCCATTTGCCATCATCGCTTCATTGATTATCTGTACTTTGCTTTACATTCTCGTATCATTAATTTTGACAGGAATGATGCATTATACAGACTTTAATCCGCTAGGAAAATATCCGGATGCCATTAAAGCGCCGGTAGCTTATGCCTTTGATATCGCAGGGCAGGCCTGGGCAGGTTATATCATCACCATTGCAGCTACAGTAGGTTTGATTTCAGTTTTAATGGTAATGATCATGGGACAATCCAGAATTTTCCTTGGGATGTCAAAAGACGGTTTGATTCCTCAAACTTTCTCAAAAGTAAACCCTCTCACAGGTGTTCCTTCGAAAAACCTCGTGATTCTAGGGGGCGTCATTTCTGTGGTAGCGTCATTTACACCGATTAACGATTTGGCGCACATGACCAGTTTCGGAACTTTGTTTGCGTTTACGATGGTTTGTGTTGCAGTCTGGGTTCTCCGTGTAAAAGAGCCAAACCTTCAGAGAAATTTCCGTGTGCCTGCACTTCCGGTGATCGCGGTGTTGGGAATTGCTATCAATATTTATCTGATTATCAATCTGAGCCCGGAAGCCCAAAAGTATTCCCTGGCTTGGCTGGCAATTGGCTTTGTAATCTACTTCCTTTATAGTAAGCGAAATTCAAAAATGCAGAATGGAGGCTTCGGCGAGACGTTCAAAGCAGAGCAGGAACCTTTGGAAGATGTAGATATCGACATCGACAACAAACATTAAAATATAAATTCCGTAATTATTATGCGGAATTTTTTTTTGGAGCTTGATCCCGCTTTCCACTGCAATCTTTTTGCTCGGCATAGCCTCTCGCAAAAAGGATTTCCGTTGCAATCGGGGCTAGGGATTTTATCTGTAAATCAAATTTTGTACACAGTGATTAACGTTTCTAAACTTTCATTAAATTTATAAAATGAAAAAACTAATTTTCCTTTTCGCCTTGATTTCAACATTCTGTTATTCTCAGAAATTCAAAATTGACACGTTATTGACGGATAAAATCAGCATTCGGGCCATCCAGCTTTGGGATGGGAAGGTTTGGTATGCAGGAACAGATTCCAAATTCGGGTATGTGAATATTGATGATAAATCAGAAAAGAAGCAAATTAAACTCTCCGAAAAGAAATTGCAATTCAGAACTTTGGCTCAGAATAAGAAAGCCTTTTATGCTATTAACATCGAAAGTCCGGCTTACTTCTTTGAAATCAATAAGAAGAGCTTAAAATCTAAAATCGTTTTTACTGATAATGATGTTACAGCATTTTATGATGCTTTGAAATTTACCAGCAATTCTTTTGGAATTTCCTTTAGTGACCCTTCAGAAAATCAAAGATTAAATATCTCTCAAACCCGAAATGGCGGTGCAAAATGGATTCATTGTAATGATTGTAAAGATTTTCCTTATTTAGAAAAAGGCGAAGCTGCTTTCGCGGCGAGTAATACGAACATTGCCAATTATGGAAATCTAATCTGGATTGCCACAGGAGGAGCAAAATCCAGAATCTACAGAATGAGAAACAAGGATTGCAACTGGCAGGTTTTCGACACACCATTCGTTCAGGGCACATCTTCCCAAGGCATCTATTCCATAGATTTTTATGATGAAAATTTTGGAATTGCGGTCGGCGGAGATTATACCAAACAATCCGATAATATCAACAATATCGCGACCACCAATGACGGCGGGCAAACCTGGCAAATCCAGGCCAGCGGACAGAATGCAGGCTATATGACTTGCGTGAAATTCCGTCCTAATACCAAAGGAAAAGAAATCGTCGCAGTTGGAGACCAGCACATCAGCTTTTCCTCAGACTATGGAAAAACATGGACAAAAATCTCCGGCGAAAAGAATCTCTATGCTTGTGAATGGCTGAATCACGATACTTTGATTTTGGCTGGAAAAGATAAAATTATTAAAATGAGCTTTGTTATTGATTTAGACGAGGTTGTTGTTACACCTACAAAAATTAAAGTAAAAAAGATGAAAATGCATTAAAAAACATTTATCGTTTTTGCTGAGCAAAGCGCCTTTGCGACCCTTAAAATATTTTAAATCAATTCAAAAAATCTTTGCGGACTTTGCGTTTAAAATATCTCGCTTTAAAATCATAATCCCTATTTTTGCACCGAATTAATGAAACTGACAAGGGAATTTAGAAGATGAAGAATACGGTGATTTTTGATATGGATGGCGTGATTGTAGATACAGAACCACTTCACAAAAAAGCTTATTACCAGCATTTTAGTGAATTGAATATTGAGGTTGATGCAGAATTATTCTCAAAATTTACCGGAAAATCTACCAAGAATGTCTATCAGATGATCAAAGATATCTTCGGAATAGAAACCGACGTTGACGAATTAATTCAAAGAAAACGAGCCATTTTCTATGGTTTGTTTGATTCTGACCCGGCTTTGAAATTATTGGATGGCGTAGAAATTTTAATCAAAGATCTATACTCAGCCAATTTTCAATTGATATTAGCATCTTCTGCGGCCAAATCTACGATTGACAGAGTTTTCAAAAGATTCAGCCTATTTCCGTATTTCTCACATCTGGTGAGCGGCGAAGATTTCCCGGAATCCAAACCAAATCCTGCGATTTTTATCGAAGCGCAGAGACTCTCAGGAAATGCTAAATCGTATTGCATCGTGATAGAGGATAGTACTAACGGAATACAAGCTGCCAACGCTGCTGAAATATTTTGTATTGGTTACAAAAGTGAAAACAGTAAAAATCAGAATTATGAAACTGCTGATCTGGTGATTCAACATTTTGATGAACTGAGCGTTGAGGCGTTAGAATTGATCTAAGAAATTCTTTTTTTGTTGGAAGATTCTATCCATTCATCGTGCTGGCAGACTCTGCATTGGCCGCCTTTTCCAAAATCAAATTCCTCTGTGTAACCGCAAAATGTACAGGAATAATGCGATTTTTTTTCAAAGTTTTTCAATGGCTTGTCTAGGGAATCCGGCATTATCGGCAAACCGTATCGGATGTCCTGATCATCATAATAAAAAACACTGATCTCACCAGAAATCTCTTCTATGGCTTTCTCGATTTGTCCCAGGTGAGAAACGCCTTTCATCCGCAATTCAGCAAAGAATTCATCTTCACCCAGGGATTCTTTTTTGAAATCGTGAATGCAGAAAACACCTTTGTCGATCAGACAAATCGGTTTTCCTTCTACCAATTTCTCGAATTTTTTATTTTTGGCAATAAAGAAAGTGATGATGGAATAAAGGCTGATGATCATTGTGAAAACCACCAAAGCGGGCATAATTCCCACATCTTTGTAAAACATCGGGTCGCCGGCGGCAGAACCGAGTCCAATGATCACAACCAGTTCAAAAACGGACAATTGTTTGACCCCTCTTTTCCCCAGCAGCCGAAGTCCGCAGATGATGATAACGAACATAATACTCGTTCTCAGAACGGTTTCCAGAAGGAATCCCCAATCTTCGGAACCAAGCAGAATTTGTTGATAGTCGAACATAGTTTTTCAGGACTGTGTTCAAAAAATACGCCAGATCGATTGGCCATAAAAGGTCAAAGCTATTTCTCAAAAAACGCCATAGAACTCCCGATCCAGATCGCATCTTTCTTATTAAAATCCACATTCACCATTGCTGCTTTGGTCATTCTCACAAGATTGACGAGCAATTCCGGATTTTCTTTTTCAGGATGCCACGCAAAAAGCAAACGGATCTCCGCCTTGGAAAACTCGCCGTTGATATCTTCAAAAAGTGGAGCATAAGTTACTTTTCGTTGCAGGATATAATTTTCGGGATCCTCAATTTTATGGATAATTTCCGGAGTTGGATTAAGGTTCACACCACTTCCGGCAAAAGAGAAAAGTGGTTTCAGGACGAAGTTTTCAAGCGTTTCATTCTCAGGAAAATCAGATAAGAAATAGCTTTTCGGGACAAACTCGTGCTTCAGTTTTGGGAGAATGTATTTTGAGACTTTGAAAAACCAATTCGGATGCGTAATCCATTCCACATCAACATCTTCCCGAAAATCAAATTCCGTTTCCAAACCCTCGATTTTATCCAGCTCGTCAAAAATTACGCGGTTATAAATACGGTTGATTGGGATTAATTTCCCATCATTTTCGTAGAATAATTTTCTTCCCTGTTTCTTGATCTTCGTCAGGCAAACCGTTTTAATGCCAAAATATTGTTCCGTCAAAACAAAATCAATGAAGGTTTTTTGTTCCTCCGGATAGATTTCCAGAAGAATCACGTTTTCAGGATTTTCATTGCCTACAATAACAGATTTCAATTCCCGGATGTAGTCTTCTTTCGAAAGCGACTGTTTCAGATCGTTCAAGAAAGGGTAGGTTACTGTAATCACCTCCTCAAACAATTTCTGAAATCCAAATAAACTCGGAAACGCCTGCAGCTCTATCAATTGCGGAATAATCTCGCCATCTTCACGTTGGCAAATTCCAAAATCAATCGCTAAAAAGTGTGGTTTCTTGGTATCGTTGGGAACGTTGCAGGTCGGTGGAATGGCTTTGCTAAGTTCCTCGTCGGACATCTCTTTAATTTGCGAAATAATGGACTGACAGGCATCATCCAGTTTTTCCTGAAAATCTCTGGTTAAAAAAACCGGACTTTCAGAGAGGCGGAACGCGGCGCTGTAGCCGCATCTTTCCTGGATTAAGTCCTGGACTTTCTGATCTTTGTCCTGAGAAAACTCTCCATTAAATTGAGCTCTGTATTTTGGGATCATAGTTGCGTTTTTTTGTTAGTTAAAAGTTAGGAGTAAAACGTAAGAAGTTGGTGGAGATGCATTTCACTTCTTACTTTTTACTTCTCACATTTTTCACCTCAATGAAATTCTAAGTTGTTTGTAATCTTTTCGGAAGCCAGTTTTAAAAATTTTGGGATAATTTGTGCCTGGGTGAGAACGATTTTGTCATCATCATTCATTCTGTCAATTGTTTCCAGATATTTTTCCATTCCGAATGTTTCGATCATCGCGGTCTTGTTTTTTTCGTCTTCCAGGTTTTTTAAAAATCCCGTCGGATCCGCTTCCGGGTGAAATTGCGTTCCGAAGATTTCATCAGAAAAACGAACCGCCATCAGCGCTCTTTCCAGATGAACGGTTGGACGGTATTTCTCCAAAGCCACGATTTTCATTCCCAACTCATCAAGTTTTTCCTGATTAGGCTCGATACATTGATAAGCTCTGGAATCTACGGCATAGAAAGGATCGGGCAGATTTTTAAACAAAAATTCCTGTTCGCCGTCTTCCGATTTGTGGATCGGCATCACACCAAATGAGTAAGATTTGCGCTTGCAGACATTGGCAATCCCAAAATGGATCACCGCCAATTGGAAGGAATGGCAAATTAAAAATAAGTATTTTTTCTGATCGTTATTTTGGTTATGCTCCCAAATCTGATTCAGGAAATCAGCGTATCTGTTTTCCCATTCGTAACCTTCCCGGTGCGGATTTCCCGGACCGCCTGAGGAAATGAAAATATCAAAATCCGAAATATTGGGCATCTCATTTTTATAACGAACATCGAAGATGTCAACCGAAACGTGATCATCAGATTGTTTCCGGAAAGCCTGCGATAATTCCGTAATGTTGCGCATCCCTTGATTAGGATGGTTGTTATTCATATCCAAAAGTGCAATTCTTACATCATTTTGACTCATATTCATAATTGTCTTTAATAAAGTGATTTTTGTTTACCGTCTTTGAAATTAATGATTACAATTTCTTTCTTCTTCGGGCTTATTTTGTAAACGATATAGTTATTTTCGGCAACTATTCCCTTATGCAGATGTTTGAATCTTGCAGTTTTAGGATATAAATTTGGCTGTAATTTAATTCGCTCAACAAATTGATGTATATTGTCTTCCAATCGTAGAATTTCCTTTTTTGTCCATTTTGATTTTAGATATTCAATTGTTTTGAAAAGTCCTATTTCTGCACGATTTGTCCAGACGACTTCTATTTCCATTCATCAAAGGATTTCATCACATTTTGATGTGATTTTATTTGTCCATTTTCTTCATCTTTTAGTCCCAATTCAATGTCTTGATGCTCCTCTTTACTTAATTCTTCCCACCAATCTTTGGAAGATTCTTTCTGGAAAATATCTTTAATCTTTTCGAGGACACTTTCTTTCTGAGTATTCAAAAGAAGTTTCATCAATTCGATTTTGGTTGCTTCGATGTTCATAACAAATCTTTTTGCAAAATACTAATTTGATATTTCAAATTTACTAAAAGAAATGAATTAAAAACGGTATTTTACCGTAATTAATAAATATCTTGGAATTAGTTTGGTAGTCGAAGTGATTGAGGTGTAATTATTTAAGGTAATATTAGTATATTGGTCTTCATTAAGGATGTTGTTGAAAATCAGACGGTAAGAAAATTTGCTCTGAAGCGGAACATAACTAATAATAATGTTATTGAATGAATAATAATGCTTATTGACCTGAAATAAAAAATTATTGGCCTCTGCCAATATTGTATCAGAAAACTTATAGTTTATGTTGATAAAAGCGTCTTTTGTATAATTTTTTGTTGTAATTTGTTGGAAATCGGAAGTGTAAAAGTTGAATGAAAATCCAAAATCTAAATTAATTTTGGATTTGAAATAGGTTGTTGCAGAATATTTTATGGTATGAATTGTATTCTTTGAATTTGAAAATTGAATTGAATTGGCGTTAATTGGCGTTGTGCTCCAGGAATTATTGTTTTCTATTTTGGAAGCTAATTTTAATTTTCTGAAATAATTTACAATGCTAAAGTTAAAATTATAACTTTCTCCGCCGTTGGATAAGATGTATGTATTGAAAACAAAATCATTGGTTAAAGAACTTTCTGAGTTAATAATGGATTTTGATTTTATATAAGATAAATTTGTGTCGAAAGAGTATCTTTTCTCGTCGTTATAAAAATAATATGTAAAGGTAGTTGTATTTGTTTTAAGTGGCTTTGTATAATTTGTTCCCTTTGCAAAAGTTCTGTAATCTGTAAGTTGGTAATTGTTGGTCAGCTGATTTATTTCCGGTAATGTAGAATTTTCTGTATAAGATAATGAAAAATTACCAAATCCTGTTTTCTTTACATTGAAATATATTGAAGGATTTACAAAAAAAATGTTAGAATTTAAATTATTGTTTTTAAAACTAATATTCTGAAAGTCTATACTGGTAGTTACGTCTATTTTTTTTGAAATATTATATCGTGCGGTGTTATTAGATGACAGTTTGAACTGCTTTATTTGAGTGATATTTTGATAATCTGTGTTTTGTATATTATCCTCAAATAAAAAAGTATTCATAGATTCTTTACTATAATCCAATTGAAAAGAATTTGTGATGTCCAATTTTTTGAATTTAGAAATTAGTTTGGCTTTGTAACCTGCGTATATAATTTGGCTCTTTGTATTTTGATTAACAATTGCATTCTCACCTGCTTTAAGAAAACTATTTAAAAATGGAGAAAAAATATTTACTTTTTCATTTAGATTATCTTTTCCGAAATAGAAATAATTGTTTAGAACTTTGCTGGGAGAAATCTGATAAGTATGGTTGAGATGATTGTAGAATGAGAAGTTTTTATTATTTGAATTTTGATTGATTCCAGTATTGTCAAAAAGCATATCATTTGAAAAATTGCTAGGATTATCTTTGAAAATAAAAAGATTTGTTAGATAATTTTTGTCATCCGGATAATATTTTAATTCAATCTCTGATGAGGCTAATGTTTTTTTACTCTTATAATTATTGTTTTCGGAAAAATTGGTAGGATTGTTTTCCAAATTGTATTTGGTAAACGAAAGAGAGTTTTGAGTTTGTTTGTCATCAGCAAGATAAGTAACACCCCTAAGACTTAGATTACTTTTTGATTTTGTGGTAAAGCTTAGTGAATTTAGAAGAGCATTATTGAAAACGCTTTGTGTCTTGCTGAAAAACTGTATTTCGTTGCTGTTGATGTTAACAACATTTTTTGCTTTATATTCGTAACGGTCTTCTCCAAAAGTAGAGTTCTCCATGATATTTGAAGAAATCATATCAGTAGATTTTTCTCCGAGATTATTATAATCCCCGAAGTAAAACAATTTTATTTTCTTTCTTAAAAGGCCTATATTTAGCGATTCTTTCCATCTTTTTTCTGGAAATACAGCACTTCCTAAGGTTGCATTTCCGAACCAAACATTTCTCAATCCTTTTTTCATTTTTATGTTCAGAGCAACTTTATCAGAATTATTAAGTTTTTTCAGAATAGGATTATCATCGAAGTTATCGATGATTTGCACCTCATCCAGAACCTTCGCATCTAAGTTTTTAGAAAGCAATTTGTAATTTTTATCAAACAAATCTTCGCCTTCAATCAACAGTTTGTCTATATTTTTTCCGTGTGCTTTTATTGTTCCCTCCTTGGTTATTTCTATACCGGGCAATTTTTTTAGAATATCTTCCAGAGTCTGCTCTGTCTTGTTAGCAAATGGTGCAACTTTTATAGAGGTTGTATCTAAATTATTTTTTATTTTTTTGCTTTCAATCAGTACTTCCTTAATGTTTGTAAAATTTTCTTCTATTATAAAATCTTGGACAATATCAGTTTTCGTATTAATGTATGTTACCTGTGGTTTGATTTCTAATCCTGAAACTTTTAGGCGTAGTATTGTTTCAGAATAGTTGTATGTTATTTTATAATTGCCCTTTTCATCCGAAAAGGTGTAGGCAACTATATTATCATCACTATCCAATAACGAAACAGAAGCATTTTCTATGCTTCTGTTTTGATTATCAGTTATTCTTCCTGTTATTTTAATCTCTTGCGATGCTGCTAATTTGAATGAAAACAGCAAGCAAATTAGAAAAAGCCTTAGCATCTTATTCGCATTCAATGAACATTTTACATAAATTATAATCATCAGAAAAAGTTATATCAGGAAAACTCTTTTTCATCATTTTCGTTTTTTCTTCTAATACAACTATTTCAGATTTTTGAAATTTCTTAAATTCATTATAATCAAGAAAACTTTTATTTTTTGGTATTTTCAAATATGTAGGTTCTTCTTGTGAATGTGAGGGGTATTCTATGCTCTTGGTGTACCAATACACGTATTTGTTTGTATCGTATGCCTCTAAGATTAATCCTGGTAGACCTTGCAATTTCCATGGTCCGTAGGGTACAGGTATATCAGGAGTAAACCAAGCTGTATAATTTCTTCCCCTAAAATTAGCGATTGCTTTTTGGCATGTAAATTTTCCAATTTTCTTTGTCTCCTTTAAGATTTTCCATTTAATTTCGGGAGTTACTTCTTTTAAATATACCTGCTTTCTATACATTAGATTAGACCACATTGTTTTTTTTAAAAGATGATTAACAACCTGATCACCTTCTTCGCTCATTTTAACTCCATTGTATATGCTTCCCTCATCTTCGTTAGAGAATGACTTTTGACTCAATCTATCATCTCCTTTTTCTAATCTTTCTTTTGCTGTTACAAAATATGAAATTTGTTTATTAAACAACAGGTAGCATTGATTTTCTGGAGCATTGGCATTTCCAATACCAAGAGCAGGAACAAAAACATAGGTTACCAAACCCTTTTGAGCATAATTAAAAGTGCCTAATAATAGGCAGAAAAAGATAGTTATTTTTTTCATATTAACTTTGATTGATATGAAAAGTTATAGGCAACAACAAAAGATGCTGCCTAAAACAAAGTTTACAATAGTATTAATTACACATCGCATTTCCGGCGTTCTGAGCCTGTGTTTGTGTGCAGTCGCAAGTGATTGTTCCGGTATAAACACCATTACAATATACCAGCCAGCTTCTCATTTTTAAATCTTCGTTAGCTTTTTTCTCTACATTCGTGTTTGTAGTAAACGAACTAAGAGTTAATACACCCATAATTGATAAAAATGCTAATTTTTTCATTTTGTTAATTTTTAATTGTTAATAATACTTATTTTGTAATTCAAAATTAACAAAGTGAATAAAAGTTTAATACGACATATGTCACAATTTTATGAATTTTAAATATTTTTTTTAATTCTTTCAAGAGTTCTTCGGGAAATTGATAAAAAACTAGATAAATAAGTGTCATTTATCCGATTTTTAAGGGCTGGAAAGTTTATCTTGAAATATTCTAATTTTCCCAGAGCATCTCTAGTATTTAACTGTTCAAAGCGTTTGATGTGCAGAGCGTTGTACTCTTCAAGAATATCAGCATATATAATTTTAAAATTTAAAGAAGACTTTATAAGGTTGTCAAAATCAAACTTGGTTATATACAGGAGTTCTGCATTTTCAATACATTCAATTGTTTCTTTATTGTCTTCAAACTTTCTGAAACTTGCAACATTGGTTAAGAATCTGTTTTCCCAGGCAATCATTCTTGTTAACTCCTTACCCGTATTGTCGTAATAATATGCTCGCAGTAGTCCTTTATTTACAAAAAATAGCTTATCACAAAAAGAACCTCCATTAACTAAAATTTGCTTTTTATTTACAGTTAAAAATTTGAATTTCCTTCTAATATTTTTTTCGTCTGTTTCAGAGATGTTTCCATAGTTTTTTAATACCTTTAAAAGGTTTTTGTATTGCATTTTTACTTTTTTTTTGTGTTTTTATTCTTATCATTGAAAAGCTCTACAAAAGCCCTTTCTCTGTCTCATAAATCATATAATCTACCACTTTTTTCATATCGCCACCGCTTTCGTGGAAAACTTTCAATTGCCTGTCTGCACCGGTTCCCATTTTGACAATTTCACGGGCATATTCCACTTCTTTACGGCAGCCCAAATCGTCCACAACATCATCTATGAATAACAGCAATTCTTCCAAAAGGTCACGGTACGGAACGCTCGCTTCTTTCCCAAAATCGATCAGATGCGCATCGATTCCGTCTTTGGAAGCGCGCCATTTGTTCTCCGTCAAAAGCAGTCTTCTGTAACTTCTGTAGCTCGTATTCTGCTGATGCATCTTGTAGATTTTCGCCACCAAAGATTGCATAATCGCTGCGAGGCAAACGGTTTCGTCTATGGTCATTGGCATATCACAAATCCGGAATTCAATTGTAGGATAGAAAGGATGAACCCTCAGATCCCACCAGATTTTTTTGGCATTGTCAATGGTTCCGGTTTTTACCATCAGATTGACATAGGCATCAAATTCGGCAACACTTCCAAAATAACTCGGCAATCCGGTTCTCGGGAATTTGGCAAAAACTTCCTGTCTGTAAGATTTGAAACCCGTCAACCTGCCCACCCAAAACGGCGAATTGGTGGACAAAGCATAAACGTGAGGCAAAAAATAACGCATTACATTTTGGATCCGGATGCCTTCCTCACGATCCGGAATCCCGATGTGGACAT
>DBLQ01000064.1 GCA_002297505.1 Flavobacteriales bacterium UBA720
GAATAGGTTTGATGAGGTTCCAGAGGTGTTCTCAGAATTTTATTTCTCAAATCCTGCATTCCACCAAACGGGTCAATCAGTTCTCCAAAATTATCTTTATTGAGAGAGATTGCCATTGCATTGATGGTGAAATCTCTGCGTTTTTGGTCGTCCTCAATGGTTCCGGTTTCAACGGATGGTTTTCTGGAATCCTCGCTGTAGCTTTCTTTTCTCGCACCCACAAATTCCAGTTCCAAATCTTTATACCTGAACATCGCCGTTCCGTACGTTTTAAAAATGGCCACTTTGGTTTTCGGGTCAATTTCTCGCGCAATGCTTTCTGCCAGTTCTATTCCGCTCGATTCTGTAACGAAATCAATATCTGTAGGCACCTTCCTCCGCATCAACAAATCCCGGACGAATCCGCCCACGGCGTAAACAGATTGTCCGTTTCTGTCGGCAACTTCAGAAATGATTTTGAAAAGTTTGAGGTTTTTATTTTGATTAAGGTTGATGAACATTAAAAAAATCTTTAATAAAAAGAATCAATGAATTGAAGTCGCAAAGATAAGTTTTTGAATTTTGACTGAAATCACAGTTGGTAAAAAGCCAATATTCTGAAATTCAAGCCATTTTGACTTTTAAAATTGGATGAAGATTTAAAAATCAGCTATTTTGTCTTATATATAGGAGTGGTATTTTTCTTGCGATAAGATATCATACAAAAAGTAGTTTTTTTTCATAGTTTATTTTTCCGGCGGATGGTCTTGCAAAAGGTCATCCGCCGGTTTTTTATTCCCGCAATACTTTAATCTGATTGTTATTCCAGACTTTGATGACAGACGAACCGGAAAACTCTGAAACCTTATCGTGTTTGTCTTCAACAACATAATCCACCGCATTTTTAATTTCCGTAGAAATATCGCTGAATTTCATGGGCGACTTTTGCCCGCTGAGATTGGCTGATGTGGAAACCAAAGGTTTGTTCAGTTTTGAAATCAATTTTTTACAGAAGTCATTTTTGACGATTCTGATGCCGACGCTTCCGTCTTCGGCCAAGAGTTCTTCGGGAAGATTCTTGGGGTTTTCGTAAACAATGGTTACGGGTTTCTCGCTGAGATCAATGATTTGCCAGGCCATTTCCGGAACGTCCACCAAATCCTGCAGCCTTTTCTCGGACTCCACTAAGATAATCAATGACTTGTTGGGTTCTCTTTTTTTGATGTCAAATATCTTTTTAATCGCATCCGGATTGGTCGCATCACAGCCGATTCCCCAGATGGTATCAGTGGGATAAAGGATGGTGCCGCCGGATTGTAAAATTTCTATTGCCTGAGTTAGGTCCATTTAAGTTCGGATTTTGGTAAAAATCAAATATGAATAACTGTTAAAGTTTTCAATGCACTGATTTTCATTAATATAATCAATTTCTATAAAATAAACAGATAAAAATATCTGCTGCAAATTTAACAAATAATGAACAGATTTTTAAAAGTCATTAACCTGTTCAATTTTATTTAACATAATCAACGTTTTCGTAACACGATGTTAAAAAATAGTTGTCAATTCTTATACATTCCGATCGCGTTCCATATCATTTCTTTGGCAACGAAGAAAAAAGGAAAGTAAACAATGAATTCAAAAAAACTAAGCATCAGTGCGCTGTTTCTGTGTATGCCACTCTCACTTCTCATGGCACAAAATACACAGGACACCCTGAAAGGCGAAAAGAAAATCGACGAGGTCCGAATCATCGGCAACACCAAAAAAAGCAGCGAATCCAACATCATCCAAGTTCAGAAAAAGTCTGTGGAAGTGATTGAAAGGGTAGGTGCTGCACAATTATCAAAACAAGGCGTCGGCGATGTGGCTACTGCGGTGACCAAGGCGACTGGAACAGTAAAGCAAGAAGGCGGAAACACAATTTCTGTAAGAGGTCTTCTCGATCGTTATAATGCGACTACAATGAACGGCCTGCCAATTCCATCAGATGATCCGGAAAATAAGAATATCGATTTGTCATTGCTCAAGACTGATATTATTGATTACATCTCTCTGGAAAAAGTTTTCAATCCAAGGCTATTAGGAGATTTCGGTGGAGCTAATATCAATATTGTGTCCAAGGAATATTCAGGTAAAGGATTTATCACGCTTGGAATGGATAGCGGTTATAATCTTCAGAATTCTAAAACCGATAAATTCCTGTTACAGGATGGGCCAAATTATTTTGGAACCAAGGTAGTTAAAGTTCCTGCCAATGCTCTTTCAGCCTATAACTACAATACAAGCTGGAACTTTAAAGATGCATTTGGTCCATCAATGATGATGCCTATTAACACAGGTTTGAATTTACAGGCCGGTAAATCCTTCAAAATAGGAGATCAGGGCAGACTTAATACGTATGCCTATGCTGGCTTCAATAATGATTTTACTTACCGAGAAGGTACAGAAGGACAATACGGGCAACAAACGATTTTCCAGGATTTCACCAAAGTTCAGAAATATTCTTACAATACAAATACAACAGGAATGTTAAATCTGTTTTATAGAATTAATGCCAATCATCAGTTGAAATGGATCACAAACTATATCCACTCAACAAATCAGGAAGCAAAAATCTATGAAGGTTATATTCGTGATATTGCTTCCAATTATGGCGGATATGTAAGAAGAGCAGATTTCAAAGTTACCAATACCTTGATAAACCAATTGGGCGGGGATCACAAGTTTGGTGAAAAATTCTCTATCAGCTGGATTGCCGGGTACAATTACCTCAATAGCCAGAGACCGGATAGAATCACGAATACTTTGGTTAAAAATAATGATTCTGATCTGTATACCGTAACACGAGAAGCAGGGCTTAACAACAGATACTTTGATAATCTGGATGATAAAGAATATACTGGTAACATTACATTAAATTATAATCTAAACGACACCTCCAAGATAGCTTTAGGTTATCAGGGGAGATTTAAGAAAAGAACTTTTTTCTCAAAGCAGATGGACTTCAAGTGGAACAATGAGGTAACTTCACCGGCTGTAGTTTCGGATCCTAACAACATAGACAGTGTTTTCAATGCTTATAACTATGCAAAAAAGTTTTTCAATATTACAAGTAATTTCGGACTTGCTACAGATCTGATTCCAGTTTTATATAATGGAGATCAGGATGTAAACTCTGCTTTTGCAAATATAGACTACAAGCTGTCTGATAGGTTGATGGTACAGCTGGGAGCCCGATATGATAAGATCAAACAATACATAGAATGGCAGGTGCAATTCAAAACATACTTCAAAGGAGAAGAATTTTATAACATAGAAAAAAATTATAATAAATTCCTGCCGGCTGTCAATTTCAAATATTCTATCAGTGATAAGCAGAATTTAAGATTAGCGGCTTCCAGAACTTACACACTGCCACAGCTTAAAGAGATGGCTCCTTACATCTATGTAGATATCACGGAAACCACCCAGGGAAATCCATTCCTGAAACCATCCGACAACAATAACTTGGATCTTAAATGGGAATATTTTCCAAAATCCGGCGAGGTAGTCTCTCTTACAGGATTTGGAAAATATATCCAGAATCCGATATCAAAGACTTATATCAACTCCTCAGACCCTTATTTTTCTTATCTCAATGCAGGAGACTGGGCCTATGTTTACGGGTTAGAAGCCGAAATTAGAAAAGATCTCTTCCGTTTTGGAAATGGATCGAAGCTTTACACCTTTATCAACGCAACCTATATGGACTCTAAAGCAGAGTTGGATACGGAAAAAGTAAACAAGGAAAATGAATATGCCGTTAATTTTGATGTGAAAGAAGACAAATTGCAAGGGGCAACAGATTTCGTTGCTAATGCAAACCTGGGCATTAATCACAAATGGAATAGTGGTAATGAGCTGGACCTTGTGGCTTCCTATTCTTATGTAGGCAGTTACATCTACTCAATCAGTACAAACTCAATAGGTAACATCGTACAAAAACCGATCAATATGCTGGATCTGACCG
>DBLQ01000022.1 GCA_002297505.1 Flavobacteriales bacterium UBA720
CAAATATTGAGAAAATTTTATTAAAATTTTCTTCAATAAAAAAGCCTGAATACGCGATTCAGGCTTCAATATCAATATAAAATCAGATTAAGATTTTAATGCTTTGATTTTCTCTGTCAATGCCGGGATGATTTGGAAGGCATCGCCCACCACACCATAATCCGCTGATTTGAAGAAAGGCGCTTCTGCATCGTTGTTGATGACCACAATTGTTTTAGAACTGTTAACGCCCGCCAGATGCTGAATCGCGCCAGAAATTCCGACCGCGATATAAAGGTTTGGCGAAATAGCTTTTCCGGTCTGTCCCACGTGCTCAGTGTGAGGTCTCCATCCGATATCGGAAACAGGCTTGGAGCAAGCTGTGGCTGCGCCCAGGACGTTCGCCAGATCCTCGATCATGCCCCAGTTTTCAGGTCCTTTCATCCCACGGCCCGCAGAAACAACGATTTCTGCTTCCTTCAAATCCAATTTGCCTGATGACTGCTCGTGACTCACCACTTTGGTATCTTCATTGGAAATGCTCAGTTCCCGCACTTCTTCGCTTCCGGAAGCAGGATTTTCTTTGACACCAAATGCGTTCTGAGAAACAGTTACAATAACGCCGGCCGCATCCGCTTTGGCATGCATGTAGCCTTTCCCGGAAAATGCTTTTCTTTTGACCTGAAACGGCGCAGTACTTTCCGGTGCTTCAATCACGTTGGTAATCAAAGAATAATTTTTCTGAATGGCCAACATTGGCGCTACGGACGAGTCATCGGTAGTGTGAGGAAAAACGATAATATTGCCATCGGCAATCTGGCTCACTGCTTCTGCATAAGCTTTGGCACTGAAGTTTTTAAGACCACTATCTTTAACATTAATAACTTTATCTGCGCCATATCTGTAAAGTAAATCTGAAGCGTCTGTAGGATTAATGGAGATTGCCGTTACCGAATCGCCGGTGGCTGCAGCTACTGCCTTGGCATAAGAAACTGCTTCAAAAGCTGCTTTTTTGTAAACTCCGTTTATATTTTCTGCGTATACGAATACTGCCATAATTTTTTAATTTTTTTTAGATTAAAAAAGATCATAGACGAATAGATGATAGACACTGATAATCTATTATCTATCTGTCTATTATCTCATTGTCTCAAATTTATATCACTTTCGCTTCTTCGTGAAGTAATCTTACCAATTCGTCCAGATTATCCGGAGACACCATCTTAACAGAAGCTCTAGGTGGCACACTATCGAAGGATACGGCCTCAACCTTAACCTCAGAATTGGAAGGTTCTACCACCTGAAGAGGTTTCGTTCTTGCGGACATAATGCCTCTCATGTTCGGGATGATCAAATCTTTTTCGTCAACAAGACCTTTTTGTCCAGCCACAACCGCAGGCAACTTCACCGAAATGGTTTCTTTTCCACCTTCGATTTCTCTTACAGCTGTAGCTTCTGAGCCACTCACATCAAGGCCTACAGCAGCATTCACAAAAGCGTAATTGAGCAATTGAGCTACCATTCCCGGCACTGCTCCGCCGTTGTAATCGATGGATTCTTTTCCGCACAGAACCAGGTCGTACGCACCATCCTGAGCGATTTTTGCAATTTCTTTGGCTACAGAAAAACTGTCTTTCGCATCAGTATTCACGCGAACAGCATCGTTAGCACCTATGGCCAGAGCTTTTCTGATAACAGCCTCGGTTCCAGCATCACCCACATTAAGCACAGTAACCGTTGCGCCCTGAGATTCCTGTAATTTTATAGCTTTCGTTAAAGCGAATTCGTCCAGCGGGTTGATTACCCATTGGATTCCATTTTTGTCAAAAGCAGATTTATCTGCTGTGAAATTAATTTTACTCGTAGTATCTGGAACACTACTGATACAAACTAATATTTTCATAAGTCAGTATTTATTATTTTTAATTTTTATGAATTGAATAAAATCAGAAGCTAAGCAATCTTGCCACTCACTTTTGGCTAATTTAAATAAAAAATGCTATGCATGCATAATTTATTGTTATTTCATAAATAATATTTTGAAAGTCTCTGTTCATCGATATTCAGGGATAATCTTGACTTTAAAATTGATACTAAAATCAGGAAATTGACTTTTGTCATATCCAAAATTTCGTACGCCACGCCGCCAATTTTTCTGTCGGATCTATTTCTTAACCTGACTTGGTCTGATTTCGATTTTGCTTGGAAGCATTCTCGGATTCATGTTCAGCATGTCAAGGATCAGGTGACCAATATCTTCCGGCTGAATTTTCCAGTCATCCTTATCCGACGGTACATTGCCATTAAAATAAGTGGCGACGGAACCCGGCATTATCGTAGAAGCCTTGATATTGTATTTTCTAAGGTCAATCATCGCAGCTTGCGTGAAGCCGACTACGCCAAATTTGGAAGCATTGTAACCCGCTCCATTTTCGAAGAAGTTGGTTCCCGCAAGACTAGCAATGGTGATGTAATACCCTTCCGATTTCTTCAGTTCTTCGACAGAAGCCTTCAAGGTGTAAAAACAGCCTGTCAAGTTGGTTTCTATCATCGCATTCCAATCCTCGACACTCAGTTCATCCACAGAACCGAAAATTCCCAGACCTGCATTGGCAATCACCACATCAACCTTCCCGAAATGAGCCGCAATCTGTTCAACAGCCTTTTTCTCGTCTTCAAATTTCCTCACATCAGAGCTGACTCCGAAAATCTCATTAGAATTTTTGCGAAGCTCTGATACAGCCTTATCCACGTCTTCCTGCCTTCTGCCGCTGATGGCGACTTTATGACCATTTTTAAGTAAAACTTCTGCAATTCCGAAACCGATACCTTTGGTTCCGCCTGTGATGTAAATTGTTTTTGACATATTAATGTATTTGGTGTACTAAAATAAAAAAAACGCCCTTATCCAGAGCGCTTTGTATTCAATTTAATTAAAATAATTATTTCTTAATGAACTTTTTAGACTGCACACCGTTTTCAGTCTCAATATTTAGGATATAATTTCCGGCGGCTAAGTTTCTGACATCTACCTGATTGTTAGCAGATACAGCCTTTTTAGATGAAATGGTTTTACCTGAAAAGTCGATGATGCTGACAGATTTTACTTTAGATACTGTTTTAATTGTCACAAAGTCGCTAACAGGATTAGGATATATATCGACAACATCCACAGCATTTTCAATTTGTCCGGCGCTGGTAACGCCCAATACAGTTGTATTGACGGCCTCTACAACGTAATTATCAATCGAAGAAGTAGTGGCTGCTGTGTTACCAGTATTTGGCTGAGATATTACGTTAAATTGCGTGCCATCCAAGTTCTTTGTAACCGAGTAACCATTAATTGACAGCGTACTTGTAACACCGCCAATTGTGTATGTGATGATTCCATTAACTTTGTCATACGTACAACCGACCGTAACCCAAGTGTTTGCAGGATACTGAACAGCACTGATCCCCGTAATGTTAAAGAATCCAGTTGCATTAGTAGAGTTATTGGTAAGGTTGGCCTGACCAGTAAATAATTTGGTAGAACTGTTATATCTAAGCCCCACGATTCCTGCTGCAGAGTTGGTAACATTCACGCCAGGAGCTGAATTTCCTGTGGAAGTACCGGTATAAAAATCAAAAGTAATTTTCAAGATGTTATTTCCCGCTGTTCTATTATTCCATGCTGCTGCAAAACCTAATTTTACCGCTTGTCTTACAGAAGCTGAGGTAGCATCCGGACCAGAAATAAATTGAAATGATTTACCGTGGGCGGCATCTACATTAACGATCTGGTAATCCGGGGCAGATCCACCACTTAAATAAATACCACCTTGACCAGGAGCTCCAAATGCGAAGTTTGAACCAACATCACCCACATTGTATGAATCGTAATTGTCTGATTCAATTGTTTGTGCATTAAGAAATGTTGCGGAAAGTGCCAGCGCAGTCAGAAAATAGAATTTTTTCATAAAAAGTTTTATTATTACCCCGTAAATGTATAAAAAATTAATCTATCAACAACAAGTCGATAGATTAATTTTCATGTCTTTAAAAAAAATATCTTTTTATTCTGAATAATATTCAAAAAAGTACGGAATACTTTCAATTCCTTTATAGTAATTATAAAGACCATAATGCTCATTGGGCGAATGGATGGCGTCCGTATCCAGACCAAAGCCCATCAATACAGATTTAGCGCCAAGAACTTTCTCAAACAGGGAGGTAATCGGGATGCTTCCGCCACTTCTGTATGGCAAAACTTCTTTGCCAAATGCCTTTTCCATCGCGCGCTTCGCGGCAAGAAACTCTTTGGTATCGCTTTCCAGGACGTAAGGCATACCGCCATGGTGCGGCGTTACTTTGACCTTTACACTCTTCGGGGCAATGTTCTCAAAATGGCGTGTGAATTTTTCCGTGATTTCCTCAGGAGTCTGATTCGGAACCAATCTCATCGAGATCTTTGCAAAAGCTTTGGAAGCAATTACCGTCTTCGCACCTTCACCGGTGTAGCCGCCCCAGATTCCATTGACGTCCAGTGTTGGTCTGATAGACGCTCTCTCCAGCGTGGTGTAACCTTCCTCTCCATGGATATCATTCAGGCCGATTGATTTTTTATAGGCTTCCGGATCGTCTTTCAGTTTATTCATTTCCGCACGGTCCTCGTCGGACACGATCAGGACATTGTCGTAGAAACCATCGATAGTGATATGTCCATTGTCATCAATTAAATCTCCGATCATTTTTGACAAGACATTGATTGGATTTGGAACGGCACCGCCATAAAGCCCGGAATGAAGATCGCGGTTAGGACCTTCCACTTCCACTTCAACATAACTCAAACCACGCAGACCTGTCGTTACAGTTGGCTGCTCATTGGAATAAATATGTGTATCGGAAATCAAAATAACATCGCAGCTTAATTTTTCTTTATTCTCTTCCAGAAAATCTGCCAGACTTGCGGAGCCTACTTCCTCTTCACCTTCTATCAGGAATTTGACATTACAAGGCAAAGAATCGGTTTTCATCATCGCTTCGAAGGCTTTGACGTGCATGAAGAATTGTCCCTTATCATCAGCTGCGCCTCTCGCAAAAACCGCTCCCTCCGGATGAAGTTCCGTTGTTTTAACAACTGGTTCAAAAGGATCGCTGGACCATAATTCCAAAGGATCTGCGGGCTGCACGTCATAATGGCCGTAAACCAAAACTGTCGGCAAATTGCTATCCATAATTTTCTCACCGAAAACGATGGGATAACCTTTCGTTTCTAGGATTTCTACATTGTCTGCACCTGCAACTTTCAGATGTCTCGCTACCTCATCGGCGCATTTCAAGACTTCGGATTTGTATGCCGGATCTGCACTAATGGATGCAATTCTAAGAATATCGAATAATTCGTCAAGAAAACGCTGTCTGTTTTCTTGGATGTATGTTTGGGTTGTACTCATCTTATGAATGATAATTGATAATTGATTTTTCTTATTTCGACTGTCTGCAAAGAAGGCGTTCTAAGGTTCGTAAAAATAAAAAATGTCCTGCAAATGCAAGACATCTTTTATGATAATATTTTTATAAAATTCTGATTAGTGCTCAGCCTGATGCGGCGCTTCCAACTCTGGTTTGGCAGCCGGCATTGCTGTTTTGGCAGTATCGGAAACCACGTGAGGCACCACTTTTACAGAATCGTCAGTAGGCTTATAAGTTCCGTGTGGCGCATTAGGATCATCATATCTCACGATTTCACCTTCTTTTTTCAGACGGCCCTTGTTTCCACCTGCAGGGATGTCACAAGACATTACCAAAACAGCAGAAGCTAATAATATCACTGATTTTCTCATTGTTTAAGATTTATGGGTCAAAAGTAGTAAAATTGAGATTTTCTGCAAAATTATTTTTGTAGTAAAATGTACAATGTAAAAAGTAAAATGTAATATTTCTAATTCATTATGCAGACAGTGCCGTTCAAAATGACAATCTTCAATTTAGCGAAGCGCGCCCCGGCGTAAGCGGAGCTCCTTTTTGCGAGAGGCTATGCCGAGCAAAAAGAGCGGGAGCTGGAGACGGATGAAGGCGCCCAGATTATTGTGATGGAGTGTTTGAGGGTTTTAGAGTTTGAGCGTTGGAGGGTATTTGGTTTGGGAGTTTTGTTCCATAAAAAAAACCTGACTCTTGGGAATCAGGTTTTGTCAATTATTTTTTTCTTTCGAGAACTTCATCCACCATTCCGAAGCTCTTGGCTTCTTCTGATGTCATCCAGTAGTCCCGGTCTGAAGCCTTCTCTACCCATTCGTAAGTTTGACCGGAATGGTTGGAAATGATGTCGTACAATTCTTTTTTAAGTTTCAGCATCTCTCTAAGGTTGATTTCCATATCAGAAGCTACACCTTGCGCACCGCCACTTGGTTGGTGAATCATTACGCGGGAATGTTTCAGCGCAGAACGCTTGCCTTTCTCACCTGCTACCAAAAGCACGGCGCCCATAGAAGCTGCCATTCCGGTACAGATAGTGGCTACGTCCGGCTTAATGATCTGCATCGTGTCATAAATCCCCAGACCTGCGTACACGCTACCACCAGGAGAGTTGATATAGATTTGAATGTCCTTGCTAGGATCCGAACTTTCCAGGAACAGCAACTGCGCCGTCACGATATTCGCTACCTGATCATCGATACCTGTCCCCAGGAAAATAATTCTGTCCATCATCAACCGGGAGAAAACGTCCATCTGTGCCACGTTCATCCTTCTTTCTTCCATAATATAAGGTGTCAGGTTGGTCGGGTTGAACATTCCCATATATTGATCGGTTACCAAACCGTTATTTCCCATGTGTTTTACTGAGAAATCTCTGAATTCTTTTTTAATGTCCATACTAATTGTGGTTATTTTTAAATCTTGTTTGAGTTTGCAATTTCCATTCCTTTGCGGAAATACGTCATTCTGTCACAATATCCGGAATAATTCGCTGTCCAGTTTATTTTTCAACTGCGTCAGCAGGATAATTTTCTGGTAGATGGCAGTATTATCTTCATCATCGCTCAAAGAATTTTTGAAGTCGTTGATTAACTTGACGATATATTCTCTTTTATGCCGTAGAACAATGTCTGACACCAATTTCGGAACCACTTCCTCCTCGGAGCTGAAGTAGATATTGAATTTATTCCAATTGCTGGTCTGATAGTTCTCAATCAATGCATTGGCCAGCTTTCCCGAGACTTCTTCGTCCATAAAATCGAAAAAGAAATTCCCGGAGCGCAGTTCGTTTTTCAGAATACCTTCTTTAATTTCTGAGACAATTTTTTTGTTGATGTCCAGCTGAAGTTCACATTCATCTTCGTCCAGGTGGTTCAGGATTTCTTCGATGACGGTGATTTTGTACGCGTTGCCATCTGCATCCTTTCTGTCCAGGACAAAATCGCCATATTTCAGCATCAGATCTACCAGCTTTTCCTCCTGCACCAGCAGCGGATTGACCGAGAAAGATGCTTCCTGAACGATTTCGAGTTTCGGTGCAGCCTTTTTATCTTCAAATCTCGGTTTGGATTCCTGCTGCTGCGTCACGTTGGTCTGAATCTGAAGCTCATTGAACAAACTCTGCTCACTGAGTCCGAATTTATTTGAAACTTCCTTCAGGTAAACTTCCCGCTTCAAAGCATTCTGGACAAACGCTACCGATTTTACAATATCCCGAATGGATTCGGCCTTTCTAATAGGATCGTCGCCGGCATCGCGGAGCAGAATTTCTGCCTTGAAATCGATAAAATCCTTGGCTTCTTTCTCAATAAAATTTTCAACATATTCCTGGGGATGCTTTCTGGAAAACGAGTCCGGATCATCGCCGTCAGGGAAAAGCAGAACGCGGATATTCATCCCTTCGGACAAGAGCATATCAATACTCCGGAAACTAGCTTTGATGCCTGCATTGTCTCCATCGAAGAGAATTGTGACATTTTCTGTCAGTCTTTTGATGAGTTTAATCTGTTCGGTAGTCAAAGACGTTCCGGAACTTGCCACCACATTCTCAATGCCCGACTGATGCAGCGCCACAACGTCCATATAACCTTCCACCAGAAGACAGAGGTTCTTCCGGGAAATGGATTGCTTGCTTTGATTCAGTCCATACAGGACATTAGACTTGTGGTAGATCTCCGTCTCGGGTGAATTGAGATACTTGGCCGTTTTGACGTTATTTTTTAGAATCCTGGCTCCGAAACCCAGAACTCGTCCTGAAAAACTGTGAATCGGGAAAATCACACGATCCCGGAACCGGTCAATCCCGGAAGGTGCATTTTCCGGAAAAATGGACAAACCTGATTTTTCAAGAATTTCCTTGGAATAAGCTTTTTCTAACGCATATTCGGTGAAAGCATTCTTTTTTTCGGGCGAGTAACCCAATTGGAATTTTTTGATAATGTCATCGCGCAGCTCGCGCTCTTTAAAATAAGAATATCCGATGGCACGGCCTTCTTCAGAATCCCAGAGTTGCTGCTGGAAAAAATCATTCGCTACTTCGTGGATTTTGTAGAGCAGATCGCGCTCGGTTTGTGACTGTTTTTCTTCTTCAGAATATTCGCGGACGTTTTCGGCGATCTCGATGCCATATTTTTTCGCAGCATGCCGAAGCGCTTCCGGATAAGTGAAATTCTCGATTTCCATCAGGAAAGAAATGGCAGTTCCTCCTTTGCCACTTGAGAAATCTTTCCAGATCTGCTTGCTGGGAGACACCACAAAACTCGGCGACTTTTCTTCATGGAAAGGACTCAGACCCTTGTAATTGGAGCCCGCGCGCTTCAGCTGGACATATTCGCCGATGATCTCTTCCACGCGGATCGTGGAAAAAATTTTATCGATGGTCTCTTTGGTGATCAACTCAGAAAAGGTTTAGGAATGATTGTTCAAAAATTTCGAACTGTAAATTTAGAGATAAGTTTATTATCCCCGAAAACAATCATCCATTAAAAGTGGAAAAGTTTAATTTTGCAAAAAAAATTCACCGATGCAATTCAAAATTCATCAGCTTGAGGAATGGAACCATGTTGTCCATCAAATCATTCCCAATCTTCAGCATCCCATTCTTTTGCTAAGAGGCAATCTTGGTGCCGGAAAAACAACGTTTACGCAGTTTTTACTTAAAACATTGGGAAGCAGCGACGAAATCTCCTCTCCTACCTATTCCATTGTCAATGAATACGATACACCAAAAGGAAAAATTTATCACTTCGATCTGTATCGACTGAAAAATGTGAGCGAAGCCTATGATTTCGGGATTGAAGAATATTTGGACAACGGTTACCTTTCTATTATCGAGTGGCCGGAAATCTATCTGGACGAACTGGAAGGTTATGATTTTCACGTGATGTCCATTGAAAATACCGAATCCGGAAGAGAAATTGAATTTAATTAACAGATACTGTAATTTGTTTTATCTTTGCCTCATGTTTTTGATTAATGTTTTGATTCTATGAGCAGCACATCAACCATATTTACGCCTTTTTCCGAAGAAGAACTGATTCCGAAGGAAGAAAAACTGGAAGTGGTCAAAAAAGGAAAAACCTTCAGCATCGGCGTTCCCAAGGAAACTTGTCTGAGCGAAAAAAGAACCTGTCTGATTCCGGATGCTGTTCAGATACTGGTCAATAACGGTCACAAAGTCATTATAGAAAGCGGTGCCGGCGAAGGTTCGCATTTCTCCGATTTGCTGTACTCCGAAGCCGGAGCAGAGATTACCAACGACCCAAAAGTGGCGTTTTCTCAGGATTTGGTGCTTAAAATCAATCCGCCGACAGAAGAGGAAATCGAATATCTGAGGCCGATGACTTATCTGATCTCAGCCCTGCAAATCAACCTCAGAGATAAAGATTATTTCATTAAACTGGCGGCGAAAAAAGTCAATGCCATCGCGTTTGAATTCATCATGGATGAGTATAAGCAATTGTCATTGGTAAGATTGATTGGCGAAATTGCCGGAAGTGTCTCGATTCTTTATGCTTCGGAACTGTTGGCAATGTCCAACGGCTTGATGCTTGGTGGGATTACAGGCGTTCGTCCTACAGAAGTCGTCATCCTTGGAGCAGGAATTGTGGGCGAATTTGCAACGAAAGCTGCAATCGGACTCGGCGCAAGCGTCAAAGTTTTTGATAATTCATTGTCAAAACTGAGAAGACTTCACACTTTGGTGGACAGCCGCGTTCCAACTTCGATCATCGATCCTAAAGAACTGACAAAGTCTCTGAGACGTGCAGATGTTGTCATCGGAGCTTTGCCGAGACTCAACTTGTCACCAATCGTAACGGAAGATATGGTGATGAAGATGAAAAAAGGCAGCGTGATCATCGACATTACGATCGATAACGGAAAAGTGATCGAAACGTCTGAACTGACTTCGACAGAAAAGCCATTCATCATCAAGCACGGCGTCATCCATTGCGGACTTCCGAATCTGACCTCGAAAATGCCACGAACTACTACCAAAGCGGTGAGCAATTTCTTCCTCAGTTATCTACTTGGCTATGATGAAGAAGGCGGCTTTGAAAATATGCTCGTTCATAAAAACGAAATCAAGCAATCCTTGTATATGTACAAAGGCCGACACACGAAACTGATGATTTGCAACAAGTTCGATCTTCCGTATCACGATATCAATCTCTTGATTTTCTAAATTTCATTGATGCTAAAAAAACTTAAATTCTACTTCATAGGGCTGATTCCGGGATTATTGATCGTCTTCTTTGTCCTCAATCAAAAAGGAACCAGCTGCTCTTATTTCCCGAATGACAGGGTAATTGCTGAAACTTTGACCAAGGATTTCACCTATTCTGAACCATTCAAAAAGGAAATGGAAGCGCATAAAATCACCGAAGATTTCCTTAAAAATGACATCATCTCTAGGGGCGAAATCGATTTTGATAAAAGCAACGCTCAGAAAAAACCTTGTCCGGAATACATTCTCAATTATCCTAAAAAAAATCCGTCTTACGAGATTCACTATTCCAAATGCAAGGACAATGCGGAATTCATCGGTCTTAAAAAATTAAAATAATAATGAGCGGCAAAAATCTCCTTGTACCTGATTATCTATTACTCGGAGGGATTTTTGTCATCTTCTTTCTGTTGGTTCTAAGTTTTTTTCTCTATGGTAGATACAGATCTTCAAAGACAAAACAGAGAATTCTGGAAGATAATTACAGATCGATTGAGAGCAAGCTGGAAAATGTTCGTTTGGAGCACATTGACACCAAGCTGAATCCGCATCTTTTTAAAAACATCCTTAATTCGGTACAGTCGCACGCTTACCAGACTTACATTTCACTGGACAAACTGGCGAGTATTCTGGATTATATTCTCTACGAAAGCGGCAACAAATTCGTGAGTCCCAAGGAAGAACTGAATTTCGCCATGAATCTTATCGAGATCAACAAAATCAAAATCAATCCTCTGTTCGATTTCAGGATTAAGACGAAAATCAACAAAGAGGATTCTGTTTATCAGGAGAAAATTTTTGCGCCGCTGATTTCTGTTGATTTGATTGAGAACGCCTTCAAACATACAGATTTTCTGGCTCAGGATTCTTTTATCTCCGTTAATCTGACTTTAGAAAATGGGACATTTGAAATAAAAGTTTCCAATAAAATCTCGGACAAAACACCTTTGCAGAAGGAAAACAGTGGCTTCGGCAGCCAATCATTTGACCAACGGCTGAAGCTGATCTACAAGAATCATTATCAACTCAGAAAAAATATCAGCAACGGAGTTTTCACCGCACAGCTCACCATTAATCTGTCAGACTTTTATGATAAAGTGCGTTATTCTGGACGATGAGTTATTGGCCATCAGCTACTTAAAATTACTTTGCAGTGAGATCGAAAATGTTGAAGTCTTGAAAGCTTTTAACAATCCTAAAATCTTTCTGCAGGAAATCAACGACATCGACTGCGACGTCTGTATTCTCGATATCGAAATGCCCGGAATGAATGGGCTTCAGGTCGCCGAATTAATAAAAAACAAAAAAATCATTTTCACAACGGCTTATAAAGAATACGCTGCTGAAGCTTTTGATCTGGATGTGGTAGATTACGTGCGGAAACCTATTAAAAAAGAACGCCTTCAACAAGCTTTTGAGAAGGCAGAAAAGCTACTGGGCGAGCAAAGAAAAAATCAGTTTTTCGAATGGAATACCAATCTGGGAAAAACCAGAATTCCTGTCCATGATGTCGTTTACATCAAAACATCCGAAATTGACAGCCGCGACAAAGATCTGAAACTGAAAAATCTTTCAGAGATCATTCTTAAAAACTTAAGCTTCAAAAATCTTTCGGAATTATTACCGGAGAAAAACTTTGTTCAGATCAATAAAAGAGAAATGGTGAATATCGATTTCATCAAAGTCTTTTCTACTTCGGAGATCATACTGGAAATGAATTCTACTGACGGAATGCCCTTAAAATTAAGTTTCAGCGATACTTTCAGAAGTCAGGCCATTGAGAAAATCAGGAAAATAGATTAGATCTCAATCAATATCAAATCTAACTCATTAATTCGGGAAAATGCTTTATCAGCCGTTACCAGCGGCAGTCCATACACAATGGACGTGGAAGCAATTATTGCATCCGGTAATTTGATATTGTGTTTCCTTCTTAGCTCAATCGTTTTCTCCTTGATTTTAGCATTCCAGTCAATAACGAAACAGTCTTTTATCAATTCTCTCAACTTAATATCTTGAGATTTCGTTATTTTTTTATAACCTAATAACTCTACCTCTGATATAAAAGAGATAGCAAAATTATATTCTAAGAAAGAAACCACAAGTTCGTTACCCTCGTGGGTGTAAATTAAGAAATTGGTGTCTGCGATGAAATCAATCTTCATTTTCTCTGATTTCTGTCTGATATTTTAAACCGTCAAGGTTTCTTTTCAATTTTCCAAAATGCTTAGACAAGTTTCCTTTAGAATTACTTTTAGAAAGCTTTTCTTTAAGAATCTTTCCTATAATTTTCGAATTTGATTTGTTAATAGTAACTGTCATTATAAATATTTTCACCATCAAATTTACAAAATATATTATCAAAACTTAGAATTGAAAATCCATAAAAAATTTCACTTCAAAATTCGCCCATTTCATTACATTTCTCGTTAGCCATTCAATTTCATAATGAAAAACTTCCCAACTTTACAGCTTGAAATTCGGCAGAATTTAAGTCAATAATTATGAAAAAGTACAGAAATATTATCTTTTACGTCCTTACCATAGCTTTTTTCTCTTGTCTGATGTATTGGTTCTTTGTAGAAGGTAGAACTTTAGAGATCGGGGAAAATATTGCCCCGGCCAAGGCTACCGGTGCAAACATGTGGGACACTTTTGCAACGTCGTTTTCAGAAAATCTTCATCATCCCTTAGCCCTTCTGCTGGCACAGATTGTTACCATTATCATTGTGGCCAAATTCTTCGGATGGATCTGTGTCAAGCTGAAACAGCCCTCTGTCATTGGCGAAATGATTGCAGGTATCGTGCTCGGGCCGTCGCTCGTAGGATTATATTTCCCCGAGTTTTCAGCATTCATGTTTCCCAAGGAGTCGCTGCCTAATTTGCAATTCCTCAGTCAGATTGGTTTGATTCTCTTCATGTACATCGTGGGGATGGAGCTGGATCTGAGTGTCCTGAGGAAAAAAGCGCACGATGCCGTGGTCATCAGCCACGCCAGTATCATCATCCCTTTTGCTCTGGGAGTGGGACTGGCTTATTTCATTTATAAAGAGTTTGCACCGGACGGCATTCAGTTCAGTTCATTTGCATTGTTCATGGCTATTGCGATGAGTATCACCGCCTTTCCTGTGTTGGCAAGGATTGTTCAGGAGCGTAATCTTCATAAAACCAAGATCGGAACCGTGGTCATTACCTGTGCGGCGGCCGATGATATTACGGCCTGGTGTATTCTGGCAGCGGTCATCGCCGTGGTAAAGGCCGGCTCATTTTCCGGTTCCATCTTCGTCATCATCATGGCTATTGTTTACGTTTTCCTGATGATAAAACTGGTAAGACCTTTTCTTGCCAGAATTGCAGAATCCCAGAAAGGAAAAGGATTCATCAATAAAGCATTGATTGCTGTTTTCTTTCTGATACTGATCATTTCATCCTATCTGACCGAAGTGATCGGCATTCACGCCCTGTTTGGCGCATTTATGGCCGGAGCCATCATGCCGGAAAATGTAAAGTTCCGAAACCTGTTCATCGAGAAGGTAGAAGACGTAGCTTTGGTTTTATTACTCCCTTTATTCTTCGTATTCACGGGGCTCAGAACACAAATCGGGTTACTGAATGACCCTCATCTCTGGAAGATCGGCGGGCTGATTATCTTAACGGCCGTGATCGGGAAATTAGTCAGAAGTGC
>DBLQ01000067.1:0-347 GCA_002297505.1 Flavobacteriales bacterium UBA720
GTTTCGTTCGCATCCAGATTTTGCCAGTCAATGGTTCTCTCGGACAATAATCTCACATAAGTTTCACTTTCCAATTTAAGGGAAGACGGAAAAGCCAAGCGGTAAATTTCGCCCAGATTGCAGAGATAATAAGAACTCATCCAGTTCCAGAAATCCAATTGCTGTTTTGGGACAATCGGCTGGTTTTCCAGTAGATTGATAATTTCTTTCGGGACAAAAGTTTCTTCAAAATCATTGAACAATTCTGCAACAATTCCCGTGTAGATTTTCTTCCCACGAAATGGTACAAGAACGCGCATCCCGACGGCAATTTTATCCAAAAAATCAGCTGGAACTTTGTACGTGAA
>DBLQ01000067.1:603-1179 GCA_002297505.1 Flavobacteriales bacterium UBA720
GATGGTTGTCGGTTGATGGTTGTCGGACTTGTAGAATTTTACTGATATTCTACTTTTTCATCCTGCAATTCCATTGTTATTTATCTCCGTAATGACCTTTAGCAGAAATGATTTCTACGGTTACAATATCTTCCTCAACACTGTAGATGAGTCTGTTTTTGCTGTCAATTCTCCGGGACCAGATGTTATTATTCTGATGTTTTAGACGTTCGGGTTTGCCTGTTCCGGCGTAAGGATTATCAATAATTTCAGACAGGAGTTGAGAAAGCTTTTTAAGCAAGATCAGATTTCCGGATGTCTTGTAAAAATCAATATCTTTTTGAGCTTGTTTTCTAAAGACTAATTGAAAGCTCATAAGCCTAAGAAATTTTTAATATCCTCTTTACTTTTTAAAACAACTTTCATTTCTTTATTCGTTCTCAGGTCCGCGATCCTTCTTTCGAGTTCCGCTACGTTTTCCGGATTATCGTAATAAGGGTCATTGCTTGGACTCAGGCTTTCAGATTTTTCCTCTTTCAACACAAACTGCGCATCCAAAGCTTTCAAGACCTTTTTGAGTAATGACGCTTCTTTCTT
>DBLQ01000067.1:1295-2214 GCA_002297505.1 Flavobacteriales bacterium UBA720
AGTAATGACGCTTCTTTCTTGTTTCTAGGGTGTATGATGATTGATGCTTCCATCGTATTTTGTTTTATTAAATCTCTACGAATTTACAATTTTAATTTTTGTTCAAAACAGCGTCTGTCAATCGTGATTATTACTAAACCGTATAACTCTGGAAAGCCTCTTCCAGACTTCCAAATTTGCCTTTGAATTCCGAAATCGGAGAATCCTGTAATATTTTTCCTTGATGAATTAAAATTACTCTTGAGCAAAGCGCTTCCACTTCCTGCATAATGTGCGTGGAGAGAATCACGGTTTTTTCTTTGCCAATTTCTTTGATGACGTTTCGGATTTCCACGATTTGATTCGGGTCGAGTCCGTTGGTCGGCTCGTCGAGAATTAATAAATTCGGTTCGTGAAGAATTGCTTGTGCCAAACCAACTCTCTGTTTATAACCTTTGGAAAGTTGTGAGATTTTCTTAGATTTTTCAGGCGTAATCCCCACCAGATCAATCACCTGTTCTACCCTTTCTTTTTTGATGTTGTGAAGATTGGCTACAAACTGCAGATATTCTTTCACATACATCTCGTTGTAAAGCGGATTGTTTTCCGGCAGAAAACCGATTTTCTTTTTGGATTCGATTTCGTTTTCTGTGATGCTCTTTCCGTCCAAGAGAATCTTGCCTTCATCCATTTTCAGAACGCCTGTGATGGATTTCATCAACGTAGATTTTCCCGCGCCGTTGGGTCCAAGAAGTCCTATGATTTCGTTGTTGGTAATCATAATATTGACATCGCTAAGCGCCACTTGTTCGTCGAATTTTTTGGTAAGTCCTGAGATTTTTAAAGACATCTGTGATTTTTATAAATGATAGATGATGAATGATAATCGATTTACAAAATTATGAAAATTGATTGGTTTTATTTTAACGCAATGAGCGCA
>DBLQ01000067.1:2339-2665 GCA_002297505.1 Flavobacteriales bacterium UBA720
TTTAACGCAATGAGCGCAAAGATTTTTATACATTATTAAGAATATTTTTAAGAGTCACAAAGATGTATAACTCATCAAAGAAAAAATGTTTAAAACATTCAGTTTGTCATTCTGCAAGAATCTACACGGTTTAGATTCATTCAGAACGACAATATTATGGATATAAATATTTAGGTTGAAACATTGAAACACTTAATTCTTTTGCTTTTTTTATTTGTCTTCTACTTTTTTTGTAACAAATTATTTTTATTTCTACTAACCGAATAGAGCAAAAGCAAGAATGGATTCTGAGAAAGAATTTTTAGAGAAAATCGATAAACATAAAG
>DBLQ01000067.1:2828-2982 GCA_002297505.1 Flavobacteriales bacterium UBA720
ATGTATATGGATAATCGTGATGATCAAAATGATCTTTTTCAGGAAATCGTTTACCAGGTTTGGAAATCGTTTTCCAGCTTCGAAGGCAAATCGGAATTCTCGACCTGGCTTTATAGAATTGCGCTTAACACGGCGATTATTTTCCTGAAGTCTG
>DBLQ01000067.1:3134-3503 GCA_002297505.1 Flavobacteriales bacterium UBA720
GAAACGGCGAAGTTTCATCCAGAACGACGATGTTTCGATTTACAAAATCAAGGAAGAAAATTACAATCTGGAAGATGAACAAAATCTAAAACTGATGTACCAATGCATTCAAAAGCTGAACCCGATTGACAAAGCCTTGATCTTTTATTATCTCGAGGATTTTTCCGGACGGGATATGGCTGAACAGATGGGAATCTCAGAAGTCAACGCCAGAGTAAAACTGAATCGCGCGAAAGAAAAATTGAAGCAATTGATTCAAGATTCAATATCAAAGGCAAAAGTAAAAAGTTAGGGACCTTGAAGCTTAGCCAATAAAACCCAACAACAATCTCCCACTAACTATCACCCATCAACTATTAACTATCAACT
>DBLQ01000067.1:3662-4239 GCA_002297505.1 Flavobacteriales bacterium UBA720
TATCAACTATCAACTATCAAAAATATGGACATAGATAATCTTAAAAACCTTTGGAATAAGGAAGATGTTTCGGATACACCGGAGATTTCGCCGGAGAGACAGCGACAGATGCATCATCCGCTGGAACGCATCCGGAGAAACATGCGTTATGAATTTTGGTCTACTGTGGTTTTGATGCCGGTGATTCTCATTCTTATCTGGTTTTTTCCGATGCCGTTCCGGTTCAATCTCTATATCGAAATATTGGTACTCTCCATGGCTATGGTAACGGCATTTTTCTTCAGCAAATTTTTCAAACTTTACAAAGAAATTAGTAATCCTGCTCTGGGAACACTCGATTCTCTAAAAGATTTACTGCATCAGTTTGAGCTGAACAAGCAATATTACGTTTCGTTTTACCTGAGTTTTGTGCCATTTTTTGTCTGCGAGATGATCATTGTGCTGGAGGCCATGCCAAAAACCCATACCTATTCCAACACCATGCTGGCCTTGGTTTTCTTAAGTTCGGTAGCATTTGGACTTACAATGGTCTACTTCATCGGAACGGCGTGGTTCAGACATTTCTATGGAAAATATA
>DBLQ01000067.1:4327-4790 GCA_002297505.1 Flavobacteriales bacterium UBA720
CATTTCTATGGAAAATATATCGACAGGATAAACAATATTTTGGAAGAAATTAAGTAAACCCATTGCATTTTTGAGCCTTAAAAAAGTCTTGCTTACCCGATTAGGGCAGCAGGACTTTTTTAATTTCCATAAGCTGAAATTTTTTGTAAATTTGCCAACTTATGGGACAAATCCTGGCCATCGACTACGGAAAAGCAAGAACGGGAATCGCTGTTACAGACGATATGCAAATTATTGCAAGCGGACTGACCACGGTAGAGACACCAAAACTAATTGATTTTCTGAAAACTTATTGTTCTGAAAATAACGTGGACGAAGTGGTTATCGGACTTCCCACAGATTTAAAGGGAAATATGTCGGAAATCGAAACGGAGATTCAGAAATTTATTTCGATTTTCAAGGCGGAGTTTCCCGGGATAAAAGTCAATCGTCTGGATGAACGTTTTACTTCCAAAATGGCTTC
>DBLQ01000067.1:4948-5465 GCA_002297505.1 Flavobacteriales bacterium UBA720
TTTACTTCCAAAATGGCTTCGTTTTTCATCAGCCAAAGCGGAAAAAACAAGAAAAAAAGAGAGGAAAAAGGATTGATTGACAAAGTGAGTGCAACGATATTGTTGCAGAATTATTTAGACCAGAAAAGATGATTTTACCAATTAGAGCATTCGGAGATTCCGTTTTAAGAAAAAAAGCACACGATATCGACAAAGATTATCCGGAACTTCAGACATTGATCGATAACATGTTTGATACCATGTACGGAGCCAACGGCATTGGCCTGGCAGCGCCGCAGATTGGTCTGGATATCAGGCTTTTCGTGGTAGACGTGTCGCCGCTGGCAGAAGACGACGATTATGAAGATATTGCTGATGAGCTGAAAGACTTTAAAAAAGTGTTTATCAACGCTCAGATTCTTGCAGAATCCGGTGAAGAATGGAAATTCAACGAAGGCTGTCTCAGTATTCCTGATGTACGGGAAGATGTGAAGCGCAAGTCAAATATCCTGATAGAATATTACGACAGAAATTTCGT
>DBLQ01000067.1:5656-5964 GCA_002297505.1 Flavobacteriales bacterium UBA720
TATTACGACAGAAATTTCGTTAAACATACCGAGACATTCTCAGACATCCGTGCCAGGGTGATCCAGCATGAGTATGACCACATCGAAGGGATCCTTTTCACAGATCATCTGAGCGCCCTGAAGAAGAAAATCGTGAAAGGCAAACTTCAGAAAATTGCCAATGGCGATGTGAACGTAGGCTATAAAATGAGGTTCCCGAAATAGTTGGAAGTCAGAGGTCGGAAGACCGAAGAATCTCATTTGAAATCAAGAATTAAAACATAATACTAAAAACTTCGGACATCGGACTTCCGACATCCGACAAAAAT
>DBLQ01000072.1 GCA_002297505.1 Flavobacteriales bacterium UBA720
CAATCCGAAAATCAAATTAGACCGCGCCACATCGCCCATATCGCTCACAATCTTGTCATAGCGCGCATCTTTGGTGATCACATTGTCTTTCCAGTGCGAGAAAGGATGCGTGCCGCCACCGGACACCCGAAGTCCCTGTTCGTGTGCGGTTTTCACGAGGTGTCTTCTCAGGTCGGTCAGTTCCTGGCGTACCTGCTGGATATTTTCGCAGATGCCGGTTTCCATTTCTACTACCGACTCGTGCATCTCGTGTTTTAAGTTTTCGCTGAGGACGGCCTTTCCGCCTTCGATGATTTTGGAAACGTGTGAGACCAGATCGCGGCTCTCAGCATCTATAATTTGGTATTCTTCTTCAACGCCAATCGTGAATTTGTGCATATTATTTGTGTTTGTTATGTTAAGGTAAGTTGTTCGTTAAAATAAACCTTCCAGGTATTTAAAATCTTGAAGGTTTATTGACTTTTTTACAATTGATTGGTTACAAATTTCCCCCAGTCGATATTGATTTTTCCAGGCTTGTAATCCTTTGCTTTTTCAATTGCCAATTTGGCGGCATGTTCGACAATCCATTGGAAATTTTCCTCGCCAACGGAGTTTCTGTCCGCATCAGGCGCTGGATTACAGAAATCAATGGCGTAAGGAATCCCGTCTCTCACAGCAAATTCCACCGTGTTGAAATCGTAGCCTAAAGCTTCATTCATTTTAATGGTGTAGTCGGTGATCGTCTTCAGTAATTTCTCGAGTTCTTTTCCTTCTGTTTGATGCGTTGTTGCATATCTTAGATGATGCGGATTTCTTGGTTCGTAAGGCATAATGTGGACATACTTTCTGCCCAGACAATACACGCGATAGTAATCCTCGAAAACGATTTCTTCCTGAACCATCATCACGAGTTGCTCTGTTTCTGCGTGTTTTGCCCACATATCTTCAGGACTTTCTACGCGGTAAACATTTCGCCATCCGCCGCCGTCGTGCGGTTTCATATAGGCCGGAAAACCGATGTAATTGAAAATGTATCCCCAATCGTGCGGAAATTTAAGGTTTCTGAACGATGTTTCCGACGTGTTGGTTGGTCTTTCGTGAGAAGGCAGCAAAACCGTTTTCGGCAATGGAATTCCGATTTTTGACATCAATGCATTGTTGAAAAATTTCTCATCTGCACTCCACCAAAATGGATTGTTGATGACGTAAGTGCCGTTCACTGCAGCATTCTTAAGATAAGCTCTGTAGAAAGGAACATCTTGCGAAATCCTGTCGATAATCACGGCGTACCCATAGTCCGCGCCTTGTTCCAATTTGTCGATTTGGACGGGTTCTGCGATGTATTCGCCTTTTCCCAATTCATTAACTTTATCTATAAAAGCCCACGGAAAAGTATCTTCCATTCCGAATAAGATTCCAATTTTTTTTGCCATAATGTTGTTTTTTTTGGTCGGAAGCCGGATGTCCGAAGTCCGAGGTTTATTTGTTTTTGTATTAATGTAATTTGCTATTCTATTGAGAGATTTATGAAAATTTAGAAAGGAATATGAATTACTTCACCTTGTTGCTTCAAAAATTTTATATTGTCAGGGAATCCATCATCAATATGTTGGTCTGGATATAAATGATATATTCCAAAAAATTTTGCATCAATAGATATTTTTTCACGTCGTGAAGTCATAAACATCCAAGGATTTATAAAGGCATAATCAATATTTTTGATTTTGCTTAAGTCTTCCAATTCACCAGTATCTCCTGAGAGATAAATTTTTTTATTGTGCCAAGTGATTAGGTAAGAATAATGCTCAAATGATATTCCATAGACTTTGTGGCTTGTTTTAAAAGGTTGTATTTCGAAATCAGGAATTGATTCTTTGATTTTATCTAATTCATTTATATTCCAAGGTCCATATTTTTGTCCTTGATATTTTTTTAATAGCTTTTCAGAATAATGGTCGTTGTGCTTATGTGTAAAGATAAAAATAGAGTTGTTTTTTACATTCTCTAATTCAGAATTTTCATATTTCATATATTTATGTGCACCAGATTTATATGGAAAATCGATATAAATATTAGAAATTCCATCAGTCATATTCAGCGCACAATTTCCAATAAAACTGATTTTTATTTCATTTGATTGACAAAAAAATAGAGTAGAATTGCATAACGTTAATAGAAAGAATGAGAATATTAGATATTTTTTTTTCATATGATTAGTGTTTTTTTAGTTATATGTTTTTTTAATGCTTGTATATTTTGATTTTGGATTTACTAAATTTACCCGAAAAACCTTCCAATAAATGTCGGAAAAACCATTCGCCAAAGCACCCAATCGTGGTCTATCCATTTTTGCTCGTCATACCAATGATTGATACCTTTTTCAGTTAAGATTCCTGCCATTTTTCTTGTTGGCTCCAGACAAATATCTCTGTCTGATGTGCTTAGAACAATGTGCATATGTTTGTATTTCCAAGCTTCGTCATTCTTCACAAATTCGTCCGGACAATTGAAATAAATCAGTTGGTCATCATATCCATCCATAAAATTTCTGATGTTAAAAGCACCTGATAAACAGAAAAGATGCGACACCAAATCCGGAAATCTGAAAGCAAAATTCGCTGCGTGATAACCTCCGAAACTTGCGCCAGCCACCACTACACGATGTGTGTTATGCGTCCGCTGGATGTACGGAATAAACTCCTGAACCAGGAACTGGACGTACATTTCGTAATTCCTGATTCTTTCGTAAGGTGTAATTCCTTTATCATAAAAACTGAAATTGTCAATCGTCTGAATGTTGAATAATTTCAAAATCCCATTATTCGTAAAGTGCGAAATGCTTCCGTTCAGATGGAAATCGGCGTTTTGCGTGTACGAACCCTGCGAAGTTGGGAACATAATCACCGGTGTTCCAAAATGTCCCGTAACCTCCACCTGAAGGCTCATCCCGAGAATGTGCGAATAGTAATCTGTATGTGTGATCTGTGGCATTTTTATAATTGATAATTGATGAATGATAAATGATGATTGCTGAATCTTAAACTTCAAATCTCAAATTAACTCGTTGGTTTATCTTTAGGTGGAAGAATATTCAGGATTTGTGCTGTGACAATTTCTGATGCCTGGTCTAATCTTTCCGCGATGATGTCTGCCGTTTTTGCTTTGTATACAATGCCGATATGATAATCAATCGGTAAGAATTTTTCCACTTCATCGTTTTGAAGATTGCGCGTGTCCGGATGTTTTTCTTTTGCTAATGCGATGATAAGACCCGCGAATAAATTCTGAGTTTCTACCACCGAATAATGATTGCCCTGAAGCAGCGCATTTTCCAACCTGGCCCATTCCCGCCATATATTCACGCCTGTAGCCGCTTCCACCATATCCGGAATATGCGCGCCGCCCACTCTGGAAGACGTCTCCAGGAAGTAATATTGTCCATCAATTCCCCGGATATATTCGCTGTGAGTCGCGCCATTTTGAATCCCAAATTTGTTCAGAACTTCTCTGTTGATTTTTTCCAGACCTCTGGCTTCCTCCGAATTTTTATCTAAAGTTTTAGTCCGGAAAACACCGCCTTCGTGCGAGACTTTCATTGGCGGAGACAGGTATTTTGAAAAGCAGGTGAACACAACTTCCTTATTGTAAACCAGACAGTCCACGTGATAGACATCGCCGGGTTTGAAAGCTTCCAGTAGGAATTTATATCGCTCGTTCCCCAGATTTTCCACCGCCGGCCACAGTTCGTCTGCCGAATTGATTTTTTTGATACCACTTGCTGAAGCTTCGGAACGAGGTTTCAAAACCCACGGGCCGGGAACATCCTGTGAGAATTTGTGAAGTTTTGCATCGTTGAAAATCGATGAAAATTCCGGAACGGAAATACCATTGTCTTTGGCTTGCTGGCGCATTGCCAATTTATCTCTGAAATAACGATGTGTCGTCTGGCCCATTCCGGGAATACGATAGGTTTCGCGGATCATCGCCGCTTTCTCCACATCATAGTCGTCCAGGGCAATTACTGCATCAATCTGGTGGTTTTTCATCAGATAAGCGAATCCCTGAACCAGATGATCCAGGTTCCATACAGAAGGTTCGATTTCTGGCATATAATAAATCTCGTCTATGGCGTGCCACGGCCACGGTTTTTCTTTCAGGTTTTCCGAGGTGATCAGAATGACTTTATTGCCGAGCTTTTTGCACTCGTCCATAAAGTCGTAACCTTTGTAATAACAGGAGATGCAGACAATCGTTTTTTCCATATTCAGTTTTTTGTCGGAGGTCAGATGACTGATGTCCGATAATTTAATTATAATTTTCTATAAAGTCTAATAAAAGCTGAACGCCATAACCTGTTGCTGCTTTATCGTTGGCATAACCAACATTCCCAAAAGCAACGCCGGCAATATCGAGATGCGCCCAATTTGGATGTCCTTCTATAAATTGCTCCAAAAATTTACCCGCAATGATACAATCTCCAAAAGGTTTCATCGAGATATTTTTAAAATCTGCCACATCCGACGTGAAGTCCTCTTTCCAAATATCCCAAAGTGGGAGATTCCACAGTCGTTGATTGGTTTTGTCGGCGGACTTTTCCAACTTCTTTTTCAAATCATTATTGTTCGAAAAATATGCGCCGCAAGTGTAACCGAACATCCGGACTGAGCTTCCTGTCAAAGTCGCCAAATCTATCAGAACATCCGTTTTAAAATTTTTTGACAAGTAAGAAAGGCCGTCTGCTAAAGTCATTCTGCCTTCTGCATCGGTGTTCAGCACTTCAATTGTTTTTCCATTGTAAGCCGTCACAACATCACTTGGCAGATAGGCTTTTTCCGAAACCGCATTGTCCGTAATCGGAAGAATGGCGATGATGTTGACTGGCAATTTTAATTCTGCTGCGGTAATCAAAGCGCCAATCACTGCGCTTGCGCCACCCATATCACTTTTCATATAGTGCATATTGTCAGACGGTTTGATGGAAATTCCGCCAGTGTCGAACAACACACATTTTCCCACCAATCCGAAAGTTTTTGCATCGGCTTTTCCGCAATTGTACTCCAAAATGGTGAAAGCAGCTTCCTGCGCACTGCCTTGATTCACAGCGACAAATGCGCCTAAGCCTTCTTCTGTAGATTCTTCTCTATTAAAGGATTTATATTTCAAATCATATTTTTCTGCCGTAGATTTCAGAAATTCTGAGATTTGATCCACCTTTTTGTGATTCGCTGGTTTGTTCAGCCATTCCATTCCGGCAAATTGTCCGTTGCAAAGCGCTTCGGTTTTTAAGGCCAATTGTTGAGCTTCGTCTTCGGAAATATTTTCAAAACGAAGTTCAAATTGCTCGTGCCAAAATGGATGCGACTTCTCGAAAGGATAGAGGTAAGTTCCCAAGAACAAACCTTTAACGAATTCCTCCAGGAGATTCAATCCTAATTTCGAAACCACCGAAGTAGGAACGGCCTGCAAACTTTTCTTATAATCATTTGCAAATTTGTTCGCTACAGCCTGGATTTCAAAACCTTTGGCGTCTTTTCCGATGCCGACAAAAAAATCGACTCTGTCGGAATGTGTTTTGATGAAAACTTCGTTCTTTTTTCCCTTAAAGAACAATTCAATATTCGGATGTTTCGATTTTTCCTGTTCCCAATCGTCTTCGCTGAACAGGATTATATTTTGATTTGTTGATTCTTTTTTATTGTAAATTTTAATCATAACTGTTTTTTTTCATAGGAGTAAATTCCTATGCTCATATAATTTTGTTCCTTTGGGACATTCGTGGTCCTTAGTTTTTTATATTATTTTCTAATTCATTTTTGGCTTTCACAGGACTTTCGAGACTGTCGATGAACAGCCATTCTATTGCTCTCGGAAATTCCTGCGACCAATAAAATTCCTGATGTGTTCCCTGGTCATTGATATTGGATCTTACTTCGAAGTCAAATGATTTCTGAGTTGTCAATTTTTTTAAGGTCTTTTCAAATAATCTTATCCTTCCTACCATTCGGGAACCTTCCTGTCTTCCGCCATAGAGATAAACCTTTAGTTTGTAAGGGTTTTCAAACCGTATCATTGGGAAATTGTTTTCCGGCTCTACCCAAAGTGAAGGCGAAAAAATCAGCAGTTTGGAATAGACTTCAGGGTAAAGAAATCCGCCATAAATACTGATCAAACCACCCAAGGAGCTTCCACCAATTCCCGTGTTTTCCCTGTCTTTTTTTGTCCTGTAATTTTGGTCGATCCAGGGTTTCAAAGTATCCGTGATGAATCTCAGATATTTTTTGCCTTCTGCATTTTTCGTCACATCTTCGTTATCAAAAATATATTCTTTGATTCGGTCATCATTACCGTGTTCAACGGCAATCACGATCAAATCTCCGCGACCATATTCTGCCAGTAAAGCCAGTTTTTTATCGATCTCCCAATTGCCATATTCCGAACCTTCGTTAAAGAGATTTTGAGCGTCCTGCAGATACAGAACAGGATAATTTTTCTCAGAAGTGTAATAGTCGTAAGGCAAAAGTGCCCAGACTTTCCGGCTTCTATCCAGCTGTGGGATGTAAAATTCATCATCCACCAATTCCACAATAGGGAAGAATTCTTCTTTGAAAGGACCCCAATTCAGTCTCCATTTTTCAACAGAATCCTGCGTTTTCTTTTGGTTTTTGCTGATCTTTCTGTTGGGCGTGATGTTGTCATAACGATCAATTTCCACATTTTCCCAGCCACCTTTCGTGAATTTGTATTCAATAGTATCCGCAAGCTCATCATCAGAAATCCGGATGTAAAAGTGATTGTCATCTAGTTTTTCCAACTCAAATTTTGAATCTCTGGGATTCCACTTGTTAAAATTACCGGTAATAAAAATCGGTCGGTCATCATTATCTTCCGAGGTCAGAAAAAACTCCATTCGCTTATCAATTCCTTTAATGAATTATAAATTTATAAAATAATTTCTATTATCGTGATAGTGTTGCGGTATTTTCTTTTAAAAATATATTTAAGTAATGATAATTAACTCAAATTTAATAAACGTTGAAATACTGTTAATTTCAATTATTCAAAATAATAATTAATTCTAATAAAAAAGCTTCCGAAGAATCACTCCGAAAGCTTGAATAATTGTCGTTAAAATTGTATTATTTATTCTGATTTTACAACCTCGGTTCTCTCGGAAATTCCATTGGCGTTGAAGGCTTCAATCTTGAAATAATACGCATCGGTTCTGTCGGCACCAGTAAAAAAGTATTCGTTTTTGCCGTAGACCATAATACTTCCGTACAGTTTGTCCGGGGATTTTCCCCAGTAAATGACGTAGCCGTCGGCGTCAGAATTCTGTTGCCATTTGAACCAGATGCTTCTTCTTTCCCCATACTTTTTAGGGTCAGCTCGCAGTGGAACAAAGTTTTGAACTTTCGCAGGTTTGGTTCCGGCGCCTTTTCCAAACACTCGGAATCCGCTTAAAGCAAATTTGCCCGTTGGCATTTTAAGATTTTCCATTTTCAGGAATCTGGCTTTGGCAGGGTTTTCCAGTTCGATGTAATCGTGCGGAACGTCGGTTTGATTTTTAGATTTATCGACGATCACTTTCCAGTTTTTGCCGTCATTGGAACCATAGATTTTGTACTGATGCATTTTGCCGAGTGTTTTTCCCATAAATTCGGCATCCTGATCTGCATAATTGACTTGGATTGCGTTAATCGTAGAAACTTCTCCCAAATCCGTCTGGAACCATTCGCCGGCATTGCCGGTTTTTGCGCTCCAGTAAGTTTTGATGTCTTCATCTACCGCTAAATTTGGTTGATAACCGCCTAAAGTCGAAGAAACCTGAACCGGCTTATTATAATTCAATAACATCCAGCCTGGGAATAAACCTTTTGAAAAATCTTTGCCTTGTGCATATTGTGGGAGCAAAGTCGGATAATCGCCATAAGCGGTGTTGGTGTACATCACATCATCTTTGTCAAAACCTGTAGGCCAGATTCCCAATCGTCTTTCAAAATTATTTTTTGTGGAAATAAATATCGTTGAGATGTGCCACCAGTTCTTGAAATTATCCTGAAATGTTGCACCGTGACCAGCACCTCTTGCAAAACCGCCGGGCTTGTAAGAAAACGGATTGTGTTGCTGATATTCGAAACCTTCCAGAGGATTTTTGGAAACATATACGCCGTCTGAGTAGCCGCTGAACTCTGTGGCCGGCGCGCCATATTGCAGATAATATTTATCATTGTGCTTTGTCATCCACGCACCTTCTACAAATGGCTGAAGAAAAACATTGTCATTATATTCTCCAAATCTTTCCCAGCCGTGATCTTCCGGTTTCAGCCTGATCACAGGTTTCACAAAACCTTCCGACTGCATTGTTTTGGTCTTAACTTCGGTTCCTAGAAGAGGCCATTCGTTGCTGGAACCCCAGTAGAGGTAGAGTTTGTCCTTGTCTTCATCATAATGAAATGCCGGATCCCAAGCCCCAACTTTCAAAGTGTCAACAGCGATTTTCCAGTCATCCTTGGTTGGATTGGTGCTTTTCCAGATCGGGAAATCCTGCTCCCAGGTGGACCCGAAAACGTAAAGCGTATCTTTCATTGCCCAAACTGCGGGCGCATTGAGATCGTGGGTGTACTTGTTGTCTCTGAGGAATTTTCTGTAGACAAATTTCCAGTTCAGCATATCATCAGAATACCAGTAACCTTCCTGATTGGTGGAAAACAGAAACAGCTTTTTCTGAAAGTTTACAATCACGGGATCAGCCGTCGCGCGGTGTTTCCCCTGTCTGGAGAACACTTCGAAAGGCGTGTAGCCGTAATCAATATTAATAGGATTGCAATAGGTTTTTTGCTGCGCTGCAAAAAGTGTGGCCATTAATAAGCATAAAATGGCGAGTGATCTTTTCATTTAAGTTTTATTTGATTTCGAATATATTGAAAATTTAAAGAACGGCAATTTATTCTTTCCAATTTTCCCTGAGCAGGTCTAAGAGAAAATCCGGACATCTTACAATTTTATGGGTTTCGGCGTCCAGGAAAAACAGGGTGGTAGAAGCTTCGGTAATTTTGACTTGATCTTCGTTATAAATCTCATAATCGAACTCAATTTTTACGCCCGGAATTTTCTTGACACGGGTGTGGATTTCCAAAAGCTGATCATAAAGTGCTGGTCTGATGTACTTAATTTTATATTCGGATACGGGAAGAAAAATCCCACGCTTTTCAATCGCATCGTAAGACATCCCGAGGGTCCGGAAAAGTTCTACTCTGGCCACCTCAAAATATTCGGCATAGTTCCCGTAATAGACATATTTCATGGGGTCGGTTTCTCCGTAACGTACTCGTATTGAGTGGGTTGTGTGTATCATTTTTAGTCGTTAATAATTCATACAAATATATTTTTAAATAATCAATAGCGAAAAAATTTTTTTATGAGAATTAATAATAAGATATTTGTCTTCTTCTAAAAAAACTAAAATCTTACCGGTAACAGCAGCAGAAAAATGGACGAAAATTTAGTATTTATCTGGGATAGATGCCTGCAGTTTATGAGGGATAATCTAAACGCAGCGGAGGACAACACAGACCTCAAAAAGTTAGAAAATTCTTTCGATTTATTGTTTGATAAAGTTCAGCCAATTTCTTTGGTGAACAATAATCTGACGTTGCTGGTTCCTAGTGATTTTTACAAAGAATACATTGAGGACAATTACTTGTCTCTGCTGTCTGCTGCACTTAAGAAAAATATCGGTAAAGGCGTGAAGTTGTGGTATTCCGTAATGGAAAACAAACCATCCGGGAAAGAAAAACCAATCACTGTTAATGTGAAAGGAATCTCTACCCAAGCTCCGAAAATTCAGGAAGCAAGGCCGGTTTTGAAAGAGAATAACGTGAATCCTTTTGTGGTTCCGGGAATCAAAAAAGTGAACATTGATTCTAACCTCAAAGCTGATCAGTCATTTGACAACTTTGTAGAAGGCGAAAGCAACAAGTTTGCGTGCACCGTTGCGAAATCGATTGCAAAAAGACCCGGTTCTACGGCATTTAATCCATTGTTTGTTTATGGTGGTTATGGCGTTGGAAAAACGCATTTGGCCCAAGCGATCGGACTGGAGGTGAAGGCTTCATTCCCAGAAAAAGTAGTTTTGTATCAATCGTCGGAAAAATTCATTCAGGATTTTGTGAAAGCGGCGAAGTCCCAGAACAAAACCGATTTCCAGCATTATTATCAGATGATCGATGTATTGATCATTGATGATATCCAGTTTTTGTCTGGTAAAGCGGCAACTCAGGATAGTTTCTTCCACATTTTTGATTATCTGCATCAGAATGGGAAACAGATCATCCTAACGTCTGATAAAGCTCCGGCTGATATTCTGGATACGCAGGAAAGAATTATTTCCCGTTTCAAATGGGGACTTTCTGCAGAAATCAAATCGCCAAATTTTGAAACGAGGCGGAAAATTATCGTTGATAAATTAAGCCGAGACGGCATAGAGTTAACCGATGATATGCTGGATTACCTGGCTTCAGAAGTTAAAACCAACGGTGTGCGAGAGCTCATTGGCGTTGTAAATGCCGTGATTGCTTACTCAACGGTTTACAAATCCGATTTCAGTCTTGATTTATTAAAAGATACGATTAACAAGTTAGCAACTACTCAGAAGAAAACAATCAATATTCCTTACATTCAGGAGGTGGTTTGCGACTATTTCGGGATTCAGCGAGAGCAATTGCTGTCAAAAACCAGAAAGAGAGAGATTGCCTTGCCTAGACAGTTGGCAATGTATTTCGCAAAAGAATATACCAACGCAACATTCACTAAAATTGGTGAAGAAATGGGCGGAAAAGACCATTCGACTGTGATGTATGCTTGCGACACCATCCGCGATGTTTCCAAAATCGATAAAGAATTGAAGAAATACATCAAGGATCTGAAAGATAAAATTGCTCAATAAAAAAATATCAAAGTCTGAAATTGTTCAGACTTTTTTGTTATAAAATTTTCGGGCTTCTTCTCTCCAAAAGAATGGTGTCTCTCCAAACGCCGTCCATTTTGGAAATCTTTTCCCGATAGCCGACTTTTCTAAAGCCAAACTTTTCGTGAAGTTTTAAGCTGGCTTCGTTTTCTGGGAAAACACTGGATTGTAATGTCCAGATTCCATTCTTTTCACTTTCAGAAATTAAAATTGCCATCAGCTCAGAAGCCAATCTCAATCCTTTAAAATCCGGATGAATATAAACACTGACTTCTGCAACACCGGAATAATTACATCTTGATGAAACCGGACTCAGGGCAATCCAGCCTGCAATGTTATTTTCTATTTCTACTACAAATCTGGAATGCTGAAGGTGACCTTTGTCCCATTCGTCCCAAGTTGGAACAGTAGTGTTGAACGTCGCATTTTTAGTTTCTATGCCTAATTTGTAGATTTCCAGAACATCCTTTCTATGCATTTCTACCAAAGGTTTTATCGTAAATGTTTTCATTTTAAATATGATTATTGGAGTAATATTTTTTCTTTAGAAATAAGCTTAGCTTCACCAAAAGAATCAAAACAGGAACTTCTACCAAAGGACCAATGACTCCAACAAAAGCTTGTGCCGAATTGATTCCGAAAACCGAAATCGCTACTGCAATTGCCAACTCAAAATTGTTTCCGGTTGCGGTGAAAGAGATGGAAGCATTTTTATCATAAGGAACTTTCATTGATTTGTTAATAAAAAAACTTATAAAAAACATCAGTAGAAAGTAAATAATCAAAGGAACAGCAACTGTCACCACATCCATTGGCAATTCTATAATTTTATCACCTTTCAGACTGAACATTAGAACAATCGTGAACAATAGAGCATACAGAGTAATCTGCGATATTTTCGGGACAAATTTCCTGTTGTACCACTCTATACCTTTTGTGTTTACTAAAAAATAACGGGTTAAAAATCCTGCTAAAAAGGGAATTCCGAGATAAATCAAAACACTTTCCGTAACATCCCGGATCGGCACCGAAACACTGAAATTTCCGAGGCCTAATTTTTGAGGCAATACATTTATAAATAGCCAGACAAAAAAACTGTATGAAAAAATCTGAAAAATACTATTTAAAGCAACCAAAAGCGCAGCATATTCACGGTTTCCTTTTGCCAGGTCATTCCAGACGATTACCATTGCAATGCATCTCGCAAGCCCGATTAAAATCAGTCCGACCATATAATCCGGTTCGTCTCGAAGAAAAATGATGGCGAGAATAAACATTAAAACGGGACCAATAATCCAGTTGATAATCAATGAAATAGACAGCACTTTTTTATCCTTGAAAGCTTTTGGCAACAGCGAATAATCAACTTTTGCAAGCGGCGGATACATCATCAAAATTAATCCAATTGCTAAAGGAATGTTCGTGCTTCCTACCGCAAGGCTTTCTGTCACTTTAGAAAAATTCGGGAAAAAGTATCCAACAGCTACTCCGGTTGTCATCGCCAGAAAAATCCAAAGCGTTAAATACCGGTCGAGGAATTTTAGTTTTGGCTGCATTTTATTTTTTTAATAATGAAAAAACATAAAGACATTCCATAGCAATCTGGTTGCTTCTTTCGGTATATTTTTCGTTTTGAAGAATGGAATTATCATAAGATTTGGGGTCGAAATATGTTGTTCCAATGCGCAAATCACACCCAGGAATAAAAGGACAATTTTCATCTGCATCTCCGCAAGTCATTATTGCGACAAAATTTTCTTTGGGAAGGCTTTCATCGTCTATCGTTTTGGAAAAACAAAGATTTGATTTTCCTTCGCCAAATAAAACTTCATATTTCGGATTGGCTGTTTCGTCAGATTTTTTTAACTCGAAACCGGAAAAAACCAAAGCATTAATTGCATTTTGATTAAAGGCTGTCGCTTCCGTTCCTGCCGAAGAAGTATTAATATCAAAACCATAAAAATCCGCCGCTACTTTTGCCCAAATCTGCCCGAGATGACTTCTGCGTGAGTTGTGTGTACAAACATAGACCAGATTAATCTCTTTATTCTCATCAATCTTTCGCTGAATATGAGTAGCCAGTTTTTCCAACAAAGCTTTTCTTTCAGGATTGATTTCTTTAAAATTGTTGCTTAGAATTTCGCAACGCTCTTTTATTTTCTGAAACATCTTGATATACTTTTTACATTAACAACATCCGCTTCCGGGAGCACAGGAGTTAGAACTTAACTCGGATAAACTCCTTTTTGTTTTCTCAGCAGGAATTCCACAAGTTTCCTGCGCCAGACAAGCTGTTGTTTTATTTTTAAGAATGAAATGTTTTCCGTTAAATTCCAAATCATATTTGCCGATAGTCTCTGATTGATATTCCACTTCGATTTCAGAATTTTCAATGCTCAGTTTTTCTTCAGAAAGTCTGATGATGTTGAGTAATTTCCCTGGTTTAAGGCGATGTTCATAGTCATCTGCATTCCAAAGCTGGAAATTCACCACTTTTTCGGTACGAATTGTTCCACCACAATCAATAAAGTTTTTTGTGATTTGTCCCACTTCCGTTACATGAAAATATTCCGGCACAAAAGTTCCGTTTTCCAGCTGAAATTCTACATTTTTCAACGTTGGAAGAATTGCTTTGATTTGTTCAAGTGTCATATTTTTTTAAATTTTAATTAGTGGATTATTGCAATATTACGATTGATTATTTTAAATTTTTTTAACAGCATTTCGTTTTCGAAACGGTTTCTATGATTTTCGAAAAATAGGTGTTTAAAACTTCAATTGCTTTATCATCGATACAATAGCAAATTGAATTGCCTTCGATATTTCCTTTGATGATTCCCACGTTTTTCAATTCTTTCAGATGTTGTGAAACGGTTGGCTGAGCTAATGGAAGTTCATTCACAATATCACCGCAGATGCATTCATTGACTTTCATCAGATATTCGATAATGGCAATTCTCGCCGGATGTCCAAGCGCTTTTGCAATGCTGGCGATTTTGTTCTGCTGCTCGGTAAAATGTTCTGTCTTGGTTGCACCCATTTTCTTTATATAATATTGCAATATTACGATTAAAATTTAATCAACCAATTATTTCGCATTCTTTTTTTTGTTTTAAATTTATAGTCATCTTACTTTTGACATTATACATTTTACAATTTTAAACAATGAAGATACTTATGGTTTGCCTCGGCAACATTTGCAGAAGTCCGCTGGCAGAAGGAATTTTAAAATCAAAATTGGATGACAGCTATTTCATAGACAGCGCCGGAACCATCGATTATCACGAAGGGAGCGGCCCGGACGAGCGTTCTGTAAAGACTGCTTTTAAAAACGGAATTGATATATCACAGCAAAAGTCCAGACCGATCAGAAAATCAGATCTGGAAGAGTTTGACCTGATCTTATGTATGGACAAAAATAATTATCAGGATGTTCTCAAAATGGCGGACGACTCTCAAAAGCACAAAATTAGACTGATTCTTGATAACGAACTCGAAGTGCCTGACCCGTATTTTGGCGGAATCGACGGATTTGATAAAGTTTACAAAATGCTGGACGAATCCTGTGAAATAATTGCAGAAAAAATCAGGAACAACACTATATAATTCACAAACAATTCTAAATTTGTAGGACAAGCCATTCTTATGAATTTTGACATTGAACAGCAGCCTCCGAAGCCAAAAAAAATCTACCAGCATCTTTATATTCAGGTCCTGATAGCCATAATTTTCGGGGTTTCCCTCGGCTACTTCTATCCCGAGTTGGGCGAAAAAATGAAACCTTTGGGCGATGGCTTTATCAAACTCGTAAAGATGATCATTGCGCCCGTGATCTTCCTCACCGTTTCCACGGGAATCGCTGGCATGAATGACTTGAAAAAGGTAGGAAGAGTGGCGGGAAAGGCCTTCATCTATTTCTTCACATTTTCCACTTTTGCATTGATTATCGGTTTGATTGTCAGCAATCTTGTGCAGCCGGGTAAAGGTCTTAACATCAATCCCGCGTCCCTGAACAGTGCTGAGATTGATAAATATGTCAAAGCTGCTCACGACAATTCGATGGTCAGTTTTATTTTCAATATTATTCCCGAAACACTTTTCAGCCCGCTCACCGGCGACAATATTCTGCAGGTTTTGTTGGTCGCGATTTTATTTGGAATTGCATTGGCGATCACGTCCGAAAAGAGTCAGCCGGTTCAGGATTTTCTCCAGACTTTAACCATTCCGATTTTTAAAATTGTCGAGATCTTGATGAAGCTTGCGCCCATTGGTGCCTTTGGTGCAATGGCTTTTACGGTCGGCAAATACGGTGTGGATTCGCTGAAGAATCTGGCAATGCTCGTCGGAACGTTTTATGTCACTTCAGCGCTGTTTATTATTTTGATTTTAGGCGGTGTGGCGTGGTACAACGGCTTTAATATTTTCAAATTCCTGAGATATCTGAAGGACGAAATCCTTTTGGTTTTAGGCACAAGTTCCTCCGAACCGGCGCTTCCCGGCTTGATGAAAAAGCTCGAAAATGCGGGTTGCGAAAAAGGCGTTGTCGGTCTGGTGGTGCCCACGGGCTATTCCTTCAACCTCGATGGAACCAATATTTATATGA
>DBLQ01000093.1:0-6269 GCA_002297505.1 Flavobacteriales bacterium UBA720
AAACGCCTAACAATGAACGAAAGAATCTCCATAGAAGAAGTCATCCGACTGTATAAAATAGACTACGGTTTTCTGGACCAGCTTATCGACTCAGAGTTATTGCACCCGGAAACAGACAATAGCGTTCGCTACATAATTTACGAAGAATTACCACATCTGGAACGTTTCGCCAACTGGCATTATGACCTGGACGTGAATTTGCCAGGCATAGAAATCATCCATAAACTTCTGAACCAGATGGAAGAATTAAGGATTGAAAACCGCAAACTTCTGCAGAATGTTACAAGATTTGAAGCTTGGGAAGATGCAGACCTCTAGCCTATTTCTTTGTAAATTTGCTTTATGGAATTATATGATGTCTTAATCGTTGGTGGCGGACCCATTGGTTTGGCCTGTGCACTGGAAGCCAAAAAAAATAACCTTAAATATATCGTCATCGAAAAAGGTACGGTGGCGAACAGTCTCTACAATTATCCGTTGTACATGACTTTTTTCTCCACAGCGGACCGTTTGGAAATTGACGAAATTCCATTCATCACCACCAAGCCAAAACCTGGCAGGCAAGATGCTCTGGAATATTATCAGGGCATTGCCAGAGCAAAAGACATCAACATCAAGACTTATGAAAGAGTGATCCACGTTCAGAAATCTACCTTTTTTCAGGTAGAAACTAATAAACAGATTTATTTTGCTAAAAATGTAATTGTTGCGACAGGATTTTATGACCTTCCGAATCTGATGAATATTCCCGGCGAAGATTTGCCGAAAGTGAAGCATTATTATACCGAACCTTATCCCTATGCATTTCAGAATGTCGTGGTCATCGGTTCCAGCAATTCAGCCGTGGATGCGGCTTTGGAAATCTACCGGAAAGGCGGCAACGTCACAATGATCATTCGCCACAGCGAGATCTCAAAAAGTGTAAAGTATTGGGTTAAGCCGGACATTGAAAACAGAATCAAAGAAGGTACAATCAAAGCTTTCTTCGGCGCCGAATTGTTGGAAATCAAACCGCACTCTGTCATTTTTAAAAACAATAAAGGCGAAATCAACGACATCGAAAATGATTTTGTCCTTGCCATGACCGGCTATCTTCCTGACTTTGAATTCCTGAAAAACATTGGTATTGACCTGAAAGGTGACTGTCAGAATCCGAGCTACAATCCGGAATCTATGGAAACGAATATTGAAGGTATTTATCTTGCTGGCGTAGTATGTGGCGGGCGCGACACGCATCTCTGGTTTATCGAAAATTCCAGAATCCACGCCAAACAGATCATTAAGGCCATCATTTCTACCAATGAACCATAGTTCAGATATTCTTTTTTATTTTTGAATGGTATTCTTTTTGTAATTTAATGCGAGACAAATTAAAAACTATGAATGTTCGGTTAAATCACAAAAAATTCGCGCTAGCACTACTCTTTTCAATATTTCTGATTCAATGCAAAAAGGATGAAACCTTATCTTCCGATAAGAAAGACACACCGTCATCGGAAGTAGCCAAGGCTGATGACAAAAAAGATTATGAAGAGAAAGTGGCAGAGGAAAAACCAAAAGTTCCGGATGTAGTTATCCCGAGAAAAGATTTTGGTTTCTATCCTTGGGTTTACAAAAATACAGATTCGGTTTCCCTTCAGAACAAAAGAGAATTCACAGGTAAAAAACTTTATACGATTCTTGCCCTGAACCGCCTGGACAGAGCCAACATCGGCGCGGCCGACACTTTGGTAGTTCCTGCGAAAATTGAAGATAATTTCCTGATTTATTCGCCATTTCCCGGACACGTGACGAGTCTTGAAAACGTAAAGAAATTTGTGTTCTTCTCCTATCCAATCCAGGCTTTCGGCGTTTACGAATACGGAAATCTCGTAAAATGGGGACCGACAAGTATGGGTAAAAAAGCGACCCAAACCAAACGCGGACTTATGTTTGCGAACTGGAAAAAAGAAGTTGCCATTTCCACCGTGAGTGACGAATGGAAACTTCGTTGGAATGTGAATGTTGCCAACTTCGACGGTATCGGCTGGCACCAGTACGCCATGCCAGGTTATCCTGCCTCGCACTCGTGCCTAAGAATGTTGGAAGAAGATGCACAGTGGATGTACAAGTGGGTCGACATCTGGATTCTGAACAAAGGTGGCGCCACTACGAGAGCCAAGGGAACTCCACTCATTGTTTACGGTGATTATCCTTGGGGCAAGCGCAGACCATGGAAAAAACTACTCGATTCCCCGGATGCCAATAATATTTCGGAAGATGAAATGAATAAAATTATTGAACCGCACATCCCGGAAATCCTAAAAGAACAGGAAAACAGAGAACTGGTGGTACAACAAATAGAACAGGAAAAAAAGGCAAAAGCGGATTCCATTCTTGCTGCCAAACCAAAAGATAATTTGGGAATGAATTAAAAAAATCGGAGAAATTGATTTCTCCGATTTTTTTGTTTCTTTAAATATTTCCCACTACAGTTTTGACCTGCGTAAATTCCTTCAGTGCGTGAAGCGATAATTCAACGCCGTAGCCAGAAGATTTTGCGCCGCCAAATGGCAATCTTGTATCGGAGCTTGTGGATTTATTGATGGACACAGTTCCGGATTCCAGATTATCAATAAAAAACTGAGCGCGTTGTTTATCTTTTGTCCAAACTGAATTGCCCAATCCAAACGGAATATCATTTGCCAATTTCAGGATTTCCCCATCATCCTTTCCTGTCATCAGAATCGCCAAAGGTCCGAACAATTCTTCCTGCAAAATCGGGTTACCTTCTTTCACCCGTATAATTCCGGGACGAAACTCGCTTTCGGAAATCCGTTCTAATGCAACAACCACTTCTGCTCCATGCTCTAACGCTTTTTTATATTGATTTTCCAGTTCATCGGCCAAATCCGGTCTTGCCATCTTGCTCAGCTTGGTTTCCATTTTAAACGGATCACCCGGCTGGAAAGTTTTGAATTCCTCTATAAATAATGGTAGGAAATCTTTTTCGATTTCTTTGTGGATGATGAATCTTTTGGCCGCATTACAGATTTGGCCTGTATTAGATAGCTTTGCCAATGGTCCGTCTTTCGCAGCTTTTTGGTAATCTGCATCTTCAAGAACGATGTATGCGTCGCTGCCGCCTAGTTCCAGAATTGATTTTTTGATGTTCTTTCCGGCAAGAGCGGCCACCTCGCTCCCAGCCTTTTCGCTCCCTGTGAGACTGACGCCACGTACCAACGGAGTTTCAAGAATTTCCTTGATTTCGTTATGTCCGATTCTCAGATTCTGAAAAATATACTTAGAAAAACCGGCATCTTCAAACGCCTGTTCTATAGCATCACCACTTCCGAAGCAGATGGAAGCGTGTTTCAGAATGACCACATTTCCTGCAAGAATAGCAGGCACTGCAAATCTGAGAACCTGCCAGAAAGGGAAATTCCAGGGCATCACGCCAAGAATAATTCCTAAAGCGTCATAATGCACCTCGCTGACGCTGAATTCCGTTTTAATCTCTTCCGGCTTCAGAACATTATCTGCTTCCGCGTAATATTTTATCATTCCTGCACTTTTTTCGATTTCTGCTATCGATTGCGAAATGGGCTTGTGCATCTCGGTGGTTATTGTTTTTGCAAATTGTTCCTTATTTTTTTCAAGAACGCCGGCAAGATGAAGAAGCAATTGCTGCCGATCTGAAAAACTCACTTTTGTCCAGTCTTTAAAGGCTTTTTGCGCTGAATTGATATTATTAGATAAATCCATTTTTATTCTTATTTTGACATTTGAGGTTGTAGCAACCGTACCAATTTTTTGAACTCTAAATGTACAAAGTTGCTTTTAATATCACGATCCAAATGTGATACTAAAAGTAAATATTAGCATTTATTTTTATGAATAATGTAAATCAATTATTTAAAAAGATGAAAATCGCCGACCTGTTTTACAAGCGTCTAGCGTTTCTTGCTGCTCCTGAAAATCAGGACAGCATTGAGAAAAATCAAAAGCAAATCCAAGGTTACCCAGATGCTTAGTTTGATGTTGTCATACTTAAGTTCGGAAACTTTATCCGTTGCCACCGCAGAGAGCTTGAGACTGTTATTGATATAGTTCCGCACCTCTACGATTTTATCTTCATTCTTATTAGGAACAGCCACCTGCGAAAAATAAACCAGTTTGTCCTTGCCAATATAGCCTACAACCCAGAACTCATCGGACTTCTGCATATTGATATACTCAATGCGGAAATATTCCGGGCGGATCACGCCAACGTGCTTCGAAAAATACTTAGGTACATCATTCTGCTCCTCAATCCTGATGATGTAAAAATCAATAGGCTGCGGCAAATAATTAATGACCTGGATTGCAAGAGAATTTTCCAGAAACTGCGAAAGGCTGCGCTCCACAAACCAAAATGTAAAATAGGCTGCTGCAGAAATCGTGATGATGATCCGTGCGATCTTGCTCCAAATGCCCCATTTTTCTGACCGGATCACAGACAGAAAAAGTGCAACAATCAGAAAAATAAGGATCAGAATGATTATCATTGGCGCAAAGATAATGGTTTATCTGCAATTACAGATTGACATTCCACTCTTTGTAGAACTCATCCAGGAACTGAAGCATGAATTGATGCCTGTGTTCGGCAATATCCTTTGCTGTATCTGTATTGAGCAAATCCTTCAGCAGAAGTAGTTTTTCATAGAAATGATTGATTGTGGTGCCGTTCGACCTCTTATATTCCTCCTTGGACTGGTTGAGTTTCGGCTCGATATCCGGGTGATACATCAGGTTATTTTTGTAACCGCCGAAGTTGAAAGTTCTGGCAATTCCAATAGCGCCGATGGCATCCAGCCGGTCGGCATCCTGAACGATCTTAAGTTCCAGCGGGAGATCCTTCGGTGCATCATTCCTGTTTTTGAAGGACATATTTTCGATGATGAAGATCACTTTTTTTATGATTTCGGGATCCAGATCCTGCGATGACAGGAATTCATTGACAATTTTTGCCGCGACCGTTTCATCGCCGTTATGAAATTTCGGGTCAGCAACATCATGCAGCAATGCCGCCAATTCTATAATCAGCTTGTCACCACCTTCTTTTTCCTGAATTTTCAGGCTGAGCTTCCAGACACGTTCGATATGAAACCAGTCATGGCCGGATTCTGTACCTTCTAATTTTTCCTTTACAAACTCTATTGTTTCTTTGATCAATTCCATATTCTTTTAATGCATTATGCCAATTGTGACATTTATTGTCCAAATTTAAAATATCCGATGCCCGGGAACTGCGTCAGTCATTCTTATTCTGAACATGATGCTGCAGCCTTTCCAGAATAATATTCCACAGTTTTTTATTGAAACTCCTGAAAAAATTGACATGGCCGATTTCGCCTTTCTCCGATTCAGACGTTCGTATCAGCCGATAAGTCGGTTTCAGATTGGGATAAACATTGGTCATGAGCGATCTCACGCCTTCTTCTGTGAGCCAAACATCGTCTTCCGCACGAATGACGAAAACTTCCTGGGTCAAATTTCGGGAAAAATCATTGACTTTATCTAATAATTGTTGTGTTGATTTTTTGTTAAGGATCAGCGTCCGCCAGTCCCAGGCGCTTCCGGAAGGCAGACTTTCGCCCAGGCCAAACCAGTTCGCCGGAAAATAGCCCAGCAGAAATGTCGAAATCGGCTGAAGCAATCCAAAACCAAGGTAAGCCTCGACTTTGGTCCTAAACCGCAGATTTCCGACATAAGCATTCTGAGTTCCCACAAAAACTAACGCATCGAACATGACCGAATTCTGACTCATTCCCAAAATCAGCGCACCCACCGAATGCCCGAGAGACACTTTCCCGTAATCGGAATAATGGACTTGAATATAATCGGTCACCGCCTTATAATCCAAGCTTCCCCAGATTGTCATCGACGCCTTGAAACCTTTCATCTTATCGGGCTTTGACTGGCCAATTCCCCTGTAATCGTAAGTAATTACCGTATAACCATGGTCGGAAAAAAACTGCGCAAAGGCAAAATAAACCTGCTGCCTGACGCCGGTAGCAGAATTCATGAGTAATAAATTATGATTAGACTTTCTCGGCTGAAAAAGATAGGCAGCTAAAGTGTACTGATCATCGGTTAAAATAGAAATTGGCTTCATCAGAAATGATTGTCATCCGATCATTTGATAAAATTAACATATTCTAAATCAATGCCGTTACTTTTTGATATGCAGACAATACTAATCCTGAAAATCGTCTAGGTATGGTAATCCCTTCTGAGATCCCCGGTAG
>DBLQ01000093.1:6329-24951 GCA_002297505.1 Flavobacteriales bacterium UBA720
CCAAATTTCACGCAGTCTTCTATAGCGTTGCCATGCAGCAGGGCAATGGAAAATCCTGATGTGAAGGCATCGCCCAAGCCCATACTGTGTGCGTCGGTCTGCGGATTATTCCGGAAGTATTTCATTTCGGAACCGTCAAAATAGCTGGTACTGTTGGCGCCATCTCTCACAAACAGCCGGTTAGGCAACTGTTTTATAATTTCGTCATGGTTGCCTTTGCCAAAAATGATCTCAAGATCTGTACTTTTTGCGACAATAAAGCTGGCGTAGCTAATGATATCGGCGGACAATCTACTTGCCGGTGCTGCATATATGCCGATCTTTTTGTTCAGTCTTTTGGCTTTCCTGAATAGATATTCCACAGTTTCCCTGGGAATTTCTAGCTGGGTAAGGATCAGGTCTGCGCTGCTCAGATATCTTTCAGCAGCGTCAATATCCCGTGGGGAGAGATTATAATTGGCAGCAGGCACCACAGTGATGGCGTTGCCCTCCTCGGAGGCGGTCACGTAGGCCGTTCCGGTATCGGCGTCGTCATCTTCCACCACGTAGGCTACGTTCACGTCCTCGTCATTCAGATTTCTGAGAACCTGCTGTCCGAAAGGATCCATGCCAATGCGGCTTACCAGCGATGTATGTGCGCCCAGCCGTGCCGTAGCAATCGCCTGATTGGCACCTTTGCCACCCAGAAAACTTTTCACGCTTTCTGCCAGGACGGTATTATTAGCTGTCGGGATTTTTGAGGTCTTCAGAACCAGATCGATGGAGGAACTTCCCACCACTACGATCTGCGGTTTTATGTGACTTAGTTTCATTAGCTTGAATCTGTTATTTCGGAGGGATGACGGACGGCGTAACAGCCCTGTCATCTGCGCTAATGTAAACAATTAATCCATTCCGATCTCAATAAACTCAGAAATTAATTTAACAATCTGATTATCATCAGAATAACCAATGTAAGTAGCGTAAAAACCTTCGCCATAACCTGTTTCGAAAGCCATAATATTTTCCGGCTTCTCATCGTAAGGTTTCAGAACCGCAAACTGATCAATGGCGCCGTTCTCATCAAAAAAGTGAGAATGGAAAAATTCTTCATAAATGCCCATAAAATCTACGCCTTTTTTATGGAAGAGTTCCTGCTCCAGATGATTAAGGGCAGTCTGCGCATCCAGATCCATAAAACTTCCCATACCCGATTCCACCGGATAACCATAGACTTCACCTTCCTTAAGGTCCGCAGTATTCTGGCCCTCCGAAAGCGCAAGTTTCCAATGACCGGCAGTCAGATTTTTGTCGAAAATAATCTCGGCATAGGCAATGCAGTTGGATTCTCTTTCTTTATGAACCAACACAGAAAAATCGCCTTTGGGAAACTGAGCGCTAAAAGGCGGATGATCTGGCGAGATCAGAGGATCGCTGGCGATGATTTTGCCGGAAGAGATATGGATTTTCCCCACTTCGTAGGTTTCCAGCAAGGGATTTTCTACGAAGTTTTTGGAAAATAATTTTTTGATGTTTTCTATGTGTGTCATAATTTGGTTGTCAGTTGATAGTTGTCAGTTGATAGATTTTAAAGTGACTTCAACTTTTCTTCTAACAAAGCAATTTTATCCTGCGCGTCTTTTTGCTTTTTACGCTCGATTTCCACCACTTCCGGTTTGGCGTTGGCAACGAACTTTTCATTGGATAATTTCTTATCAACGGAGATTAAGAAACCTTTCAGGTATTTGATCTCTTCTTCGGTTTTCTCTTTTTCTTCTCCTAAATCAAGATTTTCACTCAGTGGAATTGAAAATTCATTGGCGCCTACTAAGAACATGAAGCTCGGCTTATCAGTCTTTTGATTGAAGTTGATGCTTGACACATTTGCTAATTTCTGAATGACTTCAGCATTGGCCAATTCCGAAACATTGGTGAAAACCTCAACGGTTTCTCTCGGCGATATTCCTTTGGACTGACGGTAGTTTCTGACACCGGAAATCACTTCTTTGGCAAAATCAAAATCTTTAATACTATCTTCATTATAAGGTTCTGATTTTTTCTGCTGAGCAATAATCAGCGCTTCATCAATCTGCCTGTCCGACACGGACTGCCAAAGTTCTTCTGACAAGAAAGGCATAAACGGATGCAGCAATTTCATCAATTCCTCAAAATAAGCAATCGTTTTCTGATAAACTTCTTCGCTGATCGCTTCCCCGAAATTAGGTTTGATTGCCTCCAAATACCAGGCGCAGAAGTCATCCCAAATCAGTTTGTAAACCAGATGCAAGGCATCAGAAATTCTGAATTTTGAGAACTGATCATCGATTTCGCCAATGGTTTTGTTCAGCTGTGCTCCCAGCCAATTAATCGTCTGAATATCAGATTCCTTAGCTTTAATATTTTCGTCGCGTTTCCAACCTTGGATCAGCTTGTAAGCATTCCAGATTTTGGTGGCGAAGTTTCTTCCCTGCAGCATCAGATCTTCATCAAACAAAAGATCATTTCCAGCCGCAGAACTCAATAAACTTCCTACACGTACGCCATCTGCGCCGTATTTTTCAATCAGGTCAATAGGATCGGGAGAGTTTCCAAGTTGCTTGGACATTTTCCTTCTCTGCTTATCTCTCACGATTCCGGTGAAATAAACATTTTTAAAAGGAACATCTTTTCTATATTCCAAGCCAGCCATAATCATTCTGGCCACCCAGAAAAAAATAATATCCGGACCAGTAACCAAATCCGAGGTCGGATAGTAATAATTGATTTCTTCATTATCCGGCTCCAGAATCCCTTCGAAGACCGACATTGGCCACAGCCATGATGAGAACCAAGTGTCCAAAGCGTCTTCGTCCTGACGGAGATCTGAGATTTGAAGATTTGAGATTTGAGATTTTTCTCTCGCAAGATCTAACGCTTCTTCTATATTTTCAGCAACTACAAAATCATTTTCGCCCGTTCCGTAGTAAAATGCCGGAATCTGCTGTCCCCACCAAAGCTGACGTGAAATGTTCCAGTCATGAACATTCTCCATCCAATGGCGATAGGTGTTTTTGAATTTCTCAGGATGAAACTTAATTGTGTCATCCATAACAACATCCAAAGCCGGTTTTGCCAATTCTGACATTTTCAGAAACCACTGAACCGATATTTTTGGCTCGATTACAGCGCCCGTTCTTTCGGAGGTTCCTACTTTATTGACATAATCTTCTGCTTTCAGAAGCAAGTCATTTATTTCCAGTTCTTTGGCAATTTCTTTTCTTACTGTGAATCTTCCCATGCCCTGATAATGCATGCCGTGTTCGTTCAGAACCGCGTCATTATCCATGGAATCGATGATTGGCAATTGATGCCTCTGTCCGATTTCATAATCGTTAATATCGTGAGCCGGCGTAATTTTCAAAGCTCCGGTTCCGAATTCTATATCAACATAATCATCCTCAATAATTGGAACAACTCTGCCAACGATTGGAACGATGACGTTTTTACCTTTCAGATGCTGGTATCTTTCGTCGTTAGGATTTACACAAACGGCAACGTCACCAAAAATCGTTTCCGGACGCGTGGTTGCAACGGTTAAGAAATCTTCGGTTCCTTCAATTTTATATTTAAGGTAAAATAATTTTCCATTTTGTTCTTTGAAGATAACTTCTTCGTCAGAAATATTGGTTTGTGCCTCCGGATCCCAGTTGACAACTTTGTAACCACGGTATATCAATCCTTTATTGTAAAGATCAACAAATACCTTGATGACGGACTTGGAAAGATTTTCCTCCATGGTGAATCTTGTTCTGTCCCAGTCGCAAGAACAACCTAGTTTCTTCAATTGTTCCAGGATGGTTCCACCGTATTTTTCCTTCCATTCCCAAGCGTGCTTCAGGAATTCTTCCCTGGTGATATCTTTTTTGTTGATGCCTTCTGCTTTCAGTTTTGCCACCACTTTCGCTTCAGTTGCAATCGATGCATGGTCCGTACCCGGCACCCAGCAAGCATTGAAACCCTGCATTCTCGCCCGTCTTACCAAAACGTCCTGAATGGTATTGTTCAGCATATGTCCCATATGAAGAATTCCCGTCACGTTCGGTGGCGGAATTACAATCGTATAAGGTGGTCTGTCGTCTGGCGTGGAGTGGAAAAATTTGTTTTCTAACCAGAAGTCATACCATTTCTGCTCGGTTTCCTGTGGGTTATATTTATCAGCGATCTGCATCTTGAGTTATTTTTTTGGCTTAATGATTTGCAAAAATAAGATAATGTGAAAAAATTAACATCACATATTCAAATTATTTATAACTTTGACTTTTAAAATTTTAATTAAAACAAAGACAATATGAAAAAGATTCTTGCAGGACTTATGATGACAGGCGCAATCGCTTTCGCATCTGCCCAGACAATCTCATTCGATAAAACAACTTTCGATTACGGCAACGTAAAAGCTGGGGCAGACGGCCACAGATTCTTCACCGTAAAAAACACAGGTGATAAGCCGTTGATCATCAGCGAGGTAAAACCTTCTTGTGGGTGTACCACGCCGGAATGGAGCAAAGATCCGATCCTGCCAGGTAAAGAAGCTAAAATCAAAGTAGGCTACAATACTGGTATCAAAGGACCATTCAACAAGCTGATCGAAGTATACTCCAACGATCCACAAAACAGCCGTTCCGTTCTTTACATCAAAGGAAATGTAGAAGATCTTGCCGGTGTCAACCAGGAAGCTCAACTTTCTGTGAAGCCTGTAGCTTCAATGAAAGCAATGCCTGTGCAAGGTCAGGCTGCTGCAGCAAAGAGAGCTACAAAAAAAGTAGTTAGTGCTCAAGCTGCTGAAACAGCAAAATAAGCGAAGCTTTTCCAAATATATTCCGTCATGTTCCTATAAACATGGCGGTTTTTTTTATCTTTAAATTAAATTTTAAAATTCCATGAGCCATAATTTTTCTGATGACTTCCGGATCAAAGAGGATAGTAAATTCCGGATCAAGGACCACCCGACCACCTACGAAGGAAAACTTAAAAAAGCCGAAGGCAAGGAACTCCTGAAACAGGAAAAGGAAAAACTTAGCGAATTGCAGGAAAAGCTCTATGCCGATGGCAGCCAGTCTCTGCTGATCGTGCTACAAGCTATGGACGCAGCGGGAAAAGACAGCCTGATAGAACACGTCTTTGGCGGCGTTAATCCGCAAGGGTGCGAGGTGACAAGCTTCAAAGGACCCAGCACGAAAGAATATTCCCATGACTTTATCTGGCGGCATTACCTTGCGCTCCCTGCGAAAGGTAAAATTGGAATTTTCAACCGCTCGCATTATGAAAGTGTGCTGGTCTGTAAAGTACATCCGGAATACAATCTGAGCGAGAAAGTCTGGACCGATGTAAAGCAATTGGATGATCAGTTCTGGGAAAACCGTTATGAGAGCATCCGGAATTTCGAAAAGCACCTTTCGAACAATGGTACTAAAATCGTTAAAATCTTCCTGAATGTTTCCAGGGAGGAACAGAAGCAACGTTTCCTGGACAGAATCAATGAGGAGGATAAAAACTGGAAATTTTCTTCTGCCGATATCAAGGAACGAGGCTATTGGGAAGATTATCAGAAAGCTTATGAAGAAGCGATACGCCAAACATCTACTGAAGCCGCACCGTGGTTTGTGATCCCTGCAGACCAGAAATGGTTTTCGCGAGCAGCGGCTATACAAGTTATTATTGATGCACTGGAGGCTATGAATCTGGAATTTCCTGAAGTTTCGGCGGAAGAAAGAAATGCATTGCTGGAGTCCAAAATCCAACTGGAACGCGAGTCATAAAAAAAATGCCATCAGGAATTGAATTCTGAGTGGCATTTTTACTTCAAATGGTTCGGCTGGCTGGAAAAACTCCGTTCAGCTTAATTGTTTAGCAATCGGGCAACTTCTGGTGCTGCATAAGTAAAAATCATATCTGCACCAGCACGTTTAAAGCTTGTTAAGCTTTCTATTAATACTTTATCATTATCCAGCCAGCCATTTTGGGCAGCAGCCTTCAGCATGGCATATTCTCCACTGACCTGATACACTGCAATGGGCTGTGTGATCAGCTCTCTGATTTTGCTGATGATATCCAGATAAGGCATTCCAGGTTTTATCATGATGATATCGGCGCCTTCATCCACATCGCGCAATGCTTCGTCGATCGCTTCACGGGAATTGTGGAAATCCATCTGATAGGTTTTTTTATCTGCCGGAATTTCCTCAGCATCCACCGGTGCGCTGTCCAGCGCACTTCTGAAAGGTCCGTAAAACGCACTCGCATATTTGGCGGCATAAGACAAAATCCCGACATCCGTGAATCCACTTTCTTCCAGTCCTTCGCGCATTGCCAGCACGCGGCCGTCCATCATATCGCTGGGTGCCAAAATATCAGCGCCGGCTTCTGCGTGAGAAACACCCATTCTTACCAACGCTTCCACTGTAGAATCGTTATCGATTTTGCCATTTTTGATGATGCCATCGTGGCCATAAATGGAATATGGATCCAGCGCCACATCGGGCATAATGACCACGCCAGGCACCGCATCTTTGATCGCTTTTATTGTATTCTGCATCAATCCGTTCGGATTCCAGGCTTCTTTACCCGTATTATCTTTGAGGTGGTCGGACACTTTCATATAAAGGTTAACAGCCTTAATGCCCAGTTCATAATTTTCTTTAACAGTTTGCACCGTTAAGTCTAAAGTTTGCCTAAAAACACCAGGCATTGAGGAAATGGCTTCTTTTTTGTTCTGACCCTCCATAACGAACATGGGCAATACCAAATCGTTGGTGGTAAGGCTTGTTTCACGAACGAGACTTCTGATGGAATCGTTGGTTCTTAGTCTTCTGTTTCTTGAAATCATCTTACTGAAATATTTTAATGCAAATTTAATTATTGTTTTACGGATAGACTATTGTGTATTCGATTTATTTAAAATATATTTGTGAGTAATTGTTTAAATACAGACTTAAGCGAATGAAAAAACTTCTATTCTTTATTATATTTACGGTAATGTCAGTCGGATTCTCAGGGGAGATGAAGGCTCAGACCGCCCGTACCATCGCCGGACAGAAGACCGATGACGGCATTCTGGTGGCTTATCCCAATCCTACAAGGGATGTTTTGATCCTTAAATCTAAGGATGATTCTGCAAAGATCAAATCTGTAACTTTTTTCTCCATTCTTGGAGCGCAAGTGGCAGAATACAATATCAACAGCAACAACGCTGAACTGAGACTGGACAAACTGCGTCCAGGAAAATACCTGATGCGTTATCTACTGGATGACAATACACAGAAGATCACTCAGATTATTAAACAATAGTTTTCCCACGATGTTTGAGATGCCGGTTTTTTTAAGCCGGCATCTTCTTTTTTATAACACCGATTTCTGTATTTTTGCGCTTAACCAAGAAAAATTGAACTATGATTCGAATCGCGACACTCGGTTTTATCCTTTTTTGCCAAACTATCAATGCCCAATTCAGAAGTTCACTGTACGACGATAATCAACTGAGCCTCTCACTGCGAGGCGGCGCAGACTTCCCTTCTTACGACAATCAGACCAAGTATGTGGATTATAAACCCAATCTCAATATTGGTGCATCCGTAGATTTTTATTTTAACTGGATTGGATTGGGAATTGACTTTGATTACCTTAAAAACAGTCCTAAAAATACTTATCCCAGCTCGGAACTTTATAACAATTCCACAAGAATTTCTAATCCATCGCTTACTCAGAATGATGTGAATAGAATCTTCATCGGTGCGGGTCCTAATTTCCGTTGGGTACTGAACGATGACATCAGCCTGGCTTTAAAACTTAAAGGCGGAATCGCAAATATTAAAGGTGGCGAAATGGTACTGAGTTCATCTCCTCTGCTTCTCAATTACCATAATGGATACGATGCCCGGACTGTATTGAGTGGCAAAGCGCAGATGGAATTCAATTGGTTTTTTTCGGAGCATATTGGCATTAATGCCGGCGCTTATTACATACAGCACTTTGGCACTGAAGATCTGGCTCAGAACAGTACGGTTGCCGGTTACATTCCCTTTACCGAAAACAATGGACAAAACAACCTCACTACTAACAATGCGATGATCCGGAACAGCAGCCTGAAACACGAGATCCATTCTGCGGGAGTTTTTGCCGGACTTACGTTCCGAATTCCTACCGAGAAAAAAGCGCCTAATTATAACCTCACAGTCATTGCCAAAGATCAGGAAACAGGGATCATTCTCCCGGATACGTTTGTAGAACTTTACAAAGATGGAAAGCGCGCTTACTTTGCCAGAACCAATGCACAGGGCGTTGCGTTTTTCAAAAATATAAAGCCTGATAATTACGAGATCCGTGGTAATCTTTACAACATCGATTTGTTATCCAATAAAGCCGGAAAGAGCGAGTTTGTGAAGAATTCTACACTGAAAAAGGACCTCTCCACAGATGCTGCAACATTTTTCGTGAAAGGCCAGGTGAATGTTTGTAAAGGAAAAGGTTCGCTGCGCGACGTTACCGTAGTCATCAAAAATAATCAGGATGGCAGTTCACGCGATGCTAAGACAGATATCAACGGCCGATTTTACTTTAAAGCTGACAAAAACGCGACTTACACCATCTATGGTAAAAAAGGAAACTATTTTTCCCAAACGGAAATCGTTAGCTCTAAAAATGCTGATCGCAGCAATACGCTGTTCCTGAATCTTCAGGTCTGCATGGAGGAAACGACCTGTGGCAAAGCCATCAATCTCCAAAACATTCACTACGATCTGGATAAATATGAAATCCGTGAAGATGCGAAAGCCGAGCTCAACAAGCTGGTTCAGTTTATGAAAGACAATCCGAATGTGAAAGTAGAGCTGGCTTCGCACACCGATTCGCGTGCATCGGATGATTATAACAAAAACCTGTCTCAAAACAGGGCCAATGCAGCAGTGGATTACCTGATATCTAATGGCATCAGTAAAGAGCGCTTAAAGGCCATCGGCTATGGCGAAACTAAGTTACTTAATGCCTGCAGCAATGGTTCGGATTGTACGGAAGAACAGCATCAGATCAACCGCCGGACCGAGATGAAGGTGATCTGTCCTTGATCATAAACCATTTTTTGTAGATCAGGAATCCAACTGTCATCCCTAGTGTATTCATCATCACATCATCTAATTCCGCAAAACCACGAGAAAAGAAATATTGAGAAAACTCCAGAATATTGATGATCACAAAAAAGAGAACAAAAAGGTACTTATACTTTTGCAGTTGATGGTACATAATTCCCAAGAAACCGTAAGGCATGAAAAGAATAATATTTCCCACGATATTTTTGTACTTTTCCAAGGGAACATAGCCCGAGTCATACAATAAAAAATGAATACTTTCAAATGGTATTGCCCTCACGCCGGAGGAGCCAGGGAGAGAATCACCACGATAACCCGCAAAAAACATCATATATAAAATCCAAACGGTATATATATTGATCAGCGGAGGATAATATTTATTTATAAATAATTTCAAAATAATTAAGTAAGCTACAAAAATCAATAAAAAAATTGAATTACAAATGGAAACCACTAAAATAAAAGCTTTCGGAACCCACGCGGCCGAAAATGATCTGGAACTGATGACTATTGAGCGCCGCGAAGTGCAGCCCAAAGATATTGAAATCGACATCTATTATTGTGGCGTCTGTCACTCCGATCTGCATACGGCAAGGAATGACTGGGGTGGCGCATCATATCCTGTGGTTCCAGGGCACGAAATTGTAGGTAAAGTACTGAGCGTAGGCAGCGAAGTCACGAAACACAAGATCGGAGATCTCGTGGCGGTAGGCTGTATGGTCGATTCCTGCAGAAGCTGCAACAGCTGTTCTCAGGATCTGGAGCAATTCTGTGAAAAAGGTTTCACCGGAACTTATAACGGAAAAGATAAACATTTTGAAGATCAGCGCACATTCGGAGGTTATTCAGAAACTGTGGTGGTGGATGAGCATTTTGTGCTGAGTCTGCCGGAGAACCTGGATATGGCAGCTGCAGCGCCGCTTCTTTGCGCAGGCATCACCACCTGGTCGCCCCTTAAGCACTGGAATGTGAATGAAAGCTCTAAAGTAGCTGTGGTGGGATTAGGCGGCCTGGGACATATGGCAATCAAATTGGCTAAAGGTCTTGGTGCAGAAGTGACCCTGTTTTCCAGAAGCGAAGGCAAAATCGAAGACGCCAAACAGTTGGGAGCAGATCATGTGGTGATTTCTACCGATGAAGATCATATGAAATCCGTACTTAACAAATTTGACCTCATTATAGACACTGTTCCCTATGAGCATGACATCAATCCTTACATGGGAACGCTGGCCATCAACGGCACCTTGGTTTTGGTAGGTTTGATTGGTGAATTCGAGAATTACGCGGTGAGCACCAGGCCGATGATCTATAAAAGACGGTCAGTGTCTGGTTCACTAATTGGCGGCATCAAGGAAACTCAGGAATTACTGGACTTCTGTGGTGAAAAAAATATAGTGTCTGAGATCGAGATCATCAACATCCAGGACATCAATGAAGCTTATGAGAGAATGCTAAAGAGTGATGTGAAATACAGATTCGTGATCGATATGAAGAGTCTTAAAAATTAATTGAACAAAGCAATTCAGGACATTTAAAACAAAGGAAGCATTTCATCGTGTTTCCTTTGTTTTTTTTTTAAGGATTAATAGAAAATATTTTTTAGGAATCGACATCCGATTTATTAAGACGACATAGAAAGTTCATCAATATATTTCAAAAATCATCGGGATAGAATATAGGTTATGTTCGTTATTAACAGGTCGCTCCTACGGAGCTTTCATCCTTTGTTAGCTATTTTGCTATTAACAATAGACCGCTACGCGGCCTTTGTGGCGTGAGATTTAGCGGTGGTAGATTGGTTGGTATTGGATTCTGCAGAGTTTTATAGTAAGAACGTTTTCTTTTAGTATCTAACAGGCAGAAATGGCATATGTCTTTTACTTAAAAACCACTCTAATAGTTTTATATCATATCATTATGTTTGCCATTTACAATCTACAAAACAAAAAATCCCGGCTCCTATTCAGAACCGGGATTTTATATGTTTAAGAAAGATCTTAAGCTTGAACGTTGTTTCCGCCTAATACGAAAGGTTCGACTTCTTTTTTAAATTCAATTAAATAATTCTGATAGTAGCTGAAATAAGTTTCTTCAATTAATTGGCTTAATTGAGATATACATTCTATTTTTTGATTGGGCTCAGCAGAGTGAAAATAGACAGAATAATACAGCAATGAATAATATTTTTCCCATCCAATTCCCAAATTTTTTAAATTAATCTGGTTCATATAAAGCTTCTTTTTGATTTTATCGCCTATTTTTTGATATGCTGCGGCACAAAGAATTTTCCAAACTTCATTATGTGTTTCTTTTCTTTTTGAAGGGATATAATCTTCATCTTGATTTACTTGAAAGGTATTATTCTCGATCAAAAATTTCATCTCCTTGGTACGATTGGTAAAAATCAGGGATTCCAAAACCGTAGATTCAAAGCTACAAACGGATTTTTCTGAAGCTTTTTGATAAAGAATTCTCGCGCGTTTCATTTCGGCAAAATACTTTTTATAATCATTTTCGTTTCCTGTAAAATCGGCGTAAAGCAATTGGACACCATATTTCAAACCAGCAGGAATCACGTGTACTTCATCGGAAAGTTCTGTTTCTTTCACTTTTTTATAATACAAATCCATCAACTCTGTGTTCTGCAGAAGAAAACTACTTTGAAACAGAAAACCGTAGGCAAAGATTTTGGCTTCGTTACTCGTATTGTATTTCAGATAAGCTGAAAAACACTGTGTGTACACGGTACCTAGAAGATCACGAAGCGGATGATTTTCCATAAAATATTTTCTGGCCATTGGAAAAGCCATCAGACGGTGATGTGTGCTCACCAAAAGTTCTGGCGACTTGATAATCTGCTTGCACAAATGTTCACTTCTGTCCCAATAATTATGATTTGTATGGTCTTGATTTCCAAAAAAATGTTCTAATTCTTGGTTGTTGCAAGCATTAGCAAATTCATTAAAATTTCTATAACCGCAAAATTTACTTAGCAAATCCAAAGTAAAATGACTGGATTCTGAGCTGGTTTTTATCAGTCCAAAAAACCGACGAAGTGTTTGAGAACTAATGTTTGCTTTGCAATCTCGAATGATGACACTTGCCAAAACATCGCAGTCTGTAGCTGTTTTTATATCCTTTCCAAATTGCTTTTCTACATTTTTCCGCAATTGGTTCACGACAGTTATTTTTCGGTTCATAGTTTTTAATAAGATACCCAAATATAGATATAAACTCATCATTCTTGTACAACATTGTACAGAAAAGCGATATAAAATTAACATAAATTGTGACTCCAAAAATAAATGATGAAAAACTGTTTCAGCCTAAAAAAAGCTAAAGGACATGGTTTGTCTGATTGAGGATTTAAGTTTGCAGAAATATTAGATGAGCGATTATGGAAAACCGTAAAATTCTTGCAACGCTTTGGTTTAGCTTTGAGGGAAATTGAGAATTGCTTTTTTTGCTTGGACGTGGAAGGCTTTAGTGAAGAATTAGATTTGTAAAACATCTAAAAAATTAAGACATGAAAAAATATACTGAAAAATCTCTGATTGTTATCAAACACATTAATAATGAGATAGGAATTGATATGTTAAAATATCAAAACAATGAGATATTTAGCAAAATTTTAGATATACTAATGATACAAAAATATTCTCTTAAATCTATTTATAAGCCACTTATAATCTCTCTTATTCTATTTACTGCTGGATTTTTTTTATTTAATCTTGGAAAAATATCTATTTTATTGTATAGTATTTTCGGACTATTATTTTGTTTATTAAATGCTTTACTTTTTGGAATAATTAAACTATTATCTAATCTTAAAAATGACTTAAAACTTATCATATCTTCATCAATAGATTTGACAAAAAACATTTGTTCTGATTTAAGTTTAGTAGCCACAAATATTCAAAACTGTAAAAACCCTGGAGGTCTAGTCTTTGAAGGAATTATCGCAGCAACTGTAACTCCATCTCTAATAAAAACCTTTATAAAAGTACCAATTGCAGGAGACATATTAATGAATGGAAGTGATAAAATTTTAAGCTTGACAGTAAATGAATTTAAAAAATATGAAGATAAATTTGGAATTCAAAAATTTACAGAAAATGGAACTGCACAGTTACTTAAGACAAACTTGAAGATTGAAAGCTACATAACAGAGTTTTCAGACAAGTCTAATAAGTATGTAGATAATGTGTTTGGAACCATTCAGCTTCCATTCAAAATTATGTTTATGTTGACAACATTTCTAACATCTATTTTTATCTTAATCTTCATTTTTTTGTAATTTATTTAAAATCAATTTAATAAAAAGTAGTAAATATAAATTTCATTTAAAATGAAAATACAAATTAATTATATCTAAAGATGGAAAAAACATTGACGGATAGTAATTTCAATGACATATTGAGTTCTTTAAAAGATAATGATGTTATCACTTATGATGATTTAAAATTTAAAGTTAAAATTGATGACTCGAATTTGGAATTCAAAATTATGGTTGTAATTAAAAAATACTCTTTCCGTCTCAAGCTTCTAATTTGGTTATCATCATTAATTATATCTTATTATCTTAAGGATTATATTTTTGATTTGCTTTATTTTTTTAGTGAATCATCAGACAAGTGGTTAATATATTGTATTTTTTATTTGTGTTATTTTTTCGCACACTTTGTGTATTTTAAAAAATATGTTAATTTTTTAATAGAGCTTCTTTTTGAAAAAAATCACAAAAAAATAGTTCATGAAAGCAATTTTTTAAAGTTAGTTAAGAATTGGAAAAGATCAACGGACTATCCATTAGACATCAGTGTAAATATCCCTAAAAATAAAATTATTTTAATAAAGGAAATAAGTTCTTCAAAAGGAGAGGAAATAATGTATTGGAAATAAAGAATTTTCTTTTAATTGGCTATCCATTACAACTTAGATAAAATTAAAATTTCTATATTTTGTCTGAGTTGGACACATTTTGTCTGGGTTGGACAGTATCTTTATGAAACATTTAAAAATATAATAAATGATAATCTAGGTAATATTTTGAAGAACGAATTTATGACAAACAATGATATTTAATAGCTATAACAATAATATGATTTGCTTAAAAATTAAACATGTCAAACCTCACCTACCAACCCCACATCGGCAAAAACTACGGCAATTCTGAGCTTGGCAAATTATTAATCATAGGAGATTCTCATTATTTCAATAATGATTTACCAAATAATTTGTCGGAGTTTACGATTGAAAAAATAAAAGAGTTGCGAATTATCTCAGCCAATTTTTATGATAAAGTTGATGCCGTTCTAAACCAAGGTGAGAAGCACGACATTTGGGATAATATTGCATTTGCCAATGCGATACAAACGCCATTTTCATCGGCTGACCAAAAACCAACTAAAGAAGATTTGGATCTTGCAAAACTTGCTTTCCGGGAGTATTTGGATTTGACGAAACCAGAAAAAGTGGTAGTTTTTTCGAGCCGTGTTTGGGAGCATTGTTTCAATGACAAAATTAATCTATGGGGAAAGCATCTTGATAAAATAGATGACCGGTGGAATATCCGGGAACTAGACTTTGAGGGCGGAACTTGCAAAGCGATTGGACTTCATCATCCTTCAACACCAGGTTTTGATAAAGCACAATTCCAAAATATTGTGGCGCAATTTTTAAATACTTACTAAACAAAAAATCCCGGCTCCTATTCAGAACCGGGATTTTATATGTTTAAGAAAGATCTTAAGCCTGTACGTTGTTTCCGCCTAATACGAAAGGTTCAACTTCTTTGATTTCGCCAAACTGCTGCTCGTAGTTGGTGATGTTTTGTTGCAAAGCAGCCAAAACTCTCTTAGCGTGAAGCGGAGCCAAGATTACTCTTGATCTCACTTTAGCCTGCTGTACACCTGGCATCAACTGGATGAAATCTACTACGAATTCTGATGGTGAGTGGTTTACTAAAGCTAAGTTAGCATAAACACCAGCAGCTACCATTTCGTTCAGCTCGATATTGATGTTATTTGGATCTTGGTTTTGATTGTTGTCCATTTTAATTTTTTGTTTAAGTTAATTGTTTAAAAGTTCAAGGTTCAAAAATAGTTTAAAAGTTTGAACCCTGAACATTGAATTTTAAATTAATTGATATCTTCGAATTCTTTTCTGGATCCGACGATGAAGTTCTGATAATCCTTAAGACCTGTACCTGCAGGGATTCTGTGTCCTACAATTACATTTTCCTTAAGACCGTTCAGGAAGTCGATTTTTCCGGAAACTGCCGCTTCGTTAAGAACCTTTGTGGTTTCCTGGAATGATGCTGCAGACATGAAAGACTTGGTCTGTAACGCTGCTCTGGTAATACCTTGTAATACAGGTGTTGCCGTCGCAGGAAGCGCTTCTCTTACTTCTACAAGAGCCTGATCTTCTCTCTTCAGTTTGGAGTTCTCATCTCTCAGTTCTCTGGCCGTAATCATCTGTCCTGCTTTGAATTCCTTAGAATCTCCTGGCTCTACAACCACTTTCAGTCCGAAAACTCTGTTGTTCTCTTCCAGGAAGTCGTATTTGTGCTCCAAAGCATTTTCCAGGAACTGCGTATCTCCGCCATCCACGATCTCAACTTTCGTCATCATCTGACGAACAATAATCTCGAAGTGCTTGTCATCAATCTTCACCCCTTGAAGTCGGTAAACTTCCTGGATCTCATTAACCAAATATTCCTGAACCGCAGTTGGACCTTTGATTCTCAAGATATCGTCCGGTGTGATAGAACCGTCAGACAATGGATCACCAGCATATACGAAGTCATTTTCCTGTACCAAGATCTGGTTGGATAATTTCACAAGATATTTCTTGATCTCTCCGGTTTTAGCCTCCACGATCAATTCACGGTTACCTCTCTTGATCTTACCATAAGAAACTACACCATCAATTTCCGTTACTACCGCAGGGTTGGAAGGATTTCTCGCTTCGAACAATTCGGTAACTCTCGGAAGACCTCCGGTGATATCCCCTGCTTTTGCAGATTTTCTAGGGATCTTGATCAAGATTTTACCAGCTTTGATTTTCTCACCATCATTAACCATTAAGTGGGCTCCTACCGGTAAGTTGTAAGCTTTTTGCTCAACACCTTTAGAATCTACCACTTTCAAAGTAGGAACGGCTTTCTTATTTCTGGATTCAGAGATTACTTTCTCTTCGAAACCAGTCTGTTCATCAATTTCCAATTGGAAAGAGATACCCTGGATGATGTCCTCGTACTCTACCTTACCGGAAGTCTCGGCAATGATAACCGCGTTATACGGATCCCATCTTGCGATAAGGTCTCCTTTTTTCACTTTGTCACCAGGCTTCACAGACAATACGGAACCGTAAGGTACGTTGGCCACCATGATTGGTGTTCTGGCTTCATTATCGGCCACCAATCTGAATTCCGTTGAACGGGAAACCACGATATCCGCTGAGTTTCCTTCTTCATCTTCAGACTTAATGGTTCTCACTTCATCCATCTCTACAATACCGTCACGTTTTGCAACGATGCTTGGATTTTCCGAGATGTTACCTGCAGTACCCCCTTGGTGGAAAGTTCTCAGTGTCAACTGAGTTCCCGGCTCACCAATAGACTGTGCAGCGATTACACCCACAGCTTCTCCCATATGGATACCTTTACCTGTTGCAAGGTTACGTCCGTAACACTTCGCACAGATACCTTTTTTAGCTTCACAAGTCAGCGGAGAACGAACCTCAACGGCTTCGATTCCGGCTTCCTCGATTTGCTTAGCCACAGCCTCAACAATCATTTCATCAGCGTTAGCCAATAATTCGTCTGTTTCTGGGTGGTAAATATTGTGAAGAGAAACTCTACCCAGGATTCTGTCAGAGATTCTTTCTACGATATCATCGTTTTTCTTAAGTGCAGTTACTTCTGTACCTCTCAATGTTCCACAGTCATCTTCAGTAATGATAACATCCTGTGCAACGTCCACCAATCTTCTGGTCAGGTAACCAGCATCGGCGGTTTTAAGAGCGGTATCTGCAAGACCTTTACGGGCACCGTGGGTAGAGATAAAGTACTCCAAGATGGAAAGACCTTCCTTAAAGTTAGCCACAATCGGGTTTTCAATGATCTCCGCACCCACAGAACCAGCTTTTTGCGGTTTTGCCATCAAACCTCTCATACCGGACAACTGACGGATCTGTTCCTTAGAACCCCTCGCCCCGGAGTCAAGCATCATAAATACAGAGTTGAATCCACCTTGGTCAGACTTCATTCTGCTCATGATCATCTCGGTAAGACTTGCATTGGTATTGGTCCAAACGTCGATCACCTGGTTGTAACGCTCTGTATCTGTGATAAGACCCATGTTATAGTTGGCCTTAATTTCATCCACAGATTCTACTGCTGTCTCAATCATGGTTTTCTTCTCCGCAGGGATCACAATATCACCCAATGAGAAGGAAAGCCCACCTTTGAATGCATTAGAATAACCTAAATCCTTCATATCATCCAGGAACTTCACCGTCGTTGGGAAGTCTGTATCGGCAAGAATTTGTCCGATAACATTTCTCAATGATTTTTTGGTCAACAATTCATCAATGTAACCAACTTGTTTTGGTACAATCTGGTTGAACAAAATTCTACCAACGGTTGTATTGGTCAATCTTGTAACAATCTCTCCATTCTCTTTGATTGGAAGACGGCATCTTACTTTTGCATTAAGAGACACTTGTCCTTCTGCGTAAGCAATCTCCACTTCTTCAGGAGAATAGAAAGCAAGACCTTCACCTTTTACTTTATAATCCTCAGTAGAATGAGCTTCTTTGGTCATAAAATATAGACCCAAAACCATGTCCTGAGAAGGTACCGTAATTGGAGAACCGTTTGCCGGGTTCAAGATATTCTGAGAACCTAACATTAATAACTGAGCTTCCAAAATTGCTTCTGGTCCAAGTGGCAAGTGCACCGCCATCTGGTCACCATCGAAATCCGCGTTGAAAGCCGTTGTTACCAACGGGTGAAGCTGGATCGCTTTACCTTCAATCATCTTAGGCTGGAATGCCTGGATACCGAGTCTGTGAAGCGTAGGTGCTCTGTTCAGAAGAACCGGATGACCTTTCATCACATTTTCAAGGATATCATAAACTACAGGCTCTTTTCTGTCGATGATTCTCTTCGCAGATTTCACCGTTTTTACAATTCCTCTCTCGATTAGTTTTCTAATGATAAACGGTTTGTAAAGCTCAGCAGCCATATCTTTTGGAAGACCACACTCGTGCAACTGAAGGCTAGGTCCAACGACAATAACCGAACGTGCAGAGTAGTCTACCCTTTTTCCTAATAAGTTCTGACGGAAACGACCTTGCTTACCTTTCAATGAATCAGAAAGGGATTTCAATGGTCTGTTGGATTCCGACTTAACAGCAGAAGATTTTCTCGTGTTATCGAACAATGAATCTACCGATTCCTGAAGCATACGCTTCTCGTTTCTCAAGATTACTTCCGGAGCTTTGATCTCCAATAGTCTCTT
>DBLQ01000094.1 GCA_002297505.1 Flavobacteriales bacterium UBA720
ATAATAACATTGATGATATCCTGGATCAGATCGAGCAGCAGAATACGGAGGACATCCAGAAATTCGGAGGTCTGGATGCGTTGGACGTACCTTACACCCAAACTTCGATTTATGAGATGGTGAAGAAGCGCGGCTTTTGGCTTGTTGTTTTATTTTTTTCCGAGATGCTCACAGCGTCGGCGATGGGCTATTTCGAGGATGAAATACAAAAGGCTGTGGTGCTGGCACTTTTTGTTCCGTTAATTATTTCGAGCGGCGGAAATACTGGCTCGCAGGCTGCAACGCTCATCATCCGGGCAATGGCACTCCAGGAAATTACGCTGAAAGACTGGTGGTACGTGATCCGGAAAGAGATTTTCACCGGTTTTTTCCTGGGCAGCATTCTGGGTGCTATTGGCTTTCTGAGAATTGCGCTGTGGCAGCAAACGGGACTGTTCAATTACGGTGAGCATTGGGTTTTTGTCGGATTGAGTATCGCCTTTTCACTGATGCTGATTGTGCTCTGGGGAACTATTTCCGGCTCTATGGTACCATTTGTTCTCAAGAAATTGAAGTTGGATCCCGCCACGTCATCGGCGCCATTTGTCGCTACATTGGTGGATGTCACAGGATTGATCATCTATTTTTCTGTCGCAGGTTTATTCCTTAGCGGGAAGCTTCTTTAGTATTTCAAAATTTTATTTTTAACGACAAAACTCCGATGAGGCGAAGCGCGCCCCAGATGGAACGGCCTGTCTGAGCTCATCCCGAAAACAGCGTTGGCATCGTGCGTAGGCTTTTCGGGATAGCGAGTAGTGACAGCTGGAAATGGCGCCAAAAGAAAAATGCCACCTCTGATGAGATGACATTGATAGTTGCTGATCTTTTCGGAATTACTTCGCGAAATTATCGGTATAATCTTTCTGTGATGCCAGAATCACTTTCTTAGCGTGATCTGCTCCGTAAACCAAGTCGATTTTTACCTTCGCAGGTTCTGTAGGCAGATTTTTATAGCTGAGGAAATAGTGTAAAAGTCGGTTGATTTCGGCTTTCGGCAATTCGGAGATGTCGCGGATGTGGCCGTATACCTGGTCTTCTACCAGAACCGCGATGATCTTGTCATCGGCCTCACCTTTATCGATCATCTGGAACCCACCGATTGGAATAGCCTCCATCAGAATGTTCCCGGAGGTGATGTTGTGCGAGCTCAGAACGCAGATGTCCAGCGGATCGTGATCGCCTTCTGTCACATCGGTAGCGCCGGTTTCTACGGCCAGGTTTTTAACTTCATCCTCACAATAAGTTCTTGGGATAAAGCCATATAAGGCAGGAATGATGTTGGAAAACTTCTGTGGACGGTCTACCTTCAGGTAGCCGGTTTCTTTGTCCACTTCATATTTTATGGTGTCTGTAGGAACAATCTCTACGAACACGTTGACCACTTCCGGTGCTTTTTCTCCAGCAGAGATCCCGTGCCAAGGATGCGCTTTAAAATTAGGAATCATTGTTTATTTATATTATTTTGTTAAGTTCTTTTCTCAGATTTTCGATGGTATCTGCGATGTAATCTTCCGCATCGACGTAACTCATTAGAAAAACTGTTTTATAATCCTCCAGACTTGAGTTTTCGCTCAGGTCTTCGTAGGTTTTCCGCAGCAGCTGAATGATGTTAGTCTTGCTGGTGATGATGTCCTGCCAGGATACCTTGGAAATATAAAGCTGCTGTGAAGCGTTGTATTCAAATTCCTCGTTGATATTTTTTTCGGTAAGGAACAGAAATTCGTGCGGCTGAAGATCCTTGTCGAATTTATTAACAAGATTCGAAGGTTTGAGACGTTCCAGAAACAGCGTCATCCGCTCCAGCGCCTGAAGCTTGATCTCGCTATTTGACTTGATGGCCAAGAAATTAATTTCCTGTTTTTTTAGTCTTACAAAGGCATTGACGAATTGTTTCGCAAAAACCAAAAATGGTAAAGCGATGATAACTGCAACAGCGTAAGGCAAATAATCTGAGTCAAACATATCTGAAATCGGACTGCAAAATTAAGGATTTTTAGTTAAATGTGCGGGATTATTTAAAATCGTCGAAAAAACTTAACAAAAACTTGTTGCAGCAGCTGCTTCTTGCTGTACTGAATGCAGGGATAAGGTCTCAGTGCTGGCCGGAAGCCGCGGAAAAACTCCTCCACAGCCGGCACTTCGCTCCCTTCGAAGTCGAAAATCTTATGTTCAATATTGTTTTCGATCACTTTATCAATCAGATAGCTGGAACCGCTTAGCTTTACAAATTCACGTTCATTGTAGGTTCCCAGAAGCGCCAATGTATAGGAGTTATGATAGACAGCAATCAGATTAATCAGCTTCTGATGGTAGTAGAAGCCATAAAAATCGAGCGAGCCTGCATTGTAAAAGTCTGATAACAATGTGATGAAATCTTCCAGATCTTTGTCATCTGCACCCAGGCCTGTTTTCCTGATAAAAGCCTGAACGCCCGCCAGATCGGGATTTTTTATGATCTCGGAATTGTCTGTCACTTCCTGATCCAGTCTCAGTTTCCTTTTACGTTTCGGGGAATAGCGCTGTCTGACAGATTCATAAGGCTCGGGAAAAATCAGGAAATTGTTACGCTGCTTCAGTGGTTTCGAAAACTGATTGACATCATTGAAACCGTAATACCAGACGACGTAATTTTTCGTCAAGAAATCTAAAAATGCATTATTAAGATCTACCGAATCTTCTTCCGAAAAAATGCCAAGCTGCTGACATAATTTTGGGTTGATGACCAATTTTATTCCCAGTTTTTTAATGAACGGAATTGGCATCACGGCTTCATAATCACCGTAGACCAAAATTTCCCAGTTCCCTTTTGTACTGATGTCCAGAAATGACCGTTCTGCATAGAACTTTCTCTGGCAGGACGTTTCTATACAGTGCCTGTACTTTTCGAAATCAATGTCATCATACCGGATTCTCCTTATCATAAAATACCTTCTTCTTTGAAACTATAAAATTTATTCTGTGCTACAATGATGTGGTCCAGCAGCTCAATTTCCAGCAGTCTTCCTGCATCCTTTATTCTGTTGGTAATGTTGATGTCTTCCGGACTTGGCCTCAGGCTTCCCGCAGGATGGTTGTGCGCCACAATGATTCTGGTGGAAAAATGTTCGAGAGCCATTTTAAAAATAACTCTGATATCTGCCACCGAACCGGCGATGCCGCCGCGAAAAAGACAGGTTTTGTAGATAATTTTATTCTGATGATTTAGAAAAATGGTCCAAAATTCTTCTGTAGACAAATCGGAAAGATGCGGCTGCAAAATTTCGAAAACGTCTTTGCTGTCAGTGATCTGTTCGCGCTCCAGCACTTCCTGCTGAGACTTCCGGTTTCCTATCTCCAGTGCCGTGGCAATAGAGATAGCTTTGGCCTCGCCTACACCTTTGAATTTCATCAGATCTTTAATTGACAACTGACTCAGCCGATGCCAGTTATTCTCCACCGAATTCAGAATTTTTCTTGCTAATTCCACTGCAGACTCTTCCCTGTTTCCGCTGCCCATGATAATGGCCAGAAGCTCGGAGTCCGAAACGGCAGATTTGCCCTTCAGCAGGAATTTCTCTCTCGGGCGGTCGTCTTCCGCAAGGGATTTGATACTCACTGTGCTTTTGGTTTTTGGTTCAGATCATTTTAAAATTAAAGCACAATCTGTCCGTCTTTCATCACCAGTTTTCGATCCGTACTTTCCGCCAACATAGGATTGTGCGTTACGATCACGAAAGTCTGATGGTACTTGTCTCTCAAATCAAAAAACAACTGATGCAGTGCGTCCGCATTCTTGGAATCCAGATTTCCCGTAGGTTCATCGGCAAAAATGATTTTTGGTGAATTGATGAGCGCCCTGGCCACAGCCACACGCTGCGCCTCACCACCAGAAAGTTCGGACGGCTTGTGATGCAATCTTGCGGCAATGTTCAGATCTTCGAAGAGAGAATGTGCTTTTTCAATCACTTCTTTCTCCGGGATTCCGGCAATTCTGGTTGGCAACAATACGTTTTCTAATGCTGTAAATTCCGGCAGCAGCTGGTGATTCTGAAACACAAAGCCAATATTCCTGTTCCGGAAACGCGAAAGTTCCTTGTCTTTCATTTTAAGATAAGAATTGCCATCCAATGCGATTTCCGTTTGGTGTTTCTCAATGTCTGAAGGTTTGTCCAAAGTTCCCAAAATCTGGAGCAGAGTGGATTTTCCGGCACCGGATTCGCCCACGATGGAAATCACTTCGCTGGCTTTGATGTGGATGTCCACACCTTTCAGAACTTCCAAGGTTCCGTACGATTTATGTATATTTTTCGCTCGAATCATAGTTTTGTTTGTCGCTGTTGGCTTGTTGCCATTCGCTAATTTATTATAATTAAAGTCATGCTCGCTGTCCACGATATTGATTCCACGGAAACAAGGAACTGACTGTCTGAATCTTTTACCTTGATTCTTTCTTCTTCTAAATTTTAGTCAATTTAGCGAATTTCAGAATCAGATTTTTCTCGCCTTCATTGGCAAAAATCACTTTGGCCTTGATGTTCTGAGGATCGGTTCCGTCCAGAAATGTCACCTCTCCTACGCCAAATCGGTCGTGACGCACTCTGTCGCCCACCTCGATATCTTCCGAGGATGAGCCGCTCGGGTTGATGATCTTTGCGGTAGCAACAGGCTTAAGAGTTTTTTTTGGTTGCGGCGTATTAACATTTCGCTCCAAAGTTTTCTTCTCATCTTTCTTTTTGAAGAATCTTGGTTCCGAAGGTCTTTCGTCAAAAATATTAGAGCTTATTCCGGAATTGTTGACGAATCTCGCTTCCAGCATCGGATTAATGAATTCGATGTATTTGGAATCGACCTCGCTCAAAAATCTTGACGGCTCAGAATCTGTAATTTTTCCCCATTGGAAACGCGACACCGCATATGTGAAATAGGCTTGTTTTTCGGCTCTCGTAAGGGCTACATAAAACAGGCGCCGCTCCTCTTCCAGCTCTTCTCTGGTGGATGAACTCATAAAACTCGGAAACAGGTTTTCCTCCAGGCCTACGAGATAAACTACCGGAAATTCCAGTCCTTTCGACAGGTGAATGGTCATCAACGAAACTTTTTCACCGTCGTCTTTGTCGTTCTGAGTGTCGGATGAAAGTGCGATATTTTCCAGGAAATTGGAAAGGCTTGGATCGCCATCTTCAATCTGTCTCTGTTCTTCGATAAATCCCTGCATGGAGTTCAGTAATTCCTGAATATTTTCAACCCGTGAAATTCCTTCCGGCGTCTGGTCTTCTTTCAAAAATTTGATGAGTCCGCTGCGCTTGGCCACTTCCATCGCAACGTCGTAGACATTTTCAGTTTTCAGCATCACCTGGAACGCCTTGATCATTGCCCAAAAATCACCAAGTTTGGTAATGATTCCATTGTTAAGGCCCAATTGTGGCGCATAGAATCCGAGATTGTCCAGGACCTGCGTGATAGGAACGTTGCGGGAATCTGCAAAGACAATCAGCTTGTTCTGCGTGGTCTCGCCAATGCCTCTTGCCGGATAATTGATGATTCTTGACAGCGCTTCCGAATCATTTTCATTGATTAAAATCCTGAGGTAAGCCAGCAAATCCTTTACTTCTTTTCTTTGATAGAAGGACAATCCGCCGTAAACCCTGTACGGAATATTTTTTTTCCTGAGCGCATCTTCAAACGCCCTGGTCTGTGAGTTGGTACGGTATAGAATTGCAAAATCCGAGAACTTCCGCTGCTGAGTATTATGCAATTCGAAAATGTTGGCTGAGACAAAGTTGGCTTCATCGGCGTCAGAAAGACTTCGGTAGACTTTGATCTTTTCTCCTACTTCGTTCTCACTGAAAACATTTTTTTTGAACTGTTGTAAGTTTTTGGCAATCACCACATTGGCGGCATCCACAATATTCTGTGTCGAACGGTAATTCTGTTCCAGCGAAACGGTGACCGCATCCGGATAATCTTTTTTGAAATTCAGGATGTTATAAATATTGGCACCCCGGAAGGAGTAAATGGACTGCGCATCGTCTCCCACCACACAGATGTTTTCAAATTTGGATGCCAGTGCTTTAACAATCAGGTACTGAGAATGGTTGGTATCCTGGTACTCATCCACCAAAATATATCGGAACCGATCCTGGTATTTGGCCAAAACTTCCGGAAACCTGGTCAGCAATTCATTGGTTTTCAGCAAAAGATCATCAAAATCCATGGCGCCATTTTTAAAACATGCTTCAACATATTTTCTGTAGATCTCGCCAATCAGTCGCATATTCGCGCGCTCATCGGCTTCCATCAGTTCCGGATTGTTGAAATAGGCGTTGACTGTAATCAGATTATTTTTGTACTGTGAGATTCTTGCCAGGACTTTTTTGGGCTTGTAAACGTCGGCATCCACATTCATATCTTTGATCACTTTTTTCAGGACATTCAGTGCGTCCTGGGCATCGTAGATGGTGAAATTGGAAGGATAGCCGAGATAATGTGCCTCGCTTCTGAGGATTCTGGCAAAAACCGAGTGGAAAGTTCCCATCCAGAGAGACCGAGCATCGCTCACGCCCACGACTTTTGCGATACGTTCCTTCATCTCTTTAGCAGCCTTGTTGGTAAATGTGAGCGCCAGGATATTGAAAGGGTCTACACCGTTGGTAATCAGGTGGGCAATCCGCATTGTCAGAACTCTTGTCTTGCCAGAGCCCGCGCCTGCCAAAACCATCAGAGGTCCCTGCAAAGTTGTAACTGCTTCATACTGTGCTTCATTTAATCCCTTCAGATAATCCATTATAATCTCAAAATTTTAAGATAACAAAAATAGCGATTTATAGGGAGAAAGGAAAATAAGGTCACTAGATTTCATAGTGAATCCAGTAGAAGTTCCAGCTTTGCTTTAACAATACTTTTGCTGAAGTCGCTAAAATCGTGCTGATGTTTGGTAATTTGTGAAAACTGCGCTTGCAAATCCGGCTTTTCCTGCAGGATAAATTCTGAATCAGATTCGTAAATGGCCGGAAAGATGGCTGGTTTCCCAAACTTAATGGCATCTCCAATGTTGCCGCTTATCTTTGTTTTACCATAGATTTCCGGTATTGAAAAAAAATCAGTTTTACTTTGAATCGGGCAGTACAAAAGGTCAGCTGTTAACATCCAATCATCAAACGCCTGCTGCGGAATTTTGTGTTCAAAAGATTGAACCTTGATGAATTCTGGAAGTTGTTTTATGCTTGACTTTAAGTTCTCAAGTTCTTTTCCCGAAGCTTTTCCCAGAAGAATCACCTCATATTGTATACCAATATTTTTAAAATTTTTCAGTTTTTCCAGGGTGGACTTATAGTCTCTTCTGGCTTGTGAAACAGCACCGGGAATTATAATGGTAATTTTTTCTTTTTCAGGTTTTTGCTCCTCGAATTGATTGAAAAATAAAGGAAGAAATTCCAGATGGTTTTTCTCTGAAATAGAAGCGTCGATGCCCAAAAGATATTTTGACATTTGATAAATCCGGGGTGCATCCAAAAGGCTCTCCTTGAATAGTAACTTGAGTCTGTATGTGAAATCTCTTTTGAAGACGCTTTTAAAAAATTCCCACTTCGTAGCCTTAGTAAAATTCAAATTATGAACGAGAATCGCGGTTTTGAATCGGTCTACAATCAATTTGTAGAAATTGAAATGCCGATGAACCGTTCCAATGATAATCAAAGCATAATTTTGCTTTTCCAGCACTTCTAATAGTTGAGACTGTCTGGTCTGGAAAACGTTTTTGTCATGAATATTGAGAAGTTGGAAGATCTTTTCGGAGAAGTAAAAATCTACGGAAACCGTCTCAGAATCTTTGGTAAGTTCGTAGAAGTTATTGGCCAATTCGGCGTGTGTATCCAGCTCTATATAGGCAAATCTCTTCATAACCCAAAATTCTTGAAAAACTCTTTCCAGCGCAGGTTTCGTATAAATTTAATTTCCTCACCAGTGAGATTGCGCGGTTCTTTCTGTCTCAGAAATGAATGGATGGTAATGAAAAATTCCTTAGTAGAACGGTTTTTGAAACTCGATTTGGCGGAAGAAATCATGGCCAGCGGCCAACTGAGGCCAATATTATAAAAATACTGCCCGAGCTTCTCTGCCTTCTGCGCTTTGTATTTGTAGGCTGTTGGTCTGAGATGTTTGACCCAGAGGCTTTTGACGGTCACCGCTTCCCAGCCATGCATTTTTGCAAGCAGAACATCCAGATTATCCCAGCCGAGAACAGCACGAAGACCATTGATTTCCTCAAAGCAAGATTTTCTGTAAGCTTTAATGGGACCACGGACGTGATTTTTAGATGACAGATTTTCAAAAATCCACTCCTGATTCCGGTTGCTGAAATCCGACCAATTTTCATTCGCGTGGCGAAGATTTTTGACCTCAGGATTCTGCTTGTAATTTCGGATGTACACCAATCCGGAAACAAGACCTGCTTTGGGATTGCTGTCAAATGCCTGGTTGACCTTTTCCAGATAGTCTTGTGGAAATACAATGTCCGCATCGTATTTACAGATCACATCAAAGCTCCTCCAATGTACAGAGGCCAGCCCTGCATTGAATGTGCGAACGACTTTAGCACCCGGTTCATGACCTGATACATTCAGACTCATGAGCTGAAAATTGGAAGCCGATCCGATGAACTGCTCCACGATTTGTTGGGTGTTATCCGTGCTGCCATCATTCACAATGACACAAAGGAAATCCTGGAAATTCTGATTCTTCAGAGATTCCAGACAGAGCGCAATATTGCTCTGTTCATTATGTGCAGGAATGATGATTAGAAATTTCAAGTAGAAGTTTTTTAGCTTTACAAAATAATTGCGAACGAATTTACAGATAATTTATAAATTATGAGCCGTATATCTTCAAACAATCTTGGCTATAAATGCGTTTGATTGTCAATATTTTATTAATTATTCATAAATATTTAATCTTAAAATTTACAATTTTCGAAAAAATAATCAATTATAATTAATATTTTTGTGCAAATATTACAATGAAGTACACGCTGTTAAAACGGAAAAAAAGTTATACATCCCAATCGGAGTCAGATTTTGTGCGGTGGATGCGTAAGCAGGATTCGCAGCCGTGGACGGACAATGAAGCTTTTATGGAAGGCTATGCTTACCGAAAAATGGTTTTCGAAAAGATTGTCATTCGTTATGATACTATTTCCAATTTCATCGAAGACCTGAAAAAAAATAACCTTCTGAAGGTAGAATCTTCAAAAGGTTTATTCAATTATTTCAATCGGAACTGAATTAGAGGGAAGGAAATTTTTCCGGATTCAGTTCGTTAAACATCATATAAACTCTTTCCACAATGTCATCTGCGGACGGTTTACTGAAGTAGTCACCATCACTGGCATAAGCCGGCCTGTGATTTTCGGCGGCAATGGTCAACGGATCAGAGTCCAGGTATCTGAAAGCCTTTTGCTTCTCAAGAATCTGCTGCAGCATGAACGCAGATGTTCCGCCTTCTACATCTTCATCAATAACGACCAAACGATTTGTTTTCTTTACACTTTCAGCAATTTCGTGAGACAGGTCAAATGGAATCAATGACTGAATATCAATGACTTCTGCCGAGATGCCCAGCTTTTCCAGTTCGGCAGCAGCCTCGGTCACGATTCGCCATGTCGATCCATACGTCACCAGCGTAACATCAGAACCACTTTTAGTGACTTCAATTTGGCCCACAGGTACGGTAAATTCGCCTAAGTTATCAGGTTGTTTCTCCTTCAGTCTGTAGCCGTTCAGACATTCTACAATAACGGCCGGCTCATCGCTCTGCAACATGGTATTATAAAATCCTGCAGCCTTTGTCAGGCTTCTAGGCACTAGGATGTTGATGCCTTTAGAAAGGTTTAGAATTCCTGCCATCGGAGATCCCGAGTGCCACACCCCTTCCAGGCGGTGACCTCTTGTCCGGATAATTACAGGTGCCTTTTGTCCGCCTTTGGTTCTGTACTGCACAGTTGCCAGATCATCGCTCATGCCCTGCAGACAATATAGGATGTAATCCAGGTATTGGATCTCGGCAATCGGTTTCAGGCCTCTCATTGCCAGCCCAATGCCCTGCCCCAGAATGGTAGCTTCCCGGATTCCGGTGTCAGCGATACGCACGTCGCCATATTTTTCCTGCAGTCCTTCCAGACCTTGGTTTACATCACCAATATTTCCTGCATCCTCACCAAATACCAAGGCTTGAGGATATTTTTCAAAGATTTTATCGAAATTGTTCCGCACCACGACTCTCCCGTCTACTTCTTCTGAGTTCTCGGAATACATCGGCGAAATTTCCTTAATGTTGGTCGCTTTCCATCTGGACTGAGAATACAAATGCGAAGAGTAATTGTCTTTTTCTATTTCATAAACCTTCTCATATGCATTTTTCAGCGCACCTCGTCCGGCAGATTGCTGGCCACGCGTCTCCAGCAATGCTTTCCTGGCCAGGTGGAAGATATCTTTTTTGCTTTTTGAAATGATTTTGTTAAAATTCTCAATGATCGGATTGATTTCCGAATGCTGATTTGCTAATGATTCCACAAGCGGTAAAATCTCTGCTTTGAGGTCAGAAATTGTTTGCTGATAAGCTTCCCAGGCTCTCTTTTGTCCTTCTTTTACCAATTTTTTAGCTTCTGCATCAATGGTGTCCAATTCTTCCTCGGTCGCCAGAACTTCGTACGCGCCTTCTATCTCTATGCTATATTCCAGAATCCATTGTCTGAACTTAAGTAAGCCGTCAAATTCGGATTCCCAATTCAGTCTCTCTTCAGATTTATAACGTTCGTGTGAGCCGGAGGTAGAGTGACCTTGCGGCTGAGTCACCTCGGTAACATGGATCACCACCGGAACACTTTCGTATCTCGCAAGATGCTCTGCGCGGGCATAAGCAGAGATCAGCGCCGGATAGTCCCACGCCTTGACCTGTATGATTTCACAACCTTGATTTTCGCCTTCGTTTCGCTGAAAACCGGAAAGCATTTGAGAGATATCCGCTTTCGCTCTTTGATTCTGCGTCGGCACTGAAATGCCATAGCCATCGTCCCAAATTGAAACAATCATGGGAACTTGAAGCGCACACGCTGCATTGAGGGTTTCCCAGAAATGACCTTCTGCTGTAGAAGCGTCTCCGATGGTGCCAAAAGCCACTTCACTTCCTTCCCTGGAAAATTTCTCGGAACCGTCAAATTTTACGGATTTATAAATTTTAGAAGCCTGTGCCAGACCCAGCAGTCGCGGCATCTGCCCAGCCGTTGGAGAGATATCCGAAGAGATGTTTTTCTGAGCCGTAAGATCCTTCCAACTTCCGTCTTCATTCAGACTTCTGGTAGCGTAGTGTCCGTTCATCTGGCGTCCTGCAGAAGCAGGCTCGCGCTCCACGCTGGTATCGGCATAGAGCTGTGCGAAAAAACTTTCTACAGAAATGGCGTCAATGGCAAGAGCAAAGGTCTGATCGCGATAGTAGCCGGAACGGAAATCTCCATTACGGAAAACCCGGGCCATTGCCAGCTGCGGCAATTCCTTGCCATCTCCAAAGATCCCGAATTTAGCCTTGCCGGTAAGTACCTCACGTCTTCCCAAGTACGACATCTCGCGGGAAATCTTTCCGATCCGGTAATCTTTAATGATACTGTCTCTAAATTCCTTAAAGGTGACTTCTTGCGTTTCTATATAAGTTGATTGCATAACAGTAGAGTTTTGACAAATATAAAATTTTTCCGCTAATTTTTGTGAAAATGATATTTTAAACGATAAAGTAATTTTTAAGCAATGCTAAATATTCTTTAAAATAAAAAAAGACACACTCCAATTAAATACAATTAGATAATTTTGAGCTATGAATAAAACGGCGCCTCATATTCTCAATGCTTCTACCAATTTACTGGGTTTCTGTCTGGTCATTTTGACATCACTCAAGATAGCCAGGTTTCCCCACCACACCTATCTGGACATCTGTACTGTGAGTGCCATCTTCAGTCTGTCGCTCAGTTGTGCGCTGTCATTTCTTGCTATGAAATCCGAGCGTATAAAAACTTCCAGAACATTGGAAGGTATTGCAGATGTACTCTTTTTTCTTGCGTTACTCTGTATCATCATATCTGTACTAATTGTAAGTATAGATGTGGTCTAACTTCACATTAAGTATTGTTAATACAATTCCCAGACTGATTTGCTAAATCTGAACTAACTTTGCACCCTTATTTTTTTTCTATTATGGATGCAGCAGTTCTGAGACCGGGACGAGATTCTTACACATTATTTTCATACGTCTTTTTTACCTTTATAGGGTATCTGGTTATAGGTTTGTCATTATCGGTACTACCAATATTCATCAGTAAGGGACTTGGTTTCAGCATGCTGGTTGCAGGTCTGGTGATTAGTCTTCAATATGTGATGACATTTGTGATGCGTGCGTACTCGGGGAAAATTGTGGATAATCAAGGTCCGAAACCGGCTGTGATAGGAAGCATGTTAAGTTTTGGTGTTACGGGAATTATTTTGATGATGGCTTATTATTTCAGGTTTTCTCCGGTAGTTAGTCTTGTATTTCTTATTGTGACCAGATTGCTCACCGGCGCAGCAGAGGGCATGATAGGTGCAAGTCCTATTAACTGGGCCATCATGACGATGGGCGAAAAGCATACTGCGAAGATCATTTCCTATAACGGCGTGGCTTGTTATGGAGCTTTGGCATTGGGCGCCTTTTTGGGTGTGACTATTGTGAAACACTTCAGCTTTTATGGTCTTGGTCTTTTAATTCTGGCATTGGGAATCCTCGGATTTATTTTAGCAAAGAATAAAACCAACAAAATGGGATCCGACACGCAGTCGGAGCACCGGACGTTCTGGTCTGTACTGGCAGGCGTTGCTCCTTACGGCCTGGGGTTGGCTCTGGGCGGACTGGGTTTTGCAACCATTTCTACATTTATCACGCTGTATTACGATTATCACCACTGGCAAAACGGCGCGCTGTGCCTGTCGGTATTTGGAGTTTTGTTTGTTGCTTCGCGCTTGATTTTCAGCAATGCCATCAACCGTTTTGGCGGTATCAATGTGGCTATTGTCAGTGTGGCAGTTGAGGTTTTGGGTCTCACGATGATTGGTTTGGCTACGCATCCTTATCTGGCATTGGTTGGAGCGGGCGTGGCAGGCCTG
>DBLQ01000111.1 GCA_002297505.1 Flavobacteriales bacterium UBA720
AGAATTGCCAAGAGTTTGGATTGGCGAAAACTGCAAACAGCCGTATAATGCGTCGCTTCTTAATATTTCTGCGATGAGTTTCGGAGCCTTAAGCGACCGTGCACAAATGGCGCTGAACCGCGGCGCGAAAAAAGGAAATTTCTACCACAATACGGGCGAAGGCGGCATCTCTCCGCATCATCTTCAGGGCGGCGATTTGGTGTGGCAGATCGGGACCGGCTATTTCGGCTGCAGAGATGAGGACGGGAAATTCAGCCCGGAACTTTTTACGCACTATGCGACACTGGACAATGTCAAAATGATTGAAATCAAATTGTCTCAGGGTGCGAAGCCCGGTCACGGCGGCGTTTTGCCTGCTGTGAAAAATACCCCGGAGATTGCCAAAATCCGCCACGTGCCAGCCGGCGTTACCATTCTCTCGCCACCATCGCACAGCGCATTTTCCAATGCCGCTGGTCTGCTGAAATTTTTAGAACAATTGCGCAAGCTGTCCGGCGGTAAGCCTGTTGGATTCAAGCTGTGCATCGGTGACACCAGGGAGTTTGAAGACATCTGCGAACAGATGACGATCTTGGATATTTATCCGGACTTTATCACCGTAGACGGTGCCGAAGGCGGAACCGGAGCAGCACCACCAGAATTTTCCGATGGCGTAGGAATGCCGTTGGAACCCGCATTGATTTTCGTGAATAAGACTTTGATTAATTATGAAGTCCGGGACAAGCTCCGTGTTATTGCCAGCGGAAAAGTTTTGACATCTTTGGATATTCTTAGAGCCATTGCTATGGGCGCCGACCTTTGCAACAATGCCAGAGGATTTATGTTTTCGTTGGGTTGTATCCAGGCTTTGCGATGCAACACAAATACCTGCCCAACCGGCGTGGCAACGCAAGACAAAATGCTTATCAAAGGATTAGATACCAATGACAAAACAGAACGTGTTTTCCAGTTTCACAAGAATACTTTGCACACCTGCAACGAGCTGATAGCTGCGGCAGGTAGAGAATCCTACGACCAGGTGGATGCCTCGATGTTTATGCGGGGCGACGAGTTCGAACATCTTTCTGACACTTACTTCCCTGATATTTTGGAGAATGTGAGGAGGAAATGATTTCAGTTCGTCATTGATAAAATAAAGACCTATTCGTATTGGAATAGGTCTTTATTTTAGATGCTAATGTACATCAACTTTAAATGAAAAGGTTTAGAAAATATTCTTGCCAGAAGTTATACCAATAAGAATTAAAAGGATAACATTACAGACAGTCTAATTAATTGAACTCATTATAGAGTCCATCTGATAAATAGAAAATCCAGACCATCTCCCCTTCTTGGGTAGCGACAAACAATTCAATCAATCAATTTTTTTCTGCCCATTTCACTTAATGGCTCTCTAAAGAAGCCGAAAATCTAACATCTTCAAGGAACAACGTCAAAAACTACCAATATTAGATAACGACCAACCTATTAGGTATCTCGACCAACCTAGATTAGATGACGACTAACCTAGATTAGATGATGACTAACCTATATTAGACGGTGACCAACCTATATTAGATGACGAGTAACCTTTATGAGAATAAAGTGATTTACTGTGCTCACTGCTTGTTATTAAATCAATATACAATAATGACAGACCAAGATTGAGAGACCATCAAAAGCTGTCAAGTTTGAGTATTCTCTATTTTACTGTTATCCTATGAACCAAAAAAAACCAGCAACGGATTGCTGGTTTTATCATTTATCAATTATGACTGATCATTCATAATTATTCCCACTCAATGGTTGCCGGTGGTTTGGAACTGATGTCGTAAGCGACTCTGTTGATGCCACGGACTTCATTAATAATTCTGCTGGAAACGGTGTCCAAAAACTCGTATGGCAATCTGCTCCAGGTCGCTGTCATAAAGTCAATCGTGTTGGCTGAACGAACAACTGCTGTATATTCATAGGTTCTTTCGTCGCCCATTACGCCTACAGATTTCACGGGAAGAAGAACCACGAACGCCTGAGACACTTTCTCATACAAATCGTTTTTATACAATTCCTCGATGAAAATATCGTCTGCTTCCTGTAAAATCCTGACTTTTTCCGCATCCACTTCGCCCAAAACCCGGATGCCTAAACCTGGCCCTGGGAACGGATGTCTGTATACCAATTCGTGCGGGATGCCCAACTCCTCGCCTACCTTTCTCACCTCATCTTTGAACAGTTCTCTCAAAGGTTCCAACAGTTGAAACTCCATTTCTTCCGGAAGTCCGCCAACATTGTGGTGAGACTTGATCACTGCTGACGGTCCTTTAACGGATTGAGACTCAATCACATCGGGATAGATGGTTCCTTGCGCCAGGAATTTGGCGCCTTCGATCTGTTTCGATTCTTCATCGAAGACGTAAACGAACTCATTGCCAATGATTTTTCTTTTTTCTTCCGGGTCGCCCACGCCGGCTAATTTGGACAAAAACCGGTCGGCAGCATCCACCATCTTGATGTTCATATGAAAATGCTTGCCATAATTGTCCATTACTTTTTTACCTTCATCCTTTCTCAGAAGTCCCGTATCTACGAAGATGCAATTCAGCTGGTCGCCAATGGCTTTATGGATCAAAACTGCAGCAACAGAAGAATCTACACCGCCGGACAATCCTAAAATCACTTTTTGGTCTCCTACTTTTTCTTTGATTTCGGCAACGGTTTTTTCGATATAATTCGTTAATAACCAGTTTTTATCCGCTTTACAAATTCCGAAAACGAAATTCTCCAGCATCTTTCCGCCTTCTTCGGTGTGAGAAACTTCGGGGTGAAACTGGACGCAGTAGATTTGCTTTTCCGGATTGGAGATCGATGCGATAACGCCGGACTTGGCATTGAGTTCAAAGCCTTCCGGCAAATCGGCCACTTCATCAAAATGGCTCATCCAAACGATAGAATTCTGGTAAACGCCTTTCAGGAAATCATTTTCTTTGACGATGTCGAGATGCGCTTTCCCATACTCGCCTTTTTCGCCTTTCGCCACTTTTCCGCCCAAAAGATGCGCTGTTAATTGCATTCCGTAGCAGATGCCGAGAACCGGAATCCCTTGTTCGTAGAGTTCTTTTTTTACAAGGTGTGCATTTTCTGCATTCACAGAACTAGGTCCTCCGGAAAGGATAATTCCACGGGGTTTTTTCTCCAGGATTTCTGCCAATGGTGTGTTGAATGGGATGATTTCCGAATAAACTTCCATCTCACGGATTCTTCTGCCAATCAATTGATTGTACTGTGAGCCGAAGTCTAAAATGATAATTCCGTTTTGCATATAGGTATGTGATATTTTTAAATGATGTTGAATTTAACGTAAAGTTCGCAAAGATTTTTTTTATCTTATTGAAAATATTTTAAGGTTCGCAAAGGTATTACGACAAACTCAGTATAAACTTCAAACTCAGCAAAGAACTGAGCGAAATGCTTTAAGCTATTTTATATTTTTAATATTGTCGTTCCGTAGAAATCTCGGCTGAGATTAGATGGATTCCGACGGAATGACAATATTATGTTTAATTTTTATGATTTTTAATAAATCTCTCTTAATTGACAAAACCTCAATTAATACTGAAAACCCCTAGCCCCGATTGCAGTGAAAATCCTTTTTTGCGGGTGCTCAGATTTCTATTGATAAACCGATGTTCTGGCAAAAAAGATTGCAACGGAAAGCGGGAAATAGCTCCTAAAAAACTTTAATCAAAAACTGTTCGAAATAGCCAATAGCTCTTAAAAAAAAAGAGACGTTGGTCGCCCAACATCTCTGTATATTTAGAATTTCGCAATATCGTCTCTGTAAAATGCGTAGTCAAAATGCACCGGCAATGCATCTTCGTACACTTTTTTACGCGCCTCCTCAAATGTATCGCCCAGGGCTACCAGATTCAGAACGCGGCCTCCTGTGGAGACGATGCGCTCTCCTCGGTAATCTGCACCGGCGTAAAGCAGTTTACTGTTTTTCACCTTGTCGATATTCGTAATCTCGAAGCCTGTCTCGTGGTTCTGAGGATAGCCTCCGGAACACATCACCAGACAAACTGCTTTTTTATTTTTGAATTTCAAATCCAGGTCTTTGCCGTGAAGACAATCCTCGATAACGTCTACCAGATTGTTTTCCAACAGCGGCAGAAGCACCTGAGTTTCCGGATCTCCCAATCTCATATTATATTCCAGGAGATAAGTCCCGTTTTTAGTCACCATGAGGCCGAAGAAAATAAATCCTTTGAAGCTTAGACCTTCTTTTTTGAGACCTTCCACTGTCGGATTCATAATATGTTCTACGAAATCCTTCTGATGTGCATCGGTAAATTCCGGGCTTGGCGCGGCAGAACCCATTCCGCCCGTGTTTGGACCTTTGTCGCCGTTGCCTACCTTCTTATAATCTTTTGCAGGAATGAAAGGGAAAATTTTTTCACCATTGGAAACGCCGATGATCGACGCTTCGAAACCTTGTAAAAATTCTTCTATAATCACCTGAATACCGGCATCGCCGAAGATTCTTTTGATCATAAAATCGTGAATTGTACCTTCTGCATCTTCCAGGTTCTCGGCAATCACTACGCCTTTTCCGCCAGCCAATCCACTTGCTTTGATAACGATCGGAAACTGCTGTTTCTGAAGATACTCCTTAGCTTCTGCATACGAATCAAATGTTACAGACTGCGCGGTTTTGATGCCGTACGTCTTCATAAACTTTTTTGAGAATGCCTTGCTGCCTTCCAGAGAAGCTGCTTTTTTTGTAGGACCGAAAACCCTGAGGTCCACTTTCTTGAATTCATCCACGATGCCATCTACCAGCGGTGCCTCCGGACCCACGATGGTAAGGTCCACTTTATTTTTGAGTGCAAAATCTCTGAGCGCTAAAATATCGCTTTCGTTGATGTTTTCTCCTAATTTTTCGGTGGTTGCGTTTCCTGGCGCAAAGAACATTTTCGTTATTCTGCTGTCTTCTGCCAGCTTAAGTGCCAGCGCAGACGCGCGTCCGCCATTTCCTACAATAAGTAATCTCATATGATGTTTTCAGTTTAACTTTTTAAAATGCCAAATTTAAGATTTTTTGAGGACAAATGTTATACCGATTTTCAGGTATTTTGCTTAAAAATATCTTAAAACGCCAGAATTCTAAAAGTCACAAAAGTCCTACCGCGTGACTTGAAATATCCTGAAATCAAGACATCCGGAGTCTCCTGAGGACTTTTGTAACGATGATGATGAGCCGTTATCCCGGTAATTCCATCGGAACTTCCATCAATAAAATTTCGGAATTTTCCAACGCTTCCAGAGTGAAACGCTCTGTGTCCCAAATCCCGAACCCGTCTCTCTCTTTCAAAATCTGGTCGCCTACTTTTGCCTGGCCTTTGATCACAAAAACATACACACCGTTCCCAGATTTGTTGATGATGTAGTCTTTGGAAAAGCCTTTGTCAAATTTGGCCAGGTTGAACCACGCATCCTGGTGGATCCAGACGCCGGCATCATTGGCATCAGGTGAAAGAATCTGTTGGAAATCGTTCTGAACCGATTGTTCCTCGATGTCCATTTGGTCGTATCTTGGCGTGACATCAGTTTTGTTTGGGATGATCCAGATTTGCAGGAACTTCACAGGTTGCTCGGTTGCATTTTCTTCGCTGTGCATAATACCGGTTCCGGCAGACATCACCTGGATATCTCCTTTTTTGATAATTCCGGAATTGCCCATATTATCGCCGTGGCGCAAGTCGCCTTCCAGCGGAATCGAGATGATTTCCATATCGCGGTGCGGATGTCTCCCGAAGCCCATTCCGCCTTCTACGAAATCGTCATTCAAAACCCTGAGAACACCGAAATGCATTCTTTCCGGATTATGATAATTGGCAAAGCTAAAAGTGTGGTGACTTTTTAGCCAACCGTGGTTCGCATAACCTCTGCTGTCTGATTTGTGATATACTGTTTTCATAATTGATAAATGATGATTGATTTATTTTGTTGAGACAAATTTCCAGCTTTGAAAACTCTTACACATTGATGTACGGTAAGAACGAAAAATCCACCGATTTGGTGGATTAATATTTAGACACTTCGACAAGCTCGGTGTGATAATTCTCTATGAAATTAGAAATGAACCTGCTGGATTTCTTCTTGGATTTCTTTCGGCGTTTCGTCCTGGGATTGGATGAAAATCATTGTAATCAAAGCACCCAAAAGCATACAGACGCCACCAACAACTACATAGTCAATCGCCATTTTCCCAAACAGATTGGAGACTATTGGTCCTCCGAAAATTCCGTTGATGATTTGCGGTACCACAATAAAGAAGTTGAAAATCCCCATATAAACGCCCATTTTTCTCTGTGGAATTGCATCAATCAACATTGCGTAAGGCATTGCCAAAATACTGGCCCAGGCAAATCCCAATCCTATCATCGATATCCAAAGCATTGAAGTATCTTTGATAAAGTACATTGAGATCAAGCCCAAACCACCACTTGCCAAAGCCAAAGCGTGCGTTTGTTTTTTTCCAATCGCTTTAGCAATCGGTGTCAATAAAAATGCAAATGGGATGGCAAACAGGTTGTACAATCCGAACAGGTGTCCTGTCAAATCTCCGGCTTTATTAAAATCCACAGACTTGGTGTCTTCCGGAGACAAGCCGAAATGATGTGTTGCTAAAGCACTGGTAGTGAATACCCACATCGTAAATAATGCAAACCAGGAGAAGAACTGAACGATTCCCAACTTCTTCATCAGGTTCGGAATGTTCGCAAAGTCCTTGAACATATCCGAAAATTTGGAATGCTCTTCCGCGGCTTCTTTTCCGCCTTCAAATTCTGCAAATTCTTTGGGCGAATATTCTTTGGTTGTGAAGATCGTGTATAAGATCGAGAGAATCAAAACTGTGGCTCCGATGTAAAAGGCATAAATCACATTATCGGCCACATAACCTTCCGGTGCGACATTCGATATTCCTAATTTTGTTAGCCAGTTTGGCATTTCGGAACCAATCACGGCGCCGATTCCAATTAAAATGGTTTGAATGGAAAATCCTAAAGTTCCCTGATGTTTTGGCAACATATCGCCGACCAAAGCCCGGAAAGGTTCCATTGCAATGTTGACAGAAAAGTCCATCATCGCAAGGAAAATTACGGCCAACAATAAAACGTTTGCCGCGATCATATGCGTCACAGAAGCGGCATTGGGAAGGAGAACCAGTCCGATGGCGCAAAGAACTGCTCCAATCAAAAAGTAAGGTTTCCTTCTTCCCAGCGGACTCCACGTGTTGTCTCCCATATGCCCGATTATGGGCTGAACGATTAATCCCGTAACCGGCGCCACCAACCAGAACCAGGACAGTTCGTGCACGTCTGCACCAAGGTTGGCCAGGATTCTACTCGCATTTCCGTTTTGCAGGCCAAATGCCATTTGGATTCCCAAAAATCCCATACTCATATTGATGATCTGAGCAATGGAAAGATTGGGCTTTATTTTTTTAATCATAAATTTATTATTGACAGATGATAGTTGATCAATGATTTACACTTTAATTTTTTAATTTTTGAATCAAGACATCCTCGATTGGCGTTTTGATCTTCGTCACTTCGTCGATGACTTCATTGGGAACCGTTGGCGAAAGGACATATTGTTTGATTTTCCATTTGCCACCGATTTTTTCGAGAACTCCGGAACCTCGGCAGATTTTCATTTGGGTGTCTAAAATCTCATCAAACCAAGCATAATTACCATCTTTGCTGAAGAAGATATTCCGCTTCAAGGATTTGAAATTCCAGGTGGTCTTCTTATCGAAAAATGGTTTGGCCCAATCGCGGAACTCCTGTTTGGTCCAGACTTCGGTTGCGTCTGTCCCGATATATTGAGACTCTTGTGCAAACAATTCAAAATAATTTTTGAAATCGGCATTGGCTGCAAAGGTGTTCAAATCATCTAAGACTTTGGCGACATTTTTTTTCTGGACATTTTCGTAAAAGCCTTTTTTCTGGGCAGAAAGTGTACCTGAAAGCACAAGACCTACTAGTAAAAAGACAGAAATTATTTTTTTCATAATTTATTCTAATTTTTTAATTTTATTATTTTCCAGTAAAGATTTTATTTGACTGATGGCGACTTTGTTGAGGTGGATCAGTCTTTCACCTTGAGATAAACCTTGTTGAATCAGCAGGGCATTGATACTTTCCATATTGCTCAAAACCACCAATTGCTCCAAAGTTGCGTCATCTCTGATGTTTCCTTTTTGCTCAGGATTTTTATCCCGCCATTCTTTCGCCGTGATTCCGAAAAGGGCAACATTCAGCAAATCTGCTTCGCTCGCATAGACAAAACCAGATTGCCGTTTTGTGATTTTTTTCGGAATCAAATTCGCTTTGATGGCATCTGTATGAATGTGATAATTAATCTTGGAAATGGTTCTCTGCAAATTCCATTCTAGGTTCAGACGGTTGTTTTCTTCATCTTTGAGGCGCTGGAATTCTTTAATCAAATAAATTTTGAACTGCGGACTAATCCACATACCAAACTCAAATGCAATATCTGGATGCGCGTAAGTTCCTCCGTATCGGCCAGTTGAAGATTTCAATCCTATTGCATTTGTTTTCTCAACCCAATCTTTGATACTTATTCTATAACTATTCAGTCCTGCTTGACTTTTAATTGTGTCGAATTCGACATAATTAAAATCTGGATTATAAATACTTTCCCAAATACCAAGATATTCAATCGTGTTTCTATTTCGTAACCAATTGGATATAAAGAAATTACTATCTTTAGCTTTCAGCATATCTGTGAGCGAAATATACTCTTTTTCGCCACCCAGAATAACAGTTATCTCTTTTCCTTCGACTTGAATCTTTTTACTTTTCGCCATTTGCCAACTATAAAATTAATTTTATTTCAATTCTAAAATTAATGAAGATTTCCCAGCAACGGACAAATTAGTTTTTAAATCAAAATCTTTGTCAGAAATGATATCTTTTCCTTTTGTAAAATTTTTCAGACCTTCGGAAAAACGCTTCAAATCTAAGTTTTGATTTTCTTTATTGTTATTGATAACGACCATTACCCTTTTGTTATCCGTATATCGGAAATAAACGTAAACATTGTCGATCGGGATGTAATGCAGCGTTTTTCCGGTGTGAACGGCTTCATTGGTTTTTCTCCAGTTTAGCAGCTTTTTGGTATAATTGAAATATTCGTTTTGGGATGCGGTACGTCCGGATTTTGTAAAAGCATTGTTGGCATCGCCAGCCCAGCCGCCGGGAAAATCTTTACGGATTTCACCGTCCCCACCGTTATTTTTGTCGCCTGCCATCCCGATTTCGGAACCGTAATACAATTGCGGAATTCCACGGACGGTGAGAATCAGGCTCATTGCTAATTTGTAATCTGCTACATTTGGGAAAATCTGATTGAAACGGTTCGTGTCGTGATTCTCCGCAAAGACCAAGAGATTATTGATGTTCGGATATAGAAAATCATTCGCCAGATTGTCATAAACCCGCTGCATTCCCGAATCCCAGCCGGCATCCTCGCGGAAAACCTGGCCCAGCGCATCGTGCATTGTGAAATCCATCACCGATGGCAGATATGAATTGTAGCCTTCTATAGCCGCAATTTTGGAATCCTTCTGCCAATAAGACATCTGCGCCTGATCGTGCATCCAGACTTCCCCTACAATATTGAATTTCGGATATTCATCCGTGATTTTTTTTGTCCAATCGGCGATTCCTTTTTTGTCATTGTAAGAATACGTATCCACGCGGAAACCGTCTAAACCTGCATATTCTATCCACCAAATCGCATTTTGAGCCATATAAGTCACCACCATCGGATTGCTTTGGTTCATATCCGGCATTGTGGTATCAAACCAGCCGTCCATACAAGCCGCTTCGTCCACTTTTGCAGCGTTGGTATCGAACTGTGTCGTCATCCGGTAGTTGCTTCTCTGGAAACCGTCCTTTCCATTGGGCCAGATGTGAATCCAGTCTTTCGCCGGCAGATCCTGGATGATCCAGCTTTTTGAACCCCAATGATTGGTGACATAATCCATCACGAGTTTCATTTTTCTTTTGTGAAGTTCATCCGCCAGATTTTTGTAATCCTCATTGGTTCCGTAGCGCGGGTCGATTTTATAATGGTCACTTTGTGCGTAGCCGTGGTAAGAATAACTGGGTTCATTGTCTTCTAATAAAGGCGTATTCCAGATCGTGGTAACGCCCAATTCCTGGAGATAATCCAGATTTTTTACAATTCCCGCAATATCTCCACCGTGGCGACCGCCGGTTTTGCTTCGGTCTGCTTTTTCCGCAGTGTCTGGCGTGTTGTCATTTTTAGGATTTCCGTTGGCGAAACGGTCTGGCATTATCAGATACATTACATCAGAAGACGTGTAAGAATCTCTGTTCGCCGAGTTTTGTTGCCTCTGTTTGAATTCGTAATCGATGGTTTTGACGGTTTTGTTTCCGTTTTTGAAGTTCAGTTTTGTTTTTCCTGGTTGAACGCCGTTTGTATCGATTGTTACGAAAAGGTAATTTGGGTTTTCGACTTTTTTGACCTCTTTGATTTTAATTCCCGAAGCAAATTCGGGTTGCAGATTCTGGATATCTTTTCCATAAACTAACAATTGCAGTTCAGGATTTTTCATTCCGCTCCACCAAAATTCGGGTTCTACTTTCTGCACCTGAGAATAGAAAACCGCAGACAATGCGATGGCGGAAATGGTTAATATTTTTTTCATAATGTTAATTTTTTAAGGCCTATTTAAAATTAAGATTTTTTTTGAAAATTGATGGTATTGAGCGTAAAGTCTAAAAACTTTAACTTACAACTACTTTTTTTACCACATAGGCAAATAGTTATTAGTAATAATAAAGTAATAGCAGCAACGATATTATTTATCCTGTTTCAAGGATTTAATTTTAATATTTTCTATGTGTCTATGTGGTTTTAATAAATTCGAAATTAATTTTCCTTAATGATTTCTCTTTTGGCGATTTTGTTTGCGAGCCAACTGACGTAGAACAATTGAAAGCTGTGGTAAATCATTACGGGCAAGAGAAACAAAACTTTCTGATCATCCGGAATTCCTAAAACCAACAGAAACAAACTGCCGTGAACCAAGGATTTTTTGGAACCACAGAAAGTTGTGGTAATGACATCTTTTGGTTTGAAGTTCAGTTTTTCTGCGATGAATTTCAGGATGTAATACGTTGCAAAGAACAAAAATACCACCCCGAAAGCGATTGCAACAAAGACCAAAGCCGGAACGGATACAAAAATATTGTCAACGAACGCGTGCGAAAAACTTTCGTAAACAATGAGCAGGATAATCAGTCTGTCAAATTCTGAAATGATATTAGAGTATTTCACCACCCAATTTTTGAAAATTGGATTGAGCAAAAGTCCTAAGATAATCGGCAATAACACTTTAAGGAGCAATTGCTGGATGATTTCGGCGTGATTTCCGCCTTCTCCGTTGGCAGTGAGGAAAAAACTCATCAACAGTGGCGTCATCACAATGCCGATAATCCCGGAAATCGAAGCGTTGAAAATGGCTGATGTAACATTGCCTTTTGCGATGGAAACCATTACAACGGACGATGAAACCGTGGATGGCAAACACGCCAGGAAGAAAACCGAGAGCCAAATATTTTCATAATTTGTGTCTTTTACAAACGGATAAAATATCAAAGCTAACAAAGGAAAAATAATAAATGTTCCCGACTGAATCAGCAAGTGCAGTTTCCAGTTGGAGACATCTTTTACGACTTCTTTGAGATTGAGTTTCAATCCATACAAAAGAAAAATCCCGGCAATGCCCCAATCGATGAAACCCGACAGGTTGAAATATTCGTTATAAGCATCTTGGAAAGGTATCAGCTTGGCCAAAAGAACCATTCCGGCAAGCAGGAAGAGAAAGGTATTTTGTTTGTTGAAAAGTTTGGAAATCCAGTTCATTTCTTTTAGTTGATGGTTGGCGGTTGATGACCTTAAATTATTGGTAATGTGTTTCTGAAGAATGGAAAAACTTTGTCAAAGCATGATTGCTTCGACAAAGTTTAATTTATAATTGAAGCCCATAGCCCCGATAGCAGCGGCATCCTTTTTTGCGCGAGGCGGCGGAGCGTAGCGGAGCCGACCGAGCGTAAAAAAGATATAGCGGATAGCGGGATTAAGCTCCTAATCCTCATCCCAACCCTCTTCAAATGGAGAGGGAGCTGGGAAAGGAATTTTTATTTTACAGGCTTCACAGAAATGGCGTAACCACCGCTTCTGACGAGGTGTATTGGCAATTTTGTTTTGCTGTCTACGGTTTTTTTGTAGATTTTGTAACTCTGCGGATTGTTGATATAATCGGCGTCTTTACCATCTTCGTAAATCGTGGCTTCGTATTTTCTGCCTTTGTCCAGGAAGGAGAAATCTACGGTGTAGTCTCTTGCATTTTCATCGGTAATTCCGCCAACAAACCAGTTATCCGTTCCTTTCGCCTTTCTCGCAGTATGGATGTAATCTCCAGGTTCGGCGGAAAGGATTTTGGTATCATCCCAATCTGCTGCCACGTCTTTGATGAACTGGAAGGCGTCCATATGTCTGGCGTAGTTCTCCGGCAAATCCGCTGCCATCTGAAGTGGCTGATACATCACCACGTACAGTGCTAATTGCTTCGCCAAAGTGGTTTTTACAAAACGTTTGTCTCCCGGGAAATAATAATCCAGTTTGGTCTGGAAAATCCCCGGCGTGTAATCCATCGGGCCGCCCATCCATCTGGTAAATGGCAGAATCGTCTGATGATCCGGATTGTTTCCTGCAAAGGCTTCGAACTCGGTTCCTCTGGCAGCTTCCGCGGCAATCCAGTTTGGATACGTTCTGCTTTCGCCGCTTGGACGCACCGACTCGTGCGAGTTGACCATAATTTTGTATTCTGCTGCTTTCTCGATAATTCTTCGGTAATGGTTAATCGTCCACTGGCTGTAATGGTGTTCCCCTCGTGGAATGATATTCCCGACATAACCAGTCTTCACAGCATCATAACCATATTTATTCATCAATTGAAATGCTTTATCAGCCCATCTTTCATAATTGGATGCTGAGCCGGAAGTCTCGTGGTGCATAATCAGTTTGATACCTTTGGAATGCGCGTAATCGTTCAGCATTTTGATATCGAAATCCGGATACGGCGTGATGAAATCAAAAACAAATTCCTTGGAATGACCGAACCAGTCTTCCCAACCAATGTTCCAGCCTTCAATCAAAAGTCCCTGGAAACCGTTGGCTGCTGCGAAGTCGATGTATTCTTTAACTTTAGTATTGTTAGCAGCGTGTTTTCCGTTCGGTGTCAACTTCGAAAAATCTGTTTTACCGATATGAACATTGTCTGCTGTAGAATAAGCCCACTGGGATTTTCCTATAATCATTTCCCACCAAACGCCCATATATTTTGTAGGATGAATCCACGATGTGTCTTTATATTTTGTAGGTTCGTTCAGGTTGAACAGCATTTTGGAGTCCAAAACTTCCTCGGCTTTTGGAGACACGATGATGGTTCTCCAAGGCGTGGTCTGAGGTGTCTGCATATAACCTTTGGCGCCCTGAGCGTCCGGCGTGAGGTGCGTTTTAAATTTGAAGTTAGCAGCATCGAGTTCCAGGTTCGCAGCAGGATAATCGATGACGGCAGCTTCTGCGATGTTGATGTAAAGTGGACTAGCACCTTCTTTTTTCATCATCAGTGGCATCTGAACACCATTTTTCACCAAGTTTTGAGATGCGTTTCCTTCGTAAGACGTTGGCCATTTAGCAGGAATTTCTGAAAGTTTCGAAGTTTGTGTTAGATACTCTTCCGTATCATAATCTCCTGCTAACCACCACGCTTTCATATCGGTTGGAAGGTCGATTTCCGAATCTTCTTCTTTAATGATAAAGTAATTCAGGTTTTTCTGTTGAGGAAATTCATACCTGAAGCCTAAACCATCATTGAACAACCTGAATCTTACAACGATGCTTCTGTCATTATCTTTTTGATTCAGCGTAACGGCGAGTTCGTTATAATTGTTGATGTAGTTTTTCTTTTCGCCAAGAACCGGCTGCCAGGTTTCGTTTTTGGAATCTCTTTTCTCAGCCGTTTTTTCGAATCCGTAATCCAGGTTTTTGCCTTCGTTATTTTTGTTTTCGATTTCGGAAGCGAACTGGATGTCGCCGTCTTTCAGCAATCTTAATCCCAATTTGGAATCTTCTACAACGATGCCGCCGTTATATTTTAAATTGTAATAAGGAACGCCGCTTTTCAGCTGAAAATTCATCTCGAATTTGCCATCCGGCGATTTCAGGCTCTGCGCGTTGAGTCCTGTAAACATCAATGAGAACAAAGCTGCTCCAATGGTGATTTTTTTCATTTGAATAGATTTTAAGGTCAATGGCCTGACAAGTTTGAAGCTTGTCGCAGCCATTGTTTTTAAGGTTTATATATTGGTTACAATATAAAAAAAGTATCTCGAATTTCAATAAAAAAAATAACCGATTTTAGCAATCGGTTATTTTAAAATTAGTGTAAGTAGATTATAGTTTAATTAGTGAAAATGCGCCAGTAGCATCATTAAAATAGATGTTGTAAGTTCCGGCTTTTACATTGATATCCGGTCCGCCTTGCGTCCCTGTCCCAAAATCTTCATCAGCACTTCCCCAGTTCACATCCCAAGCATTGTTGGCTCTGAACTTTAATTTTCCATTAGTAAGAGTAATGTTTGTGATGTACCAGATGTGCGGGTCCAATGTAGAATTGGTCATTGCAGTACTGGAATCCCAGCCATTGGGTGTAGAGTCACCAATAATACCTACCGTAGGATAAGTTACCGATGGCGGTGTAACAGCTTGCAGAGTATAAGTCATCGTTCCAACGTTTACGGAAAGCTTATAGTAACCTGCGGTCGTGACTTTAATATCTCCTGAACTTCCGTCCGAGCTTAAGGTTCCTGCTGAAGCACCTGCTCCATATTGAGCATCCCAACTGCCTTTTACCTTTATCAATTTGAATCCACCAACCTTGAAGAAGCCTGTGTAAGTGTAAGAAGCGCTCACTATTTTATCTCCCAATAACGGATACATATTGGCATTGCTTGCAGAATTATCCCAACCTGCAGCAGTAGCGTCGCCAACTAAATATAGATTTACAAATTCAACTTTGAACGGTGTAATTTTCACTGTAGATACAGCGGATTTGAGTTCGATTGCAGGTACAGAGAAACTCGTTTTCGCTGTAACTCTGAAATCAAATTCACCTTCTACCGCTGCAATTCCGCCGGAATTAAGCGCAGCAGTATTCAAATCTTTGCTGCTGATTGCCAGCGATTTTACGTTCTTTACCTCGCCTAGGCTCAGGAAAGTAGATGACCCCTTTTTCGCCAGTTCAACCTTGTAAGTTACATCAGAACCGTAGGCAGCGTAATCATTCCAGGTCACGGTAGTTGCCAGTACAGATTGATCTGAAGAGTTGAGCGTTACAGTGCTTCCATTAGCAGGAGCGGTGATGACAGGACCGTTAACAGGATAAGCTTTTACACTAAAACTTATAGTATTGGAAATCTGACTTCCATTTTCTATCCTGAGGAAAACCATCTTTGATACAAAAGGTGAAAACCCCGCCTGTAGTAACTTATTGTTCAGATCACCAATTGTAGTTGTATAACTGGATTCTGTGGTTTTTCCCAATTCTGTTTTTTTGGCAAAATCTTCTGTATCAGAAAGCACTGCTGTATAATCTCCTGCGCCAACTGACTGCCAGACCAATGTAAATGGATTGGACTTCATGGTTTCATACAACACATTTTCCGCACCTAAAGATGTATCATTAAGCTTAAAACTCGGCTCCTGTGTAGTCCAGTCTCTGTCTGCATCGTTATTACAAGCCACCAATCCCAATACCAGAATTAGGGCGGCAATTATTTGATTTAGTGTATTTTTCATAATTAAGTCTGATTTTTTATTTTACTGGGATCAAAGTATAATCGCCCGTAGCATCATTAAAATAGATGTCATAAATCCATTCTGAACTTAATGGAATATTATCACCACCTTTTTGAGCTGTCCCGAAAAACTCTGATTGAGCACCCCAGCTTACATCCCATGAATTATTTGCCCTGAATTTGAACACACCTTCATTAAGGCTTACTGCTTTGGCGGTCCATACGTGAGTATCAAATGTAGATCTCTTTAACTGTGTATCGGTATTCCAATTACCATTTACAGTTCCAATTATTGAGATGGAGTCATAACCAGCATTAGGATTCGGGAGCTGTGCTAACGTGTAAGTCAAAGTACTGATATTGATAGTCAGCTTATAATAACCATCAGAAGGAATCATAATATTTCCGGATCCTCCACCTGTATCCAAAGTTCCGCTTGTAGCATTTGTCGCTGTACCTAATCCATATTGAACATCGTAAGAGCCTTTATTTTTAATGATTTTAAATCCATCAGCTTTAAAAAATCCAGAGTAGGTGTATATATTCTTGTCAGTATTTTTCAGTAGCGGATAAATATTAAGATTGGTCGCTACGTTATCCCAGCCTCCAGCAGTAGCAGCGCCTATTAGGTACAAGTCTACGTAATTGTAAACAGGACTCGCCAAATAGGGTGTCACCGTTAGATTAGTGACATTAGAAACTTGTGAATAAAAATTTCCATTGACAGAAGATATGACCCTGAAATAGATTTTCTGAGATTGTGACGGTACTAAACCAATTAACTTGGCAGCATCATTAATTTGCTTATTAGTAAAGCTTTTCGTCGTAACGGATTGCCCGATTTTATCGCCCAATGCAAATTTTTTATCGAAAGTCTCCGTAGAACTAATTTCAATATTATAATTAATCTCCACAGGTACCGTGTACTTCGCTGGAGTCCAAGAAATTGTAAGGGACGGATTTGATGGAAAATTAGGATCCAGGATTAAATTTTGCGCGGAAAGATTGACGAGCATAGGAGCTTCCGAATCCTCGATGGTAATAATTTCTCGATCTTGACAGGCCACAATCAGCAGACCTATGGCAAGAAGAGAAAAAATATATTTAATTTTAAAATTTTTCATAAGATTGATTTTTAATAGCCAGGATTTTGCGTTAAATTAGGATTGGCTTGTAATGCCGTAGTAGGGATTGGGAAAAGTTTATAGGTATCCGGGATAGCCGTACCATCCTTCACACCACCTTTCCATGGCCAGAGGTAAGAGCCACCGGTAAATTTTCCAAATCGAATCAAATCTTGTCTTCTCATACCTTCAAAGTTTAATTCACGGCCACGTTCGTCCAGAATGTGCTGAAGTGTTATTGATGAAAAAGGTGCAGCACCAGCTCTCTCTCTAACCATATTGAAGTATACTAATGCCTGATTAAGATTAGCAGATGAAGCGCCTCTCAATGCGCATTCTGCATACATAAGTAGTACATCACTATATCTAAATAGAGGAAAATCGGTTGATGAGAAACTTGTAGGTACACCTGTTCCGTCAGAATTTTTATTCCAAAACTTCACAGAAGGGAAACCATCTGTCCAGGTTTTATAATCAGTCATTTCCCAAGTATGACCTGTGGTAAAGAAGTAATGACCTCTTACATCAGGATTATTCAATATCTCAGTAGGAGTATTCCCATAAAGTCCGTACCATGCTTTTGTCGCTCTGTGACCAGCCCATCCCTCAGTGGCACCATAATTAGCCAGTGTCATGTCATCGCTGCTTAAGCTACCGTTTACTATATAAGTTGTGTTTCCAAAACTTTGGCTGTTTACAGCATCTGCAATCAGCGGAAATATAATTTCTTTTGATGTGTTATTATCTGCAGAGAAGTTCTTTCGGAAATTAGATTCCAACTGATAACCTCCTTCTGAAATAATCTTGTTCAGCATAACAGCTGCATCATTATACCGAGCCGTTCCTGTATAAACCTCTGCATTCATATATAATTTAGCAAGTAACATTCTAGCGCAAGCTTTGTTAGCCCTGCCATAAGAATTACTTGCAGGTAATGTAGACTCTATTGCAAGCAATTCACTTTCTGCAAACTTAAACAAATCAGCTCTGGAAGTTTCTGGCAATGGTGTCGACGTATTGAAAGTTTCATCGTTCAAAAGAGGACCTTTGCCGAAAAAATCAATCAAATAATAGTAAGACAAAGCTCTGAGATATCTCAACTCACTGATCACCTGCTCCTTATTTGCATACGTTACCTGATTACTCTTCATAATTAATATAAGGTTTGTAGCCTGCGGAATCGTATAATAAATACGGTTAAAAACATAACCGAAGAACTTATTGTTACTTGTCCAGTTAGATGTTGTAGTAAGCTGATCCAAACCATTATCTCCCCATCTATTTTTAAGATCATCTGCAGTGAAGTCTTGCAGATTAACTAACCCTCTGATAAATGGAGATTCACCGGCATTATCAGTGGAACCGAGATCTGAATCTCCTGGGCCACTCACACTTGACAAAGCAAAACTGGCATATAGGCGGGACAACAAGCCGTCTACTGCATTAGGATCTTGTTGCAAAAGGTTCTCCAGTGTAGGCTCCACTTTATTCTCGACATCAAGATCTCCGATACATGAATACGTAGAAAGTAGGAAAAGAGACGATATTGCGAAGGCTCTTAAATATATTTTTTTCATTATTTCTTAAAAATTAAAATTAAAACCTAAAGTAAACACTCTTGGTCTAGGATAAAAATTATTATCTATTCCATTAAAATTTTCAGGATCCTGCCCTGTAAAATTGGTCCATGTGTAAACGTTGTTTACAGCACCATAAACTCTGACATTAGTATCACCAAACATATTTTTGATCATATAGCCGACTGTTACATTATCCAATTTCAAGAACGTAGCGTCCTCCAGAAAATAGTCAGAGAAGTAAGTATTGTCGGATAGCTGCAAAAATGGAGAATCTGTCGCGTAATTAATAACGTTGTTTAGATTATTAGAATTGGCAGGAACAGCAGAACTTCTGTACCCTTGAGCTATCTTTCGTGTGTTGTAAATCTCGCCACCAATCTGTCCTCGGAATGCTGCAGACAAATCCCAATTTTTATAATTGAAAGATGTTCCAAAACCATAAGTCCAATTTGGCCTTATTGGTCTATAATAACGGTCAGAATTATTGATAACTCCATCTCCATTACGATCTACATAAACCTCAGCTAATGGTTTACCACTAGCATCATATACTTGCTGAAATACCCATGCCGAATAAGGTTGATAACCAACAGTATTGTAGGCAATATTAATTCCAGTGCCAACAGGCAATGTGCTACCGGAATCACTGAAGGTCGTAATATTTTTTAAATCTGTAATCTTACCTTTGTTATAAGCACCATTCACATTGAGACTCCATGTAATGTCTTCTGATTTTACCGGAACTACACTTAAGCCTAATTCAACGCCATTGTTTTCTAATGAACCAATATTTTCAATGAAGTTAGAAGTTAGACCTTGTCCAGGTGGCAAAGGCACGCGTGCAAGCAGATCAGTTGTTTTTCTATTATAAACATCTACACTACCTGTAATTCGATCGCTATTAAATAATGAAAAATCAAGTCCCGCGTTTAGGGTAGTCGTCTTTTCCCAAGTAACGTTAGGATTAAATGGAAGAGCACTGTAAGTTGTTAACCCAGGAAAATACTGTGCATTGGATGCTCCGATCGAGAATAAAGCACTGGAAGGATAAAAGCCTACTACACCTGTGATGTTCTGCTGCCCGGTCTTACCCCAACCTAATCTTAATTTCAAGTCTCTTACTGTGTTAGAATCTTTGAAAAAATCTTCTCTCACCTTCCACGCAAAACCTACGGCTGGAAAATAACCCCATCTCTGATCTTTTTGAAAAAGAGACGATGCATCTGCTCTAAAAGTGACTGTGAATAAATATTTATTGTAAAAGTCAATATTGGTTCTACCAAAAAACGATTGAAGATTCTGAAACAGATAGTATCTGTTATTTGGATTAAGTTCTGTTCCCGGTTTTACAACTCTTTGACCAGAATTTACATCATACATGTAGTTATCTTTAAATCCGTCATTCTTGAAGTTCTGGTAAGAATAACCTCCTTGTAGCAAAAAGTGAGACAGAAAACCTGAAAAATTCTTTTCATACACAAGGTAAGAATCCAAAGTGGTATTGGTAATTGTCTGATGTTCCGCGTAATCAATTCCCGGATTAAAAATATAATTATTTGGATTGGTATACGGGAACGGATTCTGAAAAGTCGCGATGGCATTGTCCGTGAAGACTGTTTTTAAATCAGACTTAGAAGCTTCTAAGCCAAGATTAACGACAGCACGTAAATCCGGAAGAAAATGAAATTTGTAGTTAATTTCTGTATTACCTAAAAACTTCCAAATTTTCTGAGGCGCACTTCTTTGGTTGAGAGCTGCCAGAGGGTTAGTTTGGCCTACTAGCAAGTAACGATTACTATTAAGTGTTGTCGCCTGATAATAACCTCCAAAGATGTCATAAGGGACACCTGACAAGCCTGTTTGGCTAGTGTAGATTGGCTTGGTAGGATCCATAAACAGTGCACTACCAATTGTAGCACCAGAATCGATGGCGTTAAGATCTGTGAAAGATCCCTTGGCATTTAGATCAATTTTAAGATGTTTATCGAAAAATGATGGTGACATATTAAGGGAAACTGTGTACCTGTCAAGATCATTTGTTTTTACTACACCTTCAACTCTTGAATAGCCAATCGACAACCTCGTAGGAACACTTTTGAAGAGACTGCCGGAAATACTTAAATTGTTATCCGAAGAAACAGATTTCCGATAAATTGCTCTCTGCCAATCCGTATCATAGATCTTACCCATGATTAAAGATTCGTTGACCTCTGTGTCGGGATTATCAGCCACTCCGCCTACTCCTAATCTAAAATTGTAAAGAGGATAATTCTGATTAATAAAATCTACGAACTGACTGGATTTCATTACGTCAGCATATCTTGTGACCTGACCTACAGACACATTAGTGCTCAAGTTAATTTTCAATTTGCCTCCACCGCGCTTGGTTGTAATGATAATAACACCGTTAGATGCTCTCGAACCGTAAATAGCCGTTGCAGAGGCATCCTTTAAAATTGAGAAAGACTCAATATCATTAGGGTTAATATAATTCAAAGGGTTTCCAGCGCCGGCCACACCGTTCGAGTCTACTGGCACACCGTCAATGACAATCAGAGGATCATTCGAAGCGTTCAAAGAAGATCCTCCTCTTATACGAATATTCGGCTTAGAATCCGGTGAACCACCATCATTTACAATTCGTACACCGGGAGCCTTTCCTGTTATTAATTGATCAGCAGAGACAATTGCTCCTTTGTTAAAATCTTTGGAGGTTACAGAAGTTATTGATCCCGTGAGGTCTTCTTTCTTCTGCTTACCATAACCAATCAGCACCACCTGCTCGATTTCGGTCTCCTTCTTGGCCGAATCGCTCTGCTGGGCATGTAACATTGTCCCGAGCAACAGAAAGGCCGGTGCAATTTTTAGTACATTATAGTTTCTCACAAAAAATAAATTTTTAAGGTTTATATTATTATTTTCAAATCATCAGGAGACAGAGCATCTCCTGCCTCGCAATTTATAAAAATTTCGATTCTCTGTTAAAATTATTTTAAATTCTATAAAATTCCTCACAATATATTGTAAAAAGAAGACGATAATGAAACATAACTCATTGATTTACAATTTAATTTCGCAATGTTAATTTTTTTAACAAATAACATTTTAACAAATATTTTAACAGAATTATGACCCTATTTCTTCTTCTAAATTAACCAATATTAATCCTATATTAATCAAAAATGAACTTTTCGAATTTTTTATGATTGAACATTAGGCGCTGAAAATCACCATTAATTGCATAATTTCAAATATTAAAAATAATCCAAAGTAATAATTATATTAAGTATTTTATCCTAATAAATCATCATATTTAAGAATTTAAAATAATCCAGTCACATCACAAGAATAAGTCAAAACCATAAACAGTGATTTCTCTATTTAACAATTTATTAAAATAGATCATAATCAATTCTTATTGCGAGCAGAACTGATGTCAGTTCGAAATGAAAATCGTAATTTCGCAGTTCAAATTTTTTATAAAATGTCAAACAAAAAGATGATTACGGCGGCTTTGCCTTATGCAAACGGACCGGTTCATATCGGGCATTTGGCGGGAGTATATATTCCTGCGGATGTTTATGCAAGATTTCAGAGAAGATTAGGAAAAGATGTAGCGTTTATCTGCGGATCAGATGAGCATGGAATTCCTATTACCATAAGAGCTAAAAAAGAAGGGGTTACACCACAGGATATCGTTGACAAATACCACGAAATCATTAAAAAATCGTTCTCAGATCTGGGAATTTCTTTTGATGAATATTCAAGAACAACCTCAGCGAATCACCGCGAAACAAGTCAGGATTTCTTTAAAGTTCTTTATGAAAAAGGGAAATTTACGGAAGAAATGTCTGAACAGTATTTTGACGAACAGGCAGGAGAATTCTTGGCAGACCGATATATTGTTGGAACTTGTCCTAATTGTGGCAACGAAAACGCTTACGGAGACCAGTGTGAAAAATGTGGTTCTACCCTTTCGCCATCGGAACTGATTAATCCAAAATCAATGTTGAGCGGAAATGTTCCGATTCTGAAAGAGACAAAAAACTGGTATTTACCATTAAATGAATATGAAGATTTCCTCAACGAATGGATTATCGAAGGTCATAAAGACGACTGGAAACCGAATGTTTACGGACAGGTAAAATCCTGGTTAAATGATGGTCTGAAGCCCCGTGCCATGACCAGAGATTTGAACTGGGGCGTTCCCGTTCCGCTTCCGAATGCTGAAGGAAAAGTACTTTACGTATGGTTTGATGCACCGATCGGATATATTTCTTTCACCAAAGAATGGGCTGCGAAAAACGGAAAAGACTGGAAAGATTACTGGCAAAGTGAAGGAAGTGATTTAGTTCATTTCATTGGAAAGGATAATATTGTATTCCACTGTATTATTTTCCCTGCAATGATGAAGGCTCACGGCGATTTCATTATGCCGAAAAACGTTCCTGCTTTTGAATTTTTGAATCTTGAAAACGATAAAATTTCAACTTCAAGAAACTGGGCGGTCTGGGCGCATGAATATGTAGAAGATTTTCCTGGACAACAGGATGTTTTAAGATATGCTCTACTTTCATCTGCTCCGGAAACTAAGGATAATAATTTTACATGGAAGGATTTCCAGACAAAAAACAACTCTGAATTGGTTGGAATTTTCGGGAACTTTATCAATAGAGTTGCGGTTTTAATTCATAAATATTATGATGGAATCGTTCCTCAAGGTGATGTAAATGCGCCTGAATTAGCTGAAATCAACAAAGCTGCAAAAGAAATTTCAGGCTTCTTGGAAAACTATGAATTTAGAAATTCTTTAACAGCTTTAATGAATTTAGCTCGTTTTGGGAACCAGTATCTTCAGACAGAAGAGCCTTGGAAAACTATTAAAGATAATCCTGAAAAAGCGGCTAACTCTTTATTTGTAGGTGCTCAGATTGCCGTGGCTTTGGCACAATTGTGCGAACCGTTTATACCTTTCAGTTCTGAGAAATTATTAAACATGTTCAACGTTCAAAAGTCAGATTGGAATGATGTTGAAACTAAATCTGTTTTAATTGAAACCGGACATCAGATCAACGAAGCATCTCTCTTGTTCTCAAAAATTGAAGACGAGGTCATCGAAGCTCAAATCCAAAAACTGGAAGATACCAAACAAAACAATAAAAAAACAAACCCTAACGCCAACCCTATGAAAGACGAAATCACTTTTGATGATTTTACGAAAATCGACTTGAGAACAGCAACCATTACAGAAGCTGAAAAAGTGGAAAAAGCAGATAAATTATTAAAACTAACCGTTGATACAGGTGTTGACGTCAGAACTGTAGTTTCAGGAATTGCAGAAAGCTTTACTCCGGAAGAAGTGATCGGAAAGCAGGTGATGATTTTATTAAATCTTGCTCCAAGAAAGATCAGAGGCATTGAATCTCAGGGAATGTTGTTGCTGACAACAAAACCGGACGGAAAATTATCTTTCGTAACGCCGGATGAAACGGTGGAAAACGGGATTGAGATCGGATAAAAAAATTTATGAAGAGTTTATTTTTCATTTTAGCGCTTTTCTCTTGTTTCTTACATTCTCAAGAAAAGCAGTACAAACTTCTTACGACAGATCAATACAACAATAAATGGTATTATTCCTTTGAAAAAGAAGTCTCGGATGGTTTTTATACTTGGTTAAAATCTGAAGAAACCTTACAAAATAATCCATCTACAAAATCTACCGAATATTTTATTGAATTCAAATGCTCAAACCAAACAATGTCGGATGAAATTGTAATAATAAATTGGAGAGAAGGTAAACCGGATATTTACAACAAAAAATATCTCTTTGTGTCTATTCCTAAAAAACATGTTGGAAATGCACTAATAGCACAGTTTTGCAAATAATGAAGGAGTACAAAATTGTACTCCTTCTAAGTTTATTATGATTTCCTGGTCAATCTCGCCAGATAAGAATCCTCATCTTGCAAGACTTTTTCGATTTTAAAACCATTATGTTCCGCAGCATTTTTCAAAGTATCAAAGTCGAGATACAACCATTTTATTGGCTCTTCCGATTCGCCTTTGTAATGAACTGTGTAATCTAGTTCGCCATAATAACCGTCTGCCGGAATGTAAACGCCACCGTCTTCGTCCTGGTCAAACATATAAAGAATGTCTGTACTGTCGATCAATATTTGACCGTTTTTGTTTAATAGAGAATGTAGTTTGTTGAGATAAATATCAATCACATTCAGGCTTTGGAAGATTCCCGTTCCGTTCATCAATAAAAGAATCGTATCGAAATTGCCTTCCGAAAACTGTAACATATTTTCGGCAACAGCTTTCTTGATTCCTCTTAGTTGACAAACCTTAATAGATTTTGGAGAAATATCTAATGCTGTAACGTCCAGATTTTTTTCATTCTGGAGATAAAGAGAATGCGAACCAGCACCAGCTCCAATGTCCAAAACTTTTCCGTTGGCTAATTTCAAAGCTTTCTGTTCAATTTTATTCATCCCATCAAAATCCCGGAAAAGATAATCCACAGGAAGTTCATCCAGTTCAGAAATCGAAGTTTCGGTTTGCAGATCTACCGGATTTTCGTTGTGGAAAAAATCCCATATTGCACGTCCCATTAAGTCTTTCATAGCGGTAATTGTAGCGCAAAGATAAAATTTTTGAGACAATCCGGTTTTCGATCAAAAGACAATTTCAACGCATCATCCGGCAAGATCCATGATCTTCAACTTTTGTCAGATCAATGGTATTTCCTACGGAGCTTTCCTGATCTCCTAATTTTCTATCTATTAACAGTTGGTCTTTACAAGACTTCAAAAATTACGAAAAGTATACATTATTAACAGGCCGCTCCTACGGAGCTTTCCTGATCTCCTTATTTTCTATCTATTAACAGTTGGTCTCTACGAGACCTAATATAGCTCCGTGGTAGCGGCCTGTTAATAGCAAAAACCAACTAACCACTCAAAAGCTCCGTAGGAGCGACCTGTTAATAGCCAAAACCGATTAACCAATCAAAAGCTCCGCTAGGAGCGACCTGTTAATAGCAAAACCGATTAACCAACCAAAAGCTCCGCTAGGAGCGACCTGTTAATAGCAAAAACCACCTAACCACTCAAAAGCTCCGCTAGGAGCGACCTGTTAATAGCAAAAACCAGCTAACCACTCAAAAGCTCCATAGGAGCGACCTGTTAATAGCAATCATTTTCATCTTGCAATACCGTTAATTGACAAAAAACTTTAATGATCTAATGGAATTCAATAAGAATTGACTCTAATTTTAATCCATTGTAAACACCGAAGGTTACAAGCAATCTTGTTTTAAACAAAATACAATTGCAGGAAGTTATAAACAGCATTGTTTTAAACAAAATACAATTGCAGGAGATTACAAACAACCTTGTTTCAAATAAAACACATTCTCCGGAGATTACAAACAACCTTATTTTAAACAAAATACATTCTCCGGAAGTTACAAACAACCTTGTTTCAAATAAAATACATTCTCCGGAGATTACAAACAACCTTGTTTTAAACAAAATACATTCTCCGGAGGTTACAAACAACCCTGTTTCAAATAAAACACATTCTGCAGAGGTTACAAACAATCTTGTTTTAAACCAACGGACTTCTCCGGAGATTATAAACATCCTCGTTTCAAACAAACCAGTTTCTAGGTTAAATTTGGTTATTGCCATTATTACTTTTTTCTATGTACTCTCGGTTCGGATTTTGCTGAGAATGCCTAACTTGTATCTCCAATTTGAACTCAATCTATGACAGATAAAAACAAAAACTTCCGTATGGGTTTCACGTTCAGCAAGCACGTTCCGGAAGAAGTTTCAGATTTCGACAGGGTTTTCGGGATTTTCAAGGATCTGCTCATCCACACTTCGGGCGATCTGGACGAAGCCTTTGACTGGCTGGATATGCTGGACAAAGAATATGACATCTTCAATGAAACTTACACGCTGGAAAACTTCATCGAAGACCTTAAAAAACGAGGCTACATCCGGGAGGAAATCGACAACGAAGATGGCAACACCGGGCCGGGTGAAGGCAAAAATGTCCTGACTGCCAAGCTGGAAGCCGCTCTCCGCGAATATGCGCTGGATCAGATTTTCGGCAAACTCAGAAAGAGCGGCGTGGGCAATCACCGAACCAATAAAAGTGGTGTTGGCGACGAAAAAGATGGCGAAAACCGCAACTTCCAATTCGGCGACGACCTGGCTCTGGTTAACCTGACAGAAAGTATCAAGAATGCCCAGATCAACAATGGCATTGCTGATTTGAGACTCACGGAAAATGACCTCATCGTAGAAGAAACCAAGCACAAGGCGCAGATGAGCACGGTTCTGATGATCGACATCAGCCACTCTATGATCCTCTATGGCGAAGATCGCATCACGCCGGCCAAAAAAGTCGCGATGGCACTGGTAGAACTCATCAAAAGGAAATATCCGAAAGATTCCATTGATATCATTGTCTTCGGGAATGATGCGTGGCCGATTCAGATCAAAGATTTGCCTTACCTGCAAGTCGGGCCTTATCATACCAATACCGTGGCAGGATTGGAATTGGCCATGGACATTCTCAGAAGAAAGCGTAATACCAACAAGCAAATATTTATTATCACGGACGGGAAACCAAGCTGCCTGAAACTGCCGACCGGCGAATATTATATGAACAGCGTAGGTCTGGATGAAAAAATCGTCTCCGAGTGCCTCAACCGCGCGGCACAGGCCAGAAAACTAAAAATCCCAATCACCACGTTTATGATTGCGCAGGATCCTTACCTCAGACAGTTCGTGAAAGCTTTCACAGCTCAGAATAAAGGAAAAGCGTTCCTGACCGGACTCTCAGGACTGGGACAAATGATATTTGAGGATTACGAAAAAAACAGAATAAAAAGGATTTGAAAGAAGATTCAAGAATCAAGGCAAAAGATAAAAATTAACTTTTCAAAAAATTTCAACCACAAAAGGCATAAGAGTTTTATTAATATAGAATACAAAAGACTTCATCAAAAATTTACAGCTCACTTTTTTAAACTTTTGCTGAGCTATATTTTTAAATATTCCTTTTGTGCCTTTTGTGGTTTATTAAATTATATCACTAAAAATGAAAAACGATACAACATTCAAAGAATTAAAACAATCGGGATACACGGATAAAACCATCAGTCAGGAGATCCAGGCAAATCTGGTCGCCAAAATCAAAGCTAAAGAACCGGTTTTCCAAGGACTTTGGGGTTACGAAGACACCGTGATTCCACAATTAAAGAAAGCAATTTTGGCAGGTCATCACATCAATCTTTTAGGATTGCGTGGACAGGCAAAAACCAGAATTGCCAGAAGTATGGTCAATCTTCTGGACGAATATATGCCGATTGTGAAAGGTTCGGAAATCAATGACAGCCCGTTTCAGCCGATTTCCAAATTTGCCAGAGATCTTGTTGCAGAATTGGGAGATGACACGCCAATTTCCTGGGTTCACCGTTCCGATCGCTTCTTTGAAAAATTAGCTACACCAGATGTGAATGTGGCGGATTTGATCGGCGACATTGACCCGATCAAAGCAGCAACTTTGAAACTGCCTTATTCCGATGAACGCGTTTTGCATTATGGGATGATCCTAAGAGCGAACCGTTCGATTTTTGTATTGAACGAGTTGCCGGATTTGCAGGCGAGAATTCAGGTTTCTTTGTTTAATATTTTGCAGGAAGGTGATGTTCAGATCCGTGGTTTCCAGTTGAGAATGCCTTTGGATATTCAGTTTGTGTTTACAGCAAATCCGGAAGATTACACCAACAGAGGAAGTATTGTAACGCCGCTGAAAGACCGGATCGGATCCCAGATTTTCACGCATTATCCGAAAACTGTGGCGTTGGCGAGGCAAATCACCGAACAGGAAGCGGCAATTGCTGACGATGATAAAGCCAAAATCCATGTTCCCGATTTGGCCAGAAATCTATTGGAAGAAGTAGCCTTCGCTGCCCGTGAAAGCGAATATGTTGATGCCAAAAGCGGTGTGAGTGCGAGATTAACCATCAGCGCTATGGAAAACCTGATGGCTGCGGCCAAACTCCGATTACTGGAATCCGGTTCCGAGCAAACCAATATCCGCCTGATTGATTTTATGTCAATCGTTCCGTCTATCACTGGGAAAATTGAACTGGTGTATGAAGGTGAGCAGGAAGGTGCTGATTTTGTGGCGAAAATCCTGATCGATGATGCTGTGATGACACAATTCGAAAGTCTTTTCCCACGAGTTCCCAAACTGGAGAAAGAAGGTTTGAAAAATGCGTACACAGATCTCATTCAATGGTTCAACAATAATCAGCTGGAACTCAATTATGCTGATTCTGACGAGGAATTCTATAAAAAACTAAACAGTATTAAACCATTAACAACATTAATTGAGGATAATGTTGCCGACTTGGATGAAGTCGATAAAAACTTCTGCAAAGAATTGGTGCTTTGGGCTTTGACCATCAGTAAAAAATTGGATAAGTCTGAGAATGCTTCTGCTTTTAATTTTGAATCGGCGGGAATTGGGCAGTTTTTCAGAAGTTAATCTAAGTCTAATTTCAAAATACAAAAACCTCGGAGAAAATTCTCTGAGGTTTTTATTTTATAACCCATTGTAAAGGAAATCTTTTTTGCGAGAGGCTATGCAAAGCAAAAAGATTGCGGTGGACAGCGGGATTAAGCGCCTGAAAAAAATGACTGAGGAAGGATGAATGATGTTTGATGATTGATGACTGATGTTTGATGACTGATGATCAATTGAATGAGCAAATGAGAAAGCAAAGCCCCGTTTTTGCAATAAAAAAAAGGGGCTTCGCAAGTGAAAACAAGGTATTTTTATATGGCTGACCCTGCGCCGTCTTTCAGGCTTTCTGCTAATTTTTTTCTTTCTCTTAAGCGTCTTCGGGCAACGACGGATTTACCGCCAAAGAGTCTTACGAGCTTATTTAAAGTAAATTTAGGATATCCGAAATGATGGGTCATTACGAAAATTAAAATCCCAAAACCGGCAAGTACAATATATCCGAACAGTTTTTTGTTGGCTACAATCATCGCATTGAGCTGAATGGTTTTCAGGCTGAGATTGGGTTGGGCGTTGAGCGTCATTCCGTCCATATAGACTGCTAAATCTCCAAGACTTTCAATCTGAAATTGGTATTGAGTCCACGAAAATAGGGCGGAGAAAAGTCCGACTGTGAAGAAAGAACGCCAAAGCAAAAACAATCCGATTGCGGGTAACATATCGTTGATTTCGAGCTTATCTAAAGCGTAATACCAAACGGATATGTAGAGCGAACACATCCCGAATCCTTTTAAAAACATCGGCAGATACCAGCTTTCATAACTGAACTCGAGTACCATCGAAAAATACATTATGATGCAGTACGCCACCATCGAAGAAAAGCCTGCAAAAATGAAAAACTTGAGCTTTTTTTCTTTTTTAAACCAATACACGGCTAAAATTCCTGCCAGTAACATTCCCGGAATCATCATCATATTCAGTTTCGCATTCGTCAACTGGTCGTACCCTAAAACTCCGACTGAAAAGATGTTCTGAAGCGAAGTGGTTGCCAGAAACATCCCTAGACAAAGCAAAAGGAATAAGCCAACCTGCACATTGTTTCGTGTGAAGATTTTGAATGAAAGATACGGTCGTTTTAATGTCGCCTGACGAATGACCATCAGAGCAAAACTCACAAATGCAGCAATACTTGCATTGATAATATTCTGAGAATTGAGCCAATCCTGTTGCTTCCCAAATGAAAAAACATACGCCGAAAACATAAATGTGGAAATAAACAGAAGAATACTCAGCCAGTCGATATAATGCAAAGGCATTTTAAGCGCAAAATATTTATCGTGCATCAATAC
>DBLQ01000107.1:0-43128 GCA_002297505.1 Flavobacteriales bacterium UBA720
TCATCGAGGTGGCCAATCCCATGCACAGCCTGTGGAGTGACGGACGCTGGAACAAGCTGACCATGGCCCACGGCTGCTACTGGGGCAAGTGTACTTTCTGCGATATTTCCCTGGATTATATTAAAATTTATGAACCCATTTCTGCCAAAATCCTGGTGGACCGCATGGAAGAGCTGATCCGGCAGACCGGCGAGACGGGCTTCCACTTTGTGGACGAGGCTGCACCGCCGGCTTTGATGCGGGAAGTTGCCTTGGAAATCCTTCGCAGAAATTTGGTCGTAACCTGGTGGACCAATATAAGATTTGAGAAAAGCTTTACCCAGGATCTCTGTTTTCTGCTGAAGCTCTCCGGCTGCATTGCGGTTTCCGGCGGGCTGGAAGTGGCCAGCGACCGTCTTTTGAAACTCATTGACAAGGGCGTTTCCGTGGAGCAGGTAGCCAAGGTGACCCGTCACTTTACGGAAGCCGGCATTATGGTGCACGCCTATCTGATGTACGGCTACCCGACTCAGACCGTTCAGGAAACGATAGATGCTCTGGAGATGGTGCGTCAGCTTTTCGAGATGGGTGTGGTGCAGAGCGGGTTTTGGCACCAGTTTGCAATGACGGCACATTCACCGGTAGGGCAAAATCCGGAAGCGTTTGGAGTCATGCCAATAGTGCAGGAGATCCGTTTTGCCAATAATGATGTTGATTTTGTGGACCAAACCGGGATTGACCATGCTCAGTTTGGATTTGGGCTAAAGAAGTCTTTGTTCAATTACATGCACGGCATCAATTTCGATTTGCCGCTTCAGGAATGGTTTGATTTCAAAATACCGAAAACCACCATCCACCCCGATTATATTCACGATTGCCTTGTGAATGAAGAAACATTTAGCTTCAAAGGCAACTACAAACTGGTGTTTACTGAAAACAATGCGGTAAGAAAGGACATCACAAAAACTAAAAAAGGCAACGCCTGGAATGTGGCACAGCTCACCTTTCACCTGAAAACCAATGTGCTCCGAATAGAACTGGATCCCGCCAAGGCAGATTGGCTGATGGAGGTGCTACGAGAATATACCGTAAAAAACCCGAGAAAACTGACACTTCAGCAATTCAAAGATTTATATGGAGTGGCATTTGAAGATTTCGAGCTGTTTTGGTTTTCCAAGCCTGTCCAGCAACTGAAGGAGAACGGCATCATCCTGAGTTTGTAATGCCTTTACAAAGCATTAAAAAATTATTTATTAATAATTTTCAGCGCTATGTTTGTCATTCCGCAGGAATCTCAATTGCAAATTTGTAAAACGGCTTAGATTTCTGCGGAATGACAAAGTAGCAGCTTCATAACTGCACTATTATTAATGAAAAATCCCGAACAGTTCGGGATTTGGTCTATTTGATATCCAGCAATTCGACTTCAAAAATCAATGTGCTGTTAGGCCCTATTTCTTTGCTGATCTGCTCCTCGCCGTATGCCAGGTTGGGTGGCAATGTCAGCCGCCATTTACTGCCTACCGGCATCAGCTGAAGGCCTTCCGTCCAGCCGGAGATCACTCGGGTCAGGGGAAAAGATGCCGGCTTGCCACGCTTCACCGAGCTGTCGAAGACGGCTCCAGAGATGGTGGTGCCATGGTAATGCACCGTCACGGTATCTTTCGCCTTTGGTCTGGCGCCCTCGCCTTCCGTCATAATTTCGTACTGCAGGCCGCTTGGCAAGGTTACCACGCCTTCCTTGGCTGCATTGGCTTCCATGTACGCTTTGCCGTCGTTCAGGTTTTTCTCTGCCAAGGCTTTTTTCTTTTTTAACAATAAATCTGCAACGCCCATAAATGTTGGTTTTAAAGTGTAAAAGTAAGGTTTTAAAAATAAAAAAAGCGACTTCCACAGTCGCTTGGGTTCTTATTCCGGTTTCTGATTGCCTTGGTCTCCATCTGGCAGATCCGAATTTCGGGCGGCTTTCACCAGTTCATTCAAATCCGCGTAGAGCAGCTTCCAGTCCTCGACATCTTTCATCGCGGTGATAAGTCCCAGCAGGGATTTCAGGGATTTTTCCAGCTCTTTCCGGATGCCTGTGGCCGTTTTCTGGGTTCTGAGATCTGCATTGGCACCGGCCTGCTGAGCAAAAAGTGTTTCAAAATCATTCTGCCTGTTCTTCATCTCGGCGAACGCCTCGGTGAGAGCAAGGTCTTTGATCTTCGCCGTATTTTCTGGCTTCTCCAGTTCCTCGATCAGCTTTTTCATCTGCGCAGTCTGGGAGGAGTAGCTCATCCTGTCGAGATTGAGGCCAAATTGTTTGAAGATTTGGTAGAGTTCTTCAGCAAGCTGATAGTTTTGTAAAGTCAGCAACTTGCGATAACTGTTGAGAAAGCCTTTGAGATTGGTGTAAGCCAGATCTCTATCACGATCTGCCGTAGCCACATCCTGTCCTTTTCCACTAAAGGTTTTTTTGGTATAAACTGAGTCGTAATCAGCGTACATCTCTTTCAGATCCGAAAGTAATGGATGGTTGGCAATCACAGGATAGATCCCTGATTCTGATTTGCTGATGACACGCTGCACCAGCGTTGCTAAGTCTTTAGTGCTTAGCTTTTTCAAAGTGATTTTCATAAATCAAATGTGTTTTGTTAATAATTTATTGAATGAATTCCGTTTTTAAATATATTATTTTTTTGATTTCCAACAAAACACTTTGTTTAAATTAAAAGTTGTTTGGGTTTTAGTCTAAACAGCTTGTTTAGACTAAAACCAAATTTTTATTTTGTTTAAACAGGTTGTTTTGACAAAAAACACTTTGGGATTTGATATAATTCAGTTGTTTAGAGAGATTGAAAAGTGGAGTTTGGTTTAAACAAGATGTTTTGGGTGTGTTTTCGTTACATTAAAAAAAGGATTATTGGATTTACAGCTGTTCGCAAAAATAAAAATCAAATTGGCTTAAATCCAAGAAAATACGAGTGAGCCAAACGAGCCACTGAGGAGGACTTCGACATTGTTTGAAATTACCGGATTACTCAAGTGTATAATAAAAAGATTTATTAAATTGCCCACTGATACTAGAACACGATGTATGGAGAGAAATAAGATATATTTTAGATTTAAAGAGCATCCAGGCGATCTTCTGAGAGGAACTGCAACTTTACCTCTACCCAATCCTGGTGAGGACTTGGATGGATTTTTAGTTCAGTTTTTGCCATTGTATCAAAATGATGATACAGTTGCCTATCTTGATGACCTATACAAGCTCCATGATGACGATTTTCAAGATGATGAAGATTTGCTAAGATTTCTTGATGTTATCGGCGGTGAGAAATCAAAAGAAGAAATCAAGAAAGAAATCAAAGAAGTGGAAGAAGAGTTGATTGCAAGAGCCTATGAAAATTTTTATTCTCTAATTTTAGAGAACAAAATCCAAATACTGACCAATGCTGAGAAATATTAAGTGGACAAAAGAAGAAACAATAATTGCCTTTAATGTTTATTGTAAAATACCGTTCAAGAGCAGTAGTAAGTCCCATCCTCTCGTTATTAAATACGCTAATATCATCGGAAGAAGTCCCTCAGCACTTAATATGAAAATCGGAAATTTCGGAAGACTGGATCCAGAGTTAAAAAAACAGGGAATAGTAGGTTTGGGTAATGGAAGTAAATTGGATGAAGAGGTTTGGAACGAGTTTAACGGCGATTGGGAGAAATTAGCGTTTCGAAGCGAGCAACTTATTGCCAAATTTGAACATAAAAAAGTTGAAGATTTAATTGATTTCGATATCCAAGAGTTTCCATTCGGAATGGAGAAAGAAGCATTAATTATGCAACGGGTCAATCAAAGTTTTTTTCGGTCGACTATACTTGCTTCTTATAATTTGAAATGTTGTGTAACAGGTCTTTCAATACCTGATTTCTTGGTTGCAAGTCACATTAAACCTTGGAAAAACGATAAGAAAAATCGTTTGAATCCACATAATGGTTTGTGCTTGAATTCTATTCACGATAAAGCATTTGACAAAGGTTTTATTACGGTTACGCCTGAATATAAAATCAAAGTTTCACAACATTTCAACTCATTTAATAATGACGATTCAATTTCAGATTTCTTTTTAAAATATGAAAATAAATCAATCATATTGCCTGACAGATTTCTACCGTCTAAAGAATTTCTGGATTGGCATCACACTCATGTTTTCAAAAAATAGACTTAAAATTTGAATCTCACACTCTCATTAATATTTTATTGTAAATTTTGAAACAAAAAAAGCGAATCATCACTGATTCGCTTTTCTATGGTTGTTGTCTTGGATTACTCGCAGAGAATAATGCCTTTATCGTTATTGAATTCCAGAACACCGCTTTTGATCTCGTAGGAGAAGACTGGCTTGGCTTCGGACTCTTTGGTCAGGTGCTTGTCGTAAGGCGCCGCTACACTTTCTGTGTAGATCTTGACTTTACCTCCCACCAAAGCCGACACGATGGCCGCGTGATTCTTGAAGATGTGGAACTGGCCACCTTTTCCAGGCAGCAGAACAGACTCTACCTCGCCATCAAAAACTACATATTCCGGAGTTAAAATTTTTATATTCATTTTAATTGGCTTTTGGCTTTTGGCTTTTGGCAAATAGCTAAAGGCTATCAGCTAAAAGCAATCAGCAAATTAAACGTTTTCAGCAAGCATTTTCTGTCCTGCAGCAATGGCTTCTTCAATGGTTCCTTTCAGGTTGAATGCTGCTTCAGGATACTGATCCAACTCTCCATCAATGATCATATTAAATCCTTTGATGGTATCTTTGATATCTACCAAAGATCCCGGGATCCCTGTAAACTGCTCAGCAACGTGGAAAGGCTGAGAAAGGAATCTCTGCACTTTTCTTGCACGGTACACGACCAATTTATCTTCTTCAGACAATTCTTCCATACCAAGGATCGCGATGATATCCTGCAATGCTTTGTAACGCTGAAGAATTTCTTTTACTCTCTGAGCACAGTTATAATGTTCTTCACCGATGATTTCCGGAGCCAAGATTCTGGATGTAGAAGCCAATGGATCTACCGCCGGGTAAATACCTAATGAAGCAATTTTTCTATCTAGTACAGTAGTGGCATCCAAGTGAGCAAAGGTTGTAGCTGGAGCCGGGTCAGTTAAGTCATCCGCAGGTACGTAAACCGCCTGTACAGAGGTAATGGAACCATTTTTAGTGGAAGTAATTCTCTCCTGCATCGCACCCATTTCAGATGCCAAAGTTGGCTGGTAACCTACCGCAGATGGCATACGACCTAGAAGTGCAGACACCTCGGAACCTGCCTGTGTAAAACGGAAGATGTTATCTACGAAGAAGAGTACATCTCTACCCTGTCCTGTTTCTCCACCGTCTCTATAGTATTCAGCCAATGTCAAACCAGACAATGCTACTCTGGCTCTTGCTCCTGGCGGCTCGTTCATCTGTCCGAAAACGAAAGCAGCTTTGGATTCTTTCATAGCTTCTAAGTCTACTTTTGAAAGATCCCAACCTCCGTTTTCCATAGAGTGCATGAACTCGTCACCATATTTGATAATCCCGGATTCCAACATCTCTCTCAAAAGGTCATTTCCTTCTCTGGTTCTTTCTCCTACTCCTGCGAATACGGAAAGACCACCGTGACCTTTAGCGATATTGTTGATCAATTCCTGGATCAATACTGTTTTTCCTACACCGGCACCACCGAACAATCCAATTTTACCTCCTTTGGCATAAGGCTCTACAAGGTCAATTACTTTGATCCCTGTGAAAAGAACTTCTGCAGAAGTGGATAATTGATCAAATTTTGGTGCTTCTCTGTGGATTGGCAAACCTTCTTCTTTTGACAAAGTCTGGATCCCGTCAATAGCATCTCCAACAACGTTGAAAAGACGACCATTCACTTCGTCACCTACTGGCATTGTAATTTGTTTACCTGTACCAGTTACTTCCTGACCTCTCTGAAGACCGTCGGTAGCATCCATTGCGATACATCTTACCATATCCTCGCCAATGTGCTGCTCTACCTCCAAAACCACTTTCTCGCCGTTGCTTTTGGTGATTTCCAGAGCGTCATATATTTTTGGTAATTCTTCAACTTCATTAAAAACCACGTCGATAACCGGTCCAATAATTTGTGAAATTTTTCCTTTAATTTGGTTTGCCATTACTAAATTTTTACTTGTGCGCAAAGATAATAAAAGTTTGTGAATGAGCGTTGTCGGAAAAAAAGATTTTTATCATATTTGTAAAGCATATTAGAACACCTGTTTCAGGCGTATTTTTATACCGGCCAATTATTACTTCCGGCCCAAAATATCAAGATTTGAAAATCATCAGAGACCTTACAGATTACCACTCTTCAACACCATTGGCATTATCGTTGGGAATGTTCGATGGCGTTCATCTGGGACATTTATCCATCATCCGCGCATTGAATGAGATTGCAGAAAAAAAGCATCTGGAATCTGCCATCCTCAGTTTCTGGCCGCATCCGCGCAAGTTTCTGAATCCTGATGATGATGTGAAAATGCTGAATACCCTGGAAGAGAAATTGGAATTGCTGGAAAAAAGCGGCATTCAGAATATATTTCTAAAGACTTTTGACGAAGAATTCCGGAACCTGACAGGTACAGAATTTTGCGAGCGGGTTCTGGTGGATAAACTCAATGTCAAGCACATTATCATTGGCTACGACCATACTTTCGGGAAGAATAAAAGTGGGAATTTTCAATTATTACAATCCCTGTCTTCCGAGTTGGATTTCAAAGTCAATCAATTAGAAGCTGTACAAAAAAATGATCTTAATGTAAGCTCCACGAAAATCAGAATCGCACTGTCCGAAGGCCGAATCAAAGATGCCAACGAAATGCTGGGCTACCATTATCCATTAACAGGAAAAGTGATTCACGGCAAAAAATTAGGTAGAACCATCGGCTATCCAACGGCAAATATTGAAGTTCCTGTCAATAAATTATTACCGAAAAGCGGTGCTTATATTGTTGAAGTTTATATTGACAATCAATCCTATAAAGGCATGTTGAATATAGGCACCAATCCAACCATTGACGACAAAAATCAATCTCTTCATACGGAAGTTTATATTTTGGATTTTGACCAAGACATTTATGATAAGGAAATCACAATCCAATTCAGGGATTATCTTCACGATGAAATCAAATTTGAAGGTTTGGAAAAGTTGATCGAAAAACTGGATGAAGACAAACGATTGACGGAAGAATTTCAGTTTTAAAAATAAAAAAGGATAGCAACAGTCGCTATCCTTTAACTTTATATTCCGAATGAAGATTATTTCAACGTAAACTTGATTTTCGTTCTGATATCAGAAGACGAACTTCCTACCAAAGCTTCGAAATCGCCTGGCTCCTCAACCCAATCATGCTTCACCGGGTCGAAGAAACTCAATGCATATTTATCAATGGTAATAGAAACATCTTTGGATTCTCCGGCTTTCAGAAAGACTTTATCAAAACCTTTCAATTCTTTAGTTGGTCTTGGCAATGATGATTTCAAATCACTGATGTACAATTCAACTACCTCTGCTCCATCCAATTTGCCTGTGTTTTTCACATTCACGGTAAAAGTCAATTTGTCATTGGCTGTCAGCTGCGTTTTGTCTGCTCTCACCTTGCCGTACTCGAACGTGGTATAACTCAAACCATGACCAAAACTGAATAAAGGTTTAATATTCTTGGTGTCATGCCAACGGTATCCTACTAAAATTCCTTCATTGTAAGTAATGTTGATCGGCGCTTTTCCGTCCTTTCCGTTACCGGCAGCCAATTCTGCTTTGTTTCCAGGATATTCGCCCATAGCGTGCGCAGCATTGTCTTCCAGTTTCACAGGAAAAGAGAAAGGTAACTTACCGGAAGGATTGGTATCTCCTGCCAGCACACTTGCCAATGCATGTCCGGCCTCCGACCCTAGATACCACGTTTGCAGAATGGATGGTACATCTTTTACCCAAGGCATCGCGACAGCATTACCGGAAATCAGAACCACTGCCAGGTTTTTATTGGCTTTTGCCAATTCAGAAATTAATGCATCCTGGTTGTAAGGAAGATTGTAAGATTCGCGGTCCATACCCTCGGCATCCTGATGATCACTTTTATTAAGACCTCCGACAAATACTACAAAATCCGATTCTTTAGCCAGTTTCACAGCTTCAGCTGTAAGTTCTGCAGCAGAACGGCTGTCTTTGAGGTTCTGGCCGGATTTCACACCGTTGTAATCACCGCCCACATCGCCTACATAGCCTCTTGCATAATTCACTTCAGCCTGTTTTCCAAAACGCTCCTTGATTCCGTCCAAAGGTAAAGTTTCATATTTTACTTTAAGAGAAGAACTTCCGCCGCCTACAGTCATCATCTTGATGGCATTCTCCCCGATCACTGCGATCTTTTTGGTTTTTGCCATGTTAATAGGCAATGTGGCTTTCTGATTTTGAAGCAGCACAATACCTTCTGACCCAATTTGTCTGGCCGCCGCAATATGATCCTCGGAAGCGATAGAGCCCAAAGGCTTATTCCTGTTCATGGAAGTTTTGTAACCCAATGCCAGGACTCTTCTTACCTTATCATCCAGTTCCTTGGTACCTACTTTTCCGGACTTAATCAAATCTAAATATGGCTTAGCCAAATAATAATTGTCGTAAGCATTGCTGGAACCCTGCGAAAGGCCATTGGTCCAAGTTCCAAATTCAAGATCCAAACCGTTATGAATGGCCTGATCTGTACTGGAAACTGCGCCCCAGTCGGAAACCACAACACCTTTGTAACCCCATTCGCCTTTCAGAATGTCATTTAATAAATACTGATTATGGCTGGCATGCTGACCTTTGTACAAATCATAAGCGCCCATTATGGTCCAGGAATCACCATCCTGAACAGCTGCTTTGAAAGGTGGCAGATAAATCTCGTAGAGTGCTCTGTCATCCACAATCACGTTGCTCGTATGCCGGAACATTTCCTGATTGTTCATTGCAAAATGTTTGACACTGGTTGCAACCCCGTTAGCCTGAACACCCTTGATGTAAGGTACCACCATTTGAGAAGTCAAAAAAGGATCTTCTCCCATGTATTCAAAGTTACGGCCGTTAAGCGGTGTTCTGTAGATATTGACACCAGGACCGAGAATCACATTTTTGTTTCTGTATCGCGCTTCCTCGCCCAAAGATTTTCCGTAGATGGAAGACATGTTCCGATTCCATGTAGCTGCCAGAGCTGTAAGGGCGGGATAAGCGATGATGGAATCATTGGTCCATCCTGCCTGGTCCCACTCGTCCCACAGCACTTCCGATCGCACGCCGTGAGGGCCGTCTGCAGTCCACAGTTCAGGAATTCCTAATCTCGGAACGCCATGTGAACTAAACTTGGATTGTGCGTGGATGATATTGATTTTTTCCTCCAAAGTCATTCTGGACAAGGCATCTTCTACACGCTGCTCCACAGGTTTGGAATCGTCCAAATAAATAGGTTTGCTTTTCTGGGCAAAACCAAACTGCGTCATACAGCCTAATACAGAAAGTAATATTAATTTTTTTATCATAAATTTTTACGCTTTTCTAACTGAATTTTTCGAATGCCTAATATACAAATTATTTTATTATCTCAAAATGAGAAAATAAAAATGTGTAATATAATCGGTGTTTAGAACAGTCTGTTATAAAATGGGAATCTCCCAGATGAACGTTGTGTGAACGCAAAAAGCGTCAATTAGTGAGAATTTCTTCTCTCAGTTTTTTTGTAAGGGAATTGAAGACCAAATCGTAGGAATGGTCAATGAGTTTAAGAATCAACTCTTTTCTGAGACCTTCGCAAGTGATGGCATTCCAGTGTGTTTTGTTCATATGATAAGCGCCGATGATCTGGGGAAAACTTCCCCGCAGTTCTTCGCTCCATTCCGGGACAGCTTTTGCAGAGAAAGTTGTCGGTTGTTTTTCAAGCGAAATCAGCAGAAACATTTTACCGCCAACTTTGAATACCAATGTTTCATTATCAAAAGGAAAACCTTCTGTGACAGCCTTTTTGGATAAACAATATTCGCGGATTTCTTCTGCCTGCATACAGCTGAAAAATTAGAATTTGAAAGTATTCTTCGGAAACTCCTTATTAATTTCGATTTTGTTGATGAGCATGACATAATCGCTGTCTTTTTTAGGTGACGACGACTCGATTCTGTACGGCATCAATAAATTGCCAACTTTTCTGTAATCGGAATAAGTCAGCGTTTCATCTTTTTTGATTTCGCGGTACAGCATATAGTTTTTGACATCAAAATAGTAAATGGTTTTATTCACATTTTTCGTCAGTTCTACCTTGAAATAGGTCTGATCCCCGATTTTTTCCTTGCCTAGCAATTCCGCTTCGAAACCTTTGTTTTCCCAATCGATAAAGTCATTATCAAAACTTTCCGGGACGTAATCGTTGTATTTCTGAAGCTTGTTCTGCGCATAGTTCATCGCATAGCCGTTGGCACCGTCAAAACCTTCTACCGGTGTTTCTTTGCCTCCCAAAACAATTGCAGTCTTGGTAAGATTCGGGCGCTGCTGGTAGATTTTCATCAGATAAGAATCATTCACGCCCAGCGTCACTCGGCCCTGAATCAAAACGGTATTCAGAAGTTTCCAATTGGTCAGCCCGCCGGAATTTTCGATATTTCTATCGATAATATCTTTGGCCGACTGTGCAGAAATAATAATTGAGAATATGATGGAAAATAGGAAAATCAGTTTTTTCATTCAAAAAATTTGAGGGTGCTAAGATAAAATTTTCAATTGGCTTCTTATCTTAAAGAACGTTAATTTTATTGGTAATCCAACGGTCTCAAATCAGTCTCTTGGCTTTTTCCAGATCTTCCGGCGTATCGATCCCGACGCCTACAAAGTCCGTCTCAATCATCTTGATGCGCTTCCCATACTCCAGGTAGCGCAGCTGCTCCAGTTTCTCAGCCGTTTCCAAAGCTAACATCGGAAATTTTGAAAACTCAAGTAAGGCTTCTTTTCGAAATGCATAAACGCCGATGTGCTTATAATATTGGACCTCTAAATCATTTTCCCGAAGAAATGGAATCACGGAACGGCTGAAATACAAGGCAAAGCCATCGTTATCCGTAATAACTTTGACGTTATTCGGATTTTGAATTTCTTCTGTTGCTTTTAACCGAATTTTCAATGAAGCGAGGGAAATTTTCTTCTGATGATCGTCAGCAAAAGCATCGATCAATTGCTTCAGCGGTTCTTTTTTAAGGAACGGTTCATCACCCTGAACATTGACCACCAGATCGCAGTCGATGTTTTGAACAGCCTCTGCAATTCTGTCGCTACCTGTCTCGTGTTCGCCCGTCATCACCGCATTTCCGCCATTTTTGGCAATTTCATCAAATATGATTTGAGAATCCGTGGCTACAAAAACATCATCAAACAAACCGGTTTCAACAACATTCTTATAAGTTGTTAAGATAACCGTCTGGTCACCCAGAATCTCCATCAGTTTCCCGGGAAATCTGGTTGAATTATAGCGGGCAGGAATGACTGCGATAACTTTGTTCATAAAATTTTCAGATTTTTTGGAATTCCCAATCCTCCAGGTTTGGTTATTTGTATTGTTTGATGATATCTTCCAACCGATCGTTCGGTTCGAAATTGAGAACATCGATAAGTTTTACTTTTTTAAAATCTCTGTGATAGGTACTGATCACCACATTCCAATTTTCCGGGACTACGGCAGAAGGTACCTTGAGGCATAGCTTTTCATCGGAGTCAAACCAATTATTTCCAATTTTCTGACAATCGGAATAATTCCGGAAATCCCGCCAGTTTTTTGGCAATTCTGAAGTTTCAACCGTCTGAAATTCCGTATTATCAGGAACTTTGATGACCATAATCCTAAAGTCTTTATTGAATCCCAGACCTTTCCGGTGCGCCAACGTTTCCAGGTAAGCCAGTGAAATACTTTCTGCCGTGTAGAGCACTTTCTTCCCTTCCGAGTTCCATCTTCCCTCCAGTCCGCTTGCAAAAAGAGAATCGGCATATTTTCTATGAACAATTCTGTAAACCAACATTATACAGGATAACCTTGAGCCAACTTCTCTACTTCTTCATAAATCAGATCCACGCCTCCGGAAGTCGAAATAAAATCAATTGGCTTGTCCTCCGAGTTCCAGAACGGACGGTTCATCCATAGCGTAAACTCATCCAGCGTACCGAAAATATCCTTCCCAAAACGATAAAGGTTGATTAATTTCAAAAGATGCTCGCTATAAATCGGGTCCAGATCTTTCTTCTGCTCCCGATAATTGCTGATGGTTCTTGGTGACAGATTAATGACAGACGCCAAGGTTTTCTCCGGCATTTTGATCGCATCGGCGAGAGAATAGAACACATCGGTTTTGAGACCTTCACGTGCTTTTTTCAGAAGTTTGTAGTCATCTTGTATAGAAAAACGGTTAAAGATAGAAGAACCAACAGCATAAGTGGCCATTGGCTCCTCCACTTTAGATTTTTTCGCAGTTTGTTTTGGTTTATAATTTTCCATCTCTATAAACTTTTCACAAAGATAGAATTTTTTCCATAACAAAAACGAATTTTTTCCATTTATTTTAAATTTCCTAATGCTTGTTCTAGTTTCGGAAGACAATCCTTAATATCATCCAGAGAACATCCGCCGACAGAAGCTCTGAACCATGGCACAGACTTATCATTTCCAAATGCTGAGAACGGAACCAAAGCCATTCCTGCGTTATTAATCAGATAGAAAACCAAATCGCTTGAGTTTTCAATTGTTTTTCCGTCTGGTGTGGTCTTCCCAAGATAATCTAGCTTGATCGTCAAATAAAGTGCACCCATTGGCGAAATACTTTCCACTGCCAGACCTTTGGATTTCAAATTCTGAATACCTGCGTGAAGTTCTTTCAGACTTGTGTTTAGTTTTGCTTTGTAATCATCCAGAAATCGGTCTACGGCAGCATCGTCTGCTAAAAATTCGGCAACGGCTTCCTGTTCGGGCTTCGGTGCCCAGGCGCCAACGTGCGTTAGCAAAGCTTTCATTTTATCGATAACCGCAGTAGGACCAAAACCCCAACCTACTCTAACACCCGTCGCCGCAAAACATTTAGAAGTTCCATCGACATAAATTGTGTAATCTTTCATTTCCGGGAAAAGACTTGCCGGATTGTAATGATCTCCACCAAATGTCAGCATCGCGTAGATTTGGTCGTACATCAAGTAAAGTGGTTTCTCGTCTGCACCTCTTTTTTTGTTTTCTTCCAAAACCAATTCACAAATCTCAGACAATTGCTCTTTGGTGAACATCGTTCCGGTTGGATTCAGTGGAGAACAAAGACAAAGCAAAACTGCGCCGTCCACATAAGGACGGAGATCATCCGCCGTTGGCAAGAAATTATTGGATTCTTGAGTTTGGACTTCTACCGCATTAGCTGTCGTCAAATAAGCATAATGATTGTTGTTCCAGGAAGGAATCGGGTAAATCACTTTATCGCCTTCATCCACAATGGTTTTAAAAATCGCATAAATCAGCGGTCTGGAACCAGCCGTAATCAGAATATCGTTTGCGGAATAATCGAGGTTCCAGCGCTTTTTCAAATCCTGGCTTACGGAAGCTCTCAGAGATTGCAAACCGTTTGCCGGCGGGTAATTCGTAAGGTTATTGGTATAAGCTTTCTGAATGCCGTCTTTCAATTCTTGTGGAATTGGGTAGATGTTGGAATTCAGGTCGCCGATGGTCAGGTTTGAGATTTGGGCACCTTTCGCTTTCAGGTCATTGACTTCATTTCCGATTTTGATAATTTCAGAACCTATCAGGTTAGATGCGAGTTTTGATACTTTCACTTTATTGATTTTAGATGTTATTATTCAGATTAGAAATCTGATTTTACTCTTTTAGATTTTTACAAATATCTTAATTGTAAACGATTATTTCAAATTACAAAGAAAAAAGTTCTCAAAAATTAAATGATTTTAATAATTGAGAACTTTAATTTAGAACTATTTGGAGTTATATTTTAGCTAATAAAAATTGTCAATTAGAGATTCAAATCCTTCTTAACATTTTGAATCTTCTCTTCCAATACAGGTAATTTTGCAACAAAATCTTCCTTGGAAGTGATGCTGTCCTTTACAGAAACATAGAATTTGATTTTAGGTTCAGTTCCGGAAGGACGAACACAAACTTTGGTGCCGTCTTGCGTGTAGAAAATCAAAACATTAGACTTTGGAATATCGTCCATCACTTTTTTCTCGTTTCTGGAAACGATGAAGTTAGTCTGCTCTTTGAAATCCTTCACTTCTTCCACAGGCGAACCAGCAATTTCTTTTGGCGGATTGCTACGGAAATCGCTCATCATCTGCGTGATTTCTTCTGCGCCGGTTCTACCCTTTCTCACGACATTGATCAAGCCTTCGTAATAGAAACCAACTTCTTTGTAGATGTCAATCATATATTCGTAAACCGTTGTTCCGTTGGCTTTACACCAGGCCGCAATTTCACACGCTGTCAAAATTGAACCACAAGAATCCTTGTCCCGGACGAAATCTCCGGTCATAAAACCGAAACTTTCTTCTCCTCCGCAAATAAATTTTTCCTGACCTTCGAAATCACGGATCATTTTCCCAATCCATTTGAAACCTGTCAATCCAACTTTACAATCCACACCAAATTTCTGTGCCACATCAAAGAAAACATCAGAAGTCACAATCGTAGAGCCTATGAACTCCTTACCTGTGATTTTTCCTGCTTTTTTCCATTGGTCAAGGATATAATATGTCAAAATCGTGTTGCACTGGTTTCCATTCAGAAGTTGCATTTCGCCGTCTAAATTTCTTACAGCGATTCCCAATCTATCGCCATCCGGGTCGGTCCCGATCACGATGTCCGCATTTGTAATTTCTCCAAGATCCATCGCCATAGCAAGCGCTGCAGGCTCTTCAGGGTTTGGCGAAAGAACGGTTGGGAAATTTCCGCTTGGAATCATTTGTTCCTTAACCAAATCTAGTTTTGTAAATCCTGCTTTTCTCAAAGCTTTTGGAACCGTAGTGTAAGTTGTTCCGTGAATTGAAGTGAAAACAATGTTTAAGTTATCTCTTCCAACATTCTGATAAAGCGAATTTTCCATACAGGCATCGATGTAAACATCATCCTGCTCTTCACCAATCCATTCGATCAAGTCGTCATTTCCGTTGAATTTGATGTTTTCAAACTTGGTTGCATAGACTTCTCTGATGATATTCTCGTCATCCGGCGGAACGATTTGCGCACCGTCATTCCAGTAAACTTTGTAACCGTTGTACTCCGGCGGATTGTGAGAAGCCGTCAAAACGATTCCTGCATTGCATTTTTTATCTCTAACTGTGAAAGACAATTCCGGCGTCGGGCGATGTTCCTTGAATAAAAGCACCTTGATGCCATTAGCCGTCAAAACGTCAGCAACAATTTTCCCGAATTCTTTCGAGTTGTTACGGACGTCATAAGCAATCGCCACTTTGATTTCACCAGAAAATTGCTGATGAAGATAATTTGCCAAACCCTGAGTCGCTTGTCCTAAAGTATATTTGTTCAATCGATTGGTTCCAACGCCCATCACACCGCGCATTCCGCCCGTCCCGAATTCCAGTTCTCTGTAAAAAGAATCTTCCAAATCTGCAGATTCAGAATCGATGAGTTCCTGAACTTTAGCTCTGGTTTCCGCGTCAAAAGTCTCTGAAAGCCAAAGCTTTGCTTTATCTAATGTTGTTAATGTATCAGACATTATTTTTATAGTTTATTGATTTTAATTAATTTTTCTGTTTTCTAAAAGCGCTTTATCCGTAATTTTCAGCTTTTTCGAAGGATTGCCGTAATAGATCAGTTTTGAAGTATTACCAATTTTTCCTTTGATTTCTCCGTCCACGTTCAGTTCAGCATAATTTCCGTTCTGAGACTCGATTTCCAAATCTTTGATGTACCAATACGGCGAGATGATGCTTGCCGTATCTTTGATATTAAGCTTGGCTAAAGTCGTTTTTCCCAACAGATTAGCCCGGCTTTTATTCGACATTTCGATCTCCGCTTTTTCTGAAATCACTGAACCTATAAATTTAGCATTATCTTTTAAATGAAGTGCGAAATTTTCAGTTTTCATCTGACTTGAAATATTAAGTTCCACAGAGTCAGCGATTTTAATCACATCAAAAGGGTTTTTTCCGTAGATTGTGATGTTATAAAAATCCACTTTATCCGTTCCGCTTTTCTCTGTAATTGACAGATTTCTGTCCTTAACTTCAATATTAAGATTATCAAAGAAATTAGGATAAGTTTCTACATTCACAAAGTTGTGTGGACTTTGCACGTAAAACACCCGGAATTTTCCTTTCAAATCCAATTTGGAAAACTCGGCTAGTTCCACATCTTTGGACTGGATTTCGCCTTTTGGTTTTACTTTTCCGCAGGAAACGATAGCTAGAATTAGAAATAAGTATAAAAGTTTTTTCATTATAATTTAAATTATGCCCAAGAATCAGAATTTCTATCATCGGATAAAGCATAAGGATTATATTTCGATTCACCGAATGCTAAAATTGGTTCGAAAATAAAATTAAAAAATGTTAATAATATCCCAAAAACATCATCTTTTCCAAAGAATTTTGCAAGTCTAATATTTAAAACTACAGCAACGTAAACATTATATATTGGAATAAGAAGTAAAAAAATCCACCAAGTTGGTTTTTTTACTATTTCTAATAAAACAATTATGTTATAAATCGGAATGATACTTTCCCATCCTTCTTTCCCTGCTTTTTTAAAAATCTTCCAATGACAGACTAATAAAAATATTGAAAATGAAACTGTTATTAATAGAAAGATCAATATCATGAATGTAGCAAAAAAATCTTGATTATTATTAATCATAAATATTAATAATTATATCATTTCCTCAATATGATAATTCTTATGCTCACGGTTGGTTCTGATAATCAATTCTCCTAAGAATCCCGCGACGAACAGCAAACTTCCCATAATCATCATTGTCAGCGCAATGAAAAACCAAGGATTATTGGCAATCAGATTGCCATAAACTTTGAAAATATAAACGTCAATCAGTTTCGAAATTCCTAACCAAACCGCGGACAAAAAACCGATGATAAACATCAAAGTTCCCGCTGCACCAAAAAAGTGCATTGGTCTGCCGCCAAATCTGCTCACGAACCAAAGTGTAACCAAATCCAAAAATCCACGGACGAAACGTTCCGTTCCAAACTTCGAAGTTCCATAAGGTCTCGCCTGATGCTGAACCGGTTTTTCGGTAATATTTCTGAAACCGGCGTTTGCAGCCAAAACGGGAATATAACGGTGCATATCGCCATAAACATCAATCGATTTAACGACTTGTTTTTTATAAGCTTTGAGTCCGCAATTGAAATCGTGAAGCGAAATTCCGGACACTCTTTTTGCGGCACCGTTGAATAGTTTGGATGGAATATTTTTGGTCATCACGTTGTCAAAACGCTTCTTTTTCCAGCCGGAAACAATATCGTAGTTTCCTACTTTCACCATCTCGTAAAGTTCAGGAATCTCCTCCGGAAAATCCTGTAGATCCGCATCCATCGTAATAACCACGTCGCCATTCACCTTTTCAAAAGCAGCGTGCAACGCTTGGGATTTGCCATAGTTTTTGGAGAATTTGATGCCGTGAATCTGCGGATTCTGGATTTTCAAGTTTTCAATAATGGACCAGGAAAGATCGGTACTTCCATCGTCTATAAACCAGACTTCATAGGATAGTTTGTGGTCTCGGCAAGTCTTGTCGATTCTTGTGAATAACTCTTCCAGAGAGTCTTGCTCGTTAAGCAATGGAACGATTATAGAAAGATTCATTGATTGAATGCTAAAATTTATGGTTTGATTTGAAAAGCCAAAGTTATCTTTTTTGAATTAAATTAAGTGCTTCATCCGGCGCAAAAACGGGAATTTCTGAAGTTGAAAAATCTTTCATATCCCGTGTGATAATGCCATCCAGATTTTTGACACCGTGCGCGCAAAAGATCTGGACAGCATCTTCATAATCTTTGTGTTTGGATTTTAAGGTCTTTTGTAAAACCGATTGATTCACCGGTACAACCTCTATAATTTCAAGAATATCCGATAAATTGCTTCCCACCTTTTCCTCTGCAAATGCCTTCTTTAGAATATAATGCGAAGTTAAAATAGATTGTGATGAGGCAAAGATTTTAATTTTCTTATTATATGCCAGATTAAAAATCAAATTGGCATTTTCTGCAAAAGGCTCTCGTGCAGACAGAAAATCCAAGATCAGATTTGTATCGACAAAGAATTTCATTTAAAGTCCATATTTTTCTTTGTAATACTCATCCAAAGCTTTATCATAGTCAAAATCTTCTGGCATCTTGAGACTTCCGGCTAATTCTTTTATTTTAGGTGAAAGCTCATTGTCATTGTTTCCTGTTTCGATCAGGGACTCCAGATATTTTTGAACCATTTCCGAAAGACTTCTCTGCGTACCTTTGGCATATTTCTTTGCTTTTTCGATCACCGATTTTTCTATCGTTAATGTTAATTTAGTAGTCATTACGTGTAATTTTTGTAAAGATACGTATTAATCTGTCAAAATCAATATGATCTACAAACACTTGAAATTCAGCTCACTCGTACCGTTTTTTGTTTTTCAAAAAACCGGCGATGATAATGGACAAAAGTAGATAAAATAGTAAAAATCCACCAAAAATTGCTGATAAAAATTGGAAAGAGAAATAGTTTCTGTTTTCCTTCTGAGCAATCTCTCTCGCTAATTTTTGCTGTTTATAATTATCCTCCAGTTCTTTAACTTTGGTTCTGTCTTTTTGATTAGCAGCTTCCACCTTCAACTTGGCGTAAGATTCATCCAAATTATTGAGTTCCGTCTGGATGTACTGATGGCTCAGCATATCCCTGGCGTCTGTGTCCACATAATTTAGAAAAGCAAAAATGGAAAGCATCGACAGGAAGCCGCCCACGAACAAAGTCACAAAACATTGTTTGAATGCCTGTGGATAAGTGATTTTATCGTTCCCACGATACCACAGCACAGATAGAAATCCAGCCAAAACATAGAGGAAAGTCATCCCGAAAGCATTGACTTTCATACTGGTATCAAAATAATTGGCATCTGCGAAAAAGTAATAAACAACGAAAAAAGTCAGCATCGTTGCCAAGAATAAACCAAAGCCCACGGCTACAGGATTTTTTGTCATATTTTTTTATTTAGTTAGTAAATGATAAAATCTGAATTTAATGTTTTTGATAATCAATACCTTGAACACAAAACTCTATCTTTTCTCATTTTTCTTTTTTCTTTTTTCTTAAAATTTCTATCTTTGCACCGGCAAGTCCTAAACAACCAGCTCCTGAGAATCCTCCAGGGTGGGAACGCAGCAAAGGTAATCGGTTGTAGCGGTGTGATTTAGGTAGCTTGCCATTTTTTGTATCTATACATTAAGAAATTCTGAGATTAAGCGATTTAAAAATCATTAATCTCAGAATTTTTTTTTACTTAAAATTCGAATTCCTCACCTAGTTTTGGTAAAGTAAAATCGATGTTTTTATCTGTGAAATGTTTTTTAGCATCTTCGTGATTGATTTCAATTGGTGGAAAAGTATCGAAATGACAACCAATCACTTTTGGCGTTTTCAATAATTCTGACGCAGCAAAAGCCGCTTTTCTAGGACACATCGTGTAATGTTTTCCAACTGGGAGGATTGACAAATCCAACGTTCCGAAAACCTGCGGAAATAAACTCATTTCTGAACTTACACCAGTATCTCCAGCTAGATAAAGATTTCTTCTGTCCGCAAATCTGAAAATATATCCGGCAGCTAATCCGCCGTAGCTTCCGTCTGGGAAAGAGCTTGTATGCAAGGCCGGAACCATAGAAATCTTCAGATCATCAATCTTAGCAGAACCTCCAAAATTGATATCGATATTATTAGAATGCCCAAAATATCCACAAATTTCCGGTTGACCAATAACGGTTGCATCTGGATGATTTTCAAGAACTTCTTTCACATCTGCGATATGGTCGCCGTGCGCGTGTGTAATCAAAACATAGTCGATTTTCTGAGCAGTTATGTCAAATCCAGATTGCGCTTTCTGATAGTTGTAAAAAGGGTCAGAAAGGATGGCTTTGCCGTTATACGTGAACAAAAAACAGTTTTGTCCTAGGAATTTTATTTTCATTTTTATTGATTGATTTAATGAGCGAAATTAAGTCCGACAGCCGTCAAAACAGCCATCATAAAAGTTAAGATTCCGACTTGTTTCAGAAATGGATCCAGCAGTTTTGGTTCTTGGATGTTCATAATTGTTCGCCTTAATTTCATAAAAGGAAACATCAGAATCATCACAATAAAAGGATAGTAAACAACAACTTGGGTGTTTCGTGCGAAATTAATCATCAGAAAAACCAGCATCAGAAGTATTGGCAACTGAAGAAGAATGATCTCATAAATCATTGCTTTTTTATAGCCCAGCCTCAACGCCAACGTTTTCTTTCCAGACAATTCGTCATTCACGATATCCCTCATATTATTGAGATTCAGAACGGCCATACTCAACATTCCGATGGCAGAAGCCGGAATCAGAATATCATAATCGAGGGTTTTTGTGAACAGAAAATAACTGCCGCAGACCGAAACCAATCCGAAAAAAATGAACACAAAAATGTCTCCCAATCCTAGATATCCATAAGGTTTTTTACCAACTGTATATCCAATCGCCGCCAAAATGCAAGCGATTCCCAATCCGATGAAGATCCAGAATTCTTTGATGAAATCCGGATAAAAAGCGACATATAACAATGCAACCGTAGCAGCAAAAGATAGAATCGATAACAAAATCACTGCATTTCTCATTTGAGTAGCGGTAATTTTTCCCGAAGCCACAGCGCGCTGCTCGGCTTCTCCTATCCTGTTTTTGTCGGTCCCTTTGATGCCGTCGCCATAATCGTTGGCAAAGTTGGAAAGGATTTGATATAACAATGTCACTAAAAGCGCCAAAGCGAAAATTCTCCAATCCCAGCTTCCACCATTTTCAGAAAGTCTCCATTTTGCAATGAAAGCTCCCATAATAATTCCACTCAAAGAAAGTGGTAGCGTTCTAAGCCTTGCAGCTTGTACCCAATGTTTCATTTATTTTATTTCTGTCGCTTTTAAAGTCGTAGTTTTTGAGCCAAAATCCGCGCTGTTTTTCAGTTCGAAATCCATAGAATTATCCTTTAATGAAATTGTAATATAGTGCGAATGTGGCGTTTCCAAGTAGATTGTTTTGAGTTCCAAAGTTTTATCATCTTTCCAGCGGAAACTGTTTGCAATTTTTGCCGGATAAAGTTTGTAACTGTCCGTAATGGTTTTCTTATCAGACGTCGGCTGAATTCTCATGGTTTCCTGCTGATGCCATTTTCCGGAAGTGAATGTGAAAGGATAAGATTTTCCATCAATGGTCAATTTCATTTCTAATTTTTCTCCTTTTGAAATGAATGAGACAGATTGATATTTGTCGTTATTTTCAGCGAATGCATACGATTTATTGATTTTCGGAAAGATTTTACTTTTCAAAGCTTCGATAGAAATCTCACTTTCCAGATTTCTCAGTTTCTGGTAAGCCAATTTGTTTTCCGGAAGTGCTTTTGGCTGAAAAGCTGGTAAAAGATTATCCCAAACCAGATTCAATTCTTCCTGAAGATTGTTGCTCTCCGCAGTTATGATGACAACTGCATCCTGCTCCGGCAGAACCAACATAAACTGACCATAAGCACCGTCTCCACGAAAAGAATTAAATCGATTTCTCCACATCTGATAACCGTAACCCTGAACCCAATCGTTTTCCTTTTTCAGTTTTTCGTCGGCATTCGGATTTTGAAAAATGTGTGCAGAACTGGCTTCATTGATCCAGTCTTCGGAGATTATTTGCTTTCCGTTCCATATTCCTTTTTGGAGAAAAAGCTGCGCAAATTTGGCCATATCCTCCGTCTTTACACGCAATCCCCAGCCACCTGTGTTAATGCCTTGCGGATTACTTTCCCAATCGTAATCTTTGATTCCGAGCGGGTCGAACAATCTCGGTTTCAAATAATCTGCAACCGTTTGTCCAGTGACTTTCTGAATAATTGCTGAAAGCATAAAGGTCGCCAATGAACTGTAATTGAATTTGCTTCCGGGTTGATTTTCAATCGGAACAGCCAGGTAAGCTTTGACCCAATCGTTTTCGCTTCCACGGATAAAATCAGGTTCCGTAGCCATTCCCGATGACATTGTCAATAGATTTTGGATTGATAATGCTTTAAGTTGATCACTGATTTGGGAAGGTTGTTTATCAGGAAAAAATGAAATGACTTTATCGGTCACTTTCAATTGACTTTCCTGAACCGCGAAACCGATTGCAGTTGCCGTAAAACTCTTGCTGCAGGAATATAATCTGTTTTTTAAATCTTTTTGATAAGGATTCCAATACACTTCCGACACCACTTTTCCGTGTCTCAGAAGCATAAAACTGTGAAATTCCGTTGATTTGATTTGATTGGCAGCCGCTAAAAACTTCATTATCGCTTCAGAGGAAATCCCTTCTTTTTCAGGAATGCTCTTTTGCAAAAGAGTCTGCGCAGTAAATAGCGCACAAGCCAAAGCCATCTGTGGCAATAATGCTTTTCTGCAAATAAATGATGAATGGAACATTGGCAATGGCTCTATTTATTCGATGATTAAGAAATCCACTGGTCGTCTCCGAAATTCGGTTTACGCTTTTCTAAGAACGCATTTCTCCCTTCTTTCGCTTCTTCTGTCATATAAGCCAGACGTGTCGCTTCGCCTGCAAAAATCTGCTGACCAACCATGCCGTCGTCTGTGAGATTCATCGCGAATTTTAGCATTCTGATAGAAGTTGGCGATTTGGCAAGGATTTCCTGCGCCCATTCGTAAGCCGTATCTTCCAATTCAGCGTGAGGAATTACGGCGTTTACCATTCCCATATCAGCAGCTTCCTGAGCAGAATAGTTTCTACCTAAAAAGAAAATTTCTCTGGCTTTTTTCTGACCAACCATTTTCGCTAAATAAGCAGAACCATAACCGCCGTCAAAACTTGTAACATCGGCATCGGTTTGTTTGAAAATCGCGTGTTCCTCGCTCGCCAAAGTCAAATCACAAACCACGTGAAGCGAATGTCCGCCGCCAACAGCCCAACCATTAACGACAGCAATCACAGCCTTCGGCATAAAGCGAATCAAACGCTGAACTTCCAGGATATTCAGACGATGTCTGCCGTCTTCGCCAACATAACCCTGATGTCCACGAGCTTTTTGGTCGCCTCCACTACAGAAGGCGTGACCGCCGTCTTTTGGACTTGGGCCTTCGCCTGTCAACAGCACAACGCCGATTGACGAATCTTCGTAAGCATCATAAAAAGCATCGTAAAGTTCTGAGGTTGTTTTTGGACGAAAAGCATTTCTGACTTCCGGTCTGTTGATAGCGATTCTTGCAACGCCATTTGATTTTTTATAGGTAATATCTTCGTATTCTTTGACGGTTTTCCAGTCTGCCATTTTTTGAAAATTTAGAGTGTAAAGATACAGAGATTAATCGGATTGAGGAAGCGCGATGACGGAAGTCAGATGTCGTTTTTGCGCCAGCGCGTAAAGGATAGAAGCGGTTATCCTTTTTTTGCTGAGGAAAAGCTGGGGCAAAAAAAGATAATAGCGGATAGCCTGGTCTTTTTGTTTTGCCTGGACAAAAAATACTATTATAACCAAAACGTCAAGGCAAAACAAAAAGATACGCCCAAAAAAAAGCTCCGGAAAAAATCCGGAGCACGCTAACTTTAAAACCATACTATGGGAACATAGATCATTCTACAACTTTAATGGCACTCGCCAGAAATCGGGTTTCAGTTTTAGGCTCTTTGATCGCATCAATTTCTGCCTGAGATTTTTTGGCATCTTCAGCATAATGTTGCAATTCTTTCACAGAAGTGGTTTTGCTTTCTGCGCTGCCTTCCAAAACAACTGTTTTACCTTCCAAAGCGGTCGGAACAAAGAACGCATAATCTTTCATTTTAACAAAGAAAGTTTCTCCGGAATCTGTTGCAAGACTCACCCAGCAACCTTTTTTCGGGCATACACCAGTCACTTTTCCTTTGACGGAAGTTTTGGCGATTTTTGGGTTAGACTTCAGTTCTTGATTCAGCTCGTCCGTAGAAATCGCTTTTTTAAGGGCTTTTGCAGACACATCCTGTCCGTAGAATTCTCCTACTTTAGCGTCACCGGCCGGAGGACCGGATTGTGCAAATGCTGAAACGGACAATCCTATCAAAACAAATGCAAATAATATATTTTTCATATGCAGATATTTATCGTTTTCTAAAGATCTGATGCCATTGCCTGTGATAATTGTTAAGTACATTCCAAATTAACTAAGGCAATTTCAAAAAAAATCCTTTTATTTTTAATGATGTAAATTTAGAAAATAAATTAATCGAAAAAAAATAATTTTTGATGTAATACAAAACCCATCTCAGTTGTCTTACTCATATATCAACGAAAACTCTAAAATTACACCTTATGAAAATCAAACTGCTATCTCTGATCCTTTTGGCTTCTGTCACCAATTATTCCTGCATCCAGAAGACCAATTCCAATGATGTCATGTTTTCTCACCTTCTATCCGATTCCGGAAAAGGTGAGGTGACCGAAAAATCCTATCCGGCGGATTTTGACGAGTTACAGATCTCCACTTCTCTCAACGCCGAAGTCTACAAATCAAACGAAGAAAAAATTGTGGTATACGCACCGACGGATCTTATGCAATACGTGATTGTGAAGCAAGAAGGCAGGAAGGTGCAGGTAAAAATCCAATCGGAAGGTAAACTCAATATCTCAACTGACAGAATCAAAATTAAAGTTTATGCTAAGGATTTCAATGCTTTGGTAGCCAATTCCAGTGGCAGCATTATCCTGAAAGACGATTTTAATTTTGCTGACCTTGATGTAAAAGTTTCCAGCTCGGGAAGCATCAGAGGCAATGTTAATGCTAATAATGTCAATATCCAGGCTTCCAGCAGCGGCGACTTCAATGGCGAGGTAAGTGCCAAAAAACTGAATCTGCAATCCTCTTCTTCAGGTGGCATCTACATCAAAGGTAATGCGGACTCGGTGAGCGCCCAGGCATCGTCCAGTGGCGATATCAAAGCTGAAAACCTGACTGCTGACAATGCCACACTCACCACTTCGTCATCTGCAGATATTACGATTGGCGTGCGCAGCAGCGTGACTGCCGCTGCATCCTCCAGTGGCGATATTAACGTAATCAAAAAAGGTGATCTGAATAAAATCACCAAAAACGAGAGCAGCTCCGGATCTGTCAATATCCGGTAATTATATTTTCTTTCAAAAACGAGAAGAGCCTTGAAAATTTCAAGGCTCTTTTTTATATTTTGAGTTTAGGCTATTAACCAAACTTGATGATGTCCTGCATCTTCTCTGTTTCTTCGTTCACCAGCTCGTCATCTACCAAAATTTTGCCGGAATGCTCATCGATGATGATTTTCTTTCTCTGGGCAATTTCCATTTGCTTTTGTGGCGGAATGGTAAAGAAAGAACCTTTCGGTGCACCTCTTTCCAGACCTACAACGGCAAGACCTGTAGATGAGCCCTGACGGATTCTTTTGTAAGATGCCAGCAATCTGTTATCGATTTTCTCAGCAAATTCCTTTGATTTTTCTAACAGATAATCTTCTTCCTTCTGCGTCTCAGAAACCAGATTTTCCAACTCATTTTTCTTATGCGTCAGGTGGTTTTTAAGTTCTTCGATCTTGGTGTTCAGATCAGTCAGTGTTTCCTTTTTGTGGTCTATTTTAGCACCAAATTCCTTGATTCGCTTTTCAGCCAGCTGGATTTCCAATTCCTGATATTCTACTTCTTTTGCCAAAGCTTCGAATTCCTTGTTGTTTCGAACGTTATCTTGCTGCGTTTTATATTTTTCAATAAGAGATTGAGCCTGCTTCATTAAGTCTTTTTTGCCGTTGATTTCAGCATTTTGCTCGGCAATTTCGGATTCGAATTTTTGGGCTCTTTTTTCAAGACCTTCAATTTCTATCTCAAGGTCTTCTACTTCAATCGGCAATTCGCCTCTTGTGTTGCGGATCTCGTCCAGACGGGAATCGATGATTTGCAAGTCGTAAAGAGCTCTTAATTTTTCTTCAACAGAAATTTCGTTTACTTTAGCCATATCTATATAAAATAATTAACAGGATTTGTTTTTTGTGTTGTTTTAGCGACTGCAAATGTAGTGAATTTTTCGGATAATATTTCAAATAATTGTTGAACCACAAATTGTTCTGACTCAAAATGACCGATATCACAAAGCAGCATTTTATCCTCTGCCGAGAAGAAATCATGGTATTTGACATCTCCGGTGAGATAGGCATCACAACCTGCAGACATTGCTGCCTTTATGCCACTTGCACCGCTGCCGCCTAAAACGCCTACTCTTTTGATTTTTTTCTGAGTCAGATTATTATGTCTGATGATGTTGAGACCGAATTTTTCTTTCACAAATTCCAGAAAAGCCACTTCGTCCATTTCGGTTTCCAAATCACCGAATCTTCCCAATCCCGTGTATTGATTCTCATTATCCAAAGAAATTAATTGATAAGCCACTTCTTCGTAGGGATGGTTTTTTCTCATCGCAAAAAGAATCTGATGTCTTTTGTAATCCTCGAAAATGACGGACAGCAAAACTTCCTTGGCGTTTTCTCTTTCATTGTGAGTTCCCGTTACGGGATTTGATCCTTCCAACGGTCGAAAAGTGCCGTTACCATTGGTAGAAAAACTGCATTCGTCATAGAAACCTATATTTCCTGCGCCAGCTTCGAACAGAGCATTTTTCAAACTCTCGGCAGAATCAGAAGGAACATAAACTTCCAGCTTTTTCAATTGTCCCTGTTTCGGCATCAGAATTTTTTGATTTTGAAGACCGAGAACATCACAGATTTTATAATTAACACCAAAATAATCATTGTCGAACGCCGTGTGAATCGCATAGATGGCGATCTTATTTTCCAAAGCTTTCAGCACAGCTTTTTCCACATAATTTTTACCGGTAATGGATTTCAGGCCGGAAAAAATAATCGGATGAAAGCATAGAATCAGGTCGAAATTCTTTTCAATAGCCTCATCCACAACCGTTTCCAGGGCATCGTGCGCAATTAAAACACCAGAAATTTCCCTATCAGGATGGCCGCAGAGCAATCCGACATTATCAAAATCTTCGGCCTGACGGATTGGAACATTTTTTTCAAACTCTCTTATAAACGCTTTGATCTTCATTGACTTAAATATTTTTTTATCTGATGAAAAGCCGATCATCAAAAGTAAATTTTTCTATTTTCTTGATCTTAACCTGAGAAAAATCGGGATGTCTAGGATTCATGATATAGTTGAATTCTCCCTGTACCGCTGCGGAGGGGATCTTCATGGTTAAAAATCTTTGATCTTTCAAAAACTTGTCCCCTATTTTCTGTGTACTATCGGGATGCGGAAAGGTGTTCCAGTCTTTCGGTAACCGTTTCGGCTCAAAACAAGCTGAATCTGGAATTTCGATATGTATCAGTCTGTAATCCTTTGGCAGTATACCCAGCGGAATATGCACCGCAATTTCGGTCACACACAGTGCAATAGACTGAGCTGTGTAGAGTGCTGCACTGCCTTTGCTGTTCCATCTGCCACCGGCAATTTCTGCACCACGACCCGAAAGATCAGCGGCATACATTTCCTTAGAAAGTCTGTAAACGATCATTCCTAATTATGCTAAAACTCCGTGTTCTATGCGAGTTAGCTCATCCATCAACAATGATATCCCGAAAACACTGCCCAATAAATCCTGTGGCTTGGTCTTTCCCAGAGCCAGATTCTCGGACTGTAGCCAAATCAAAAAATCATCAGCCGAACCAAAAACTTCCTCGCCTCTTTGGTAAAGCATTTCTATCTGGAGGATTTTTTCGGACTGTAACACATCGAAGGATTTTTCCTCTTTCTGATAGCGTGATAATGTTTTTCCCGAAATATGGAGAAAATCTGCCCAATCCTGCATCGAAAAAGGAAACTTTTTGCTAAGATTATCGAAGATCTTGAATGAGATACCTTTCTTAGAAATATCCATCAGCCCAAACATCCCCACGTCATCAAAATTCTGATAACTGTAGGCCATCGCAGCTTCCTGCACCATGTCACTTTTGTATTCTGAAGTTTTATACTTTTTCATTTCATATGTTTTTCCTTCACAAATATACGAACATTGTCTAAATAAAAAAGACTTTTGTCCAATTATTTTTATTTGGACTATGATTTTTTTTACTTAAATTCATTTATATTTTAATAGCATGAAAATTAAGCCGGAATTTGATCTTATTCCCGAAGACGGTTGGCGAAAAAAGATTTATGAAGTCGTATATCTATCAGACACCAAGGCTGGTAAGCTGTTCGATATAGCTCTCTTGTTTCTTATTCTGTTCAGTACTGTTTTGCTGATGGTCGAAACCATCCCGATTGTCAAATTAAAATATCACCGGGAATTTTATTATGCCGAATTCTTTATTACGCTTATTTTCACCATTGAGTACATTTTGAGAATCATCTGTGTCAAAGACCGTGAGGAATACATCTTCAGTCCGCTGGGCATTATAGATTTCCTATCCATCATACCGTTTTACGTGAGTCTCTTTTTCCCGATCTGGCATTTTGTGGCGATTATCAGGATGCTGAGAATACTTCGGATTTTCAGGATTTTCAATCTGGCAGATTATATGCATGATGGGCGTTTCATTGTCTCGGCACTCAAGCATAGCTCCCGGAAAATCTACATTTTCCTGCTGTTTATGATCATCTTCATTGTCATCATCGGTGCATTGATGTATGTGGTAGAAGGCGGCAAAAACGGCTTCAGCAGTATTCCGCAAAGTGTATATTGGGCGGTAGTGACGATCACAACTGTAGGCTATGGCGATATTTCACCCGCCACACCTCTGGGAAAATTACTTTCCATCGTGGTGATGCTTTGCGGCTACAGCATTATCGCCGTCCCAACTGGAATTGTAACATCGGAATTTCGTAGAAGAAAAAGCGGAATTGCCTGCAGCAGATGCGGCAATGAAGATAACGATGACAATGCCAGATATTGTAAAATTTGTGGTGAGAAGATGGTTTAATACGTTTTGTTGAACATCAGTTCAAATTCTTCTTCGTTTTCCAGATAAGTGCGCCTGGCTTCATCATAACCGATATCGAAAATTTCTCTTAATCGCTGCGGATTCCGCTCGAAGATGCCGTACTTCGATAATTTTTTGGACGTAATGAACCAATCACAGTAAGCAAATTTATAGATCTCCGTGCGGTGCGACAACAATTCGTAAGCTCTGGTTGTTACCGACCGAATGGTTTTGAGATCACTGGCCTGTACATCCTGTGGCGGTGTGACATAAACACCAATCAATTTATCGCATTCATTGTGAATCACATCGGCAGGGAAATTATTGAGAACGCCGCCATCACTGTACATCTCATCACCAATAAAATACGGTGTAGAAATCCCAGGAATACAGGATGAAGCAATAATGGCATCTACAATTTTATAGTTTTTTTCAAAGACTTTCTGATTGCCAGTAATCAGCTCAGTCGCTACAATTCTGACATCTTTATTCAGATCACCCAAGGTCATATCCCGGAAAATAGGATTGAGGTACGTGGAAAAGATCGCTGAGGATACTAATCCCGGCTGATTGAATGTGAAATGCTTCCAATGAAAAAAATAAATGGACTGAAAAAAATCGAGAATCGCTTCCGGCGATTTACCCACAGCATAGAGCGAACCTACGATGGAACCGGCACTGCAGCATGACAGAACATCGGGCTGAATATTCTTCTCATTGAGAAATTTTAGCACGCCGGCATGTGCCAATCCGCGCGTTCCCCCGCCCGACAAAACCAGTCCTAGCTTAGAATTTTCCATTAAGTAAAATTAAAAAAACCACAGAACAATCTGTGGTTTTATCATATGAATATTATGTTAATCCTATTAAATATGAATCACTTCTCCATAAGCCGCCGCAACAGCTTCCATCACTGCTTCGGAGATCGTTGGGTGTGGGTGGATGGATTTCAGAACTTCGTGTCCGGTAGTTTCCAGCTTTCTTGCTACAACAGCTTCTGCAATCATATCCGTAACACCGTCGCCAACCATATGACAGCCTAACCACTCACCATATTTTGCATCGAAGATCACTTTGATGAAACCATCAACATCGCCGTTTGCAGTCGCTTTTCCAGATGCTGAGAAAGGGAATTTCCCCACTTTGATTTCGTAACCTTTTTCTTTAGCTTGCTTTTCAGTCAAACCAACAGAAGCAATTTCCGGATGACAATAAGTACAACCTGGGATATTGCCGTAATCAATCGCTTCTACGTGAAGACCTTTGATTTTTTCAACACAAGTAATTCCCTCAGCAGAAGCCACGTGAGCCAAAGCCTGAGTTGGGATGATATCGCCGATGGCATAATAACCAGGAACCGAAGTCTGATACCATTCATTCACCAAAACTTTTCCTTTTTCAGTTTTGATTCCAACAGCTTCGAGGCCGATGCCTTCTACGTTGGAAGCAATTCCGACAGCCGAAAGAAGGATATCAGCTTCCAGAGTGATCTCGCCGTTAGCAGTTTTCACTTTAGCTTTTACGCCGTTTCCGGAAGTATCAACAGATTCTACTGAAGAATTGGTCATTATCTCGATACCAGCTTTTTTCAAAGATTTCTCAACGTGTTTTGAAACTTCTTCATCCTCCAAAGGAACGATGTTTGGCAAAAACTCAACAACGGTAACTTTAGTTCCCATAGAATTATAGAAATCAGCAAACTCAATTCCGATAGCGCCGGAACCTACAACAATCATAGATTTTGGCTGCTCAGGAAGAGACAATGCCTGTCTGTATCCGATGACTTTTTTACCATCCTGAGGAAGATTTGGCAATTCTCTGGAACGTGCGCCAGTCGCGATGATGATATTGTTTCCGGAATATTCAGTTGATTTTCCTTCGGCATCTACTACAGAAACTTTTTTTCCAGCTTTCACTGTTGCAGTTCCCATAATGACATCAATTTTATTTTTCTTCATCAGGAACTCGATGCCCTTGCTCATTTTGCCCGCTACACCTCTACTTCTCTGAATTACTTTGGTAAAGTCAAACCCAGGATTTTCAACTTTGTTAAGACCATAATCCTCGGCGTGCTTCAGATAATTGAAAACGTGAGCCGATTTTAGTAAAGCTTTCGTTGGGATACAACCCCAGTTAAGGCAAATACCTCCAAGATTTTCTTTTTCGATTATAGCGGTTTTAAAACCCAATTGAGCAGCTCTGATTGCAGTCACATATCCGCCAGGTCCACTTCCAATTACAATGATATCGTAGTTCATCTGATTTAAAAATTTGATGCGAATTTAAGAATTTTTTTTGAGCTTTATACCAAGGCTTCCATAGCCTGACCAAAATCACGGTAAAGAAATGAGAATCCATGCTGCAGCAAGGTTTCAGGATAAACATTTCTGCTTTTAAGCATCAGTTCGGTTTCTGTCTGCATAAAGATGGAAGCCAGTTCCAGCAGCCAAACCGGACTGGGAATTCCGAAGGGAATTTTCATTTTTTCTCTCAGTTGCTTCATCATTTTTTCATTAGATAAAGGTTTTGGAGCCGTAATGTTAATTACACCTTCAAGGTTTTTGTTTTCAATAATGAAGTTAACCGCTTCACAAAAATCATCAATATGAATCCAGCTCACCAGCTGATTTCCTCTGCCCTGTTTTCCACCTAAACCGAGTTTTGTGATTTGTTTAAATTTTGGGAACGCGCCTCCATTTTTCCCCAAAACAATAGAAGTTCTGAGCGCTACTTTTCTGATATTTAGATTTTCGGTTCTGAAAAATTCCTTTTCCCAGGATTTACAGATATTCATTGAAAAATCATCGCCGATCATTCCGTTTTTCTCGGTGTTGAGATGTGTTTCGGAGTGAATGTAAATTGTTGCAGAACTGGCATTCAGCCAAATTTTTGGTGGATTTTGACAATTATCAATGGCTTGTTGCAAAACTCTTGTTGAATTGATTCTGGAATCGTAAATCTCTTTTTTATTCTTATCATTGTACCGACAGTCAACAGATTTTCCCGCCAAATTAATAAGAACATCAGCATCTTCCAACACATTTTTCCACGTTCCGATAGTTTTCGCGTCCCAGAAGATTTCATTTTGGCGTGTCGGATTTCTAGTCAGGATTTTGACTTCGTAATTTTTATCCAGAAAATAGTTTTCGAGATTTCTTCCAAGGAAACCGGTTCCTGCTGCGATGATTATTTTCATTGTGATTGATTTTAATTAAATAGCGAATTCTAAATTTTTCTTCGTATGAACTTCAATTCCAGAACCTTCTGCAAGCATTACTGATATTGGTTTTGCATCGTTCAGAAAATTGAAATCAGCTCCATAATTTTCTTTGAAATCCACCTTAATTTCATAATTCTTGAGGTTGTAAAAATTCCATTTTGGATGTTTTACTTCATATTCAGAAGTTTGATTATTGTTTTTTGTAAACCCAAAATAATGTTCTGTAATGAATTCAAAATCAGAACCCTCAATCATTTCTCCCTGAATATTTTCAGCTTTTAAAGTCATTGTATTGAGTTTTGAAGTCTGCCAGCTGTAAGAAATGGAAAGTTCATTATTAGATTCTATGATAGAATGCGCCATCGGCAAAGTGCAATAATTCTCATTATAAAATGTATTCGCAACAAGACTCAAAGCTTTTTTAGGAACGATTTCTTTGATGAAAACCACGCCTCTTTTCAAGATTCCGTTTTCTAGTTTTTTCACATAGAATCTTAGATTCACCTCTTCAAAATTTCTGTGAAAAGGAACAGAAATCCCCAGAAGTTTTGTGTTGAGGAACATAAACCCAACAAGACTTACCAGACATTTTCCTTTGTAAAAATCGAGTTTGGTTCCTTTTGGTAAATATGGTTTTAGAATTTCCGGATTGATTTCGTAGTTGATGATGGCCAGTTTTCGCCATTCTGCTGTTAGAAATTTCATTTTCTTTAATTTTTGTGTTTTACTATTGTTAATTCTTTTTAATGTCAAATGTTCTTTTTTGCGAAGCGCGCCCCGACTTGAGTGGAGCTCTTTTTCTTTTTAAAAAAAAGAAAAAAGCGAGAACGGAAGGCGGATAAAGGCGCCCAAATTATTTATGAATTCGAAACAATATATAAGAGAATAGCTCCAAAAGTGATTCTGAACAACATCCAGGAAATGGTTGGAATTATCCCGAATTTCAGAATTCTGCATCGTCTCAAATGTTCCAAAAACATAATGAATACGACAATTCCAAAGTAGATAAAATAGAATACTTGGCTAAAATTGAAGAATAAAGCGGGAATTAAAAGTACTGTTCCAAGCAAAGAAACCGTCATCATATTTCCAAGATAATCCCAAATTCTTTCTTTGAGATAAATTCCCATAAACACGCCTTGCCAAAGGATTTGCATACAGCAGATGAAGAATTCCAAACCAAAATTATTTTTGAAATCAGGAAACAGTCGCTGATTATAAAATCCTAAAACATAAGCGGAAAATAATAAAACAAACGTAATGTAAAACAGTCTGTATTTCAGATTAAAATCCGGAACACAATTACTTTCTGTCAAATCTTTTGCGGAAGGAATAATTTGTTTTCTGTTGTAAGAAACGAATTTGTAAAGTCTCTGGAAAAACCAGTGAAAAGGTTTTATTCTTGCGATTTTCTCCAAAGTCGGAAAAGAATTTCCAATGATGGTGAGCAGACTTTCGAGGCCATAAACCACCTGATTATTCTGAGTATCAATCAACGCAATTTCATTTTTTGAACGATGGAAATCAATTTGATTTCTGATTTCTGAATTGCTTTCTGAAAAAGCTTCTCTTCCGTTTTCATCGAGCATTCCGGATTTAATGAAGCCTTTTGAATAGACGTTGCACATTGGACAATCTTTGTCGTAAATGAGAATATGGTTTTGTAGAGTTTTCATTTTGTTTGATTTTTAGAGGTTAAGAAAATCGCCTTTTGTTCGCCGGTTGGTTCTGAAAAGAATTGCCATAAAGATTTTAAAAAATAGTTTTTTCATAATTATTAAATATTTTATAGTTTCAGTAATTATTGAAAGTTTACTTGAAATAAAAAAGGAAATCAATCCTTTTCTATTTTAATAAGTTGGTGATTTTCCCAACCAGCCAATGATCGTCGCTTTTTATCGCTAAATCCATTATATTATTGATTTTATTGGTGACATTACCAAAATCCTCCATTAGCTTGATAAATTCTTTGGCTTCAGCGGAATCATCTTCAACATTTTTCAGCTCTTCCAAAAATGTTACGACGGGTTCTATCTCTCGTTTCCTTCGTTCTTTCGTGATTTGCTTGAAGAGAAACCAGACATCTTTCTCCGCAAAGAAATATTCCTTTCTGTCGCCCTTTACCAATTCTTTCTTCACAATTCCCCAGTCCATCAGGTTCCGAAGATTCATATTGGCATTGCCTCTGGAGATTTCCAATTTTTCCATCACTTCGTCGGTAGACAAGGGTTTTCCTTCTGCCAACAGCAAGGCGTGAACCTGCGCCATTGTTCGGTTGATGCCCCAGCTTGTGGCAAATGTTCCCCAGGTTTGGATATATTTTTCTTTGGCTTCCGTCAGTTTCATGATGTTAATTATGATACAAATATATAAAACATTTCTGAACTTTCAAAAATTATTGAAAATAAAATAATATTTCTAAATAACGCTCAGGAAAGCCATCGTATCTACATTATCTGCATAGGTATTTAAAGATGGATTTTGGGTCTCACCAAAATCAATGGATTCCAATCCCAATTCAGGTTTTGCAACCACCGTCTGAATCTCATCTTTATTGGCTTCCAAAAATTCTCTCACTTCCTCCAGGCTGTTGTAGCGCGAAAAATTAATGACAGAAAGCGGACTGAAAAGTTTCTCGTCTTCCTTCAGCATCACAAAATTATTATCCCAAAACTGATCCTGGTTTAGCAGGTAAATAGCTCTGTTATAATCGTAATTGTTCGCATATTTGTTATGGTTGATAACCTCTTTGTAATGGATGAAATTCTCGAACAGTCTGTCCAGTTTCATTCCCTGCGGGATCAGAAGCCGTGTGACATTTCTGCAGCCCAAGCCGAAGTAACGGAAAATATCATGCGCTAATAATTGCAATTCTTCATCCGTTTCATCGCCATTTAAAACTGCGACTGATGTTCTGTTTTTCCGGATGATGCTTAGACTGTCTTTGAAATAATATTCCAGGTATCTGGCCGTGTTATTACTTCCGGTGGCAATCACAGCATCAAAATTTTCCAGTCTTTCAACGATGTGATATTCAATGTCTTGATTAGAAAATTCATTCCATAATTGCAAAAGATAAGGCAGCATCAGTCGGTCTTTTGACGACAATTTAATAACAGGAATATGATTGCTTAGAACCACAGAAATCACATCGTGGAAACCAACCAGAGGAATATTCCCGGCCAAGATCAGTCCTACTCTTTTCGGTGTGCCGGACAAATCATACTTAGACAGCCAATCCAGGATTTGTTCTGTGTTAAAAAGGCCTGCCCATTGCTTCAGATTGTATCTTTGATTTTCCTGTGTGAACCAAGGATTTTCGATTTCCGAACGGGTCATCAGATATGCCAGTCGCTCTTCTTTCTCATTGTAATGCTCATCGTCATTTTTGAGGAAATTCTGAATGAATTCTCCTAATTTTTCAAGGCCTGAAATTTTGTTTTCGTTCAGCATAGCTGGCTTTTTTTTTGTAATTTTGTGCAAAATTAAAAATAAAATAGCAATGGCTATCAAGATAACAGACGAATGTATTAATTGTGGCGCTTGTGAACCGGAATGTCCGAACAACGCCATTTATGAAGGTGCAGTGGATTGGAAGGCTTCGGAAGGTACTTCCCTGAAAGGTACTGTGGTGCTTTCATCCGGACTTACCGTGAATGCAGATGACGCCCAGCAGCCTGTGGAGGATGATTACTACTTCATCGTCACCGATAAATGTACGGAATGTAAAGGCTTCCATGAAGAACCTCAGTGTGCCGCTGTATGCCCTGTGGACTGCTGTGTTCCGGACGAAGATCATGTGGAATCTGAGGACGAACTTCTGGCTAAAAAAGCTTTCCTTCATAACGAATAAAATTTAGCTTTTGGCTGATGGCAATTCGCTTTTAGCATAAACTACTATCTGAATCCTAACACCTATTTACTTACCATAAATGAAAAAACATAATTTCAGCGCGGGTCCCAGCATTCTTCCTCAAAGCGTTTTTCAGCAGGCTTCCGAAGCCATTCTTGATTTTGACGGAATGGGTTTGTCGCTTCTGGAAATCTCGCACAGGAGCAAAGAATTTGTAGCGGTAATGGACGAAGCGCGTGCCATCGTCAAAAGACTGATGAATCTGGGTGATGATTACGAAGTATTGTATCTTCAAGGCGGCGCCAGTCTTCAGTTCCTGATGGTTCCTTTCAATCTTCTGTCGGTAGACGGAAAAGCGGCTTACACCAATACAGGAACCTGGGCATCCGGGGCAATCAAGGAAGCGAAGATGATTGGTAATGTAGACGTGGTGGCTTCTTCCAAAGAATCCAATTTCAGTTATATTCCAAAAGATTATAAAGTAGGTTCTGAGTACGATTATATCCACTGTACTTCCAACAATACAATTTTCGGCACGCAAATGAAAGCTTTCCCCGAAGTTGGTACGCTGATGGTCTGCGACATGTCATCTGACATTTTCAGCAGGGAGCTGGATTTTTCCCAATTTGATTTGATTTATGCCGGTGCTCAGAAAAATATGGGACCTGCAGGAACTACTCTAGTTGTTGTCAAAAAATCGATCCTGGGCAAAACAGGCAGAACAATTCCGACTTATCTGGATTACTCGGTTCACATTGATAAAGAATCGATGGCGAATACGCCTCCTGTCTTTGCAGTTTACACTTCTTATCTCACTCTGAAGCATCTGGAAGAAAACGGTGGAATTGCCGCAGCTGAAGCTAAAAATAATGCTAAAGCAAAGTTGCTGTATGATGAAATTGACAGCAATCCAAACTTTCAGGGCGTGGCTGCTGTGGAAGACCGTTCATTTATGAATGTCACCTTTACTTTGACGGATGAAGCCAAGAAAGAAGCGTTTGACGCTGCATGGAAAGCAGCCGGCATCAGCGGACTGAATGGCCACCGCAGTGTAGGCGGATACAGAGCTAGCATTTACAATGCCATGCCGATCGAAAGTGTTCAGGTGCTGGTAGATGTGATGAAAAGTCTTTAGAAAATTTTTATTACAACTAACGTCCTCAAGTAATTGGGGACGTTTTTTTGTTAAATTAATGTTAATTCAGATAAAATTCGTAACTTAGCCCGCCTCGTAACTTTAAGCAACGCAGTTAACAAAGTTATTATTTAAAAGGATTTTTGCATTAAATAGATGATTGTACTAGCCAATGATGGACTCTCTGAAAAGGGTATTCAGCTTTTGAAAAACGCCGATATTACGGTTTTGGAAGCCAGGGTGTCTCCTGAACATCTGAGCCGGTTCATCAACGATAACCAAGTAGATGTTCTCTTGGTGCGAAGTGCGACTCAGGTGAGAAAAGACCTTATTGATCAATGTCCTGGCCTCAAAATCATTGGACGCGGCGGCATCGGAATGGATAACATCGATGTAGAGTATGCGATAGACAAAGGCATCTATATCATCAATACCCCGAAAGCTTCTTGCAAATCCGTCGCAGAATTGGTTTTCGCGCATTTCTTTTCACTGGCCAGATTTCTTCATGAAAGCAACCGGCTAATGCCGTTGGAAGGTGAAACGCAATTCGAAACACTCAAAAAATCATTCAATAACGCCACTGAACTCTCGGGTAAAACTTTAGGAGTCATTGGGATGGGAAATATCGGATTGGAAGTCATCAAAACCGGTATCTCTCTCGGAATGAACATTTTGGCTTACAACCGTACACCAAAGACGGAAACGGTACAGCTCAATTTTTACGATGGTCAATCGCTGGATTTCGAAATTAAATCTGTCGGCCTCGAACAGGTTTTAAGGAACTCCGATTTCATCAGCCTCAACACCGGAAAAACAGATGAATATCTCATCGATTTTAACGAGTTGACAATGATGAAGGAAGGTGTCTTCATTGCCAATACGGCCCGAGGCGGCGTAATCAATGAAGTGGCCCTGCTGGACGCCATTGAGAGCGGAAAAGTCTACGGCGCCGCGCTGGACGTCTTTGAAAAAGAACCAGCACCCGAAGTTCTGATCCTGATGAATCCCGCACTTTCCCTTTCCCCGCACGTAGGCGGCAACACGATCGATGCGCAGAACAGAATCGGCGAGGAACTGGCGCAGCAAATAATTAAAATAAAAGCTCAACTATAATATATGCCTGTATTTAAACCATTTAGAGGAATCAGACCTAATCCTGATTTTATTGATGTCTTTCCGACGTATTCTCTTGATAATTACACTCAGGAGGAAATCAATAAAAAATCGCAGGTAGATGACTCTTATATTCAAATGATCAAACCTGCCGTGGTCAGCAAGTCCAAAGACGTGGACAGAAACCTCAGAAAAATCAGGTCTAATTTCGAAGAATTGCTGCAAGACAAAAAAATCACCCAGGACGATTCTGCGTACTATCTTTACGAGCAGACCTTGCCGGACAAAACCAGCTTCCGGGGCCTGATGGGACTGGTAAGCGTAGACGATTTCTGGGATGGCAAAATTAAAAAACACGAATCCACGATTACGGAACGCCGTCTGAAGATGGCACATTATCTGGAAAAAGTAGGTGTGCAGGCAGAACCGGTACTCCTCACCTACCATTCTAATTCAAAAGTGGAACTGCTGATGAATCATGAGCAGAAAAATGTTCCGATTATCAACTATACGGATGACAAAGGTGTACGGCATAAAATCTGGCGCATTGACAACCGTTTGAAACTGCAGCAGTTCAAAGAAGTTCTGGACCCGATCGATTCCTTTTACATTGCCGATGGTCATCACAGGATCGGATCGGTAGCAGAATACGCCAAAAAGCAGAGAGACAAATACAAAAGATCACACGGAACGGAACATTACAATTTCGTTTTCAGCTTTATCGTCTCCAATCAATCCATAAAAATCAACGATTATAACAGACTTCTGAAGGATCTGAACGGATTATCGTCTGAAGATTTCATTGAAAAGCTTAAGGAAGATTTCCAGATCCACGAAAAGGGCGAGGCACCTTATTTCCCATCTCAAAAATTCCACATCAGCATGTATCTGGAAGGGAAATTCTACAGTCTTCACGTGAAGCACAGCATCCGTGAGCAGTACAAAAACGACAATGACCTGGATCATTACCTGGTCAACAAGTATATTTTTGAGAACATTCTGGGAATAGAAAATGCTAAACATACGGACAAAATCACTTACCTGAAAGGTACTTCCGATATCCGGGGCATCCAGGAAATGAAGGACAAAGTAGACAGCGGAGATTATAAAGTAGGATTCGGGATTTACCCGATCAGTTTTACGGATCTTTTGAGAATTTCTGACAAGGAAATCAAAATGCCGCCAAAGTGTACGCTCATAGAACCAAAGCTTATTACGGCATTGATAATGTACGATATGAAGTAAAATTTTACGATCTTAATAACTCCGGAAGACAGCATTACGCTGTCTTTTTTTTGTGAATTTATCTTAGCTGATTGTCAATGCCTTAAATAGAAACATTATGAATAGCATGGGATCTCAGTAAATAATTAACTTTAGTTAATTTAATTGTTTATCTTTACTCGGCAAAACACAAAGGATATGGTAATGATTATTTAAACTATGTATCCGAAGGAATATATTGACTGTGACCAGGAACCCATCCATATTTGTGGTGCGGTTCAGGATTACGGGTATTTGATTGGTGTCAAAGACTCTAAGATCGTTTTCTACAGCGAAAACGTTTTGGAGCTATTCTCCGTGCAATCGTCCTTCCTTCTAGGGAAAGGAATTGACGTATTATTTTCAGAACTCAACATCGAGGTCAACTGGAATAATTATTCCGACAATGAGATCCTCGCCGTTCAGCATATAGGTTATCAAAACCAGGAATATACGCTCAGCATCCATACGCATAATGGTTTTGTGTTTTACGAGATCGAAAAAGTGTTGCCAAATCATAAAATCAACCGCGAATATGCGGCGATACAGACCATTCTGCGCAATTCTGTCGATGAGAACATCTGGAAGTTGCTGCTTAAAGAGATACAGGAAGTCATTGATTTTGACCGTGCAATGATCTACCAGTTTTTATACGACGGCAGTGGCCAGGTTATCGAAGAGCTTGTAAAACCAAACCTCGAAAGCTACCTGCACCTGCATTATCCGGAATCTGATATTCCGGCGCAGGCCCGTGCGCTTTACATGAAAAATCCTGTACGCATCACTTCGCATGTTTCCGGCAAGACCTGGCCAATTGTGGGTGTCATTCCAAGAGAGGAAATCGACATGACTTACACAGTCACCAGAGCTTCCTCCCCGGTGCACATCCAGTATCTTAAGAATGCCAATGTAGAAGCGAGTTTCAGCACATCTATCATTGTTAATGGCGAACTCTGGGGCATGGTAGCCTGTCAGAATGCCGCTCCGAAACATCTCGACCTGCAATCGCGCCTGCTGGCAGAAACCCTTACAAGAACCTCTGCTAATGCATTTGCATCCTACCGGGCATTGGAAACCCTGCAGGAATACCAGCGTATCAATCTCAACAATATCACGCTCCGCCAAAATCTTCTGAATGAAGAGAGTTTCGGCAAAGCGCTCGAAAATAATATCGATGACATCATGCATACCTGCGATGCTGATGGCATCATCATCAAAATCAATAATGAGATCCTTACTGCCGGCAATACACCGGCGCACAGCGACATCGAAAAAATTATCGAATGGAGCAAGGAAAACAACCAGGATTTTGATGAAAACATCTACATCACCAACACATTCTGCAATATTATCACAGACCTGGAAAATCCGGAAAAATGCTGTGGTATCATCATCAGTGTCCTTGGCAACAACACCTCGGATATGCTGATCTGGCTGAGAAAAGAGCAAGGCCAGAAGATCAAATGGGCGGGAAAACCTGAGAAAGAAACGGTATCGGAAATCAAAGATGGTAAAGAAATTATCAAGTTTTCTCCGAGAAAGTCTTTCGAAGTCTGGAAAGAATATGTGAAGGGAACCTCACTTCCGTGGAAAATCAAGGAAATTGAATCCGCAAAATGGATCACTTCCGTTATCCTGAAAGCGTCGCACACCAAATCGTCACAAATCCAGGATCTGAACAATCAGCTGAAAGAACTGAATGCTGAACTGGACTCGTTCTCGCATACGATTTCTCATGATCTCAATACGCCACTGACCGTCATTAAACTGAATGCACAGCTGGCTAAAAAAGTTTCTGAGCCGGCACATCTTCAGAAAACCTTGGACAACGTCATTGCCCAGGTGGATACCATGAGCGATATGATCCGTAATGTTCTGGAGCTGAGCCGCATCAAAAAATCAGAGATCGAACTGCGAAGTGTGGAAGTAGAAACGCTGATCAGCAAGCTGGTAGAGGATTCCAAGATCAGCTTCGGGTCGCCTAATACATCCATCTACATTCAAAATACGCCTGAGGTTCTTGGCGATAAAACCATGGTATATCAGGTTTTTGGCAATGTGATCGGGAACGCTGTCAAATATTCCTCGAAATCTGAAAATCCAAAAGTCAGAATTATCGGAGAAATTGATAATGATCTGGTGATCTATAGAATTTCTGATAACGGCATTGGCATCGATAAAAAGGAAGCCAAGAAGATGTTTAAGATCTTCAGCAGAATGGACAATGCGAAGGGTTTCAACGGTAACGGTGTGGGGCTGAGTATCGTACACCATCTCATGGAGAAGATGGGCGGCAAGATCTCCTATGAAAGCGAGGCCGGAAAGGGAACAACCTTCATTTTAAAATTCCAAAAACCCAATTATGATTTCGTCAATTCTTAAGGAAAAAACCAAAACTCATCACGACGATACCGAAGCCAGACTGCAATCTCAGAAAATATTTGACAAATCTTACACATTAGATGATTATAAAAAGCTGTTGATTCATAATTACGAGCTCATCAGTCAGTTCGAGCCTCAGATTCAGGCGAAGCTGAAGCACTATCCCGAATTAAAATTAGACCAACGAAGCAAACTCGAATCCTTGAAAAAGGATTTGCAAAATCTTAATATTGATTTGGATAGGACAAGGCATTCTGATGAATTAAAAAATGAAGCGGAGGCTTTTGGCGCGCTGTACGTGATGGAAGGTTCTACTTTAGGCGGCAATGTCATTGCTAAACAATTAAAAAAAAATCCCGACTTCGAGAATGTAGAGTTCAACTATTTTGGGGTTTACGGTGAGCACACAGGACCGTTCTGGCAGGAATTCAAATCGATTATCGATGAGACTATTACCGAAGATCACTATGATGATTGTGTTAACGGAGCGAAGAAAGCTTATCAGCTGCTGGCGTAGGCACGCATCATGTAGAAATAAAAAAGCCTTTTAATGTTGATTTGAAAGGCTTTTTTATGTCGTACTACTCACCAAAGCCGCGTATTTAATGGTACTTCCGGAATTCAAACCTTAGCTGGCGTGATGTTCCGATCGTGCTTCCAATAATAAGAAAAGTAGTCTGATCCTCAAATCCGCAAAAACATCCTGTAAACAGGCCGCTTCTACGGAGCTCTTATGCTTTTCCCATTTTGTTTTCTATTAACAGTCAGTACCTACGGGATTTATACAGCTGTTCAATCAGCAATTCATCAGATCAACAAATCTATTCATTTTTTCATGTCATCCATTTATGAATATGCTCCACAGGAGCATGCTGTTAATAGAAAAAATCTGCCGCTTAAGAACAACGCCGTAGGTGCGATCTGGCGCTGC
>DBLQ01000107.1:43275-44255 GCA_002297505.1 Flavobacteriales bacterium UBA720
AATATAAGATCGTCAAATCCTCCATATAAGAATCAACAATTTCAGATAAAGGCGTTCGACAAATATAATATAACAACGAAAGCGAGACTTTTAAGGATTATAATAATTAAATGATCACTAATCTGTATTAGATGAAAACCTACCTGTATTAATGTTCAACTTATTTAAAAAAAGAGGAGTGAAAAATTACTTTCACTCCCTTTTTTTTATTAATATAATCTGAGATTATTTCTGAATCTTAACCAACTCTACGTCGAAAACCAACCAGGAGTTTGGTGGAATTACGCCACCTGCGCCTCTCTCGCCGTAGCCCAAAGCTGGTGGAATCAATAACGTAGCGGTTTCTCCTTCCTTAAGCAGAAGAATACCCTCGTCCCAGCCTTTGATCACCTGACCTACTCCAATTGGAATATCCAGCGGCTGACCTCTTTTGAAAGAATTGTCAAACTCCTCACCGTTCACCAATTTGCCAGCATAATGTACGGCAACGGTCTGACCCGCTTTTGGAGCTTCGCCGGAAGTAGTTTTTGTAATTTTATAGAATAATCCGGAAGGTGTAGACTGCATGCCGGCCTTCAGGTCATTCACGAGACGTTCCTGATTCGCTGCAAATTCCTTTTCCTTTTTCAATTTTTCTTCCTCCGCTTTGGCAAGGTAAACTTTATTATTTTCCTGAATCTTCGCTTTTCCTTCATTAAAGATCTTTGCAGCATCATAATGTTTGTACTGATCACCTTTGCCAAAGATTGCCACATTGTTAAGCACAATATCGGTCTTAGGCTTATCCTGGGCTCCTTTTTCTACATTGGCAATAGAATCGATAACCGCTTCGCCTTTCACCACCTTCCCGAAAATCGTATGTCTCCCGTCTAACCACGGTGTAGCCACTTCGGTGATGAAGAACTGAGAGCCATTGGTATTAGGTCCGGAATTCGCCATAGACAAAATCCCTTTCCCTGTGTGCTGAAGGTCATTTTTCT
>DBLQ01000108.1 GCA_002297505.1 Flavobacteriales bacterium UBA720
CTCATAGATATTTATCCACCTGATGAAAAGTCCAATCCCAACAAGCCTGGCGTGGTGTATGCCAATTACCATCAGATGGTCCGCAGCGAGATCATGCCTGCCAGATTCCGCAACAGTTTCGAACGGCCCGAAGCGCTGGTGCCCGGCCAGGAGACCAGTGTGAGCGTGAAGCTTCAGGATGTGCTCCACACCTTCAGGAAAGGCCATAAAATCCAGATCCAGGTGCAGAGCACATGGTTTCCGCTGATGGCCATCAATCCGCAGAGGTTTCTGGAGAATCCATATCTGGCAACGAAAGCGGATTACCAAACCGCAGAAATCAAAGTGTCTAGCGGAAGCAAGGTAGAATTCGGAGTTCTGAAGTAAATATTAAAAAAGCACAAACATTGGTTTGTGCTTTTTCTTTACATCGATTGCAGGACTTGGGAAGCAATGTCGTACGACCTGAGTTTCTTCTCGAAATCAAAGATGTTGCCGGAAACAATCACCTCATCAGGCCTGAAATCCTTGACAAAGCGGGTTAATTTTTCCTTAAGCGTATCCTTATCACCTACGAATGTTTTGGCAGCCATCCTATTGAGATGGACCGCAACCTCATCGGAAATGTCACCCAGCTGGGTTTCGTCTGGTGGCAGGAGCGGCTGTCTCTGGTCGGTTAGAATATTGACAAATGCCTGAAAATGCGATGTAGACAGGTAATGCGCTTCATCCACCGTCTCGCCGGCAATCATATTGATACAGACCATCACATAGGGCTCATCCAGAACTTCGGACGGCTGAAAGTGTTCGCGGTAGATCTCCAGCGCTACTTCCAGCTGGGATGGCGCGAAGTGTGCGGCAAACGCATACGGCAGACCCAACTTGGCCGCCAGAAACGCCGAATCCGTGGAGCTGCCCAAAATATAGAAAGGCACATCTGCACCCTCCCCGGGAATGGCCCTCACCTTGGATCCTGAGTTTTCTCCCGACATGTATTTCTGAAGTTCCCGGATGTGGAATTCAAAATTATAATTCGGGTTAAAATTGTTTCCCCGCAGTGCTGTAGCGGTGAGCATATCCGTGCCGGGCGCTCTTCCCAAACCCAAGTCAATCCTTCCCGGGAACAATCCGTCCAGAGTTCCGAACTGCTCGGCTACGGATAACGTAGCGTGATTCGGCAGCATAATACTGCCGGAACCTACTCTGAGGGTCTTCGTCTGCGAAGCGATATGACCGATCAGTACGGACGTAGCGGCACTTGCCACGTTGGGAAAGTTATGATGCTCGGAGAACCAGTATCTGGTGTAACCCAGCTTCTCCGCATGCTGTGCTGCACGCACAGATTTATCAAATGTCTGATGAATATCGTCTCCCTTGACAATGGTCGCAAGATCCAATATTGAATATTTTAAAGCCATAATTCAATTACTTATACAATTGTTTAACTCAAAAAACAAACCATTGGCATATTGACATCAATAATGGAAATATTGACAGCTGGATTTTTATTTTTTGAAAATTTAACAATCAATTGAAATTTTTATTAGATTTGTCTTAATAAACTATTAAAAACAATAAACAAATGGTATCAACAACTTCAAAATTTGTGGCCGAAATGATCGGCACCATGGTCCTGGTTCTGATGGGCTGCGGAAGCGCTGTAATTGCCGGTGCAGATGGCACTACAGGCGTGGGACTTCTGGGAATTTCTTTTGCATTCGGACTCAGTGTGGTCGCAATGGCTTATGCCATCGGGCATATCTCCGGTTGTCACATTAATCCGGCAATTTCCCTGGCCATGGTGGCTGCAGGCCGCATGAAACTATCCGAGGCACTAAGTTATGTTGTGGCGCAGATCATCGGAGCCATTATTGGTGCAGGAATTCTTTATGTCATTTTCACCAATCATCCGGGCGCAGAGATGGGGCCATGGGCACTGGGATCCAATGGCTGGGGAACGGGCTATCTGGATGAGTACACCACTACAGCAGCGCTGATTGCTGAGTTTATATTCACCTTTATCTTCCTGATGGTGATCCTGGGATCTACATCCACAAAAAATATCCACGGCGGCTTTGCAGGCTTGGCAATCGGACTTTCCCTGGTGCTGATTCATATCGTCGGGATTAAGATCACAGGTGTTTCTGTAAATCCGGCTAGAAGTATCGGTCCGGCTCTCTTTGCCGGCGGAGAAGCATTATCACAGCTATGGCTCTTTATTGTAGCACCGGTTTTGGGCGGTGTTTGCGCAGCATTCACTTACAACCTCTTAATTGAAAAACCTGAAAAACCATAAACATAGAATCTTTTTCTAAAGGTAAATCCTGCTCTTGTCGGCAGGATTTATTTTTTGTTTCTGATCTCGAAAGGACTTTTGAAAATCAACTCCTCTTTTTTTCCCTTCAGTTCAAACTTTTTGATGAGAAGATTTCTGGCAAGGCTCCTGAGAAAATGGTCTTTGTCACAAAGTTTCCAGTAAGAATCCTGGTGGATGACTCTGGGCTCCCGGATTTTATAGAACTTCGTTTCCCAATGATCTTCATCATGATAAAACTCGATGATGCCACAGTGCGGCGGGATGTCCTCATGCCTGATCATCCCCATCGGAAGGAGGAAGCTGAAAGCATTGCAGATATAGTCGCCACAGCCGATTTTATCGTGCTTTAGAAATTTTTCGCCGGATCTCTGATTGGTGTAGAATTTTTTGAAATCGTTTTTAAAATCAGACTTCGACAGTTTGATTTCGATTTCGTGGCTGAAGCCTTCATTATTGATCAGCAAAATGTCGGCTTCCCAATCGGAATGGAAAAAGTTGGTCAGCACGATCTCTTTGTCAAAGTCGCAATTGGTATTGATAAAATTATGAACGAGTTCTTCTATTTTCAGCATCGGACGGACTTAGTAATTACGAACTGTAATATGATAGCAGCTCTGTTGTCTTTCTTTGATATAAAAAATCTTTCCTGCATTTTTAAACTCCAGCAGGACTTTTTCCAGTTCTTTCTCCAGCTTGGTGTTGACTTTCAGCTGGTGATCGAAGCGAACATAGGAAATGTCGAAGGCAGCGCCGTAGTTGTGGGAGCTGATTCCGAGTGAGGCATTAGAGTTGACTTTTCTGAGCCGGCATTGATCTTCCAAAGTTCTCGTCACGGAAGAAACTACAAAAAAACTCTTGGTCTTGGTCGCAAATTGGCTGGCCATGCGTTCCAAGGTAGTCCTGGCTTTTTTCACAAGATAAGGGCGGCTGTACTCCAAGGCCTGCAGTCTGTAACCGCGCGATTTCTTTTTCACCACCACCAGCTTCCCTTTGGAAATGTATTGACTGACCATTTTTGCAGACTCCAGAATTGGAGTTCCGAAATTCTGAGAAGCCAGGAGATGCGGCTTGTAGAGTTCTGTAGGCTCTACTTTCAGAACAGTTTTCAGGTCATAACATTTCTGGGATTTTAGGAAGGCAGATACACACAATAAAGCCAGCAGCAGCAGTCTCATTCAATTGATTTACATAATTAAACTCACGGTCATCGTATGTGTTTTTTATTTTCAGGAAACCAGCAGACTGCATCCGCGGATGTCGGAATGATCTATCCTTCCCAACACCTGGAATGTTCCGTCCTCCACTTTCCCCAGATCCTGCGTTGCGATGAAAGAACAGGAATGCCGGTTGGCCAGATCAATGATGTTAATTGCTCCGGTTTTGCCCGCATCAACATAGGAAAACGGATCTTCTGTGTTCCTGATCAGAATCCGCATCCAGCTTGGACTTTTATAAATATTTCTGCCCAGGGAATACGCCTGAGACAGCAATTCTGTCATCGAATATTCGGAATAGATTTTATCGGTTCCGAAGCCAGCACGGAAAATATCAAGCAGTTCATCCTTTGTCATTTCTTCCTTTCTGCCCTTCATTCCGCCGGTTTCTATGATTGTTAACGCATCAGATACATTCAGGGTCTGAGAATTCGAGCTGCAGAAGTCCAAAAAATCCAACAGAGCAAATGATACGCCAAAAAGCAGGACTTTGCGGCCATGTAAAGTATTGAGCAACTCCAGTAAATCCTGATGATTGTAAAGGAAATAGCCGTTTTCTTTTTTATCAGACTTTCTCATCAGAAAATCAATCATGTAGATTAATGATGAGTGTGGATTCTCGGAATAATTCGGGAGCAGTCCCAGGAAAATAAAATCCTCCGGCTTGCCGATAAACTGTTCGAAACTTTTATAAATACTTTCTTCGTACAGCGAAAAGTTCGCAATGTAATGCTTGGAACGGTTCATCTGCGTGGTTCCGGAACTTTGGAAATAATGTTCAGCCTTGGCATTCTTGTCCAGCACCAGATGATTTTTAAACATTTCGATAGGTAGAAACGGAATGTCGGAAATCTGCTGTACAGAGGCGGGATCTATATTCAGATAATCGACAAATTTTCTGTAAACTTCCACATTCTCATATTGATAGATAAAAGTTTCCAGGCTTGCCAATCTAAAGTCTTCTTCTGTTTTGATATCAAAAATATTCTGCTTCATTGTCAAATCAGTTTTTGAATTTAACCTTCAAATGTTTTCAAATCAAACGTTTCGCCGTCGAAAACACCGTATGTAAAATAGGAAATCCAGTCGCCGAGATTGATGTATTGAGCATCTTTTCCCAAATCTAAAACCATCGGCAAATGCCGGTGACCGAACACAAAAAAGTCAATCTTTTCGCTCTTTAGTTTTTCCTTGGCGTACAAAATCAGAAATTCTTTGTCCTCGCCCAGAAATTTCTGATCCTCGACACCGGAGATCATTTTATTTTTCTGAGACATATAGTTGGCAATTCTCATTGCAATATCAGGATGGAGCCACCGGAACGCCCATTGTGCTACAGGATTGGTAAAGACTTTCTTCATCCTTTTGTAACCCTTATCGCCGGGGCCAAGGCCGTCTCCATGCGCCAGAAGAAATTGCCTGCCCGCAATCTCGTAATATCGTTTATCAAAAAAAACAGGAATGCCCAATTCTTCTTCGAAATAATTTTTCATCCAAAGGTCATGATTTCCAACGAAGAAATAAATGTCGATTCCCGAATCTTTCAGCTCGGCAATCTTGCCCAAAACGCGAATGTAACCTTTGGGAACAACGTACTTCCACTCATGCCAAAAATCAAAGAGATCGCCCATCAGAAAAAGGACTTGTGCATCTTTCTTAATCTGGTCCAGCCAACGGATGAAGCGCTCTTCCCGCATGCGGCTTTCGGCCAGATTGGGCACGCCAAAATGCTGGTCGGAGGCGAAATAAATTTTCTTGCCTGGAATTAAATCAATTCTCATAAAAACAAAATCATTTCAAATCTTAATCAAAATCAGGATGATTGTCATCTTTATTACGGCCGTAAAACCACAAGCCTATGCCAAGTCCGATTACTGAAACAAAAGCAGTGAGCAGCGCCCTGTATAGCTTATCCGGCGCATCATTCCCCAGGTAATTCATAAGGAAAATAATGATAAAGGTGATAACCCCGAAAAGAATATATTTTGGTTTGAATGTCATTGCATCTAAAGTTTATAAGAAATCATTAATCCGCCTTTGTATGGTAGAAATTCGCCGCTTCTATTATTTTGTCTGCCCATCGAGTCGCCATCGGTATCGTAGCGGTCGCCACTGATTTTATCATAACCTTTGTAAAAACTCTGCATGGTACCGAAGCCCAGAAATATATCCAGATTCCAGCGCTCGCCCAAAGTAAACTGATATCCTGCCAATCCGCCAATCATAAAAGAATAGCCACGCTGGTACAGGTTGGAATTGATATACGGCGTTACGTCACCGTTTTTATGAACGTAAAAATTATCATTCCAATAACCCCATTTCTGGATATTGAATCGGGCGAATGAAACATCGACACCTAAGTAAAATTTCCTGAATGCTTCATTGAAATAGTATCTTCCGTTGAAACCAAGCATATAAACTTGTGCATGTTTCCCGGCAAAAGATTTCCAAGGTGAGATGAAGAGGTCTGCCTGTCCTGTAATGTGTTCCGAGAATCCGTGTTCTACGGCAACATTCAGCATCCCCACCGGCAAGAAAAGCGCATTGGCTTTGAGATAAGTCTCCTTGCTCTGTGCAACCGTGAAACCGAATATCCCCATGAGACAGAGTAAAAAAAGTTTTTTCAACATTACTTTTTATTCAGGATTTCGTTCATCTTTGTGGCATCGCGGTTTTCTTCTTTGGCAAAATTGGCCGCCATTCCGGCAAACATTTTCGCCTCCTCTTTTTTGCCCAATTTATCGTACAATACTGCAAGAATGCTTGCAGAATCAAAGTTTTCCGAAGACATCACCACTTTTTCTGCCCAGCGTGCAGCAGCCTGAAGTGCTGTTTTATCCGAAGATTTTTCAGCGAAAGTGCCAGCAGCAGCAAGCAATTCGGTAGCGTTGAAATCGTCCGGATTTTTATAATACTCTAACGCGGTTTTTTCGTACGCCGGATAGTTATCGTGCGCAGCATAATAGTTCAGTTTGTAAATATTCAGACTTTTGACCAGTTCATCTTTTGGGAACAGCGCTTCGCCATCCTTCAGGACTTTGGCATCATCAATGGTTTTGCTTTTCTCATCCGTGGCCGATGTTACAAGTTTCATCAGCTTAAGATAATTATCAAACTGCTTGTAATTGCTTTCCGGTAGCAGTTCTGTAATCGCTGTTTTATTCGCTACAAAAACTTTGTAATTGGCATCATCCACGGACTGTGTGAAGTTCAGCAGCGCATTGACTTCTTCGCCAGTAAAATTCTTGTCTTTTTTATTCGCAAAATATTTTTCCGACGCCTGCTTTGCCAAAATCGGATCCTTGCTGGCGTAAAGGCTGATAAAGTTAAGCAAACCCTGCTGGTCTAATTTCCCCTTGACAAACTCTTCTTTCAGGTTGGTATTGATCAGTTGCGGATTATTGTTTTTCTGGCCCAATGCGAGAAATTCCTCGGACTGGATGTAGCCTAATTCTTTTCCTACAATCTCGCCTTCGCCGTTCAGAAACAGAAAAGTAGGGTAACTTCTCACGCCATATTTTAGCGCCAGATCACGCCCTTCACCCTTTTCCATATCGACTCTAGCGTTGATGAAGTTGGCATTGTAAAAATCGGCCACTTTTTTATCTGTAAACACATTCTTTTCCATCAGCTTGCATGGCCCGCACCAGGAGGCATAAGCATCCATGAAAACGAGCTTTTTCTCAGCCTTGGCTTTGGAAAGAATATCTGCAAAACCAGACGCTTCAAATTGGATGGATTGCTGCGAGAATACCAGCTGGGAAATAATAATAAGTAGGAAAAATGATATTTTTTTCATCCTGAATCGAAAATGAATTATCTTGCGAAGATAGCCATAATATAGAAAATGACCGAGGCAGACTACGAAAGTTTTAATTTTTTAACTTTGCAAATCTCGAGGGAGACTTTGAGATGAAAGACAAAAGATAAAAGACTTTTAAATTTTGTTTGATTGATGCTGCAAAGGTGAAAAATATATTGAACTTTTCAACTTTGCGAAGCGCAGCACGACTTGAATGGACTCTGCGAGAGCATCAGAGTGACAAAGTGGTAACGGAAGATGGAAAAGCTGTCCAAAAAATTAATTTTATTGACATTACAATATGAGGAAATTATCATTGCTTTTTACGAAAGATGGTTTGCAGTGGCAGATTTCTAAGTCCAGAAAGGTTTTGGAAGAAAAAATCTTTCTGAAAGATGAAGAGACGCCGGAAAATCTGGTCGATGAAAAGCTGAGCGAAGTTTTGGCTTCGGAACAGTTTTCTGAAATTTCTGTGATCTCGGCCATCAATCATTTTTCGATGGTAGAAGAAGGTTTTGACCAGCACGATCTGGGCTATGATTTGATTTCCTACAACGCCGATGTAAAGAGGGATTCTGAAGAACTGATGCTGTCTGTGAACAAGAAATTTGGGGTTCAGTTTTATTATAGTTTCCCGAAAGATTTTTATCACAAAATCAAACAATTAGAAATTCCAACCAATTTCAATTTTTCAGGTGAAAAATTTCTGAATGCTCTGACGGTCAAAAACCGGAAAGAAATTCACGTGAATCTCTACCATCAGCAAGCGGAATTTTTCGCGATTGAGAATAAAAGAGTCATCCTTTATAACAATCTGGATGCGGCTTCGGAAGTGGATTTTCTTTATTTCATCATGTTTACACTTAGTAAAATCGATTTCGGAATTTCTGAAACTCACTTTTATATTTATGGAGAAACGACGGAAAATGAGACTTTTATCTCGGAAATGCAGAAGTTTGTCCCTAATCTGAAAATCGTTTTCGATAATCTTTACAAGAAAAGCTTTATATTGGTTTGATGTAGGATGATAGGTGTTGGATGTCTTTAATATTGCGTTTACTATGAGTTTCAAATTTGAAAAATTAATTATTTGGCAAGATTCAATGAGTTTTGGAGAAATAATTTTTAAAATTTCCTCTGGATTTCCAAAAGACGAAACATTTAATCTCACTTCTCAAATTCGCCGAGCAGTAGATTCGATAGCCTTGAACATTTCGGAAGGCAGTATTTTACAAAGTAATCCAGAATTCAAAAGGTTTTTAGGATATTCGATAAGGTCAATTGCGGAAGTTATTACCTGTCTTTATAAGGCTAAAAATCGTAACTATATTGACAATTTTGTTTTCGAAGAAAATTATAATTTCGCATACAAGTTAATGAATCACATTATCGCATTCAGAAACAAACTGACGTAATGTTAAAAACATCCATCATCAAACATCTAACACCCTACCAAAAATAATGTACAGAATCATATCCGGAAAATGGAAAGCCAAAAGAATCCTGGCACCAAAAAATTTTGATGTAAGACCGACAACCGACTTCGCCAAAGAAGCCCTGTTCAGCATTATTGACAATAAATATGATCTTGAATTTTGCTCAGTTCTGGACTTGTTTGCAGGTATCGGATCCATTACTTTGGAGTTTGCTTCCCGCGATTGCAAGGACATAACGTCCGTAGAACTGAATCCAAAACACGCCGGATTTATCAATTCTACAGCGAACGAATTGGATATGGGATTGCAGGTCAACGTACAGAGAGCCGACGTTTTCGACTGGCTGAAAAAGAAGAGAAATCACGAAAAAAAATATGAAATCATTTTCGCTGATGCGCCTTTCGAAACAGAAGAAGAAAAGTACAATGAAATGATTGATTTAGTTATGAATAATGAACTACTCAAACCGAACGGCGTTTTTATTTTGGAACATCAGAGCAGATTAAGATTTTCTCATCCGAATCTGAAAGACACAAGAAAATACGGAAACGTAAGTTTTTCATTCTTTGAAAGTCAACCGATTTTTGAATAAATTGAATCGCGGTATGAGGAATTTAAACATCAGATTATTAATGCTATTCGTTCTGTTTTTCAGCTTGAAAATCTCTGCGCAGAATTCTTACATCAGTCAATATAAAACGCTGGCTTCGGAACTTTCCCAGGAATTTGGGATTCCCACGGTGGTCATTCTTTCCATCGCATATATGGAAACCGGCGGCGGTACCAGTTCCGCCTGCAAAGTGCTGAATAACCATTTCGGGATGACCGGAAAAAATGAGGTGAATAATTCCAGATTCAGAAATTTTACGGATTCCAAAGCATCTTACCGTGCCTTCTGCGAATGGGTTTCTAAAAAGAAATTCTATGAAAAACTAAAAGGTTCGCAAGACCATAACGATTGGTTTATGGCCATCGCATCGTCTGGATATTCTTCAAAACCTGCGGAATGGAAGCAAAAACTGAATCTGGTGATGAAAAAAATCGGATGGTAAATTCCGAATATCTACTTTACAAATAATTGCTAACTTTGCAGGAATAAAATTCTAAAGATTATAATGTAAAATTCAATTTCTTTTCAGGCAATCTTCTGCGGACAATCTCGTCTGCTATTGTTCATCTTAAAAAAGAAATTATGTTAATTTTACAAGATATATCTTATCAACATCCCAATAAAGATGTTCTCTTTTCGGACATCAACTTTACACTTAATTCTCAGGAAAAAATAGCTTTAATCGGAAATAATGGTTCCGGAAAATCGACTTTGCTCAAAATAATTGCAGGCGAGTTACAACCAAAATCAGGAACTGTAAAATCAGATTGTAACATCTATTACGTTCCACAGATTTTCGGCCAGTACAATCATTTGAGTATTGCTGAAGCTTTAAAAATTGATAAAAAACTGAATGCTTTAAATGAGATTTTAAAAGGTTCTGTTACGGAGGAAAATATGGAAATTCTGAATGACGATTGGACCATCGAAGACCGAATCCAAGAAGCTTTCGCCTATTGGAATCTCTCCGATTTCGATTTGAATCTGAAATTAGAAAATCTGAGTGGCGGACAAAAAACCAAATTATTCCTAGCTGGAATGATGATTCATCAGCCTGATTTGATTTTAATGGATGAACCTACGAATCATCTGGATTCGGCAAGTAGAACTTTGCTTTACGAGTTTATCAAATCAACATCGAAAAGTCTTTTGATTGTAAGTCACGACAGGGTTTTGCTCAATCTTTTAAACAAAACTTGCGAACTCCATAAAACTGGAATTTCGGTTTACGGTGGAAATTATAATTTCTATTCTGAACAGAAAAAAATTGAACAAAATGCACTTGAACAGAGCATTCATAACCGAGAAAAAGAACTGAAAAAAGCCAAAGAAAAAAAACGCGAAACGATTGAAAGACAAAACAAATTGGATTCCCGAGGAAAAGGAAAGCAGGAAAAATCCGGCGTTTCCAGAATTATGATGAACACGCTTCGCAACAAAGCTGAAAACAGCACCTCAAAACTGAAATCCGTTCATTCTGAAAAAATCGATAACATCAGAGAAAATCTTCACAACTTGAAAGATAATCTTTCAGGAATCGATAAGATGAAAATCAATTTCGATAATTCTCATCTTCATAAAGGGAAAATTTTGGTCAAAGCCGAACAAATTAATTTCAATTATCATCAAGAAAATCTTTGGAAAGACAATCTCGATTTTCAAATTGTGAGCGGAGAAAGAATCGCGATAAAAGGCGACAACGGTTCTGGAAAAACAACTTTGATTAAAATAATTCTTGGCGAAATCAAACCGAATTTTGGTGAAATTTATTTATCTGAAAAGAAAACAATTTACATCGACCAAGAATATTCTTTGATTAAAAATGAACTTTCGGTGTATGAACAAGCGCAAAAATTCAACATCAAAAATCTTGAGGAACACGAAGTCAAAACGATTTTGGCAAGGTTTCTTTTCTGGAAAAATGATTGGGACAAAAAATGTGAATTCCTGAGTGGTGGCGAAAAGATGAAGCTCCTGCTCTGCTGTCTTTCCATTCAGAATATTTCGCCAGATATGATAATTTTAGACGAACCTACCAATAATCTGGACATCCAAAATATTGAGATTCTGACATCAGCAATTAATGATTACGAGGGAACTTTAATTGTTGTTTCGCATGACAATCAATTTTTGGAAGATATTAATCCAACTAAAACCATTTCATTATAACAAACCGCCTCGGACAACCGAGGCGGCTTAATTTTACAACAATTTTGCAAGATAAATCTCAGCAGGTTTTTCTAATAAATCAGGCGCTTTTTCAACAAACTTTTTGATGTAAGATTGCTGATTGTGAGCATCCAAACCTTCTTTACTTTTCCAAATCTCGTGAAAAATGAAAATAGTTTCATCATTCAAACCTTGTTGTAAATCATATTTTTCGCAGGCTTCTTCTTGCCTGGTGTTCAGAACCATATGGTCCAGAATCAATTTCAAATCATGAATCGATTCTTTTTTTGCTTTTAAAATTGCTGTTAAATAGATTGACATAATTAATTTAGAATTTCAGATTCAACACTCACGAAAACACTTTTCAAATATTTTTTATATTCTTTTTCATAATTATCGATTCGTTCCTGTGTCGCCTGTTTCTCCATATCGTGAAAATGGAAACTTCCCAAACTTTTCATTCCTGTAAAAGCATTCATTCTATGAAAACCGAACAACACACCTTCATCCACAGAATGTTGATCGAAGAACTCGCCTTCCAGAGTGAAAGCAGTTTCCGGCGCATTCCAGCTCGTAGTGACGAAATAATATTTGCCGTGCATCAAACCGCCTGTTCCGTAATTGATTGCTGGATTTACTCTGGAGCGTCCGTCACTTTTATAGATTCCGTTATTATGCCCAGCAGTGAAAACTTCATCAATATAAAATTTCAAACGATTTGGAACCTGAAACCACCAAACCGGGAAATGATAAATAACAACATCCGCCCATTTAAAATTTTCTGCCTCATCGAGTGGATTAAAATCATCATTGACGTTGCTGATTCTTACTTCAAAATTTTCGTTTTCCAAAACATCTTTAGTCCAATTGGTAATTGTTTTATTGAATGTTCCGCCAGAATGTGCAAAGGTCTGTCCACCGTTGATTATAAATATATTTTTCATTAATTGTTGATTTAATATTTTACTGATGCAAATTTCTGACAGAATTGTTAATTATAAAAATAATATAAATTATATATTTGTATTATAATTATAATACATTATGATCAATCTGGAATGGCTGAGAACGTTTAAAAGCGTCTACGAAACCCAATCTTTTACCAAAGCGGCGCGGGAATTATACATTTCCCAGCCAGGCGTAAGCCTTCATATCAGTTCGTTAGAAGCTTATGTTGGTTATGCTTTATTCGAGAGAATTTCTAAAAAACTGATTCCTACAGAGAAAGCGAAAATCCTTTACAACTTCACACTGGAACCGCTTCTGAAACTGGAAACCGCTGAACAGACCTTCCATAAAACCACGAAAACCGAACGCCAGACGGTGAGCATCGGGATGTGTTTTGAGACGTTCCAGTTTACTTTGGAAAAGCATATTCCCAATTTTGATTTCAACGTCATTATCCGCTTTGGATTGTATGAACAGATGTTTTCGGATTTGGATAACGGCCTGTTGGATCTCATCATTACGCCAAGAAAAACCAGCCTGAAAAAACTGAGCTTCGATCCGTTTTCCAAAGAGAAAATAGTTCTCATCAATGGAACCGGAACTGATGCTTCTGAATTTCAAAATCTGATTAAAAAAAATAAAATCGAAGATGCCGAACACTGGCTGAAACAGCAGATCTGGTACAGCACAGCGGCGGATATGGAACATCTCAACAACTTCTGGAAAGCGAATTTTAACCGTCATCCGGATTTTAAACCGAATTATATTGTGCCGAATATTTGTTCAATTGTACGATGCTTAAGTGGTAATTCCGGATTTTCTGTGGTTCCGGATTTTCTCTGCAAAAAAGAAATTGCGAATGGCGGAATTGAGGTGACTTGGGAAGGAAAGAACACAATTGAAAATACGCTCTACTTTGGCGAACGTGTGAAAAATAATGTTCAGAATGAGATTGACAGAATCAAGGATATTTTCCGAAATGAGAACTTCTAATATTATTTATAACGTTGTGATAAAGGGCTTCGACTCCGCTCAGCCTGACAATTTTAAAGAATAAATATAAGAGATTTCATCCTAAGCGAAGTCGAAGGATTTTATTATTGTTAAAGAACTTTCAATTCCAAATCAATCGATTTGCCGAAGAATTTTTTCGAGATTTTTTCAAAATTTTTCGTGATGTCTGACAAGAAAAACTGATACGTCGGTTTGTGATTGTCCCCGTTTAGAAGATTGTGTTTGTCCAGAATCATTTTTAACTGATTGGCCACGATGTTCGGAGAATCGATGACGCGCACGCGGTTGCCGTAATATTGCTTGATTTCGTCTATCAAGAGCGGATAATGCGTACAACCGAGAATTAATGTTTCTATATTCTTTAATTTACTATTGCTCAGATAATTATAAATGATCGAATGCGTAATCGGATGATTTTTGAAACCTTCTTCGATGGCCGGAACCAGAAGTGGTGTTGCCAATTCATCCACTTTGATGAATTTATTGTGCTTGCGGATCGATTTTTTGTAGAGACCAGAATTTACGGTGGCTTTGGTTGCAATCACGCCCACATTATTGTGAATTTCGTAGGATACTTTTTCCGCCACCGGATTAATGACATCAATGACAGGCACTTGCTCTGCCACCAGTTCCTGAACTTCGTGCAGCGCGTTGGCCGTCGCCGAATTGCAGGCGATAACGATGGCTTTGCAATTTTTTTCCAGAAGAAAATTGGTAATTTTCGTGGAGTAGCCTACGATGGCTTCACGCGACTTTTCGCCATACGGAAGATGTTTGGTGTCGCCAAAATAGATCAGATCTTCATTCGGCAACAATCTTTTGATTTCCTTCGCTACCGTCAATCCGCCCACGCCGGAATCAAAAATCCCGATAGGCTGATGGCGTGAAAGATGCGTGTAGTCAGCTTTTTTCTTTTTCAAAATGAAAAATATTTTTTACAAAAATAAGGATTAGATTGAGAAATTAATTAAGATTTGAAATAGAATAATCTTTTGGATACCTCACTTTATAACTTACTCTAATTTTTTTGGTTTCGGACGGCATAATTTTCAGATTCCAGGTAAGATAACCTTTCTCTTTGTCCAATTCTGCATTATTGCTTTGCAACATTTCAACTTTTACATCATTATCCTGACTAAGAGGAATTTGATCTTTTAGTTCAATATCTATAGCATCTTTTTTATTATTTCGGACGATAATGTCATACGTGAACGTCTTTTCCTGGTAAGAAGAAAAAGTTTTCGCACTGGATTTATCATCCACAATCTGTTTCACAACGCTAATTTTTTTATCGTTGCCGAGCGTGATATCAAGTTCGTCGGTAATTTGATTGGGGTTGATATTAGTTTCGCCCACATACATATTTTCGAAAATAATATTGGCCGTTCCCGGAATCAAATTGTACTGGTTGAAATCTTTGATTTTCGCAATGAGAAAAGCGTCTTTACTTAGTTTGGGAATGATCACATATTTGTAAGTGGCCGGAATTTTAGTCTGTTTGAGATTGATAAAATGATCCTCATCATTAGACAAAATGTTATATGGAACATCGACATCAAAACTTGTGTTCAGTTGGTTTTCATTGATTCTAAATCCTGCTCCTACCACTACGACTTGTTCAATATCCATTGTTGTAGCGGAATCTGCTTTGTAATATTCATTTTTTTGGTAATTATTAGCTTTTTCTTTTTTATAAGAATCCAAAAACCAGGGATTCAGAACCGGAACATTATTGTTTTTGGTGGCATATCCATTGATAAGGGACAGCTTCACATCTTTCCAATCCACACCTGTATTCTGTCTCACCTTTGCCTTGAAAAGAACATTCAGAGGTTCCGATATTTGATTGCCTTTGATCTCGTAAAAAGGTTGCCACAAAACATTTTGTGCTAAATAACTAATGTCCAGTTTTACATTGGCAGCCGCATTGCTCAGGATTTTTAATACCAAAACGCCCTCAGAAATGTTTTCTTCTTTATTGGCATTTTCATTGAGATTATTTCTGAGTCTATTTTGTTTAAGCGTGAGTTTACTGATTGTTTTCTGAAGCTCGGTACGGCTGAGACTGATTTCTGATCTTTTGGTTTTATAATAATCTGTCAATTGTATCAATTGAGCTACAGATGATGCATTGCTTCCCACCAATAATGTCTGATTTTTGTCTAAAAGTTCCAGCGTTTTGGCTTGCGTTTCCAGTTCAATGTTAGCTTTCGCAATAAGATTCTCCAGAATTGTGAGGCTGTCAGAAATTGATTTGACTTTTGGGTTCGTCTTATCCAGGAGATGATTGGACTTATAATCATCCGTAAACTGAACTGAGAGAATCGCAACATTTGGATTGTTAGAATTGATCTGGATCGATTTTTCTTCGATCTCGTCCGAAACATTGGTGATAACCACTTCCGAATTTCCTGCAGGAATATTGAACATCACAGAACTTTGCAATTCCGCAGATGTACGATAGACACTTACTCCAGAAATTTTTGACTTGACGAATATCGGTTTTTGAGCATAACCAGTAAATGCGATTGAAAGCAGTATAAAAAATAAAATTCTTTTCATCTCCCGAAATTTTACTCAAATATACTTTTTTTTAAAGATTGAAAACTGCTCAAACTATAAATAAATCACTTGCAATGCCGTCGGCCAGAAACCAATGTTTTTCAGGGATTTTGATATAATTATTTTCAATTTTAAGAATTCGTGATTCGAGTTTTGATTTGATTTCCTGATTAAGATAATCGATTATTTCTGAGGAAAATATCTGATGGACTTTGTTCAGATCTACGCCCCAAATGGTTCTGAGTCCAATCATCATCATTTCGTTGAAACGGTCTTTCTCAGAAAGGATTTCGGTTTCTTTTGGGAGTGTATTTTGATTCAGATTTTTGATGTAGATAGAATTATTAGCGATGTTCCAACTTCTTTCCAGATGACCATTATAAGAATGCGCAGACGGACCAATTCCCAAGTAAGGCTGTGACTTCCAATACGCCGAATTATGTCTGGAATGAAAGCCTGGCTTGCCAAAATTTGAAATCTCGTAATGATCAAAGCCATGATTTCTCAGAAAATCAGACATATAGTAAAACTCCTGATTTTGTTCTGTTTCTTCCGGAGACGCCACTTTACCATTCTCTATCCACCTTTCCAAAGCTGTTTTCGGCTCTACTGTCAAAGCGTAAGATGAAACGTGTGGAACATGTAATTCAATGGTTTTGTTGAGATTTTGTTTCCAGATTTCAAGGTTTGAAGTGGGAGAGCCATAGATCAAATCGATGCTGATATTTTCTAAGCCAAAATCCTGCGCACGTTTGATAGAACTTTCTGCTTCGGAAGCATTGTGCGCGCGATTCATCAGTTTCAAATCTTCATCAAAAAAACTTTGAGTTCCGATGGACAACCGATTAATCTCCGTTTGCGACAATTCTCTGACAAAATTTTTGTTCAAATCATCCGGATTGGCTTCGAGAGTAATTTCGATATTTTCATCAAAACTGAAATATTTTTGGAATTCGTCTAAAAGAGATTTGATTTCATCTACACTCAGCACAGAAGGCGTCCCTCCACCGAAATAAATCGATTTCAGAATTTCATTATCAAGTTCATTATTTCTCAGTCCAATTTCTTTTTTGATAGCGAGAAGCATGTCATCCTTCAAATTAAAAGAGGTTGAAAAATGGAAATTGCAATAGCTGCATTTTTGTTTGCAGAATGGAATATGAAGGTAAATCATGAAAAAAGCTCCGGAAATCAGAGCTCAAAGTTATTCAAATTAATTGAATACTATCTGTAACGGAAACCACGTGAATTGATGAAGTTTTCGACATTAAATCCCAATGACAGCATAAAGCTGTTTCCGAAATTCTCTGTTAATTCTGACACTCCGAAATTGTAGACAGCACCAAATGTTATATTTTTTATCCTCCCTTTGATCACAGGAGACAGTCCCAGATTCTGACTTCCGACAGCGCTTTTCGCACTGCGAAAACTGATGCCTGCAGACAAATTACTCTGTTCACCAAAAACGGTTGCCATCAGGTTGTAATCAATTAGTCTTGCAGAATTGGTATTGAGGTTCAGCATCATGGATGGCGTAACGTACAAGCCATCTGCAAAGTGCCAGTCATAGCCGGCGTTTAGGTAAAACTTGGTTGGAAGCGGTTCTATACCGTTTACGATAGGAAGGTCATTGCTGATGGGAATATCGACTACCGATACACCTGCGAAAAATTTACGATATTTTACGGCTGTACCCACATTGGCATATGCCAGAAAAATATCATTGGTATTTTCGCCCAGTACCGGATCGAAAGGCTGCTCTGGATTGAGCTGGGTGTAATCGATATTCATATTATACAGACTGGTACCAATACCGAAGGAAAACTGATCCTGGCGGTCTTCCTCGTCCGATAGCGGAATAAAATAAGAGGCACCAAGCGTCAATCCATTGGACGATATCGGCCCATTCTGATCTCTGAAAAAAGAAATACCTGCTCCCACCCTATCGAAAACATTGGCGTGCAAACCTATAGACTGCGTGTTCGGAGATTCGGACAACTGTGAAAACTGCTTCTGATAATTGAGGTTGAGCACCACATCATCCGTCTGCCCCAGCAAAGCCGGATTAAAAAGAAAATCGCCGTCCAAAAGGTATTGCTGATAGAAAGGCAGAGTCTCCTGCGCTTTGGCGGCTCCCAGAGCCAGCAAGGTGCAGAGCGTGATCGTTTTTTTAATATTGCTGATGGTCATTGCTGCAAAGGTAGAATAAAAGTTAGTGATTTTCAAGATATTTTCTCCAACGTTCTGAGGCCTCCAGCATATCCTTTGGCATAGGACTTTCAAAATACATACCCTTTTTGGTTATAGGATGAACAAACCCCAAAGTATGGGCGTGCAATGCATGTCGGGGCAATATTTCAAAAACATTCTGGACAAACTGTTTGTACTTCGGAAGATTGACGCCGCGCATAATGATATTACCTTCGTACCGCTCGTCATTGAACAATGTATGTCCGATGTGTTTCATGTGAGCGCGGATCTGGTGCGTACGGCCGGTCTCCAGCTTACATTCTACCCACGTCATGTAACGGAAACGTTCCAGAACCTTGTAATGTGTAACGGCATGTTTACCATGACTACCGTCTGTATACGTATGCATCTGCATTCTGTTTTTTGGATGCCTCCCGATGTGGCCGATGATCGTTCCTTCATCATCCTGAACATTACCCCAGACAAAAGCCCAATACAACCTCTGAGTTTTACGGTCGAAGAATTGCTTGGCAAGATGGCTCAGCGCGTATTCATTCTTTGCAATGACCAGCAAGCCGGAAGTGTCTTTATCAATGCGGTGGACTAATCCTACCCTGTCGAGATCGGAATTGTACTTAGGATCTTTGGCGAAATGAAAAGCCAGCGCATTGACCAGCGTTCCATCCCAGTTACCAAAACCCGGATGCACTACCATCCCCGCATCTTTGTCCACTACCACCAGATCATCATCTTCATAAACAATATTAATTGGAATATCCTGTGGGATGATTACATTTTCCCGAGGCGGATGCGCCAGGAGAACACTGATAATATCGCCGGGCTTTACGCGGTAATTCTGTTTTACAGGTGTACCATTCACCGTCACGTTGCCGGCTCTGCATGTTTGCGAAATTTTATTTCGGGAAGAATTCTGGCGATGAATCAGCAGAAATTTATCGATGCGCAAGGGTTCCTGACCTTTATCTGCAACAATATTGAGATGTTCGTACAGACCGCTGTTTTCATCTTCAATAGCTTCGTCAGCAACAGAAAAATCGTTTTCCAGGAAATCTTCGTTATCTTCTAACATATTAAAGTTTAAAAAGGCTTCAACAGATGTTGAAGCCTTTATATATAATGATTATTCTATTACAACTCTTTTAGGCTTAGGCTTGTCCGCAGGTTTTGCAGTCGCACTTACAGGCTTTGCTACTGCCGATGCAGGCTTCTGGCTGGTGACTGCCGCGGTAGGCGTGGCATTGCTGCTTTTTGTACGCTCAGCATTGGCACTTCCCGTACTTGCCGGCGGCGGCGTCGTCGTTTTCGGAGCAGGTGGTGTAGATTCTACGGAAGGCATTTCGCGGTATTCAATAGGTGCCAGCGTGGTATCGATTTTTGGTCGATACATATCATCCAATTGCTTGATCTTATTCTGAAGTTCAGCCGGCGTTTTTTTGCTGGCCCAAAGGTCGATCTGCATACCCTGATCTCGTAAAGCGCCGAATTCCGGATCCTGATAATAAACAACATCGGAATCATCTCTTCCGCCATCTTCGTGTTCCACAATTCCGACTTCAAAAAGTGCCTGAGCAATGATCTTTTTCGCTTCCTGCACCGTCCTGCCCACCACATTCGGGATGGAGACGTTTCTCAGCGGCCCGGAACCAATGACCAGATCTACAGCAGAGAACCTAGGAATCTGAGTTCCCGGCTTTACGCTGGTACCATTATACAAAATTCTCAGTACGGCATCTCGCTGAATGCTTGGTTCGTACAAGGTATCGCCTACTTTGAGACCAACCAGATTAAGCTGATTGAACGCCAGACCTTTATAGCGGTCTATGATATCTGGGATGGCCACCTTGGCCCAGGTTTTCGGATTCACTTTCAGGGTGATGATTCGGCCGTTTTTCACGTTGGCTCCCGGATTGGGATTGACAGCCAAAACCTGAAACGGTCGGAATTTGGGATCATATTTAAAACTGTCCACCTCGTATTCCAGTCCGGAATCATCAAGAATTTTAATAGCGTCGTGCACGCTCATGTTCATCACATTGGGTACAGGAACTTCTTCTCCGTGATTGGTATGAAACTCCAGCCAGCGGAACGTGAGCCAGACCATACCGGCGAAAAGTGCCATTGCCAAAGCGATATTGAGTAATACTTTCCAGTGGAAAAGTGATTTGAACATAATGATCTTTTTCAGAAATAGTAACGCAAAGATAGATAATAAAATTGTATTGTCATTTCCGGGCGGCTCAAAAAAAGAAAATCGGCCATTTGGCATAAAAACCTTATTTTTGTGCTTTGAAATATTTATGGAGTCTATTACAATTCACGACAAAAATTTTGTTCCTTATCTTAAGCACGATGAAATTCAGGAACTTATCAAGAATTTAGCAGAAAAAGTTTATGAAGATTATAAAGACGAAACGCCTATTTTTGTAGGTGTGCTGAACGGCGTCATCATGTTCTTCTCCGATTTTCTGAAATATTACAAAGGTAAATGTGAGATTGCATTTCTACAGGTCAGTTCTTATTCCGGCACGCAGTCTACAGGTATTGTGTACAAGAAAATGGACCTTACCAAAGATGTGGTAGACAGACACATTGTACTGATGGAAGACATCGTGGATACCGGAAACACTCTGGAAAATCTCTTTGAATATTTCAAAAACACACAACGACCTAAGTCTCTGAAGGTAGCGTCGCTGCTTCTGAAACCGGACGTCTTTCAAAAAGATTTCACCATCGATTACGTGGCCAAGGAAATCCCGAATAAGTTTGTCCTGGGCTACGGCCTCGACTATGATGAGCTGGGAAGAAACCTGCCGGACCTTTACCAATTGGAAGAAGGCCGCATCAACCATTAGCATCATCAGGAAATCAATATTCTAATAAATCAATAAAAAATCATGATCAACATTGTTCTCTTTGGTCCACCGGGAAGTGGAAAAGGAACCCAGGCGCAGCACCTTATCGACAAGTACCATCTGAAACAGATTTCCACAGGCGATCTTTTCCGGTTTAATATGAAGAACGATACGCCGCTTGGACAATTGGCAAAATCCTATATAGACAAAGGCGAGCTGGTTCCTGATCAGGTTACCATTGATATGTTGGTTCACGAGGTTAAAAAACCAACTGACGCCGCAGGATTTATTTTCGACGGCTTTCCAAGAACGGCCGGTCAAACGGAAGCTTTGGAACAGATCGTTAACGAAGTATTGGGCTCGAGCATCAGCATCTGTCTTTCCCTGGTGGTAGAAGATGAAGCATTGGTACAGAGACTTTTGAAAAGAGGCGAAACCAGCGGCAGAACAGATGATTCTAATGAGGAGATCATCAGAAACCGCATTAAAGAATACTATTCCAAAACGGCAGAAGTTGCAGAACTTTACAAGCAACAAGGCAAATACGTGGAAGTGAACGGTGTGGGAAGCATCGAGGAAATTTCAGAAAAACTATTTGCCGAAGTAGATAAGATTCAAAAATAATTTTTTGACGCCGTATTCAAAGTTCAAAATTCAAGGTTGGGACTTTGAATCTTAATGTTAAACCTTGAATTTTGAATAAGATTATGTCCAATTTCGTAGATTACGTAAAAATTCATTGTAAAAGTGGTCACGGTGGTGCCGGCTCTGCGCATCTCCGCCGAGAAAAGTACATTCCAAAAGGTGGTCCCGATGGTGGTGACGGCGGACGTGGCGGCCATGTCATCATGAAAGGCAATGCCAATGAATGGACACTGCTCCCACTGCGCTACACGCGGCATGTGAAGGCAGAGCGCGGTGAGAATGGTGGCAAGAATCAATTGACCGGCGCCTATGGTGCTGATGTCTATATCAATGTACCGCTGGGTACCATTGCCAAAAATGAAGACGGCGAG
>DBLQ01000112.1:0-506 GCA_002297505.1 Flavobacteriales bacterium UBA720
GAGCAGAAACAAAAATACCTGCCGAAGCTTGCAGCCGGTGACATGATCGGATGTTTTGGCTTGACGGAGCCCAATCATGGCTCCGATCCTTCTTCCATGGAATCCAGATTTACAGATCAGGGCGACCATTACCTTCTGAACGGCGCCAAAATGTGGATCACCAATGCACCAGTGGCCGACATTGCTGTCGTCTGGGCCAAAGGAGAAGACGGAAAAGTTCGCGGCATGATCGTAGAACGTGGCATGGAAGGATTCACTACTCCAACTACACACAATAAGTGGAGCCTACGAGCATCGAAAACTGGAGAACTCGTTTTCAACAATGTGAAAGTGCCTAAAGAAAACTTGCTACCCAACGTTGAAGGGCTGAAAGGTCCTTTGTCCTGCCTTAACTCGGCAAGATATGGAATCTCGTGGGGCGTGATTGGCGCTGCTATGGATTGTTACTGCACGGCCGTTCAGTATTCCAAAGAGCGTAAGCAGTTTGGGAAACCGATTGCTTCTTT
>DBLQ01000112.1:593-2284 GCA_002297505.1 Flavobacteriales bacterium UBA720
GGGAAACCGATTGCTTCTTTTCAGCTTCAGCAGAAGAAGCTGGCGGAGTTTCTGACCGAGATCACCAAGGCACAGTTGCTGTGTCTTCAGTTAGGAAATCTCAAAAATGCGCACAAAGCTTCGCCGGCTCAGATCTCCATGGCCAAACGCAATAATGTGAAAATGGCGATTGATATTGCCAGGGAATCCAGACAGATGCTTGGCGGAATGGGCATTATGGGCGAGTTTCCGATGATGCGCCACGCTGCCAACCTGGAGTCCGTAATCACGTACGAAGGGACGCACGACATCCATCTTCTGATCACCGGAATGGACATCACCGGAATCAACGCATTCGGATAAAACTAAATCATCCTTTTATATTTCAAGAAAACCTGCGGATCAGTTCGCAGGTTTTTTTCATAAAGCATTCTGTATCATGAAAAGCAATCAACATTATTGCATGTCCGGAAATTTCTCTACCAACTCACTTTTTCTTTTTCTTCAAACGGGACGTCAGGATTGAGAATCTCGGTGATGAGATTCCGTATAGAATCTTCAACTTCTGCATCTTCTATATCGATAAAGTTGAGTTTTTGAGGGCCGCTATTGACTTCGGCGAAGGACCAGATGGCAGTTTCTATAGAATCGGGATTGATGTGCAATGTATTTTCAACACAATACTTATAAATTGAAAGCTGCAAGGCCTGCTTAAAATCGTCCCGGAAGAAGAGCTCCGGCAGTTTTTCTTCCTTATACTTTCCAAGATTAACGGTGAGATTTTTGGGTTTTGCTGTTTTATAATCAATGACTCTTGTGATGCCATTTAGGCGGTCCATTCTGTCTATAAAACCAAAGAAACTGATTTTGTCCTTACGATTTTCATCCAGAAAAAACTCACAGTTGATTTCTGTTTCGAGGTCGAGAATTTCCAGCGCAGCACCATTGGTCACCAGGTTCAGATCATGTTCCACAATACTGCGCACTACCCTTTTTGCGATCTCTTTATGGATGTAATTCATCCCACGCTCGTAGAATTCCGGCTGATGTTTCAGCTTTTCTATGGCAGCTTCTATTGCCAGATCGGTTTTTTGGAGCAGACCTTCCAGATCTTGGGCCGACAGTATTTTTCCTTTCATGGGTTCGTGCAGAAATTGCAATGCGTAATGCACCAGGTTTCCGTAATTACGCTGCGAAAGTTCTTCCTCAATCTCATTGGTTTCCCGGGTTTTGAGTAAATTATTAAGATAGAAATCAATCGGATTGTAAAGATAAGTGACGAGGTGCGACGGCGAGACGCGCTTTTTCCATTCATTTAAAAGTTTCATCACTTCATCATCTTTCTCTATCCGCATGAGTTCCTGCGCAATAGGTTCCGAAGAATTTTCGATAATAATATGCTCGATATGGTGCGGGCTTTCCATTTCCAGCTGCGTGATAAAGCGGCTTTTCTCACCGGTATTCACCCCGGAACTGAGTGCGTTGTAGAGCAGATGTACATTTTCCGCATTCTGCAGTAAACGGTAGAAGTGATAGGCGTAGATGCTGTCGTTTTCCAGAAAAGTGTTGAGTCCAAAATTCTTGCGAACATCAAACGGAATGTAAGTGTTCTGTGTGTTTCCAAGTGGCAGTTTTCCTTCATTCACCGAAAGCAGGATGACATTTTTGAAGCACAGCAGACGCGTTTCCAACAGTCCCATAATCTGGAATCC
>DBLQ01000112.1:2429-2942 GCA_002297505.1 Flavobacteriales bacterium UBA720
AGTCCCATAATCTGGAATCCTGCCAGCGGCTCGCCGACAAAATCGATGCTCTCCGAATTGACCAGCTGGTTGATCAGCACTTCAAGAGTTTCGATCTTCACATTAATTTTATAGGGCAGCAACTGGTTTTTAATCACCTTAAACACATTCTCAAACAGCGCGATATTTTCGTATTGGATATCATCCAGTTCTTTAAATTTGAGTTCGTAGCAAAACTTCGTCAGCAAATCCAGAAACTCCTGTGTATTTTCGGGCTTTTGCAGAAGCTGAAAATAACTGAGATTCCCCAAAAGGTCCTTTAGCAAGGTTTTCGAAATATAAACGATGTTTCTTTCTTCTATCGAAAAGATAAAATGACGGATGATTTCCGCATCTTTTTCATCGTTGGGCAGCTCTTCCAGAATGGGCAGCACGTCCGCATAATAATAGCTGGACGATTTTTTCTCCTGCTGCTTTTGGAGGTAGAACAGCTTCTTGATAGCATTGCTGAACGAGAGATTTTTCAAGGGAAAT
>DBLQ01000050.1 GCA_002297505.1 Flavobacteriales bacterium UBA720
ACCTCCGGTATCGTAGAAGTGGTCTCCACCACAATAGTCGGCAAGGGTTGCAAATTTCTGCGAGATGCTCCATTCCGAAGTTCCGGCTGAACAAAGCGACCTGATATAAACTTTGTAATTCGTATTTCTATCCAATCCAGTAATGGTGTATGGTTTTGATGAAATGATATTACCTTGTCCTGTAGGCATGTTCCCATCCTTCACTGTTTCTATTTCCCATTGCGTTGCATTGGAATTATCCGTCCAGTTGATTCGGAGACTATTTATTGTCGCAGTTTCCAAAACAATGGATTTTGGAAATTCTGAGCAAGCAGGAATCGGCTCGCAAAAAATCTGGGCATCCCACCCCGAGCTTACGGAACTTCCATCGGAAGTGAAAGCGAATGTCAGCGCTCCGGAACTGTGCGTGGACCGGAAAGCCGAAGGCAGGCCAGACATACTTCCGCCATTGAAGAGAATAGGCGCCGTTTTATCCGGACCGTTGTAAATAATCAGACGGTCACAGCAAGACTCCAGAGAAAACTCATCAAAAACGGCCCTTACCCTGTTGCCATTCACAGATGGATAAATAGTCTTGGTCCAGTTCTCATTATTTTGATAATTACCATTAGCACCACCAGAGTCGTAGAAATGGTCTCCGGCACAATAATCCGGAGATGTACAGAGTCTCGCAGGATTAGTCCAGTCGGAATAGCCGCCCGGGCAGATTGACCTTACATAGACATCGTAACAGGTATTTGTGGATAAGCCTGACCTTGTAAAAGTCTTTTGAGAGACTGTTACACCTACGCCGGTAGGTTGGGAACCAGCAGGAATCACCTCTACCTGCCATTGGGTTGCGGCAGATGTATCTTCCCAGCCGAATGTTATGGAATTTGGCTGTGAATTCGTGAGGATGATATTCTTAGGCATTGTAGGGCATGCTGGTTTTGGCTCACAACTGATGGTTGCATCCCAGCCTTCTGCGCCAGTGCCGTAGGAATAGAAGCTGAAGGACAATGCTCCGGTAGGATGTGATGACCTGAATGCATAAGGCAGCTGCATCGTGGTCCCGGAGAACAAAATATTCCCATTCCCGTTCGGACCATCATAAATGGTGAAGTAAGAACAGCAACTTTCTACATTGAATTTAGTAAATGTAGCCACTACTCTGTCTCCGGCATTTGTCGGATATATTGTTTTAAAAAGATTATCCTGGGGCGGATAGTTTACGCTGGCACCTCCGTTATCGTAAAAATGGTCGCCACCACAATAATCTGCCGTGGTGCAGAAGTTACTGCCCTTGAGCCAAGGCGAGTAGCTACCTTCACCTCCACAGACTGTGCGGACGTAGACATCATAGCAAGTATTTTTGGCCAGGTTGCCAATGGTGTATGGTGATGATGTTACAATCGTCCCATTGCCAGTAGGTTCAGAACCGGAAGGCACTACCTCCACTTCCCATTTCCCGGAAACTTCACCGTTCATCCAAGCCACAGTAAGAGAATTGGTGTTTGCGTTGGTCAACTGCATAAATAAAGGTGGAGTACAAAATGTGTTAAATGTATGGACAGATGAGAAAGTACCTTCGCCACACTCATTCACACCCTTGACCCTCCAATAGTACTTAGTACCTACGTTAAGATTTTTTGCATACCTGTTCGTTGTGACCGTGTATATTTCTTTGGTCGTAAAATTAGCATCTCCGGACAATTCCAAAATGTAAGATTCTGCTCCAGCATCCGCCGACCAGGTAAATTCCGTATTACTGTAATTGACAGAAAGATTATTATTTTCAGGTGTCAGAAGATTCGGAACAGCAATATTATTGTCATAAAGAGTGAGTGCAACAGGATATTCGAAACTATCATTGCCGCTCTGACCCTTAATGATGATATTGTATTTCCCTTTCTGCAAGTTCGATATTCCGGCAAGATTGAGTGTAAAATTACCTTCAGCAGATAAATAACCCGGCGTGAAAGTGGCTGTCAATCCATTAGGCAGGTTGAGAGCGGAAAATGTCACATTCTCAGAAAATCCATTTTTGATGTGGAAACTAAAGCTCACCGCAAGATTATCCGATTCGGTTTTACACAGTTTGATATTGTTTTGTGCTGTGCTGAACCAAAAATCTGTGGTCACAATTCCGGAAGCAATCAAAGCATAATCCTGAGCCTGATTTACAAGTGTACCTTTATGCTTGATGGTCAAAGTATAAGCACCCGCAACTGGGGCAAGTATCTCAATTTTCTCAACATTATCCAGATTATTGATACCCTTGGTAGCTGCCGCATTGACAGAGGCAGGGTTCAATTTCCATGGAAAATACTCTACACCATCTTTAGAAAGGACAATATCAAGATCATTTACCAAATTAGGCGTTGGGTCATCGATGGCATTAGAAGGCAGATTCCCCACAGGATCAGTCCAGGCCACAGTCACCACCAGCGGATTGGTACCATCACTATTCAGGATCACCTGCTTGGTTTCACCATTGACTAACGTATTCTCTTCAATTTTTGAGAACAAGTTTTTATTCTTGATGATTGTTGCTGCCCGTTCTGCATTGATCAATCCCCAGCCAAATTTATAATCCGGACCCGGCGCTATGCCGGCTTCATCGGCGGAGTGAATCATCAGCCCCTTTAAAGTAGAGGCTTTCATAAAATTATTATTCTGTTGATTGTAATACTGTTGTAAAAGAAGCAGTGTTCCGGCAACACTTGGTGATGCCATAGAGGTACCGTCATAATATTCGTAGGACGTGTTGGAATTACTGACTGCCGAAAAGGTATGGACGCCTTTGGCAGAAATGTCCGGTTTGATGCGGCCATCATCGGATGGACCCCAGCTGCTGAAATCTGACATCACCACAGAGGAAGGCCCCGTGTAATCGAGTACTTCATCTACGGCAGCCACGGTAATCACATTTTTACCCAATGCATGTCCCGTTATGAGATCAAAGCCATTCTTTTCGGTATTGACACCATAGATTCTGGAATTACCTGCTGCGCATACCATCTGGTAGTAAGGTGCATTGAAATGAATCTCATCAAATGCTTTTGAGATTTCATCATATTTTCCGAATTTCTCTACACCGTAATAGTAAGGATTGTAGCCATAGGAATGATTGGAAATCAACAATCCATTGGCAGCCGCCGTGGCCACCTCTGCAACATCATTATCCCAATCATAGGCATTGGCGTTACCTTTGAAAGCCATTCCTCTGGCATTTCCATTTTGCACCGCATCTGTCCCGATAATAGTCCCGGCCACATGAGAAGCATGAGAATGCAGATAAGGAGAATTATCACCTAAAGAAATTCTGTTCGTAAAAAGCTCGTGCGTGAGTAATGGTCTTCCGGCATCCCACACACCTGCAAGCATGCCGTCACCTTCTATTGAAATCCCAAGACTCCCGCCGGAATACAAGCGGTCTGCCCTGGAGGTGATGCCCGCCCTGCGGTTCTCCGTCATATAATAGACCGGCTTGAGATCCTTTGTGACGCCTACTAAACGGGAATAGGTGCTATCTGTGATGATAATCCTGGGCCAGTGGTTCTTATCCGCGAGGGAATTGGCGAGACTGAGACCCAAATCATATTTCTTTCTTTGGCTATCAGAAAAAGATTTGAGGTAATCGACCTTAGTCGCCTGCTGGATACGCCTGAGACTCTGTTGATTTTGAGAAGATACACTTATAGAAAACAATAAGCATATCAAAAACAAATGGTTATATAGTTTTTTCATTTAAAAAAATTTCTCAAAAATAGAAAAAATCTTAAAGAAACCTTAAAAATGTTAATAAAATTTAAAAATAAAAATGGCATCAACTTAAAATATTAATGCCAATATAATTTTATTAGATATCCTTCTTCTAAAGCTCTGTCACTTTCTTTCCAATTTTATAAACCGTTCCCCTGAATCCTGCCACAACCTCATCATTTTGATTCCTGACCGTAATATCATAAACAGCAGTTTTACGGGTGTCTGTCAACAGAATACTTTCTGCAGTGAGTTCATCGCCATCTCTTACGGCTTTTGTAAAATTGATATAACAATTAAGCGCCACCGCAGCTTCTCCCGTATTATTCGACGAGAAAGCAAGTGCCGAATCCGCAAATGCGAAGGTTACACCACCGTGAACCGTTCCCAAACCATTGATCATTTCTGGTTTGATGGGCATTTTGATGAGACAATAATTTTCTTTGATATCAAGCAATGCTATGCCCAGCCATTGCGAGAATAGATCTTTACCCAGCATATATTCCGCTGTTTCACATGCGTTCATGGATGATAGTTGATGGTTGATAATTGATAGTTGATTGTTGGTGGTTGATAGTTGATAGTTGGTGGATGATAAACAATGACAATTGCTTTTATATGAAAATTTTAGTCGCTAGGAAAAACTCGCAAACTCTCCCACTCTCAGACTCTCCTACTCTAAGACTTTCCCACTCACTCTACTTCCCTTTGTAATTTGGCAAACGTTTTTCGAGGAAAGCGGCAACGCCTTCTTTGAAATCGTCGCTCTCGGCAGCATCCTGCTGGATGATGGACTCGTAGTCGAGTTGTTCGTTCAGCGTGAAGCTGTAAGACTTATTGAAGGCTTTTTTCGTGAGGTAAAGTGCAGTGGTGGCCGCGTGAGAAAGCTGAGTGAGAACTTCCATTGATTTTTCCACGAATTCCGAATCGGGGAAAACATCTGCCACCAAACCAATTTTTTTGGCTTCCATGGCAGGCACCCTTTTTCCTGTAAAAGAGAGGTAACTCGCTAGTTGCCGTCCCACCAACTTCGGTAAATAATACGTTCCCGCGGTATCAGGAATCAGGCCGATATTGGCGAAAGCAAAAGAAAAATAAGAACTTTCCGTGGCCAGCGTAAAATCACAGATTGAAGCCAGCATCGCTCCAGCCCCAACGGCAGGTCCGTTCACCAAAGCAATCACAGGCTTTTTGCACTTCACAATTTCCAGAACCAA
>DBLQ01000007.1:0-408 GCA_002297505.1 Flavobacteriales bacterium UBA720
GGACTTGATGACGCTGTCCGCCATCTGGGCTACCTTCCGCATGCTGAATCTGTGATGGAAATGCAGAGCTCGAGCCTGCTGCTGATTACTAATTTCCCGAACGAGGCTTCGAGGGGCATTATTCCGGGAAAGCTTTTTGAATATCTGGCGACGGGAAATAAAATTATTTCATTTGGCCCAAAGGATGCGGACGTCCGGACAATTCTGGAGAAGACCGGTGCCGGAAAACATTTTGATTATTCTGAGCAGGAGGCGATTCAGGATTACATTCTGGAGCTTTATGATCAGTGGAAAGCAGGAAGTTCTCTTGCAGATTCGGCGGAGATCAATGAATTTAGCAGAAGGGCGCTTACCGGGAAGCTTTCGGAAATTTTGGAGGGTTTGAGATCGTAGATTGGTGTCGCTCCT
>DBLQ01000007.1:607-2921 GCA_002297505.1 Flavobacteriales bacterium UBA720
CGCTCCTACGGAGCTCATTTTTTTTTTGGTGTTCCTATTTTTCTACAAAGGTTTCGTTCCTACGGAACTTTTTAATTCTTCGCTCACTTTGGTTGTGACAGATATTTCGTTCTTATGAATTTTTGATTCTTTATGTGCTCATTTCAATTGTTAAGAACGTCTCGTTCCTACAAACCTCTTCTTATTTCTGAATTTAAAATATTTTGTTTGCCGTAGCAGTTTTTACCCTGACAATTGCGTGAGCGATGGTAGCGGATATCCTTTTTGTGAAGCCCAGGCCATGTGCGCCGGCCACAAAAAGATAGGAGCGGACAGCGCGACCCGAGTTTTGGGACAAGCTTTGGCGAGGGGCACGCCCAAATTATTTTCTTATCAATTACTTAATGGCATAAATTTTTCTATTGAATTGACAACAAATTATTAATTAAAAAATACAATTATGGGAAACAAGACAAACGGAGTACTTGCTTTACTAGGATTAGGTGCATTGGCATGGTGGAAATACAAAAAATCTTCTCCGGAGGATCAACAAAAGGTAAAGGATACCATTAACAATGCGAAGGATAATCTATCCAAATTTGGAAATGATCTTCGTGACAAAGCCAACAGTACTGTAGATCAGCTGAAATCAAAAGCTGAGGAAGTAAAAAGCGAAGCGCAGCATATCGCTGAGTAATAAAGAAGCCGTCTCAATCAGTGAGACGGCTTTTTTTAGTGTTGAATCAGGGATTCCTGAGGTTGATTTTTGGAAGGAAGATTCATAAGCACAATTGCAAACAGAATGAGTGCTATGCCCAGCCATTGGATCATTATCACACGCTCGCCCAGAAGCATAAATGCCATGGTCACGGAAACCGGCAATTCCAGTGAGGAAATGATGCTTCCTAAACCAAGTCCGGCGTTAGGAAAGCCAAGGTTAAACAAAATAGGCGGAATAATGGTTCCGAATAATGCCAGAATGAAACCGTAAGTCCAAAATATCGAATAGTCGAAAGGCCTTATGTGCTGCGTATTATCGGTAAACTGCAAATAAATACTCTTCAGAGTTTCGGAATGCTGCGGACCGATCTGGGCAAAGAAAAGAAAAATCAAAACGATAATACTACCGCCGCAAAGCATTGTAAAGCTCTTGCGTAAAACCGGGAGATGCGTGGCCAATTTGTTGGATGTAAACATTGTCATTGTAAAAGATGCCGCTGCAAGCAATCCCCAAAACAAGCCGTGCCAATCTAACTGTACTTCCATATTGATCAGATTGGTGGCAAGTACGGTTCCTATAAGTACAATGATTGTCGCAATGACTTTTCTGGCATTGGGAAATCGTCTGGTAATGACGCTTTCTACCACCACACTGAACCAAACGGACTGCATCAGCAAAACAATGGCAATAGACACATTGATGTACTGAACAGCGATGTAATAAAAGAGACTGGTGCATCCCAACGATGTTCCGGCAAGCATCAGCATCCGGACTTCTCTGGAAGTGGGTTTTGGCAATGGTTTTTTTGAAGTTTTGGTTTGGATGATATTGAGTATCAGCAAACCGATAATTCCCAATGCAAACTGTGCCGTGGTAACTTCCGACGTTGTGTATCCATCGTTATACGAAAGCTTAACAAATGTGGCGAGCATGCCATAGATGCTGGCCCCGAGACCAACGAGCAATACGCCTTTTAAAATATTTTTCTTTTCCATAAATTCTTATTGCAGATGCCTTTAGGCCTTCCGCGATTAACCTTCATAATTGTGCTGCGTGATAATTCGAGCAGCTTCAATTCAGTTCCTTATTTTTTAATCAGCTTTTGCTGAGATTTTTTTCCGCTGTTATATTCGATCGTCAAGATGTAATTTCCTGTTTTTAATGCCGAAAGATCGATCTTATCGGAAACATTCCTGATTGTTCGGATTGATCTTCCAGAGAAATCTGTGATGTTGATGTTTCTTACGTTAGACACATTGCTGATGTTCAAAACATTTTGAACTGGATTCGGGTAGACGGAAGAATTGTTTTCGGCAATATCGTTCGTTGCCAAAGAGGCGGCGGATTGTGTGATCTTGAAATCATCCAGGATCACATTATAGTCCCCGGAAGTCCATTGTCCTGAAATTCTAAATCTGAAATTGGCATTTGCAGGAACTGTCCCTTCTGCCAGAGTACCTGTCCATGTCGTGCATGCGATGACAGCATTAAGGGTAATTGTTTGCAGGGTTTGAAACGTCTGCCCGCCATCTGCAGAATATTCGACTTTTAAAGTTCCGTTCACCGAGCCACCGTTGTAGATGTGTGTTTTGTATCGGAAAGAGATATCGAGCT
>DBLQ01000007.1:3119-10451 GCA_002297505.1 Flavobacteriales bacterium UBA720
TAGAGCCTGCAGTTCCTCCGCTGTAGAAGCCTCTCAGAAGACCATAAGAGCCAGTACACGGTGTGATGGTTTTACTTGGAAAAAAGCTGACATTGGTAAATCCTGCCGGCGTGCTGCCCGCTTCGAAGCTTTCGCTGAGATTGATCTGTGCTGCGGAAAAGGCTGCTATCAGCAAACCTGACAATAGTAAAAGTTTATTCATAAAATAATTATTAAAATAGATTGGGCAAAAAAGCCACCCTTTCAGGTGGCTTCATTTATTGATAAAAATGAATGGGATTACTTACCGCCTTCCATTTTCTTTTTCAATTCTGCTAATGCATCGATATCCCCAAGAGTAGATCTTTCTTCGTTGTTAGAAGAAGAAGTCATACCTCCAGATCTGTTAGAGTTATCTCTTACATTCTTTTTCTCCTCATCACGGAAGATTCCTGTGTGAGATACTACTACTCTCTTGAATTCTTTGTTGAATTCGATTACTTTGAACTCAGCAGTTTCGCCTTTCTTGATTTTGGATCCGTCTTCCTTCTCCAATAATCTTGATGGGCAAAATGCTTCAACCTCAGCATCTTCGAACTGTACAGAAGCACCTTTATCGTGAACTTCTACTGCAGTTCCTGTGTGTACAGTCCCTTCAGCATATTTAGTTTCGAATTTATCCCAAGGATTTTCTTGCAATTGTTTGTGACCCAGAGACAATCTTCTTGCCTGCGTATCCAATTCAAGAACGATAACATCCAGCTTATCACCTACGTTGCAGAATTCTGATGGATGCTTGATTTTCTTAGTCCAAGAAAGATCAGAGATGTAGATCAAACCGTCGATACCTTCTTCCAACTCTACGAATACACCGAAGTTAGTGAAGTTTCTTACAGTTCCTACGTGCTGAGAACCTACCGGATATTTAGCTTCGATATTTTCCCAAGGATCTTTGTTCAATTGCTTGATACCAAGAGAGATCTTTCTGTCTTCTCTATCTAGAGTAAGAACTTCTGCTTCTACCTCATCACCAACTTTCACGAAATCTCCAGCACTTCTCAAGTGAGTAGACCAAGACATTTCAGAAACGTGGATCAATCCTTCTACACCTGGAGCAATCTCTACGAAAGCACCATAGTCAGCAAGAACCACTACTTTTCCTTTTACTTTGTCACCAACTTTCAGGTCAGCAGAAAGCGCATCCCAAGGATGAGCTTCCAATTGCTTCATACCCAATTGGATTCTAGTTTTCTCATCATCAAAATCAAGGATAACCACTTTTACAGTCTGTCCGTCCTCAAGGATTTCAGATGGATGGTTCACTCTAGACCAAGAAAGGTCTGTAATGTGGATCAATCCATCAACACCACCAAGATCTACGAATACACCGTAAGAAGTAATATTCTTAACAGTACCTTCCAGAACCTGACCTTTTTCAAGCTGCGCGATGATTTCTTTTTTCTGACCTTCGATATCTGCTTCGATCAATGCTTTGTGAGATACAACTACGTTTTTGAACTCAGGGTTGATTTTCACAACTTTGAACTCCATAGTTTTACCTACGAACTGATCGTAATCTTTAATTGGCTTAACGTCAATTTGAGAACCTGGCAAGAATGCTTCGATGCCGTGTACGTCTACGATCATACCACCTTTGGTTCTGGATTTCACAAAACCGTTCACGATTTCTCCGGTTTCGTGAAGTTCATTTACCTTATCCCAAGCTTTAAGCGTTCTTGCTTTTTTGTGAGATAACTGTAACTGACCTGTTTTGTCTTCTCTTCTATCAACCATTACTTCAACCTCATCGCCTACGCTTAGACCCTGGTTGTAACGGAATTCGTTAAGAGAAATAACACCTTCAGATTTGAAGTTGATATCTACAATCGCTTCTTTGTCTGTCAATCTCACCACTTTTCCAACGATAACGTCGTTATCTGCAAGATTGTTAAGAGAACCGTTATAGATTTCTTCCAATTCTTTCTTTTCGTTTCTGTCTTCTGCGTTAAGACCTGATTCGAAAGAATCCCAATCAAATTGTTCTGGTGCTACGTTTTGGTTAAGAATAACCTCTGCTGAATTTGTCTCTTTTGACATTTTCTAAAAAAATTTGTATTCCTAATTATTTCAGACTTTGGCTTTGCTGTGACTCCTGAATAATATGGAAGATGTTAATTGTTAATGTTTTACTTCGCCTAAAGTGCGTTCACAAAAGTGGTGCAAAAATAAGTATTTTATTTGAATTAGACAATACAATTTTACAATTGCAGATTGAAGGTAAATAGCTCATAATCAGTAAGCAATATTTAACAGAATGATAACGAGCAATGCGGAAGTTCTGCTCCTACGGAGCTCTCTATAATATTTGGTTAGAATAAAGCTACACAGATTCGCTCCTATGGAAAGAATCAACCACGAACATTTCGCTCCTACGGAGCTTCATATTAGATGCTACTAAATTTAAACTACACAGATTTCGCTCTTACGGAGCAAAAATTATTGAATATCAAAATCTTAAATTTTGAATCTTGTACCCTCAACCTCAACCCTTGAACCTCAAACCTTGAACCTTGAACCTTAAACCTCAAACCTTGAACCTCGAAATAAAAAAGAATTACCTTTGCAAAATGGAATTACAACCGATCTTCGAAAAACTGCAGATCTCTGATATGAATCAGATGCAGAAATCTACCTACGCCGCTGCTGAAAACGAAACCGACATCGTTCTTCTTTCGCCAACCGGTTCAGGAAAAACATTAGGATTTTTATTTCCAGTTCTTAGAAATTTGAAATCTGATGTGAAAGGAATTCAGGCTTTGATTCTTGTTCCGGCAAGAGAATTAGCTTTACAGATCGAGCAGGTTTTTAAATCGATGGGAACGGATTTCAAAGTTTCTGTGGCTTACGGCGGACACGATAAAAAGATTGAAATTAATAATCTGATAGAAGCTCCTGCAGTTTTAGTGGGAACGCCGGGTAGAATTGCTTATCACTTGAAAAACGAAAATTTCAATCCTGAAACGATTAAGGCTTTGGTTTTAGACGAGTTCGACAAAGCCTTAGAACTTGGTTTTCAGGAGGATATGGAATATATTATTGGTTCTTTGACAGGTCTGAATCAACGCATTTTAACTTCTGCAACGGTGATGGACAATATTCCAAAATTTGTAGAACTTAATAACGAAAAGAAAATCAATTTCCTTAAAGAAAACGAGTCAAAACCGAACATTCAGCTGAAAAAGGTGATGACGACGCCTGAGGAAAAACTCAATACTTTATTTCAACTCATCTGTAAAATCGGGAACAAAAGAACTTTGATCTTCTGCAATCACAGAGATGCGGTGGACAGAATTTCCGAGTTATTGAGAGAAAAAGGGATCCAACGAGAAACGTTCCACGGCGGGATGGAACAGGACGAGCGTGAACGTGCACTTCTGAAATTCAGAAACGATTCTGCAAGAATTCTGATCACAACCGATTTGGCTTCCCGAGGTTTGGACATTCCGGAAGTGGAGTCGATCGTTCATTATCAATTGCCTCCGAAAGAAGATGCCTTCATCCACCGCAACGGCCGAACTGCGAGAATGAACGCCAAAGGTTTTGCTTATCTGATTATGACCGAGGATGAAAATTTTCCGTTCATCAAAAGCAATACGCCGGAAGAAAATATGTCGGAAAGCAATCGTGTTCCGGAAAGAACGCCGAATCAGACGATTTACATCAGTGCCGGAAAAAAGGATAAGGTCAACAAGGTAGATATCGTGGGTTACCTCATCAAAAAAGGCGGTCTTGGAAAGGATGATATCGGTTTGATCGAGGTTAAAGACACGACTTCCTACGTTGCCGTGAACCGGAAAAAGACGATTGAACTGCTGAAACAATTGGCCAATGAAAAACTGAAAGGCAAGAAGATAAAAATTGAAATCGCTTATTAAATTGAGTCAATGGTTGATGGTTGAATGTTGATGGAATTTACCGGATTCCGGAAACATTCATCTGTAAAGCATAAACAGAATGCGACGCGGTGATGAATAGCGTAGAATTGTTTTTTCCGCCGAAGGTCACGTTGGAAGTCCAGTCTTCATCAATCGGAATATTGGCTAATTTTTCGCCTTTGCTGTTGAAAATTGTCACGCCTTTTCCTGTGACATAAAGATTTCCCTGACTGTCAAGTGTCATTCCGTCAGAACCCATTTCGCAGAATAATCTCTTTTCGGATAATTTTCCTTCGCCCAGAATATCATAAACATAAGTTTTCCCGGCATCAATATCGGAAACATACAGCTTTTTCAGTTTTTGAGAACCGACAATTCCATTTGGCTGGACGAAAGTTTCCAATTTTGTGATCACATCTTTTTTATCTCGGTAATACAAATTATGCTCAGGAATCTCGACCTTGAAATTTTTCCAGTAATCTCTTTTATAAAGCGGATCGGTGAAATACATTCCACCTGATTTGTCAATCCAGAGATCATTGGGACCGTTCAGTCTCCTGCCTTCAAAACCTTTGGACAGCACTTCTATATTTTTATCTTTTGAGATTTTCCAGATTTCACCGTTGTCATCGGAGCACGTGATCAGATTGTCGTGTTTGTCAAAATAAGTGCCGTTGGCGCGACCGGTTCTGTCCAGAAACAATTCTATTTTGTTGGTTTTCCAGTTCCAAAAATAGATTTTGTCGTTGGGTTGATCGGTGAAATAAACATTTCCTTCCTTGTCAGAAGCCGGCCCTTCGGTAAAGGAAAACTGGCTCGAAAGCACTGTGGGCGGAACTTCAAACAATTTTTGATTGGTATTCTGAACTTTGCAATTCATCAAAATCATCAAGACGGCCAGATAGCCCAACTTCCAAAAACGTCGCATAGTAAAAAATTAAAGGGCGCAATTTACGATTTGTATAAACGAATTAAAAATAATTATCTTTGAGAATTCGATTTTAATCAATGAAACTCAATCTTCCGGACAAACTGTATTATTCCATTGGCGAAGTGGCCAAGGCTTTTGATGTGAACACGTCTCTCATCCGCTATTGGGAACAGGAATTTCCGATCATCAAACCTAAAAAAAACAAAAAAGGCAACCGCTATTTTACGCCGGAAGATATCAAGAATCTAAAAATCATCTACCACCTGGTGAAGGAAAAAGGTTACACGCTGGACGGTGCACGCATCGCACTCACGACCAACGCGCGCATTTCCGAAACCGTAACGATCATCGACCGCCTGGAGTTTGTTAAAGCTGAACTTCTAAAGCTCAAAAATTCTTTGAACGATTAATTAAAATTAATTTTTATCAAAACTTGGATTTCGATTCATTTTTTATTTAACTTTGGTTAAAACACAAAAGATGAATCCAAGATTACCTTTCCAGCTCCGGAAAAGGCAATTGATCAGCCTTTCGATTTTCGGAATTCTTATTATTCTCGGTCAGTTTGCTTTTTCCTATTACAAAAAGCATCAACCCAAAGAAACGCCACAAATCACTTTTATCACTGAGTCCAAACCGGACATTATTCTCACGGAATTTGATCCCAATGATTTGGATGCAAGTCAATGGAAGAATCTAGGTTTTACAGAGAAACAAGTCAAAACGATTCTGAAATACAAAGAAGTTGTTGGCGGAAATTTTAAATCTAAGGAACAATTCAAAAAATGTTTTGCGATTTCCGCTGAGAAATATAATCAGTTGAAAGATTATATTCTGCTGCCTGATAGCAATTCTGACTTTAAAAATAATCCGTCCTTTTATAAGCCTTATGAGAAGAAAAGGTTGACCATCAGAGGAAAATTCAATCCCGATCATTATTCTCAAAAAGATTGGGAAAATCTGGGTTTTTCGGAGAAACAAGCTGCAGCGATTCTCAAATATAAAAATTATCTGGGCGGCAGTTTCATCAGCAAAGAAAAACTGAGAGAATGTTTTATGATCAATGATGAACAGTTTGCGCAGCTGTCGCCTTATCTGATTTTAGCTGAGAAAACGCCGGAAAACTTCGTTCCCAAATTTGAGAAAAAGAAAGAAAAAGAAGTTGTAAAAATCAATCATTTTTTTGATCCTAACACATTGAATCAGGAAGAATGGCAAGCATTGGGATTCTCGGAGAAACAAGCGATTTCTATTCTGAAATATCGGGACAAGGTTCTGAAAGGATCATTCAAATCTTTGGACGACATTCAAAAATGTTTTATGATTTCGCCGGAAAAATTTGAGGAAATGAAACCGTGGATCCAACTTTCTGTTGCGGAAAAACCTAAACAAACTGAGGAAAAAATCGCAGCCGTTGAAAAAACCGATTTTTCTAAAGTTGACCTCAATAAAATTACTTTCAAACAGTTGCAGGAATTTGGATTTACCGAAAAAGATGCCGCTATGATTTTATCTTTCAGAAAAAAACTCGGCGGATTTATCAATAAAAACCAACTGCTTGAAACTTATGAGGTCGACAGAAATCTCGTGCAAAAATTAATTTACGCCGCAAAACTGGACAATTCAGAAGTTCCAAAATACACGCTGGCCGATGCACCAGAAGATTGGCTGAAAAAACATCCCTACTTCCGGTATTCTGCAGACAAAATCATTTACTATAGAATTTCTTATCCGGATGATAAGAAAATTTGGAAATACTTGAAACTCAAGCCAGAATATGAGGAAAAAATGCGAATGTATTTAAAATAAGATACTGATTATTAACTAATTAAATCTCGACCCCAATCAATTCATAAAATTATAATAATAGTGGCAAACACTTTGATAGTGTAGGGATAATCTAATAATATTCAATTATAAGATATTAATACACCAATTATAAACCATTAAAATTACTTTTTATGAAAAATTATCTAAAACTGATCTTCGGATTGTTGGCATTTTCCTTCATCGTTTTCTCTTGTGATGACAATGATGACGACGGAATGATGCAGAGTGACAAAAACATTACCACGTTGGTAAGCGAAAATTCTAATCTATCATTGCTACGCGCCGCAGTGGTGAGAGCCGGATTAGAGAGTACCCTTTCCGCCAACGGAACCATGACGGTTTTCGCACCTACCAATGAAGCGTTTGCCGCTGCAGGACTCGGAACTGAGGCAGCCATCAACGCACTTCCTGTAGAAACGTTGAAAAGCATTTTGATGTACCATGTTTTTACTCAGCAATACGCATCTGCTAACATTCCTACAGGAACCACAGAATTGACAACTGCCAGCAACTCCAAAGCCTACGTGACTAAAAATGGAAGCGGCGTTTTTGTGAACGGATCCGCTAAGGTGACGACTGCCGATGTGAAAGCAAGCAACGGTGTAGTACACGTCATCAACAAAGTTCTAATGCCGCCATCCCAAAATATCGTGCAAA
>DBLQ01000036.1 GCA_002297505.1 Flavobacteriales bacterium UBA720
TTCCCCTCCTCTGGAGGGGTGGCTTCGGCCGCAGGACGAAGACGGGGTGGTTACACGCAGTCGATAAAAATTCCGAGAAATTTCAAAAAATTTATTTATCTTTCATCAAACACATCACGATGAAAGAAATTCTCACCAATATAAACGGAATTCCTATTTACAGAAATGCACGCCCGTTTCTTCCATATAATCCCAATCTAAAAATACTCTTGCCTCAGAAGCGAAAAGCCGGAATTCTGAGCGAGGTCCTTTTCTGGCAACAGGTGCGGGCCAGATCATTTCACAATATCGATTTCGATAGACAGAAAATCATCGGAAATTACATTGTCGATTTTTATGTCAAAACGCTATCGTTGGTCATAGAAATCGACGGCTCCAGTCACGATGAAAAGGAAGTCTACTACGGCATTCGACAAACTTACTTGGAATCTCTGGGGTTGAAAGTTTTCAGGATTACAGATTTTGACGTCCGAAATAACCTTTCTTTAGTGATGCAAGAATTAGAAAATTTCATCATCCAAAACTACAGTATCTGACAAAAATTCCCCTCCTCCGGAGGGGTGGCTTCGGCCGAAGGACGAAGACGGGGTGGTTACACGCACGATAAAAAACCCCGTCAATTCGCCTATGGCGAATCGCCACCCCTCCAGAGGAGGGGAATTTTTTCGCATTTCCTTATTGTATATTTTTGAATTTGAATATCTTTAAAACCTTAATTAATTTCAAATATTAAACTTCAAATTTCAAATTAAGTAATGACTTTCCAAGAACAAATACAACAGGGAATTCCAACCGAATTACCTCAGCCAAAACCATACGATCCAACCATCAATCATGCTCCGAAACGCAAAGAAATCCTCACAGACGAAGAAAAAAAACTCGCTCTGAAAAACGCTTTACGTTATTTCGATCCAAAATTCCACGCAGAATTGTTGCCGGAATTCAAGGAAGAACTGGAGAAATACGGAAGAATTTACATGTACCGTTTCCGTCCGGATTATGAGATGAAAGCCAGAGACATCGCAGAATATCCAGGAAAATCGGAGCAGGCAAAAGCGATTATGCTGATGATTCAGAACAATCTGGATTATGCCGTGGCGCAACATCCTCACGAATTGATTACTTATGGTGGAAATGGTGCAGTGTTCTCAAACTGGGCTCAATATCTGTTAACGATGAAATACCTGTCTGAAATGACTGACGAACAAACATTAACGATGTATTCCGGACATCCGATGGGGTTATTTCCTTCACACAAAGATGCGCCAAGAGTCGTGGTGACCAACGGAATGATGATCCCGAATTATTCCAAACCGGATGATTGGGAGAAATTCAATGCATTGGGGGTGACACAATACGGGCAAATGACGGCGGGATCTTATATGTACATCGGTCCGCAGGGAATTGTTCACGGAACGACGATTACGGTTTTGAATGCTTTCAGAAAAATAAATAAAGAACCAAAAGGCGGATTATTCGTAACTTCAGGACTGGGCGGAATGTCCGGAGCTCAGCCAAAAGCAGGAAATATTGCAGGTTGCGTTACGGTAATTGCGGAAGTGAATCCGAAGATTACCAAAATCCGTCACGACCAGAAATGGGTGAACGAAATTCACGAAAACCTGGATGAATTGGTTGAAAGAGTGAGAAAAGCTCAGGAAAATCAGGAAACGGTTTCTCTGGCTTATCTTGGAAATATCGTTGAGGTTTGGGAGAAATTCGATGCAGAAAATTTAAAAATCGATATCGGTTCAGACCAGACTTCGCTACACAATCCTTGGGCTGGAGGTTATTATCCGGTTGGTCAAACCTTCGAAGAATCTAATACGATGATGGCAGAAGATCCTGAATTATTCAAAGAAAAAGTTCAGGAAACCTTGAGAAGACACGCTGCAGCCATCAATAAGCATACCGAAAAAGGAACCTATTTCTTCGATTACGGAAATGCTTTCTTGTTGGAAGCTTCAAGAGCCGGAGCCGATGTAATGGCAGAAAATCCTACGTTGGGAAGAGAATTTAAATACCCAAGTTATGTTCAGGATATTATGGGACCAATGTGTTTTGATTATGGTTTCGGGCCGTTCCGTTGGGTTTGTACCAGCGGAAAACCGGAAGATTTACAGAAAACAGACGAAATTGCCTGCCAGATTTTAGAGGAAATGATTAAAAATTCTCCAAGCGAAATTCAACAGCAGATGAAAGATAACATCCAGTGGATTAAAGGGGCTCAGGAGAATAAACTGGTCGTGGGTTCTCAGGCGAGAATTTTATACGCCGATGCGGAAGGACGAATGAAAATCGCAGAGGGCTTCAACAAAGCCATTGCCAACGGAGAAATCGGGGCAGTGGTCTTGGGTAGAGACCATCACGATGTTTCGGGGACAGATTCGCCATACAGAGAGACTTCCAATATTTATGACGGCTCGAGATTTACGGCAGATATGGCGATTCACAATGTGATTGGCGACAGTTTCCGTGGGGCGACTTGGGTAAGTATTCACAACGGTGGTGGCGTTGGCTGGGGCGAAGTCATCAATGGTGGTTTCGGAATGCTGTTGGATGGAAGTGATGATGCCGAAAGAAGATTAAAATCGATGCTTTTCTGGGACGTGAACAACGGAATTTCCCGACGAAGCTGGGCAAGAAATGAAGGTGCTGTTTTCGCCATTAAAAGAGCGATGGAAGCAGAACCGAATTTGAAGGTGACGTTGCCGAATTTTGTGGATGAGAGTTTGTTTTAAATGAAAAAATTTACAACAAAGAACACTTTCAACGCAGTAAAATTATTTAACAATAATGATAAGCTGGTTGGTGAGATCATAAGTCCTTATTTCATTAATGGATTGTCCGAAAAAATAAAACTTAAGGATAAAGTTTTCAAAATAAAAGGGACCGGCTTTTTATGGAGAGATATTAAAATCTATGACCAAGATAATTACTTGATATGCAAGTCAGATATTTCTAAAAGTAGAATTATTTATTTCGGTGATACAATAGAAGTTTTTACTTTCAAACGTAAAAATTGGCTTAGTAATAAGTTCTTTTTGTATAAAAATGATCAGATTATTTTGGCTTTAGATTATAAAGGATTTTTTCGCTGGAAATTTATCATAGAAGTTGATGAAAATTTTGATAATGATTTAATCATCTTAATTTTTTTTAACTTTTATATGAGAGGGTTTTCGTCATCTGCAGATTAAATCCCATCCAAGCTGGGCAAGAAATGAAGGTGCTGTTTTCGCCATCAAAAGAGCAATGGAAGCTGAACCGCATTTGAAAGTGACGTTGCCTAATTTTGTGGATGAGGGTTTGTTTTAAAACTTTTTTAGATATGAAAAACCTGCTGTGAGGCAGGTTTTTTTTTATTCTTGTCTGCTCGGCGCGAGTATTTTGCTAGTACTTGATTTAATTTTAATATATTCTTGAGAAACCAGCTTGAATTGCGCTAGTGCGGAATATTAAATTAATTATTAATTTTCCCACATTGCAGGTCGACCATCATCACCAACCCAAACTGAATTTTCATTTTCATCTTTCAGCTCTGCAACTAAGATTCCATCTTTATTGGTGAAATTTTTTACTATTCTTTTATAAATTAACGGCACTATTTCTTGACCGTGTCGATTGACGAAACCATAATTTCCATTTATATCAGATAGCGTTATATTTATACCAACACCAGCAAATCCATTTGAAAAGTCTTTCGCATCTTCATATTTTGCAGATATAACTTCATTTCCAAATTTATTAATATATCCCCAATTTTCATAATTTACTTGAACTGCTGCAAATCCTTCTGAAAAACTTCTAACGTTAGTATAATTTGAATATGGAATTACTAAACTTCCACTTTTATTTATATATCCCCACATTCCATTTTTCTTTACAGCTGCAAGTCCTTCATTGAAAGGCATTGCAATTTCATACGAGACGGGAACAACAATTTCCCCACGCTCATTTAAAAAACCGTATTTATTTTTTAAAGAAACTAATATCATTCCATCAGAAAACCCTGTAACTAAATCGTATTTCCTCTCTAAATCTTGAAGCAAATTTGAATATTCTGAATTTAATTTTTCATCTTCATTAATAACTTCGGTAGCCTTACTTAATGGTATATCCTTTTCCTGATCTACAACTTTGTCATTAGATTTTTTTAAATCTACATCATTGAAATTATTATATTTTCCGCCAACTTGTTTTAAAATAAACCAAGTGGAAAGCAGAAAAATAATAAGTAATATAACTGGAGTCCTAGACTTTTTTGGTCGGGTTGTTTGATTGGATTGTTTATAAGTTGGTTTTTCATATCTAGCTTCTTGTTGTTTCTGATTACTTTCTGATGAAGATGCTTTTTGAAAAAAAGTAAAAAGTTTTGTATTATATTGGTTACGAGAATTTTCATTGATTAAAGTATCATAAGCAGTTTGAATTTCTTTGAAGCGTTCCTCAAAATATTTATCTCCTGAATTTTTATCAGGATGAAACTTTATTGCTAACTTTCTATAAGCTGTTTTAATTTGTTCACTTGTAGAATTAATTTCTACACCAAGAATGTCGTAATAATTTTTCATCTGATGTTTTTTTTATATAAATTGAAAAGCAGTATTTGGACAATTATCAAAAATAAAAAAAAAGCTAACAATAGCCTTACGGTTTTCCATAATATTCTAAAAAAGCAAAATAAAATTTCTTATCAAATAATGACTACATTTGTATCAAATAATGACCCCCGCTGGTGCGAGCATCCTGCTCGTACCGATAAAGATCAAAGCACGAGCTAGAAGCTCGCGCCAGCGATGTACAGTATCAAAAATATTCACGCGCTGGTGCGAGCATCCTGCTCCTATCCACTCAATTTATTTTAAGACACGAGCTTGAAGCTCGCGCTAGCGGAGTACAGTATCAAAAATATTTCTCTTCAAAAACATTCTGATTAAAACAATGTACAACCGCAGGACTCCGCTGGTGCGAGCATCCTGCTCGTACCCATAAAGATCACAGCACGAGCTAGAAGCTCGCGCCAGCGATGTACAAGTATCAAAAATATTTCTTTTCAAAAAACATTCTGATTAAAACGACCTGCATCCGCAAGAACTCACAAACAACCATGAAACAAACCTCCTGCATCCGCATTTCCTTTAAAACAACCTTGTTTGTAACCTCCTGCAATTGCATGAAGTCTCCCGCAAGTTGTGGGGAACTTCATGCAACTGCATTTTGTTTCCCACAAAATGTTTTAAACTAAATGCAGAATTATTTATATTTGTTTTGAGTAATTAATACATTTTTAACAAACAAACACATTAAACGATGAAAATTTCATTAGTGAGATTGAGCACTAAAGATCTTGCGACTTTGGCTCAAAGAATTCTCAGCAACATCCAGTCAGGAAAATATCCTGTGATCTCCAACCATCCTTTGACCGCGACTTTGCAGACCTCGTACTCGGCGTATGATCTGGTCTATACTAAGCAGATCTACAGCGGGAAAGGTAAAGAGGTGGCCACGGCGGACCACGAGCGGGATGTGGCTTACACCAATCTGAAAGCCTTCCTGAACGGTTACCGGCAGCTTCCCTCAGCACCCAATGCGCAGTTGGCGGCGGACTTGTATCAGGTGTTCAGAACGTTTGGGCTGGATCTGGACCGCCTCAGTTATTCTTCGCAGACGGCTCAGATGAAAAAGCTGATCGAGGAATTGGAGAAACCGGAGAATGTTCAGAAAATCACAGCACTTTCCCTTACTAGCGGTTTTGCAGAAATGAAATCCAAACACGAGGCTTTTGAAACGCTCTTCGCCACGCAGGCAGAAGCCAACGCCGACCTCCGCAATATGACGAGCGCCTCTGCCATCCGGAAAGATCTCGAGAAAAACCTGAAAGCCTACCTCAACCTCCTGACTGTGATGAAAGAAGTCCCGGGCTGGCAACTGCTCTACACCGATACGAATGAACTGGTGAAGGCGGCGAAGAATTCGGATATTTGAATCGTATAAAATTAAGTTTGAACTCAGCTGATGGCTGAGTTTTTTTGTTAATACTTTCAAACCAACGTCAGTTCGAGTAGCGAAATGCAATGGAGCGTATCGAGAACTTCATCTTTTACAAACTACGGTTCTCGATACATTTTTCTCCGTTTCTCTACGAAAAACACTCGAACTGACGATAAACATTATTACTATATCATTATAGAAGAGCAAACTTTCTGGGAATTAATTGGTAATTTTAGCAGATCAAACAAAACAATGAAAAACCTCGGAATCATCGGTTACGGCTGGCTCGGCAGTCATATTGCGGAAAGGCTGTCCAATCTGTATACCATCTTTGCCACCACAACTACACCAGCCAAAGCAGAAGAACTCAGCGCCAAAGGTTACCACCCTACTCTGGTTCGTTTTCCTGACGCATTAGATTCCAATATTCGAGCTTGGGAAGTTGCGAAAGATTTGGATGCGATTATCATCTGTGTTCCGTTTTCCGGACTTCGGGGCGCACAGGTTTCTATGACGGAGAAGCGCCAGAATCTTCTTAATTTTTTAGGTGACTTTAAAGGACAGTTATTTCTGATGAGTTCAACAGGTGTTTATCCTCAGACTGAAAAAGAATTTCTGGAAGATGACCAGCCAGCACAGGAAGTGGAAAGTGAGAACTTCTTATTACAACAATTTCCTCAGACCAATATTCTGAGATTGGCCGGATTAATGGGTGGCGACAGGCTTTTGAAGCATTATAATATTTCCGGTTTGGATCAGTTGGTGAATCACATCCATTATGCGGATATCTGTTCGGTTGTTGAGAAAATGCTTGATAATCATTCTGAGTCTAAAGTTTATAACGTTGTTGCACCGATCCATCCCAGCAAAGAAGAAATCATCAATGCCCAGAAAGGACTTCCCTATTCTGGCCAACGTGCCGAAAACGGCAGAACGATCTCTCCTAATCTATTAATTAAAGAATTGGATTTTGAGTTTCAATATCCGGATCCGCGGTATTTTCATCTGGACTGACTTTTATTTAATTCGCAATGATATTTACAATAGCAGGCGCAACCGATTGCATAAAATCAACACTTATGAAATCAAAGCTTTTATTATTCAGCTGTTTGGCAACAATATCTTGTACAGCTCAAAGTAAAGATACATTAGCCGAAAAGGTTATCATCTATCAGCTCCCAAACGGCAGTTGGGGAAAACAGTTGGACAAAAAGGCGGTGGACTACAGTTTGCCCATCGACAAAGCTTTGCTGAGCCAGATTAAAGCGTCCGGAGACGAGTACGCGACCATAGACAACAGCGCGACCACCAAAGAGATCTCGATCCTCATCAAGGCTTACCAATCCACCAAAAACCCCAGCTACCTGAAGTCTGCAGAAAAAGGTATCAACTATCTCCTGGCGATGCAGTATGCTAATGGCGGTTTCCCACAATATTACCCCAACACGTCCATCTACAGAAAGCAGATTACGTACAATGACAATGCAATGATTAATGCCCTCAGCATTCTCTACAACGTTGCCGAAGGAAAAAACGGCTTCGCAGTCGTAGATGAAATCCTGAAAGTCAAATCAAAACTGGCCGTGGCCAAAGGCATAGATTGCATCCTGAAAACGCAATACTTCCAAAACGGAAAACCAACCATCTGGGGCGACCAGTACAACGAAACTACCCTAAAACCAGAGAAAGCCAGAGCGTTTGAACCCGCATCTCTGGCCAGCGCAGAATCCGTAAGCATCACCAAATTTCTGATGATGCAACCTGTGACTCCCGAGATTGAGAAAGCGGTAAAGTCTGCCATCCAATGGTTCAAAACCAATAAAATAGAAGGTTATAGCTACAATGTTGTGAAGAAAAACAACAAAGCTGTGAGAACTTTAGCAGAAGATAAGAACTCTGTGATCTGGGCAAGATTCTATGATCTGGAAACCAACAGACCCATCTTCGGTGACCGAGACGGAAGTATCAAGTACAATTACAACGACGTTTCCGAAGAAAGAAGAAACGGCTACAGCTGGTACGTGGACAGTCCGCAAAAACTGATTGACAAAGATTATCCAGCTTGGTTGGCAAAGAATAAATTTGCTGAGTAAGTCTGATTCAACATCCTTATTTTACAGGGACTTTTCCAAACCACAAAAGGCACAAAAGAATTTATTCGGAAAATGTATAAACTTTTGTGTCTTTTGTGGTTTAAGTATCAACATCTTTGGAATCATTCTTGAACCGCTTCCATAAAAATTGTTTAATATGGAAAATAATACATTCAAAACCATCGCAAAATATGGATTAGGAGCAATGTTAATTTCAGCCGGAATCGGACATCTCACCTTTGCCAGAAAAGAATTCCAAGCCCAGGTGCCAGAATGGGTGCCTTTGGAAAAAGACGACACCGTGGTGTATTCCGGCTATGTAGAAATCGCAATGGGAGTAGCACTGATCGCAGCACCAAAGAAATACGAATCTTTAGTAGGAAAAGCAGCCGCTGCACTGTTCACCGCTGTTTTCCCTGGAAATTACACCCAATACAAAGAAAGAAGAAATGCCTTTGGTCTCAACACAGACAATAAACGATTCGCAAGATTGTTTATGCAGCCGGCTTTGATTGCGTGGGCATTGAAGTCTACGGATGGTAAATGATTCCGTTGAAAAAGTTTTCGACTCCGCTCAGACTGACACCTCTAAAAAATTGCACTAGGTTGACCTCCTGAGCGGAGTCGAAGGATCTGCAATACATTCAAATCAAAACTCAATTTATAGTTGAGTTTTTTTTGATTTCCGCATTGATTAAATCTATGTTAACAAACTCCGGAAATCAATCTTTATCTTTAAATTTATACTTCAGAAAATCAAATTTAATTTCACATTAAATAAAAAACTATGAGTTCAGCACAAGTCCATTTTAACAACTTATTCAAATCAGAAAACGAAATCCCAGAAGAGTATAAAGTTCCCGTAATCCACCAGAGAGAATATCTTCTCAATGGAGAATTGGTTCAATGGAACGGCGACGTTACCGAAATATATTCACCAGTTTGCATTCCAACCGAAAACGGATTAGAAAGAAAACTTCTCGGTAGCATCCCGAATATCGGACCAAAAGAAGCCCTTGATGTTTTGGATGCCTGCGTAAAAGCTTACGACAATGGACTTGGCGAATGGCCAACAATGTCTGTGGAAGGCAGGATCAAATGTATGCAGAAGTTTGTTTATCTGATGATCAAAGAACGTGACCTGGTCATCAAACTTCTGATGTGGGAAATTGGCAAAACTTTACCGGACTCAACCAAAGAATTTGACAGAACGGTCGATTACATCAACCAAACTATTGATGCTTTGAAAGACCTTGACAGAGAATCATCTCGTTTCCAACAAGCCGAGGGAACGATTGCTCAAATCCGTAGAGCACCACTTGGCGTTGTCTTAAGTATGGGACCTTTCAATTACCCTTTGAATGAGATCTTCACCACGTTGATTCCAGCTTTGATAATGGGAAATACGATTTTGTTCAAATTACCAAAACACGGTGTGCTCGCCCATTATCCTCTTCTAAAAGCTTTCCAGGAAGCCTTTCCAAAAGGAACCGTCAATACATTATACGGCAAAGGCTCCGAGATCATTACGCCAATTATGGAAAGTGGCAAAGTGAATGTTCTGGCTTTCATCGGCTCCAGCAAAGTCGCGAATGGATTGAAGAAACTTCATCCGAAAGTGAACAGATTGAGAGCTATCCTGAGTCTTGATGCCAAAAACGCCGCCATTGTCACCAAAAATGCCAATCTGGATGTTGCAGTGAGCGAATGTATTTTAGGCTCATTATCTTTCAACGGCCAACGATGCACTGCTTTGAAATTGATTTTTGTTCAGAAAGATGTTGCTGAGGAATTCACCAAAAAATTAACCGAAGCGGTTTCTGCTCTGAAAGGCGGATTGCCTTGGGAAAAAGATGTGAAGATCACGCCGCTGCCTGAAGTGAACAAACCGCCATATCTGGAAGAATGCATTGCCGATGCTGTCTCAAAAGGTGCTAAAGTTTTGAATGACAAAGGTGGTTACAACGAGGCTTCTTTCGTTTTCCCGGCCGTAGTTTATCCTGTGAATGACCAAATGAAACTGTACCACGAAGAGCAATTCGGACCGGTGATTCCGGTGGTACCATTTGAAACGATAGAAGAACCCATCGATTATCAGGTCAATGCAGATCACGGTATGCAGGTGAGTATCTTCAGTGAAGATGCGATGGAAGTGTCGAAACTGATTGATCCGTTTGTCAACTTGGTAAGTCGTGTGAACATTAATTGCCAGGCGCAACGTGGACCGGATGTTTTCCCTTTCACCGGAAGAAAAGATAGCGCAGAAGGTACGCTGTCTGTTTTTGATGCGCTGAGATCGTTCTCCATCCGATCTTTAGTCGCGTCAAAAATCACAGATTCCAATAAGGACTTACTGAACACCATTGTGAGAGATCACGATTCTAATTTTTTGAGTACGGATTATATTTTTTAATCGAGACTTGGAGATGATAGACAAATAGAAAATAGACTTTTAATTATTGATCAATTTAATCCGCCGCTTAATGTTTGCGGATTATTTTTATGGATTAAATTTTAAAATCATCCTAAAATCATCCAATCGATTTCAGTATTGCTTTTTTTAGAGTATTTTTGAGGTTTAAATTTCAGAATTGAAAAAATTAGACAAATATATCATCAAGACTTTCTTTGGGCCGTTTGTATTTATTTTCAGTGTGCTGTTTTTCATCTTTATTGTGAACATCATCTGGACGCAAATGTCGCAGCTGACCGGGAAAGGTTTGACGTACTGGGAAATTTCCAAGTTTCTTTTTTATCTGGGAATCAGCGTGGTGAGCATGGTGCTTCCGCTCACGATTCTTCTGGCCTCCATCATGACTTTCGGTGATTTTGGAGAACGCTATGAACTGGCTGCCATGAAGGCTGCGGGAATCTCGCTTGTCCGCGTCATGATGCCGCTTTTTATCACCGTCTCGTTGCTCTCGGTGGCACTGTTTTTCTTTTCGAACAATATCATTCCGGATTTTCAGCGGAAGGCGAAGAATATGATGTTCAACATTATATCATCCAAGCCGGCTATTAACTTTACGCCGGGCGTTTTTATCGATCAGATCTCCGGCTACTCGGTGAAATTTGACAAAATCTATGGTGAAAATGGTGAGAAGCTGGAAGGTGTTTTCCTGCATAAAAATGCCAGCTCTTACGACGATCAGCAGACCATCATTGCCAAAAAAGGGAAATTTGCACCTGCTGTAGACCGCAATTACTTGAAACTGATTCTTTACGATGGTTACGTTTTCACAGATGATATAGCCAATAAAAATTACAATGAGCGCCTGAAACAGCCGAATCAGTCGGTGCGGTTTGATAGCCTTGTCAATCATTTCGACATCAGCGAACTTCTCAACAATGCCATTGAGAAAGAAAAAATCACAGACGATTACCGTTTCCAGACCTATCTGGAAGTGAATGAGACTTTGGAAAAGAACAGGAAGTCTAATGCTGTAACGGTCAATTCCATCACCTCACCGATCATTTCGCAGACCAACAGCTATGTGGAATATATTGACAAAACGAAAACTAAAGACAAAATTACGCAGCCTTATAAGATTGATACACTGAAGAAAGATAAAAAACTGGATGTTCTCTGGAATGCGTACAACAAGATCGAATCACTTAAAAACAGCGTCGCTTCCAGCGAAACGGGCATACGGGATACCATCAAGCAGCATAACAAAATTGTGATGTATCAGCAGCGGATCATCTCCTACTCCTTCACCTGCATTATTTTCTTTCTGATTGGCGCCAGCCTGGGCTCCATTATCCGGAAAGGCGGGATGGGTCTTCCTGTCGTGATCGCCATTGTGATCTTCATCATCTTTTATGTGATGAACATCACTGTAGAAAACCTCTCCTGGAAAGGCGTAGTCAATCCTTATCTGGCAACATGGATTCCGAACCTGGTTCTTTTTCCATTCAGTATCTGGTTAACTTTTAAAGCTTTGACAGACTCGCAACTGTTTGATATTGAAAAATACCGCGCGCTGTTCAAACCGATTATCGAACGGTTTTCCAAACCGAAAGAACACCAACGGTATCAATAGATCATCAGGCGCCATTGCGGGTGCCTGATTTGATTTTAATCCTATTCTAATCTCTTTAATTGCATTTTAATTCCATTCCAAAAAGATTTTAATATCGAGACTTTAGTTTTGTAGTATCAAAAATCAACAAAACGATAAATCCTGTTATTATGATCAAGACCATTTTAATTGCAACCGATTTTTCATTAGAATCTCTGGATACGTTAAAAAAAGTGCTCCGCGAAAAGCACAATCAAAATGATGCGAACAGCTATCACATACTATTGGTAGGCGGTTATGATATGGGAGATTCTATCAGAGACCTGCTCTTCACCACGAAAAGCCAAGTATTTGCCAAGATCCGGTCTCAGGAATTCTGCGATGCGTACAGCATCATCCAAAATAAATATCCGCAATTGGTACATAAAATCAGCTGCGATCTCTTTACCGGTAACTTTCAGAGAACTTTTNNACCTATATGTGGAGGCTCTCGATATCGATGAGTCCTACTACCCTTCTGCCTCACTGAATCAGCTAAAAAAAAGCCAGTTCAATATCATCCCTTATATCAAGAAATGCAAGCATCTGAAAGCTGAAGTCATTGAAACCACCACGCCGCAGATGGAACCGGAAAGAGGCAGACTCGCCGAGATTTTCTTGTAATCAAGCGCATTTTCATCAACAATAAGAGTAAATAAAAAATTATGTTAAGGAACTACAGCAATAGCAGAACGTTGGGAGAGAACATCAGATTGGGGACGCTGACTGCATTTACCGCAGGCACCATTAATATTGCCTCCTTGCTGATATTCCTCTCTTTTACCTCCAATGTAACCGGCCATTACGCCATCCTTGCCGCAGAGATCAGCCAGGGCAACTGGACGCAGGTAGCAGTGGTTGCCAGTTGGATATTCCTGTTTTTCTTTGGAGGATTCGTTGCCAATCTCAGCGTCATCAACCTGAACCGAAAAAGCAAATATTTTGCACACGCGCTGCCCATCATCCTGGAAATTATGTGTCTTCTGGCAGTGGGAATCTACGGCCAGTTCTATTACCAGAAGACCCTTGCCGAGACTGAAGCATTGGTCGCACTGATGTTATTTGCAACTGGTTTACAGAACGGTCTCACGGCAAGCATCTCCAATTTTTCCGTAAAAACTACGCATCTAACGGGAACCACCACGGACTTAGGAATTCTGGCGTCCATGTTTACGCAGAAAAAGTTTCGTAAAAATCCGGAACTTACGGGTCGGGCCAAATTGCTAACGAGCATTATGATTGCCTATGTCCTGGGCGCGGTATTCTCTGGGCTTACATACTACCATCTGGAGTTTCGCGTGTTCTATATCATCAGTTTATGCCTAGTGGTAGTGATTGGCTATGATTTTTATAAGATCAACCTCCGCCATTTTAATACACAATACCGCTATTATAAGATTTATCATAAGCCTACATTCATTGCGGCCATGTACTATAAAATTCACAATAAAGACGAAAAAAGAACTATAAGTAGACCTAATACTAGCACAAAATTGGCGTTTGGAAGCAAATAAAATCCTCTAAAAAATAAAACACATTTTCATATAATCAAATCAATCAATCAATTTTTGTAATAGTTCTTTATCAAGAAGCCGCCCGAGACTTTTCTCAGGCGGCTTCGATTTTATTCTGGTAAAAATTTTAGAAATCTAATCTCTTTCTACCCAGGTATGATTTTCTCCAGCCAATTCGCCAAGGTATTTTTCGGCATCCATTGCTGCCATACAGCCACTTCCTGCTGCAGTAATAGCCTGTCTGTAATGATGATCCTGGACATCGCCAGCTGCGAACACGCCCGGAAGATTGGTTCTTGCAGATTTGCCTTCGGTGATGATGTATTCATTCTCATCCAGATCAATCTGACCTTTGAACAAATCTGTATTCGGCTTATGCCCAATGGCGATAAAAATCCCGTGAACCTCAACTGTTGAAACTTCGTCTGTTAAATTATTGACGACTTTCGCCCGCTCTACCAGATTGTTTTCACCTTCTATGCCGATGAGCTCATGATTGTATCGGACCTCAATATTGGCAGTGCTCAAAACCCTGTCTACCATTACTTTTGAAGCACGAAAATGATCTTTTCTCACAAGAAGTGTTACTTTGTTACAGATTTTAGAAAGATAAGTCGCTTCTTCTGCCGCTGTATCTCCAGCGCCAACAACTATAACATCTTTGCCTCTGTAAAAAAAGCCGTCACAAGTGGCACAGGCTGAGACACCGCCGCCGGCGTACTTTTTCTCATCAGCCAAACCAAGATATTTTGCCGCTGCACCCGTTGAGATGATCACACTTTTCGCCAGGATCTCACGGGAACCTGTACTCAGTTTATGAATACCACCTCTTTCTTTGGCAAATTCTACTTTGGAAATCATTTCGTAATGCACTTTGGTTTCGAAACGTTCTGCCTGTTTTTGAAGATGAAGCATCATTTCCGGGCCTGTGACCCCGTCGGGATATCCCGGAAAGTTTTCCACTTCCGTGGTAGTAGTCAGCTGTCCGCCAGGTTCCAGACCTGTAAACAATTCAGGTTTCAGATTGGCTCTTGCTGCATAGATGGCGGCTGTAAATCCGGCAGGTCCGGAACCTACAATCACGCAGTCTAAGATATTATTTTCCATTTTTTTTATAATTGAATTATTTTATTTTGATGAGATTTGTAATGCTTTTCATCTTCGCCAATTGCGATTTTCAAAGATAATTCTTTGCGCGAAAAAGCGGTTACAAATGTCGGGAATTAATTATTCAGAACCTATCTAAACTGTCGATGCCAAATATATGATTAGTAAATGAAGTGATGGATATTGATAAATGATGGTCGATAGATGATGAGCATGATTGTATTATAAAAGCTAATATCAATCATCATTATTATAAAACCTTTTCTGGAACGGTACAATCTATATTTGTTTTAAACTGATACTTTCAGTTCATCGACTTTGATGATTTTGTAAACCATTTCTTTGTAGATCTCATCATCTTCCATCTGCCTCACGCCAAGACCTTTGGATTTCAAATCCATTTCCCGCAGGATGGAAATCACTCTGGTGGCATGCTTCAAAGGATAAAAGCGCGCTGCTTCCGAATAATCTTTGATCGCATAAGGATTGACGCCCATCGCAGATGCAATGTTTTGTGGCGATTGTCCGGATAGCGTATGGTAAACAATAACATTGGAAAAAAAATTATACAGCGCCCCAAATGCCATCTGGATCGGATTGGATTTTTTGTTCTTGCCCATATAATAAGCAATGCTGAACGCTCTGGCCTGGTCTTTTGTCGCTAAGGCTTTTTGCAATTCGAAGATGTTGAAATCCTTGCTGATTCCGATATGTTCTTCGATGATTTTTCCGTCCAAGACGGCGCCGTCTTTGAGGACGATTTTCAGTTTATTCAATTCATTCGCAATTCTGGAAAGATCATTGCCCAGATATTCTGCAAGAAGGTGGCTAATGTTGGGTGCAGATTTGATTCCCATCACGCTCATTTCCCCTTGAATCCACGTCGGGAGCTGATAATCTTTCATCTTCTCGCTGGTGAACAGCATACTGGATTTAGCGAGTGTCTTCGCAACTTTTTTTCTAGCATCCAGTTTTTTCTGTTTATGTGCGAAAACCAGAATGGTGGATGGCACAGGATTTTCCAGATACGCTTCCAAAGCTTTGGATTCCTCGTCATTCAGCTTCATATCCTGCGCTTCTTTCACAATAATAAGCTGTTTATCGCCCATCATCGGGTATTGCCTGGCCAGCGAAAGCACTTCCGGATACGTGGTATCTCGGCCATAAGCTACAGTCTGATTAAAAGCTTTCTCATCTTCTTCTAATACGTCCTGCTCAAAATGCTTGACTGCCAGATCGATATAAAACGCCTCGTCGCCCTGGAAAAAATAAACCGGCTGGAGTTCTTTATTTTTAATATTTTTGAGGATAATATCTATTTCTTTCATCTTTCAATATGCAGGTTCCGAAGCTCAATTTTGATCATACGTTCGATTTCCAAATCAAACAAGACAAAGATACATTTTTTATCTATGATCTTGCCCGGAAAAGCTGGCTGGTCCTGACGCCGGAAGAATGGGTAAGACAGCACTGGCTGCACTACTTCCGCTATGTGAAGAATAAAAGTCTTTCTTCCCTGATCCTGGAACAGAAGCTGGAACTGAACGGTACTACGAAGCGCATCGACCTGCTCGTCACAGAAAAAACAAAACCAAAAATCCTTATTGAATGTAAGGCGCCTAACGTTGTTTTGAAGGAAGCGCACTTTGAGCAGATCGCTCGCTACAACAGCCTTCTCGGAGCCCAGCAAATCATAATCAGCAACGGCTTTCATCACATTTTTGCACAGCACACAGCAGACGGCTACCAGTTCCGGAAAAGTTTGGAATAAGTATTGATTGTTAAGATTTTATGTCCAACTCAAATGAATGAAATAAAATCTACTCAACCATCAAAACTCAGGAAAATACTTATCATTGCGGGAATCATCATTCTTCTGCTTGTCATCATTTTTCCGTTGGCGCTCAATTTTTTTCTGAAGCGAAGATTGCCGGATTTGCTTAATGACAAGACCTCTTACACGCTTCAGCTTAAACATTTCGACCTCGATCTGCTTTCCGGAAATCTTACCGCTGAGAATCTCATCATCAAAAATAAAAATCCAAAAGATACTGCTGTGGCACAGATCAACGGCAATGTCCGGGAACTTAAAATACGTAATTTCGGCGTGTGGAAAGCCATTTTCAGCAAAACTTATAAAGCGCAGGATTTGGTACTGAAAGGTGCTAAAATCAGCGTCAACCTTCCTGATAAAAAGGTAAAAGATACGTCCGCCTCAAAAAAAACGGAGTTCCAGCTGGAAAATATGTTTGTTTCTGACGCAGATATCAGCATTACCAAAGGTGGAAAGAAAACGCTTTTCAATGGCCAGAAAGTTAATATTAAACTTACGGAAATCCAACAAAGCGAAGATGATTCCAGGATGCCTTTTGCCTTTAAAGAGTTCAGGATTGATGCACAAAATGTACTGGTAATGACCAATCCTTTTTATGAAGTCAGCGCCCGGAAAATTGACGCCAAAAATAGAAAACTGTCGATCAGCCAGTTTCATCTCAAGCCTTTACAGAATCCCAAAAATTATAATGCAAAAAATGTGTTTGATTTTGCTGCAGAAGAACTCGTCGCTACCAATTTCATGATCAATCGCGATTCACTGATCGTGGAAGATATTAATTTTACAAAACCTGATCTTAAAGTCACTTCTACCGGGAAACAAGTGGTGAAAAAGAAGGAGGAAAGAGCGAAAAAAATGAACCTGAAAATCGGACTTAAAAATGTCGATTTTAAACAGGGAAAAATTCTTGTTCAGCGATCTGACCTTCAAAAGACAGCTTCGGTAGACAACTTCAATTTCCGGCTTACTCATATTGTATTTGATAAAAATACCGTGAAGGAAAAAATACCGTTCCGCTTCACCAATCATAATATTGAAGCAGACCATATCTATCTGAAAACCGATGCGTTACAGGCACTGAAAATCGGGAAAATCAGGTCTGAAAATCAGGACATAGTGATTGAAAATGTGGCTATGATTCCACTGGGAAAAAGCAGTCAAAAAGATGTGCTTGACATCCAAACAGATCAGGTTCGATTAACAAAGAATCAGTCTAAATATTTAGGACAGCAATTAAACCTTAACTTTTCCAGCATAGCGATCATCAATCCCAAGGTCAAACTGTACTCCGCAAGTCATAAACCTAAAGGTGCCAAACCTTCTGCAGTAATTGACTTCCTGGCTTCTGCAGGCAAAGTCAATATTCTTAATGGCCAGTTCCGACAGTATAAGGAAGGTAAAGAAAAGCTTTCCGTTGCGCATCTGGACGTGGATCTTACAGGAGTGACTTCAGATAAAAGTCTTATCAAGAGTGACATTCCTTTCAGCGTAAAAAATCGTAGGATATCTGCAAAAGGGATTTATTTAGCTGCCGGAAAATATTACAATCTCAAGCTGGCATCGCTTAAAAATTATGGCAAACGCACCGATATGCAGAACCTGGAATTTCTCCCGAAATATTCCAGAAAAGCTTTCAGCAAAGTAATTGCGAAAGAAGAAGATCTTTATTCGATCCGGACCAAATCGATTTCGATTCTGGACCATAATTCACAAATCGGAAAAAACAACAGGATCCATGTCGATAAAATTATGATCGACCAACTTTACTGCAACATCTACCATGATCTGGCGCCACCCGATGACAATGCGCTCCGATATCTGTTTGGCAAGAAATTGCGGGATGTCCAATTTCCTCTCTTTGTGAATGAGATTCAGCTCCGCAATTCGGCGTTGACCTACGAAGAGGATGCGGAGAACGAAAACAAGCCGGGCAAGCTGAGCTTTGAAGCCTTCAATGCCAACATCCGAAATGTGAACAATGCCAGGATCAAAGGCTTGCCCACGATGGTTTCCGTAGATTCTGACTTTAAATTTTATGGCACTGCGCCTACCAAAGTGCTCTGGAAATTTGACGTGAAAGATCCTAGTGACCGCTTCACCATTGCCGGTGATATCAAGCAGTTATCTGCGGATAATGTCAACCTCTTTGTGCGTCCGTACCTCAATGTCACCCTGGACGGTAAAATTGACTACCTGAAATTTGACTACCAAGGTTCCAATGCGGGAATTGGCGGTAAATTCTATTTTAAGTACAGGGATATGTATGTCAATTTCCTCAATAAAAAAAACGGGAAGGAGCGAAAACTGCTAAGCACCGTTGCCAACTGGTTTGTGAAAAACGAGTCCAAAGGTGAGCCAAATTATGTAGTTGTCGACAAAAAAAGGGATCCGGAAAAAAGTTTTTTTAACATGCTGTGGCAAGGCATTATGGAAGGCCTCAAAAAGTATGTGATCTAATAATTTACAGTAACCTTTGATTAAATATTGAAATCCCGCTTTGGATTAAAAAGATAAATCAAAAGGAAAAAGAAAACTGACGCGCCGAGAAAATACTGGTAGTAATGCACCGCAGACTGGGAATTGATAACGGTAGATGTAGAGCCGGTATTATTTTTTAGTTCGTCCAGCAAACCGGTCACCGCATTATCCAGATTATTACCATCCAGAAAATTACCGCCTGTTGAAGATGCGAGATTTCTTAAAGCTTTTGTCTGCAGCCTGGAAACCACTGTTTCACCATAAATATCAGATTTGTAGCCCATTAGCTGACCAAAATAATATTCCGGAATCGGAGCGCCTGCTTCGGTACCTACGCCGATGGTTGTAATGCGGATGCCTTCTTTTTTAGCGAGATTGATAGCTTCGCTCTCGTGGCCTTCATTATCCTCGCCATCGCTGATCAATACAATATTTCTGGAGCCTTTGGCAATATTTTTAAACTTCTGTGCGGCAATCTGAATCGGTTTTAGAAAATCCGTTCCCTGGTTCTGGACTACGCTGGTTTCTATGCCCAGAAGATAATTCTCTGCTGCAGAATAATCGCTGGACAGGGGCATCACCGAATAGGAATCTCCGGCAAACACAATGATACCTACTCTGTCATTCGTCATTTTCTGAAGCGCATTGATAATGATGTTCTTCGCTTCTTCCAGGCGACTGGGCTGGATGTCCTGCGCATTCATGGAGTTGGAGACATCCAGAACGAACATCGTGCTGCTGACATTCTGCTTGACATTAATTTCTTCCTTGCCTCCCAAAAGGTCGATTATGGAAAATATCAGAAATAAAAATCCCAGGAGATAGAGCACAGGAAAAATCCTGGCAAATGATGATGTCTTTTCAAACAGTGAATCCTGAAAGCGCGCTTCTGCGAAAAGGTTACGCTTGCGGTTTTTCCAACGGATATAGTGGATGATGAAGTAACCAATGACAGGCAACAACAGCAGCAATAACAGATACCAGTAATTTCCTAAATACCAATTCATCAGCTTAATTCAAAATTTTAAAAATAATCCATCTCAACAATGCATCCAGCAAGAGAAAGCCTAAAGCTATCCACAGAAATATCCTGAAGTATTCTTCATAATTATACAGCTTGGAAGTTTTGACATCGGATTTTTCCAATTGATTAATCTCATCATAGACATTCTGCAGGCTGCTGTTGGACGTTGCCCGGAAATACTTCCCTCCAGTCAGCTGTGCAATATCGATCAGCGTATTTTCGTCAATCTCCGTTTTCTGTTCCGTGAACACAATATCGCCGAAAATGTTGGTTCCCGTAGGAAAAGCTGCAAATCCATTGCTCCCGATTCCGACGGTGTAAACTTTAATCCCGTTATTTTTTGCGAGTTCGGCGGCAATCTGTGGCGGCATGGCGTTCAAAACGGTGTTTACACCATCAGTCATTAAAATAATGATCTTACTTTTGGCTTTGCTCTTTTTAAGGTGATTAACAGCCACCGAAAGCCCTTCTCCAATTGCCGTTCCCGGCTGTAATTCGAGTGGATTTAACTGATTCAGTTCATCTACTACAACCTGATGATCGGTTGTCAGAGGAACTTTGGTGTAAGCTTCGCCGGAATAGGCAACCAAACCAATGCGGTCGTTGTCTCTTTTATTCACAAAATCGATCGCAATTTTCTTGAGCGCTTCCAGTCTGTCCGGATCCAGGTCTTTTGCCAGCATACTGAGCGACACATCCACGGAAAGCATAATATCAATTCCTTTCGATTCGTCCCTGTCCTGCGAGATGCTGTAAGTGCGAGGCCTAGCTAGGGCAATGATGAGCGCAGACAGAATGAAGTATTTCGAAACCTTAAGGAAAGTCATCGCCAGTGAAATGCTCCCTGCCGGTTTCATATTTCTGACCGAAGGTACAGCAATGCCTTTGCTCTTTTTCTTTTTGCCGCCGTCTAAAATGAGAAGCGGAATAAAAAAAATGAAAAGCAGTAGAAACCAGGGACTGTAAAACTCAAAATTCACGGGTTATTTATAAATGATTAATGATGATTGATGAATGATTTTTATTTGAGTTGTCGCAGCTTACCTTCATCTTCCCGGGAAAGTTCCGGCGATGAAGGATTTCTGAGCTGTTCTGCCTCCACATCCTTGGTAGATCGTTTCACAAAATCACGGATCGCTGTAAAATCTGTTGACATAATTTCTTTTGTAGGAATGGTTTTAGCAAATTTGACAAGGTCTCCACGAAGAAAAATATCCTCCACAGTTTTTTCATTTTCCTGAGAAATCGCATTCGTATTTTTCATGTACGCAATCAGATCATCGGTCAAAAGGACATCTGCCGGAATGTGATACTGCCTGGTCATAAAACCTCTTGTAATTTCGATTAACTCAACGTAAAAAGCACGGAAATTTTCATTCTCGATGTAATTTTTCTTTCTCAATTTTTCGAGATCTTTCAATGTTTGATTGGTAGTGACCACCGGGCTGGATTTGCGTCTTCTTCCCCACCGGATGATACCGATAATGAGTACAATGATGGCAACGATGATCAAGGCCAGCAACACATAAAATTTATACAGATCCCAATAGTCCTTAACATCCAGCTCCACTTCCTTATTCTTCATGATGTCATTGATCTGATCTCCTTTCTTGGCAGTGTTAATGACTTCCACTTCATAAGGAATCGTTTTCATGACTTTGCCGCCCACCTTGATTTGAATTTCCGGAATGGTAAATTTTCCTTCCTCAAAAATGGCAAACTTGACGGACCGCAGATAGATGTCCTTTTGCTTGGCAATACTGTCGTTCACCATTTCAAAATGAAATGGCAATAATTCATTCCTCGGCGCAATTTGCACATCTTTGCCGTACAGATCGAGAATCTGAATCTTGAAAACCGCAACTTCGCCCAATGCCAAAGTGGTTTTGTCCAGATTAGAAGACAAAGTCTGTGAAGATCCGAAACTTGAAAAAATGATAAAAAAAGAAAGACATACCTTGAGTAAAACAGAATATTTGTCATTGACTCCGTCGAATCCGTTGGATTTCCGTAGGAATCTAAGCGTTGAGATTCTTTCAGAATGACAAATATTACGTTGATTGAACATTACTAATTTCATTAATTATTTTAAAATTCTCGCCGATTTAATTGATTTAGCAGATAAGTTGGACATTTACTTCCTAAAATATTGATAAAGCAATTTGCTGTAATCCTCAGACGTGTTGATATCTAAAAAATGGGCTGATGAATTTTCAAACTCATCCTTGATCTGACGCATTTTCTGTTTTTGCTGCTCTGCAAATTCGTACCGCCATCTGGCACTGGAGGTGTTGGCCCAAACCTGTTTTCCGGTTTCGGCATCACGGAAAAGCGCGTAGCCAATATCCGGAATCTCCATATCTTTCTCGTCAAAAACCCGGAGACCAAGCAACTGGTGTTTGCGCGCAGCAACATTGAGAGTTTTCTGATCAAACTGATCTTCGAAGTCTGAGAAGACAAAGATGAGCGATTTCCTTTTGAACACACTCATCATGTAATTGAATGCGGCGTCCAGATCCGATTCTGCCGGGATATAATCCGCAGTCAGAATATTGCTGATGATGGACAAAACATGCTTTCTGCCTTTCTGTGGCGGCACTACTTTCAGGACTTTATCAGCATATAAAATCAAACCTACTTTATCATTGTTGCCGGCAGCCGAAAACCCTAGCGAAGCACAGATTTCCGCAACATATTCCCGCTTGAGCTGAGTCTTGGTTCCGTAATTCATGGAGGCAGAGATGTCCACTACCAGCATCATCGTCAGCTCGCGTTCCTCCTCCATCACTTTGACGAAAGGTTCGCGGAAGCGCGCGGTTTTATTCCAATCGATTCTTCTTGTATCGTCACCGAACTGGTATTGCCGGACTTCCGAAAACGTCATTCCCTGACCTTTGAAAGCGCTGTGATATTGTCCCATAAGCGATGCTTCCGTTTTCTTTCGAGTCCGGATTTCTATCTGCTTTACTTTTTTGACGATATCTTTTATCTGCATAAGTTAGTTGATAGTTGTCGGTTGTCTGTTGATAGTTTTCAGACATCGAATTGCTCCGACAACTGACAACCATCAACTAACAACCAAATTTAAGGCGCCTGAATTTTTCCTAAAATTTTACTAACGATATCATCCTGAGAAACTTCTTCCGCTTCCGCTTCGAAACTTAATCCTATTCTGTGTCTTAAGACATCTTTGGCGATTTCCTTCACGTCTTCCGGAATTACAAACGCTCTTCCTTTAATAAAGGCATAAGCTCTGGACGCAATGGCCAAGTTGATACTCGCTCTCGGCGAGGCTCCAAAACTGATATAATTTTTAATGTCTGACAAGCCGTATTTTTCAGGATAACGGGTCGCGAAAACCATATCCAGAATATATTTTTCAATTTTCTCATCCAAATAAATCTGGTTGATGAGCTTCTTAGCCTCAACAATCTGATGCAGATCTACCACTTTCCTAATTTGCGGAATATCTTGCGTAGAAATCATTCGCATCACCTTTCTCTCATCCTCAAACTCAGGATAATCAATTTTGCATTTCAGCATAAAACGGTCGGTCTGCGCTTCCGGCAAAAGGTAAGTTCCTTCCTGGTCAATTGGGTTTTGAGTCGCTAAAACCAAGAACGGTTTCGGCAACGGCATGGTTTCATCACCGATGGTGACTTGCTTTTCCTGCATTACTTCCAGCAAGGCAGACTGAACTTTCGCAGGAGCACGGTTGATCTCATCTGCCAGCACAAAATTGGCAAAAACCGGCCCTCTCTTAATCGAAAAATCATTGTCTTTGACATTATAAATCATGGTTCCGATGACATCGGCGGGAAGCAAATCCGGCGTAAACTGAATCCTGGAAAACGCACCATCCACAGCCTCGGACAGCGTTTTGATAGCCAAAGTTTTGGCCAAGCCCGGAACACCTTCCAGAAGCACGTGACCATTTCCCAGCAGTCCGATGAGCAGGCGGTCAATCATATATTCCTGACCAATGATTGCGCGGTTAATTTCCTGTTTTAGAATATTAAAAAAGTAATTCTGTTCTTTTACCTTTTCTGTAAGCAGCCTGATATCTTCTGCCTGGTTCAGTTCTGACATAGTTATTTTAATAATTTGGTAAATTTCCTATAAAAACCTGCAACAGCAAACACAAGAACTGCTAATCTTGAGTTAAATATTTGTTAAAGATTAAAGATGAATGACTGATGACAGGGTTATTACCCTCATTAATTTGTCCTTTATCGATAATTAATATAACTTTGAATGAAATAAAGCTCACAAAAAGAAATGAATTATCATTTTGCCAATCACAGACAAGTCAGAAAAAATCTGCTTGAAATTTTACAAAATACTTCAGAAAAAGATCTTCTCACCATTCCTGATGGTTATAATAACAACATCTACTGGAACATTGCGCACTGTGTGGCCACACAGCAATTGCTTTGCTACTATCTCAGCGGCAACCAGTTTCGGATTGACAAATATTGGGTGGAAACTTATAAAAAAGGAACGTTTGCCAATGTGGATGTGAAACAGTCGGAAATGGAAGATTTGGCTTTTCTCCTGATAGAAACTTCCAAAATCCTGATGAAAGATTTTGACAACGATTTTTTTCCGGATTATACGCCCTACTCTACAAGTTTCGGAATTGATCTGAAGAATATCCAGGATGCAATCATTTTCAATAACATGCACGAGAGTATCCATTACGGTTATATCCTGTCGCAGAAACGCGCTTTGATTGGAGAAGGACTGAGTTTATAAATAATGAACGATTACTGATAAGTGATTTCAATGAATCTGCGCTATATTTTTCCGATTTTAATGTTAATGGTTCTATCTTTTTCAAAACCAGGAAATGAGCGTTTTCAGTTTTATAAGGTCATCAGCAAAACGCAGGATGTAGAAGTGTTTTATCTGACTTGGGCCGATACCAACCTTCCGAATTTCATCAAAACCTCCGATTATAAAAAGTACGTTAACAGCACAGAATTGATTGACCACTGTTTCTATGTAGATTCCAAAGATCCGGAAAAAAGGAAATTTAAAATTCCGGTAACGACGGATAAACTGATCAAGAAAATCCCATTGACGTTAAAAGGTAAATTCTTTAAAACCAAACAGTTTGATGATACTTTTCCAACGCCACTTTTCGAAGATCTCAGGAAAACCGGCGATTTGAAATTTAAAACTGAGGACGGGGAGTTTTTGGTTTTTGTTTTGGATTAAAAACAATTTTTTTAACATTTAACTCACTTAAGATTTAATAAAATTCTCAATATAAGTTGAATTTAGAATTAGAATATTTGAATATTGTACGACTAGAGTGTACTAATGTGATCTTATTTTAAAAATCTTTTTTATATACTTAAGTGTTCGAATTATTCTTTTGTGACTTTTGATTACCTCTAATTTTCGATTTGTGGTTTAAACCCGAACTTTACAATTTTCTTAAGACAATTCTAAAATCAAAAAGCCTATTTTTGCAACTATAATTTTCATCAATGAACGAACAGAAAAAAGACGATTTTATATTTGGGTTGAGGCCTGTTATGGAGGCCTTGGAAGCCGGAAAAACTGTAGATAAAATTTTTGTACAGAATGCCCTGCAAGGCGAAATCTACATCGAGCTGAAACAGCTTCTTGCCAAGCACAACCTGCGTCCCAACTATGTTCCTGTGGAAAAACTCAATCGTTTTACCAGAAAAAATCACCAAGGTGTGGTCGCTTTTATTTCTGACGTTCCGTTTCACAAAATCGAAGATGTTTTGCCTCAGCTTTTTGAGGAAGGCAAAACGCCTTTCATCCTGATTCTGGATCGCTTGACCGATGTCAGAAACTTTGGCGCCATCTGCAGAACGGCAGAATGTGTGGGCATCGATGCGATTTTGATTCCGGAAAAAGGTGGCGCGCCTATCAATTCGGATGCGATCAAAACTTCGGCGGGAGCGATTTATAACATCAAGATTTGTAAGGAAAAAAATCTGGCACATTCGGTGGATTTTCTTCAGCAAAGCGGCATCAAAGTATTTTCTGCAACAGAGAAAGCACAAAAACTGATCTATGAAGCCAACTTTACGGAACCTTGCGCTATCGTGATGGGCAATGAGGAAACGGGAATTTCCAAGGAAGTGCTTCATCATTCCGATGAAAAAATAAAATTGCCGATAGAAGGTAAAACCCAATCTCTGAACGTCTCCGTAGCTTGTGGCGCCATTCTTTATGAAGCGGTGAGACAGAAGCTGAGTTAGAGAGCTGGAGAGTTTGAGAATTTATTTACTAATTTATAAAGGAAACCTGAAAATGCAATAGGGATAGAAGCGGGTATCCTTTTGTTTTTCTGTTCTGACGAAGGAAGAATCTGGAAAACAAAGATATGAGCGGAAAGCCCGACCCGGGCGGCTGCCCTTCGACAGGCTCAGGATGACAGCCTTGGCGAGGGAATTGCCCAAAATATTATAAACACAGAATGGTAAAAAATCATTCATCATTTATCAAATATCATTTATGAAAAAATTAACCGCACTTGCGCTCATCGCAATAACTCTAGTAGCTTGTAAAAAGGAAACCAAAACCGTGACGAGAGTCGACCCGAAAACTGGAAAAACAGAAACCGTAACCGTGGAAGTTTCTCCGGAAGAAGCGGCAAAACCAAAAGCGATAGCAGACAGCAGCGGCGTTTATAAACAGAAATTCATCCTGGAAAAAGGCACAACGTATCCACTGGTTTCGTATCAGAGAGAGATCCAGACGCTGACTTCACCGGATGGCAAAACAATGTCGGGAACCAATGAATCTACGGATGAAATGTCTCTGACCGTGAATGATTTCAAAGACAACATCTATGATCTGACGCTCAATATGGTCGGAAAGAGAATGTCCAGTTCTGCCAATGGAAAAACCGTGGTCATCGACACCAAACAGGCCGCACCGAAAGAAGAACAGCTGAAGATGGATTACCTTGTAAGCAAAGGTTTGGCAGGCAACAAGCTGAATGTGAAAATGGATGCGTACGGAAACATCAAATCGGTAACAGGTTTCGAGGCTGTGCACAATAACCTTAGAAAAGCCATCGCAGGCACTGTGAAAGAAAAAAAACAGCAGGACGCGATTATCGAAAGTTTCAAAGCGGGCTTCAATGAGGCGATGATGAAGGAACAGCTTGGCAAAAACCTGAAACTGCTTCCGGCTAAAGGTGTTAAACTGGGTGAAAAATGGACAACTTCTGAAGACATCGATCCTAGCGGGAAATTAAAACAAAACCTGACTTTCACTTTGGTAAAAGTGGAGGATGGAAAAGCGGAAATCAGCGTGACCGGTGTGATTCCATCCAAATCTGATAAGCAGTCCAAAGACGGAATGACACACACAATGAGTATGGGCGGTTCTGAAAACGGAAAAATCATCATTGATGAAAACACCGGCTGGCTGCTGAACCAAAACCTATCGGTGAAAACCAATCAGAAAGAAACGCTTTCAGACGGCAAACAGACGCAAAGTATGAGCAAAAACTCTACAACGTCCATCATTATTAATCCTTCTTATAAATAAAATCAGGAAATGAAATACATTTTCGAATTCATTTTAGCAACCATCATTATTTTCTTCGTTTGGAATATTTTGAAACGCTTGTTTTTCAATGCATTCTATAAAAATTTTCCGGCGTTGAATCCTAAAAACCAACCACAGAATCAGCAACAGACCAATGCGAAGAAAATGCCTGAGCAAAAAGTAAAATGGGATGCAGAAACGGTGGATTATGAAGAAATCAAGGAGGAGAAGAAATCCTGATTTCCTTCTTGTCCAAAATAAATACAAAACCTTTCAGATTATTGAGTCTGAAAGGTTTTTTAATATTAAATTTGAAATTCGAAAAATAAAAGCAACCATTGTATGTTCAAAAACAACAAAAATCTGATATTCGTTCTCGCAAGTCTTGTCATATTTATTTTGCTGGCAGTAGTCTATGCCAATCCGGTGATTTCCGGGAAACGCCTGATGCAGCACGATATCGTCTTCTACAAAGGCGGCGCAGAGGAACTTTTGCAATACCGCGCTAACAATGATCAAGAAACCTACTGGAGCGACGCCATGTTCGGTGGAATGCCAACGTACCAAACGGGCGCACAGTTCCGTGGCGATGTTATCAAAAAAATTGACGACCTGTTTTTGTTCCTACCCAAGCCCGCGAATTATCTTTTTTTATTGTTTGCAGGATTTTTCTTCCTGGGAATGGTTGCCGTTAGAAACTGGAAATATGCTCTGTTAGGAGCCACATTCTTCGGATTATCCACTTATTTCTATATTATCATTGCCGCCGGGCACAACGGAAAAGTGCATACCATTGCTTATTTCGCACCACTTTTGGCCGGAATTATTCTGGTTTATTTCAGGAAGAAATACATTCTCGGATTCATCACTACTGCTCTGTTTGCGGGCTTGCAGATCTGTGCCAATCACCCGCAGATGACCTATTATCTCTTTCTCGGTTTAGGATTTTTATTCTTATCCGAACTAATCCGTGCCATCAAAGGAAAAATCGAATGGAAACATTTCCTGATTTCAACAGGTTTAGTAGGATTTGCCGTCGTAATCGGCGTTGGAATGAATTCTCAAAGACTAATGGCGAATGCGGAATATGTGAAGGAGACAGTCCGCGGAAAACAAATCCTGAACACCAAATCCCACACCGCCGGCAAATCCGGAATGGACAAGGAAAGCATCACAATGTGGAGCTACGGAAAACTGGAAACACTTAACTTATTCATCCCCAGACTAATGGGTGGCGGAAGTCAGGAACCAGGCTCGGACAAAATGATGGAGAAAGTGCAGGAACTGGCGCAGGAAAACATCCGCTCTCAGCAGGAATACGACATGATGACCAGAGGTTTCGGAAGCCTGACTTACTGGGGCGACCAGCCGAGTACTTCCGGACCGGCTTATCAAGGTGCGGTGGTTTGTTTTCTGGCGGTTTTAGGATTTTTCTTCGCAGGAAAAAAGTACAGATATTGGATTCTGGGCGCTTCAGCGTTAGCAATTTTATTGGCTTGGGGCAGCAATTTCCCAATCCTCACCGATTTTTTTATTGATTACGTCCCGCTTTATAACAAGTTCCGGGCGCCGTCTTCTATCCTGGTGGTGGTTGAGTTTCTATTTCCATTGATTGCGATTCTTGGACTCTACCAATTTTTTACTAATGAGAAACTGACTGAAGAGTACAAAAAGAAAATCCTGCTTTACGTTTCCGGAACAGTTCTCGGAATTACGTTGATCTTACTGGTTTTCGGGAAAGGCATTTTGGGTTTTTACACCGCAAACGAGAAAACCTATCTTCCTCCATTTTTGCTGGATTATCTCGTGGGCGAGCGGGCTTCATTGTTTCAGGTTGACGCGATTAAAGCAATCATTTACGTTGCGCTTACGGCTGCCGCATTGTTTTTTGCAATGAAGAAAAAAATCAGCATCAACGTGGCATTGCTGATCATTGGCGCAGTAAGTTTATTCGATCTCTGGACCGTGAACAGGCGTTACCTGAATGACGATAATTTTGTGGATAAAACCTTTGCCGACAATCCTTTTCAGACGGAAAACTCGGAATATCTGATGAGCAAAGCCGGCAATGATTCTTTTGTGCAAAGTCTTCTGCAACAGACCAAAGTCAACAAAGCTCTACAAACGATTGCCGAAAAAGATAAAGATCATTACAGGATTTTCAACAATATTCTATCAACTTTTAGTGAGACCAATACGTCTTATTTCAAATCGTCCATCGGTGGTTATCACGCTGTGAAACTGAGAAGATATGACGATCTCATCAACAAGTATTTTTCGACAACCGACCAGATAAAAACGGTAAGAATCCTGAATATGCTGAACACCAAGTATTTCTTAGTTGGCGATCAGCAAAAACCTCAGATCACACCCAATCCGGAAGCGAATGGAAATGCGTGGTTTGTTTCTGATATCAAATTCGTGAACAATCCCAACGAAGAATTGAACGAAACAGGAAATGTTGATACGAAAAATATCGCAGTAGTTTCTAAAGACGACAAAACTTACTTCAATGGGAAAAATCTGGTTAAAGATTCAACGGCGTTTTTGGATTTGAAAACTTACCAACCCAACGAATTATCATTTGAATCATCTTCCAAAACACCTCAGTTAGCCGTATTTTCCGAAGTTTATTATCCGCACGGCTGGAATGTTTATCTGGACGGAAACAAGGTAGATTACATCAAAGCCAATTATCTTTTGAGAGCGCTTTATGTGCCTGCAGGCAAACATAAAATCGAAATGAAATTTGAACCCGCCGTTATTGAAAAAGGGAAATTATTTTCTCTGATCAGTTTTGGATTGTTTGTTTTGTTGAGTTTGGTTGGGGTTTATTTTCTGTTTAAGAATTCTCGGAAGTCTGAGGTTGGGGAAGCTTAAAAACATTTGATAAAAACATAAAAAAGCAACTCAAATCGAGTTGCTTTTTTCATTAGATTTGAACATTAAATCAAAAAAAAACAAATGAAAGAAATTCTACAAACCGGAAGACTTATTTTGCGAGAATTAAATACTGATGACGCAGAAAATTTCTACAAGCTAAACCTAAATCCAAATGTGATAAAATACACAGGAAATTCTGCTTTCAAAAATATTAATGAAGCCCAAGAGTTTCTTATAAACTATCAAGATTATAAACTCAATGGTTTTGGAAGATGGGCTGTGATTGAGAAATCAAGTAATGAATTCCTTGGCTGGTGTGGTTTAAAATATGATGAAAATCTGGATGAAACCGATATTGGATTTAGGTTTTTCGAAGAATGTTGGAACAAAGGTTTCGCAACAGAAAGTGCAAAAGCTTGTATCGGTTATGGATTTGAAACTTTAAATTTAAAATCAATTGTTGGCAGAGCAATGTCAGAAAATAGAGCGTCAATTAAAGTCCTTGAAAAAATAGGATTGAAGTTTGAAAAAGAATTTGATTTTGATGAAAATAACAAAGGTATGATTTACAAAATTTTAAAACAAAAAAGCAACTCAAATTGAGTTGCTTTAATTTTTTGCGTGAGCTTAGGATTACTTTCTGATTCCCAATTCAGCGATGATGGCTCTATATCTGTTGATATCTTTTTTCTTCAAATAATCTAAAAGAGCTTTTCTCTTACCTACTAACTTTACAAGAGATCTTTCTGTGTTGAAGTCTTTGTGGTTAGCTTTCAAGTGCTGCGTCAAGTGGTTGATTCTAAAAGTGAATAGAGCAACCTGGCCTTCAGCGCTTCCTGTGTCTTGTGCAGATTTTCCGTGCTTTGCGAAAATTTCTGACTTCTTTTCTGTTGTTAGATACATTCCAATATTGTTTTAATAATTATTATGTAATTCGGGTACAAAGATAGGATTATTTTTCGGATAGATAAATGATTGTTAAAATATTTTATTAAAATAAATTCAATCTAATAACCACAGGCTTTAGTAACACAATTTTGTCATTCCGTAGGAATCTGGACTCTTGAGATTGACTTCGTCGAACCACTTCTTTAGGTTTCCTAAGGCATGACAAACTAAATGTATCAGTTATTTAGCTTTAGTGATCACTTCTCCTCTATCAAATAGTTTTTCACTGATTCAAAATCAGCAGAAAACTCTATAGATTGTTTTTCCTTTTTATTGAAGGCTCCCAGTTTTTCAGGAATTTTAATCTTTTCTTTCAAAACATTTTCCACCACTTCCACAAACTTTGCAGGATGAGCTGTCTCCAATAAAACGCCAACAAAATCCTGACTCGACTTTTCGGAATATCTTTGTAACCCAAGATAAGCAACCGCGCCGTGCGGATCGAGAATATAATTAAATTCATTCTTCACTGTTATCATTGCTGATTTTGTTTCTTCATCGGAAAAAGAATAAGATTCAATCTCTTTCCTGAACTCCGAAACATCATCAGTAAACAAGCTTTTCATCCTTTCAAAATTACTCGGATTTCCAACGTCCATTGCGTTGCTGATGGTCTGTTTGGAAGGTTTTGTTTCGTAATTTCCTGTTTCCAAAAACTTCGGAACTACATCATTTTCATTGGTTGATGCAATGAATAGCTGAACCGGCAATCCCATTTTTTTGGCGAAAAGTCCGGCGGTTAAATTTCCAAAATTCCCGCTTGGAACAGAGAAAACAATTGGTTTTCCTAATTTTTGCAATTGACCAAAAGCCCAGAAATAGTAAAATGATTGTGGAATCAATCTCGCAATATTAATGCTGTTCGCCGATGTCAGCGTGAATTTCTGATTCAGCGCTTCGTCGGATAATATTTGTTTTGCCACGGCCTGACAATCGTCAAAAGTCCCGTCAATTTCCAACGCTTTGATATTTTCGCCCCAAGTTGTCAATTGCTTTTCTTGCAATGGACTCACTTTTCCTTTTGGATAAAGAATATAAACCTCGATTCCCGGAACTCCAAAAAATCCAGATGCAACCGCACTTCCTGTATCACCGGATGTTGCAGCAACCACTTTCATCGATTTGCCTTCGGAAAAATAAGCCATCATTCTCGCCATAAATCTCGCCCCAACATCTTTAAAAGCCATCGTAGGACCGTGAAATAATTCCAATGAATTGATATTCTCCGAGATTTTTACGACAGGAATCTCAAAGTTCAGAACTTCATCGATGATTTTCTTTAAATTTTCATCCGAAATAGATTCGCCAAGAAATTCTCTTGCCACTCTGAAACCAATTTCCTGCAAAGTAAGATTGGGTAAATTTTCAAAAAACTCAGACGCTAATTTTGGAATATATTCCGGCATAAACAATCCGCCGTCATCTGCCAAGCCCTTTAGAATAGCAGTTTTGATGTTGGTTTCTTCCTGTTGTCTTGTTGATATGTATTTCATTTTTTGTTAGATGTTAGATGTTAGATGTTAGAAGTGAGATTTTGATGTTAGGTTTTTGATGTTATGATTTTATTTTTAAAGTTTTAACATTCAGCGTCTAACTTCTAACATCTAACTTCTCACTGGTAAATAACTCTCGCGCCTTCATCATTAATTTTCGTTACAAATGTTTCGCTATCTATATTTTTCTGATTGAGTAATTCTTTGATTTTCAATGAAATTATTTCTGCAGTTTCCTTCCTGTCACACAATGCGAAAACCGACGGACCTGAACCGGAAATCCCAAAACCAATCGCGCCGTTGTCCAGTGCCAGCTGTTTCATCTCATAAAAATACGGAATCAGCATCGCGCGAACCGGCTCTACAATGACATCTTCCATACTTCGGCTGACTAAATCCAAATCGCCGGTACAAAATCCGGCAACCAAACCTGCGACATTTCCCCATTGCTGAACGGCAGATTTCAGGCTGATTCTTTCCTTGATGATTTTCCTCGCCTCGCCTGTCGGCACATCTACATGCGGATGTACGGAAACGACCGACAAATCCTTTGGATAAGGCAATTTCAGGGCATCCAAAGGTTCGTAACTTCTCACCAGAACCAAACCGCCCAAAAGTGCAGGCGCCACATTATCGGCGTGCGCATTGCCGCAGGCGATCCGCTCGCCTTCCATTGCCAATGATAATAAATCCTGTCTGGAAAAAGGCTTTCCCATCAATTCATTAATTGCCACCAACGCGGCAACACTGCTTGCTGCACTGGAACCCATACCGCTGTTGAGCGGCATTTTTTTGTACAATTCGATATCGATTCCTTGGTTGGAATTTATTTTTTCGAGGAATAATCGGATGACGTGGGAGACGACATTTTTTGCCGGATCTTTGGGGAGTTTTCCGCCATCGCCTTCAATTTTTGTGATGATAATTTGGTTAAAATTATTTTTTCGCAAGACGATTTCATCGCCAGGTTTTTCTATCGCAAAACCGAGAATATCGTAGCCACAAACCACATTAGCAACGGTTGCCGGAGCAAAAACTTTTATAGAATCCATTTTTATAAATGATGAATGATAATTGATAATTGATATTTGATAATTGATAATTGATGACTAATAAATGATGATTGATAAACATAATTAATATAGTAAAACGATCAATCGCGATCAACCATCAACCACCAACTATCAACTATCATTGATTTTACTGCGCTGTAACTCTCACCAGATCTGCAAAAACGCCGGCGGCGGTAACTTCAGCGCCTGCGCCAGGACCTTTTACGACCAACGGCGTATTTCTGTATCTGGAAGTTGTGAATGAGATGATATTGTCACTTCCCGACAAGCCAAAAAACGGATGACTGGCATCGACCATCTGAACTTCGATTTTGATCTTTCCATCTTCCAGAACACCAATCAATCTCAGTTTTTTGCCAGAACCTTCCGCTTCGTTTTTGAAAGATGAAAAGTAAGCTTCGTGTTTTGCCAACTCGTCGTAGAATTCCGGAATTGATTCCGCTTTGAGACAAGCTTCGGGAAGAAAATCCTTGATCTGGACATCGGACATTTCCAAGGGCAGTCCGATCTCTCTTCCCAGAATCAGCATTTTTCTGGAGAAGTCCATTCCATTCAGATCATCCCTCGGGTCTGGTTCTGTATAACCCAATTCCTGAGCGGTTTTTACAACTTCTGCAAAGGTTTTGTTTCCGACATAATTATTGAAAATGTAAGAAATCGTTCCTGATAAAATGGCTTCGATTTTCAGAATTTCGTCACCTGAAATCCACATATCATTTAATGTTTTGATTATGGGAAGACCTGCGCCGACATTGGTTTCGTAGAAGAAATTCACATTATTCTTTTTGGCCAATCTTTTGAATTGGTTGTACTGCTCAAACGATGATGAATTACCTTTTTTGTTACAGGCAACAATTGAGACATTGTTTTTGAACAAATCAGGATAATGCCTGACAACTTCCTCGCTGGAAGTATTATCAACGAAAACTAAATTAGGTAAATTTTTACTGGAAATAGAATCTATAAATGACTTTAAATCTGACTCTTGTAAATTTGTTATAAAGTTATCATTTAAATCAAAAATCGATTGCTGATCATCAAATAATTTCATTTTGCGGCTATTGATAATTCCCACCACATTGATTTTGATCTGATGATTTTCTGCGAGATTGTTCTTTTCCCTTTCCAACTGTCGGAACAATTCTTTGCCAATATTTCCGGTTCCAGCAAACATCACATTGAAAGTTTTTACAGGCGAAAGCAACAGCGAATCGTGGACAACATTCAAAGCTTTGGAGAGTTCAGTTTTCTCAATCACCGCAGAAATATTGAGCTCCGATGAACCTTGCGCAATCGCAATAATATTGATTCCGTTTCTGCCTAAAGCGCTGAAAAATTTCCCGCTGATTCCGCGTGTTTTTTTCATATTCTCGCCGACCACGGAAATGATGCTGAGTTCATCATCAAACTGCGGTTCATCGATGATACTGGCATTCAGTTCAAAATCAAATTCTTCATAAATTGCTTTTCTCGTTTGTTTCTGGTCGTCCAAATTAACCACAAACGAGATGCTGTGTTCCGAACTGGCTTGGGTAATGAGGATCACATTGACATCAAATTTGGCCAATGCATTGAACAATCTTCCGCTGAAACCCTTCATCCCAATCATTCCGTTTCCGGTGATATTGATGAGACAAGTTTTCTCGATAGACACGATTCCTTTGATTAAGCCTTTAGAAACTTCAGATTTATGATGAATCAAAGTTCCCGGATTTTCCGGTTTGAAAGTATTTTTGATATAAATCGGGATTTGACTTTCGATTGCCGGAATCATTGTTGGCGGATAAATCACTTTGGCGCCGAAATACGACATTTCCATGGCTTCCTGATAACTGAGTTCTGGCTGTGAAAAAGCATTTTTTACCAATCTCGGATCAGCGGTGAGAAACCCATCAACATCGGTCCAGATTTGGATTTCAGAGGCTTTTAAACCGGACGCTAAAATCGCTGCCGTATAATCTGAACCTCCCCGGCCGAGCGTGGTGGCATCTTCATTTTCATCGGAAGCGATGAAACCTGTTACGACATAAATTTGATTTTCGAGTGTCCAAGCTAAGAGATTGTCATTTGTTTTTTTGAAATTCACATTCGCATTTCCAAAATGAGAATCGGTTTTTATTAATGATCTTGCATCTTGAAAAACTGCTGGCCTATGGTCTGAATTGAGGAAAGTTGCGATGATTTTACTCGACATTTGTTCGCCGTAGGACAACAATCTGTCTTGGATTCTATTAGACAATTCTGCCAAATTTTTGATGCTGAAAAGCAAATCTTCAATCTCGTTGAAACTCACTTTTACCATCATTAACAATGGATTCTGAGCCGTTCTGGGTAATAATTCTGAGATGATCTGATAATGTTTTTCTTCCGCCAATTTCAGAATGTCAGAAAAATCATTTTGTTTCAAAGCCAGTTCCGAAGCGGAAATCAGCGCATCCGTAATTCCCGATAAAGCGGAGCAAACGACGATCAAAGGTTCGTTGGGTTTGAATTCTTTTTCTACGATCTGCCTGACGTTTTGTAAGGCTTCCACACTTCCGACTGATGTTCCACCGAATTTTAATATTTTCATTTTTTAGTTTTTTTGTTGCTTTTAAGGAGCATACATTAAAATAATTATCATTTGCCACAAACAGGTCGCTCCTACGGAGCTTTAAAATTGTTTGTGTTTTTCTCTATTAACAGGTCGCTCCTACGGAGCTTTTTGTAAGATAACTTTTCATTGCTACTAAC
>DBLQ01000049.1:0-25629 GCA_002297505.1 Flavobacteriales bacterium UBA720
GAACCAGGTCGACGGCAGGGATAAAACCCCATTGTACAAAAATTACAGTAAGGTAATCAAAGATCTGGGACTACAACTAATGGAAACCTCCATCACTGATAGCAAGCGATTTCGTAAAGAAGGGGAGACGGTCGCAAAAACCGTTTTCCGCTCGACATTACTACCGGCAGACCTTAAGTTAATGAAATTATGCAGGCTGGATCTATTTATGGATGAGTTTCTAAGCATTGTCAAATTGTAGTGATATGGGAAATGAAAATAATAATGTCGAAGACAACAGTATTGACGAACAATATCTAATGTCCATCATGGCTGGCAACACAAAGAAGGAAGCACAGACTCAGGAACTGGATTCCATAAAAGAAAAGCCGATCAGTAAACAAAAGCTGAAGAATAAAAAAAATCTTGAGATCACCTACGCTGAGCGGTTTCTTACCCATCACACCATGACCAAACGTGGTGATAAAAGTATCTACATCCGTCCTGAATATCATGAACGGCTTTCACGGATCATACAGATCATTGCAGAGGATCAGATACCTTTATACGCATATCTTGATAATATCTTGGCTTATCATTTTGAAATGTTTGAAAAAGAGATCACCGATGATTTCAACAACAAATACCGTCCAATATTTTAATACATCAACTTATGGAACAGCAAATCATTATATCTCTGTTATTCATTATCATCCTTCTACTGTTGAATAAAAAGTTTTCAAACCACCAGATAGATACCACTGAAAAAAAATTGAATTTACCTTCTGTAATGGGAGAAATAAAGAAAGTAGATAGAAAACCAGTGCCATCTGATGTCGATCAAGGCCAGAGCGAATCTATCGTACCAAAAGCAAATAATTTTGATTCAGAAACCAGAGAGGAAGCTTGTGAAAATATTCCTACGAAGAATGATCTGGATGATATTTTGGCTAAGGACATTGATTGGGAGGAAGAGGAAGACGAATGGCAATATCAGAATGATCCACTAGTTGAAAGCGGGTTTGCCACAGGGGTTACCTTTCAGGAATTGAGTACTGCGGGTCAGTTGCTTCAACACGATATGCTGGAGCCTGATTTAGAACAACAAGCAGTTACTATTATTCAAAAAATTCAGGGAACCGAGCTTTTTGATCTTTTGGAAAATTCAATAGATGATGCCTCGAAACGGATTGCTGCTTTGCTTATCCAAAGTAATTCGAATGAAGATGAGAAAGTTACTCTTAAGCGTAAAGATGATGCAGAAGGTTTCGATATTGGGGAGTTTGTCTAGGCAAATTCCCCTCTTATATTTTAGCAAAAGCTACTATACATCTAAAAGCGTTATAAATTGATACATACAGGAAATCATTGAAAAATCTCAACAATTTTGAGACTTTCAATGATTTCCATTCGATAGTATTTTTTTTTAAACCAATTTAAAATTCAAAACCGTTCTTGTTTCTCCAGTCAATTTCCTCTTGGGTTTTTGGCAAAAGCTTGTCCAGCATTTGTACTGCGCCAGTCTGAACTTCTTCTATAAATGGCCTTAAATCTCTGTTATATTCGTCAAAAGCCAATTCAAAATTACCATTGGACTTTTCAAAAGCGTCTGCCAAAGCTGTCGCTCCAACAATGGCGAGCGAACCGCCCATTCCGGCTGCCGGCGAAGCACAGTAACCTGCATCACCAACCAATGCAACACGACCTTTCGTCCAAGATGACATTTTTATCTGACAGAATTTATCAAAGTAAAAGGATTTTGAATTGAATAATTCATCTCTCATTTCTGACGCTCTCCAATTCATTCCTTGTATCTGGTCAAGAACAATCTGTTTCATTTGCTCCTGATCACGGTAATCATAAAAGATTTCCTTTTCCGGACGGAAGGTAAAAATGATGTCCGTTTTGTTGCTATAAGCATAAAGCGCAAGACCTTTGTTCGGTTCTGCGTACATTTGATAGGTGCCTTCTTCCACCAATAATCTGTTGGCAATTGCGATACAAAAATATTGTCCAAGAAAATGAGCATATTCTGATTCTTCTCCAAACCAGATTCTACGCACCGAAGAGTGGATCCCGTCACAGCCAAACACCAGTTCAAATTGATTTTTTGAACCATCTTTGAACGCGACTTCTATGCAATCTTCTTTCTCATTTAAAGAAGTGATACTTTTATTAAAGATAAAATTGACGTCATCTTTTATAAGGTTAAAAAGTATATTCAGAAGAATATCTCTTTCAATTTCAAACTCATTATCTGGCTGCTTTTCTATTAAAACAGTTTTTTCACTCACATCATCGCTATTTTTGAATTCCCATTTTTCAGGACCTATTCTCTGGGCTTTTATCTGTTCAAAGATTTCCATCCTTTTTACAATATTCACAGTTTCATTCTTAATATCTACAGGTGTTCCTCCCATTTTAAGATGATTCCCGATTTCTACTATAGTTACTTTGTAACCCATTTTGTTCATCCAATAAGCCGTAGTAAGTCCTGCGAAGCTTGCTCCGGATATCAGCACTGTTTTATTTTGTTCCATTCTATCAATGTTTATAATAATAGAGCAAAATTCTCAAATAATACAAAAGTGAGAAATAACAAAAAACAGTAAAGATTGGACTATTCGCGGTTTTTATTTCGGAAAGCAAGAGCAGACATGCCTGTTGTCTTGGTAAAAACTCTTGAAAAATAGGAATAATCGTCGTAGCCTAACTCGAACGAAATTTCTTTGATAGACTTATCACTGTGATATAGCATTCTTTTGGCTTCTAAAATAACTCTGTTCTGGATATGTTGCGAAACTGAAGAACCTGTTGTATTTTTTACACACTCATTCAGATAGGAGGTAGAAATATTCAATTGATCTGCATATACTTTTGGACTTTTTAACGTACTGTAATTCTTTTCCAATAATTGTTTAAAGGATTTTGCCACGATCTCAAACCTTGAAAAATTGAATTCCGGATTATTCTGATCCAGAAACTGCGAGATCAGAAATGCAACCAGCGTATTACAACTGTCTTTCAGCAAAGGATAATAAAGTTTATTATCTTTTTGAATCGAAAAATTGAAGCAAAGATCAAAAATATGAGAAAGAGTTGAGTTGATTTCATTATTAAGTTGCAGAGGCTGTACAGGTGTGAACTCTTCGAGTAGTTTAAGATAATCGGGATTCAGGTTTTCATCTCTTACAGAAAGGGAGCAGACGGTAATATTTTCAAAATCCAAAATACGGTGCACTTGATATGGATGCATATAAACGACAGCCGGCGCGGTGATCTCATACTTTTGAAAATCAATTTCAATCTGAATAATACCTTTTTTGATGATATGAAATGTATGACCGTCATCCCTGTGAGAATGTGTAAACTCAGGTTTTTCAAGACTTATTTTATCAATAGAAATACCCTGACCAAAATTTTCAGTCATTATATTTAAAGGAATATGTTGATTGTTTTTACGCATTCAATTGTATCACTATCTACTTAGTAATTTTATTGCCTAAGCAACGATTCAAAGCTACAAAATAATTCAACTGATCTTGTTAATCTAGTTAAGCAATCTATTGGCATAACCATTACAGCAGTTTCTCTTTTCTCATCAACAGCCTTTTTTCGCCAAACTATACCGTAAATAGACAAGGTATAAAACCACATCTGTTTCCATAACACCTTTGCCTCATCAACCCACATGGTGTGGGCTAAAGTAATAATCAAAGTGTTTCAGTTATGGAAAAACAAAGAAAAAAAATACTGCTATCAGGTCTGACCTTTGTGGCAGTTACGGGAGCCTTTGCCCAAGGTAACGGCAGTGCCGGGATCAATGAGGCCACACAAATGGTAACCTCTTATTTTGAACCAGCCACACAGCTGATCTATGCTATCGGTGCTGTTGTCGGACTTATTGGAGGGGTCAAGGTGTATAACAAGTTCAGCAGTGGTGATCCCGATACGAGCAAGACTGCTGCCAGCTGGTTCGGTGCGTGTATCTTCCTGATCGTTGCGGCTACGATCCTGCGTTCATTCTTCCTATAAATTTTGTTACTATGAATACGTATCATACCAACAAAGGAATAGGAAGAACGGTTGAGTTCAAAGGATTAAAAGCACAATACCTTTTTATTTTCGCTGGTGGCCTGTTAGGTCTGTTGATCTGTGTCATGATTATGTACATGGCGGGAGTCAATACTTATTTCTGTCTGGCATTCGGTGGAGCCAGTAGTGCATTATTAATCTGGCAAACCTTCTCAATAAATCGAAAATACGGCGAGCATGGCCTGATGAAATTAGGAGCCCATAAAAAACATCCCAAATATATCATTAGCCGAAAATGCATCTATCGCTATCTGAAAATCAAACCTAAAAGCACAGCAGCATGAGAAATACATCCAAAGCCGCAACGCTAGAGAGTAAATTTCCACTGCTTGCGATAGAGAACGACTGCATCATTTCAAAAGATGCGGATGTTACGGTCTGCTTCAAGGTCAGACTTCCTGAACTTTTTACGGTGGCATCGGCAGAATATGAAGCTATCCATTCCGCTTGGTTCAAGGCTATCAAGACCCTGCCTGATTTTACAGTCATACACAAACAGGACTGGTTTATTAAAGAGAACTATAACCCTGACCTCTCAAGAGAAGATCAGAGTTTTCTTTCAAAATCATTTGAAAGACATTTCAATGAGCGACCCTTTTTAAACCATTACTGTTATCTGTTCATCACGAAAACCAGTAAGGAGAGAATGCGGATGCAGAGCAACTTTTCATCATTATGTAAAGGCAAGCTCATTCCAAAAGAGATCAAAGACCGAGAGGTGATCAGCCGCTTTTTGGAAGCTGTCGATCAGTTTGAAAGGATTATGAATGACAGCGGTTATGTCCATCTGGAACGGATGACCGAAGATGAGATCTCAGGCACCGCCAAACAGTCTGGGATATTGGAACAGTACCTGACTTTGTCGAGAGAAACCAATCCTTCTTTACAGGATATCAAGCTTGGAGCTGAAGAAATGCGTATCGGTAATAACAGGATCAGTATGCATACTTTATCCGATACCGATGACCTGCCTGGTACGGTCACCTCACACAGCCGGTATGAAAAGCTCAGCACTGACAGAAGCGACTGCCTATTGTCTTTTGCTTCTCCGGTGGGACTTCTGCTCAGTTGCAATCACATTTACAATCAGTATCTGTTCATTGACGACAGCGATGAGAATCTATCCAAGTTTGAAAAGTCTGCAAGAAATATGCATTCACTGGCAAGGTATAGCAGGGCAAACCAGATCAATAAGGAATGGATTGAGAAATACCTTAATGAAGCCCATTCCTACGGTTTGCAATCCATACGTGCCCATTTCAACGTGATGTCCTGGTCAGACAGTCCTTCAGAATTAAAACAGCTGAAGAATGATACAGGAAGTGCATTGGCATTGATGGAATGCAAGCCCCGCCACAATACAACGGACACGGCAACCCTGTACTGGGCAGGGATCCCGGGCAATGCAGGTGATTTTCCAAGTGAAGAAAGTTTTTACACGTTCATTGAACCTGCCTTGTGCTTTTTCACCGAAGAGACCAACTATCAGGATTCACCATCACCGTTCGGGATCAAGATGGCCGACCGATTGACCGGAAAACCGATCCATCTGGATATCTCCGATCTTCCTATGAAGCAGGGGATCATCACCAATCGGAACAAATTTATTTTGGGACCTTCAGGAAGTGGTAAATCCTTTTTCACCAACCACATGGTCAGACAATATTATGAGCAGGGTGCTCATGTACTTTTGGTCGATACCGGAAATTCCTACCAGGGATTGTGTGAACTGATCAGAGGTAAAACAAAAGGAGAGGACGGGGTGTACTTTACGTATACTGAGGAAAATCCCATTGCCTTCAATCCATTCTATACCGATGACGGAATCTTTGATATTGAAAAAAGAGAAAGCATCAAGACCCTGATCCTCACTTTATGGAAAAGGGATGATGAACCACCGACTCGGTCGGAAGAGGTTGCTTTATCCAACGCGGTTAGCGGATACATTGAACAGATAAAACGACGTGATCGATTTCCCTCATTCAACGGCTTTTATGACTATGTCAAAGATGATTACCAAAAAGTTTTAGAACTCAAAAAGGTCAGAGAAAAAGACTTTGATATTGCTAACTTCCTTAATGTGCTGGAACCTTACTACAAAGGCGGAGAATACGATTACTTATTGAATTCAGAAAAGCAGCTTGACCTGTTGTCCAAAAGGTTCATCGTGTTTGAGATCGATGCGATCAAAGACCACAAGATCCTGTTCCCAATCGTAACCATCATCATTATGGAGGTGTTCATCAACAAGATGAGAAGACTGAAAGGAATCAGAAAACTCATATTGATTGAAGAAGCCTGGAAAGCGATCGCCAAAGAGGGGATGGCAGAGTACATCAAATATCTGTTCAAGACGGTCAGGAAATTCTTCGGAGAGGCCATTGTGGTAACCCAGGAAGTCGATGACATCATCCAGTCACCGATTGTCAAAGAAAGCATCATCAACAATTCAGACTGCAAGATCCTTTTGGATCAGCGGAAGTATATGAACAAATTCGATGATATTCAGGCAATGCTGGGTCTTACGGACAAAGAAAAGTCACAGGTACTTTCCATCAATATGAACAATGATCCAAGAAGACTCTATAAAGAAGTATGGATCGGACTGGGCGGAACCCATTCTGCGGTCTATGCCACGGAGGTTTCCACTGAGGAATATCTGGCTTACACGACCGAAGAAACTGAAAAAATGGAGGTGATGAATCTGGCCTATGAACTTGACGGCAATGTGGAACATGCCATCAAGAGGATCTCTCTCAGGAGGATCAAACCGACAAAAGACAATTAATCCAATCATTTAAAATTTTACAACAATGAAAAATTTGATCATTAAAATAGCAATGGTAGCCATTCTTGCTACAACAACATTCGTAAAGGCACAATTTGTTGTGACCGATCCGGCCAACCTGGCATCAGGCATTTTGAACTCCGCCAATGAGATCGTGCAGACCTCGTCAACGGTTTCCAACGTTATCAAGAACTTCAACGAAGTAAAGAAGGTCTATGAACAGGGAAAGGAATATTATGACAAACTGAAGGCTGTCAACAACCTTGTCAAAGATGCCCGAAAAGTGCAGCAGACGGTTCTTCTTGTAGGAGATGTCTCAGAGATCTACGTCAACAATTTTGGGAAGATGCTTAACGATCCCCATTTCAATCCCCAGGAACTGACGGCGATCGCCAACGGCTATTCGGCATTGCTTACGGAAAGTACAGAACTGCTGAAAGAGCTGAAAGAGATCATCACGGCCAATGGCCTTTCCCTTAACGATAAGGAAAGAATGGACGTGATCGACAGGGTCTACAAAGAGGTCAAAGAGTATCATAACCTTGTAAGATACTACACGAACAAGAATATCTCTGTAAGCTACTTAAGAGCAAAAAAACATAACAATACCCAAAGGGTCTTGGATCTTTATGGTACTTCAAACCAAAAATACTGGTAAGATGGAACCGACTAATCTACACGAAGTACTTCGTTCGGTTTATGATGAGATGATGCCTTTATGTGCGGATATGGCGGCTGTGGCGAAAGGGGTTGCCGGACTGGGCGCATTATTCTATGTGGCCATCAAGGTATGGCAGTCATTAAGCCGTGCTGAACCCATCGACCTCTTTCCAATGCTCAGACCCTTTGCCATCGGGATTTGTATTATGTTCTTTTCAACGCTGGTACTGGGAAGCATCAATGGTGTGTTAAGTCCGATCGTTCAGGGCAGCCATTCAATGCTGGAGAATCAGGTGTTGGATCTCAACGAACTGCAGCAGAAAAAAGATCTTTTGGAAAGAGAAGCGATGCTCAGGAATCCTGAAATGGCCTATCTGATCTCGGATGAAGAGTTTGATAAAAAACTCGAAGAGTTAGGATGGTCACCATCCGACCTGGTGACGATGTCCGGGATGTATATTGAAAGGGAAATGTTCTCCATCAAAAAAGACATCAGGGACGGTTTCCGTGAATTTCTGGAGATTCTTTTCCAGTCGGCAGCTTTGGTCATTGATACGATACGGACCTTTTTTCTCATTGTACTTTCCATATTGGGACCCATTGCTTTTGCCATCTCTGTATGGGATGGTTTTCAGACCACCCTCACACAATGGCTGACGAGATATATCAGTGTTTATCTGTGGTTACCGGTGGCGGATATTTTCAGTTCGATCTTAGCCAAAATACAATCCCTCATCCTGGAGCGGGATATTGAGATGCTGGCAGATCCGAACTTCATTCCTGATACTTCCAACACGGTGTACATCATCTATATGATCATCGGGATCATCGGATATTTTACGGTTCCAACCGTTACCGGATGGGTCATTCAGGCAGGAGGTGCCGGTAACTTTATGCGCAATGTCAATCAGACCGCCACAAAATCAGGAAATATTGCAGGAGCTGCGGCAGGCAGTGCAACAGGTAATATCTCAGGCAGATTATTAAAATAAAAATACGATCCAATGGAATTTAAAACTTTAAGAAATATAGAGAGCAGCTTCAAGCAGATCCGCTTATTTACATTCGTTTTTGCAGTGCTCTGCTTTGCAGTAGTGGGAGTTGTCGTTTTTAAGTCCTATCAATTTGCAGAAGATCAACGCCAGAAGATCTATGTGCTGGATAACGGCAAATCTCTGATGGTGGCACTGTCTCAGGATATGTCGATTAACAGGCCTGTCGAGGCCAGGGAGCATGTGAGGCGTTTTCACGAATTGTTCTTCACGGTGGCACCGGATAAAAATGCCATTGAAAGCAATGTCAAAAGGGCCTTTAATCTGGCAGACCAGTCTGCATTCGATTACTACAAAGACCTGCAGGAGAAAGGCTATTACAACCGGATCATCTCAGGGAATATCCAGCAGAGGGTAGAGGTTGACAGTGTCGTTGCCAACTTCGACAGCTATCCTTATAACGTAAAAACGTATGCAAGACAATTCATTATCCGATCCAGCAATCTGACGATACGAAGTCTGATCACCAATTGTTCATTAGTGAACTCTGTGCGGTCAGACAGCAATCCCCAGGGATTTACGATTGAAAAATTCAATGTCCTTGAAAACAAAGATGTTGAAACTGTTGAACGTTAAGAGCCAGAACAATGAAAAAGAGCAGGGATAAAATAGAGCGCTGGATCTTAAGCGCAGACCAAAAATGGAAAGCACTTCCGGAGAAACGGCAAAGGTTGTTTACAAAGTTGTTTTTAGCAGGATACTGTATTCTCACAATATTGGTGTTGATCAGCATCTTTATCACAACAGCAAATGATAATAACACCATGTCGATCAGTCATATTACGACCATATCACATCACACTGCTATGAAAAGACAGTCACACGATAACAGAACGGGTTCAACCATTAAAAAATAGGACAATGAAAGATTCTAATAAGATCAAGATCACGGAGGGCGAATCGCAGGAACAGGAAAGAGAAGCAGAAGGTCTGCAGAAATTTCCAGTGGAACGATTTAAAAAGCCTATCATTTATTTTCTGATGGCTGTTGTCTGTGTCGGATGCCTCTACCTCATCTTTAAACCAAACGAGGATAAGGTCATTGCAGAATCAGGTTTTAATGCAGGTATACCGCAGGCAAAGGAAGACCAGTTACAATCTGATAAACAGAAAGCCTATGAGCAACAATTGCTGGAGCAAAAAAATGAAGAGAAAAGAAATGCGATGACCACCTTGTCTGATTACTGGACTGACCAAAACATCCTTAACCAAAATTCTGATCAGACGTCATTGACTGCTAATCCGAATAGTTTGTCACCATCTAATCCGAGTGCAGTTAACAGCTATCGCAATGCGCAGCAGACATTAGGTTCCTTCTACAGCAGGGATGATCAGGAAGTGAATAATCTTAGGAAAGAAATATCCAGATTAAAAAATGAAGCTTTGCAGAACAATGCTGTTCCTGCTGGTCTTGGGGTCAATGACCAATTGGAGCTGATGGAAAAATCCTACCAAATGGCTGCGAAATACCTTCCCCAAAGTAGTAAGCAGGAAGATCCTATATCAAGAGAAGAGGATGTGAAGCAGCCTTCTGGAAACAAAGTACAGCTCACAGCAGTAAAATCAGCTCACTTAAATATTGTCTCTTCTTTGTATAGAGAGCCATCGGACAGCGCCTTTCTGGCAGGTCTGAATAATAATAGATTGTTCGGAACTCAGGATGAAACCAATGATTCAAAACAATCAAAAAATGCGATCAAAGGTTTTGTACAAGAGTCAATGACGATGACCAATGAAAGTACATTATCGATCAGACTCTTGGAAAGTATGCTTCTGGCTCATACCAAAATTCCTGCAGGAACCTTACTGAAGGCAAACGGCAAATTTCAGGGTGGGAGACTGCAATTGAAAATTTCGTCGATAGAATATCAGGGTAGCATTTATCCTGTAGAGATCAATGTTCATGACAATGATGGTCAGCTCGGCTTATATGTTCCTTATTCACCGGAGCAAAATGCTGTGACCGACATTGTGGGCAGTATGGGGCAAACTTCTGGTACCAATATTATGATGACGCAGTCGGCAGGTCAGCAGATCGCGGCGGATTTAAGCAGAGGCGTTGTGCAGGGGTTATCAGGATATTTCCAGAAACGGGTCAGACAACAAAAAGTAAAGGTAAAAGCGGGCCATCAGGTTTTGCTTGTGCCAAAAAAATAACCCATTAAAAAACAATAAAATGAATAAAATAAAAAGGCATTATCTCACTACAGTCGTATTTCTGCTTTTGACAGTAAGGGCACTGGCGCAGGATTCTATCTTTACATATCTTCCATTAGAAGAGGCTAGATTACAGCCCTACAAAATGCAGGTCACCTACAATAAAACCTCGCACCTGGTTTTTCCTTCTCCAATCCGATATGTTGACCTGGGGAGTGACCTGCTGGTCGCCAATAAGGCAGAGCCTGTTGGAAATGTTCTTCGGATCAAATCGGCAGTCCGGGACTTCGAAGATGAAACGAATTTTTCGGTGATCACCGAAGACGGAAAGTTCTACAGCTTCGATGTATTTTACAGTTCATATCCTGATGCACTCAGCTATGACCTTTTAAAGATGCAGAGAAGCCATGAGCGCCAGTATATTGCGGATGTCCTGTTTGAAGATCTCAGAGGAAGTTCGTCCTCTCTTGCGGAATTGATTATGGAAAACCTGTATGAAAAAAGCAGCAACACCATCAAACACATATCGTCCAGAAGCTACGGGATCCAGTTTTCAGTCCGGGCACTGCACGTCAATGACAGCAAATTCTTTTTCACCTTAGAGGTTAAAAACAGCAGTAACGTGTCATACGAAATTGACCTGGTCAATTTCAAAATTATCGATAAAAAGAATTTAAAAAGAACGGTTGTTCAGGATAAACTCTTAGAGCCAATTAGGGTATATTTCCATCAATGACAGCTTCTCATCATTCTGAAATTTTAGGAGTTTATTTATTGGATCAGTTTACCCTTCTGAAAGATCAGGTTTTGGAAATTGAAATTCTGGAAAAGAATGGCGGAAGGCATCAGAAGGTTCAGCTTGAAAATACCGATCTGATCCATGCCAGGCCGATCAGCAGTTTAAACATAAAAACAAAATAAGATGAATAGAATATTTTTAACAACCGCATTACTACTTACAATAAGTATTCAATCGTTTGCCCAACAAATGATCCCTAAGCAAAAAGGATTCGAAATTTCATATTCAGTATTTCCACAATCTCCTGAAAAGCAAAATTACGCTTTAGGTGCAGGTGTTATTTCTTACACCAAAAACGGTAATTACCTCTTCGGAATGGCCGAATACAGCAGAAAGTATTACGAGTATGCCCATTACGATATCCCGATTGATACCTTCCTTTTCAATGGGGGTTACAGTCTCTATGTGTGGGGAGATCTGATGCGGAATGTCAATATCAATCTGTGTTTAGGAGGGCTTGTAGGTTATGAGCAGATCAATAGGGGAAATGAAATGATCTATGATGGCTCGATTATTAATGCAACCGAGAATTTTATTTATGGTGCAAGTGGTAAACTGTCTTTAGAAAGTTATCTGACAGACCATTTGGTTTTTTTGGTCAATGTGCAGATACGTTATTTGCAAAACAGTCAGCTTGGTCAGCTTCACGCTCTGTTTGGTTTCGGAATGCGATTTAATTTTTAAAAAAAGCTTGTAAAATGAAAAATGTAATCAACAAAAGGATCTTGCAACTATATAAGTATTCAATGGCAATTTTCTTAATTAGTTTTGTATTTAATTCTTGTCAGAACAGCGATCTGGAAATTCAACAAGACTTTCCTTTTGAAGTCGAAATGATGCCTGTTCCGGTTAAAATTGCTGAGAATGCAACGGTAGAAATCCGTATTTCAATCATTACATCTTCTAATTTTAACGGTACAACATACAGTCTTCGTTATTTTCAATACGAAGGAGCTGGTCAACTTCAATATTACAGCGATCCACCATATCTACCGAATTACGAGTATCCATTGAAGCAAAAACAATTCAGACTTTACTATACATCTAAAGCTTCCGAATCCCATCAGTTCAGTATTTGGATAAAGGATAGTTTTGGAAATGAAAGAAAGGTAGATTTTGAATTTGACAATGCATCTTAAAATTTCTAATTGATTTCTAGCGGCTTGGTTTTGTACCAAGCCGCTTTTTATGAGGACATTGAAAGCAAAATCAGGTCAGGATTGGACTGAGTGAAGTCTCAGCACCATTTTACAGGAGATTGCAAATAAAAATGAATTATTTGGGATCTAAAAAAAGACTATCGGGGTTTATCTACAATGTCATTTCAAATTCTGTAAAACAAAAATTGATTGATTGCAGCTTCTGTGATCTGTTTGCAGGAACAGGAGTAGTAGGAAACTATTTCCATGACAAAGTTAAAAGTATCATTTACAATGATAGGGAATACTATAGCTTTGTTATTAACAGTGCATTCTTTAGCAAAGTATCAGAAGAGAAATACCGGGCAATGCTTGCGGAATTAAATCAATTAGATGGCAGGGAAGGATTTGTATTTAATCAATATTCGGAATGCGGAACAGCTGGTCGGTTATATTTTTCATCCGAAAACGGTCAAAAAATAGATGCCATAAGGATGGATATTGAACGACGATTTCAAATTTCTGAGATAGATCAAGATTTCTATATCCTTTTATTGGCTACCTTGTTAAAAGCGGTTGATAAAGTTGCTAACACAGCCTCCGTGTACTGCGCTTACCTAAAGATACTAAAAATAACTGCCAACAAGAACTTACAATTACTTCCTCTCAAAAGAACGTCACTACCGCTTCCGGACTGTCAAATATTTAATATGGACAGCAACGAATTAATTACCCAGGTGAAAGGTGATATCCTATATTTGGATCCTCCGTACAATGGCAGAGAATATGGTTCCTATTATCATTTGTTGAACACCATTGCTTTGTATGATATCGATTTTGAGCCTCGGGGAAAGGCTGGTTTGAGACGCTACAATACATCAAAGTTCTGTTTAAGATCAGAGGCTGAAAATGTGATGTTTGATCTTTTAAAAAAATGCGATTTTCAGCATATTTTCTTAAGTTACAATAATGAAGGATTTCTTTCATATCCTATTATTAAGGAGATGATGAATGGTTTGGGAACTTATAGTTGTTCAATGATTGAATATAAGCGATTTCAAAGTAAGCAAGCAATGGGTACTGGGAGAACAGTAGAATATCTTCATCATTTAATAAAACATTAAATCTACACAGGCTCACAACTTTTATGAAGCAGTGAGGTTTTGTGAGGAATAACATAAGAGTTGTATCCCTACTTTTTGCGAAAAGACGTTTCCGACCACCGGAAGGAATTGTCTTTTCGCCCGAAATTGAAAATACACGACAATATTTGAATTGTCGTGTATTTTGTTTAATAATATGCATTCATTTATAAATGACCTTCGTCGGCAAATGATAAATGATCGGTTGATGTCAGAATGAAATGATCCAGTAATTTAAGGTTTAAAAATTCTGATGCGCTTTTAATGCTCTGCGTAATTTTCAGATCTTCGGCAGAAGGTTTCAAATTTCCGGAGGGATGATTGTGTGCGAGTATCACCGCTGAAGCGTTACAAAGCAGTGCCGCCTGCAAGATGATACGAACATCGACAACCGTGGAAGAAATTCCCGATTCAGAAATTTTTCTTATCCCTAAAACTTTGTGAGCCTGATTTAAATATAAGGCAAAAAATGATTCTCGGTAATCTATTTCATCACGGTCAAAGTGCTGCCGGAATACATCTACTGCTTCCCGCGAACTACTAACTAATTTTTCAGAATTTCCTTTTCTGGAATAACTTAATTTTATCTCGTTGACAATATTGAATTTCATAAGTGTTGCTCTCGTACGGCAGAGACTTAAGTTTCCCGTACTTAATTTTTAAAATTTGTAATTAATTCATGATCAAAGTTTCTGCGCCAAACCGGGCAAAATTTTCGCATAGATCAAAAGCCTTTTGAGACCTTAACTGTGCTGTCCCTCCCAAGACAATGGACTGGAGTTTGGCTTCATTATCCCTGTAGTTTCTGACATTCTGAAAATACCCAGTTACCGCATTGTAAGCCCCAAACAAAGTTCCTTTGGTGGTATCCATTTGCTGGCTTTCGCTGATCATCGCATAGGCAAAAGCATCATCAACGGTATTTTTAAAGACAGTTGAGAGATCATCAAAATTTTCTTTTTGTAAATGCTGTAAGGTTTCTTTATTGGGGCAGAGTGCCAATTGGATCAGCTTTTTCATAGCATCATCACCCACCTTTATTTTTGCCCAGTGATTAAACGTGCTTTCCAATTCATTAGTCAATTTATTCGCTAATCCCATAACCTTGTGGGCATTGTCCAAACGCTGTTTTGCTCCTGCGGTATGTCTGATCCGCACCACATTGCTCATATTTTTTAGTGAAGCGTTTAAAGTATTTTGACAGACAATGCGAACAGGGGTAAATGCGGCGGTGATGCTCCCGCTTCCGTCGTGTGAAGTGGTAAGAAAAATATACTTCTCTGTGATGTCGTCACCATTTCCGACACGGATATAGTCGGGAAGTTTAGCAGTGATAAAAATTCTTTCGCCATCCCCTAAAGCTCCTGCTGTCTCGTATAAGATACCATCTCCACCGCCTACAATAGCATCAAAAAATGAAAAGGCTTCACGGTTTTGTACGATATGATAATCTTTTCCCACTACACCTAAAACGGTATTGTTATCTGTACGAATATTGGCGTAGTATTTTGGAACTTCCAATTCAGAATCAATCATTTCAATTCCGTTGCTGTTCTCAATAATTCCTGAACCTTTAGTAAAAAGGGGAGATTTTTCTACATCGTAGTCAAGCCCTGCAAATTTGATGGCTTCTTCGCTTGTCGGGTGTTCCTGTATAAGCTGTCCTAAGTTGTGCCAAGCTTTTTCTTTTACAGTAAAAAATGAGTATTTCCCTGTTCTGTTGTTGAAATTTAAATTATGTGCCATGATAATATTTTTTGATGTTATTAATTGCTGTTGGTTTAAAATGGTAGGTCATCGTCTTTGTCGTTATCTGACGATTTTGATTTTGCAGTAGTTGCTCTGTTTTGAGATGGGCTTGTGTTATTATCCTTTTTACTACTGCTGTGCAGTTTGATTTGTGAGGTAAGGAAATTTAATCCTGCGTGGGCTTCTCCATCTTTTCCTATCCAAGCGGACGTATAGGCTCTACCGTTTAATTCTACTAAAGCACCTTTTGTAAGAATTTCAGCCACTTTCGGAGAAATCCAATAAGAACAGTCGAAGTATGTCGTTTGTTCGATTTTTTCGCCTTGCTTGTTGCGATAATTGTCATTGGTAGCAATTGAGAAATTAACTACTTGCTTTTCATTTGACAGGGTGCGCACTTCCGCATCTCTTGTCAGTCTTCCGATAATGTTCATAACTGTTTGTTTTAAGATTGTACATTTTGATTTGTTTTCAATCTCTTCTCCGTCCACTCTTACAAAGCCTTGTCGGCTTCGCTGAATATTTTTCAAAAGAAAAACCGGAAAAAAGAAAGCAGATATGAAGTGTTGACAATGAGAAAAAACCAAAAGGAAACGGAATAATTGGAGGGTCCTTTAGGGAGGAAACCGTTTATGCCGTAGTCTTTTGGTCGGATAAGCGGACGGCTGGCAACAATACCTTAGCTGCCTTTTTACCGGTTTGTTATGGAAAATGTTTTGGTAATAACACTTATATAATCTAAGCACATTTTGTATTTACACTTTGTAAATACACTTTAAATACACTATATTTACAATGTTCATTTAAAGTTTGAGTATTTATGCAAATCAGTTCTTTTAACAGCTACTATGATAAACTGACCACCGTTGAGAAAAAAAACAGTCCCAAAGAATTATTTTATAAAGGGGATTTTTCTCTGTTGGAAAATGGAAGGAGAGTAGCAGTTGTAGGTTCACGTAAGGTATCAGAACTTGGTATCCGAAGAGCAAGAAAGATTGCCAAATTCTTAGTACAAAATGATATTACGGTTGTTAGCGGTTTAGCGGAAGGAATTGATACGATAGCTCATAAAACGGCAATTGAATCTCAAGGTCAAACAATAGGTGTCATAGGAACTCCAATTGACAAATATTTTCCTGCTGAAAACAAAGAACTTCAAGATTTTATTGCTGAAAATCATTTGCTGATTTCTCAGTTTCCTGAAAACTATCCAGTAACTCCTAAAAGTTTTCCGATAAGAAATAGAACGATGGCATTAATTAGTGATGCCACCATTATTATTGAAGCTAGTGAGAAAAGCGGAACAAAACATCAGGGATGGGAGGCTCTAAGATTAGGAAGACAACTACTTATTATGGAAAATGTGCTCAATGATAAAATCTCGTGGGCAGAAGAAATGCTTAGTTATGGTGCTCAAGTATTGACTAATGATAATTTTGAATTCTTGATTGAAAGCATTCCTTTTCTAACAACAAAAAAAGAGTATGTCTTTTGAGTTTCTTACATTCTTGGCGTATTCCCCAAGAGGTAAGTCTGAAATAGAAATTACTTCGCGTACTGTGGCTGGTTCTTGCAAAAATGGAGACGTAAGTTTTAGCACAAGATTAAGCCAACGAATAAATGAGAGCAACTTATCTGATTATTTTTCAAACTCAGTATTAGTACCTGTTCCCAGAAGTACACCGCTTGTTGAAGGAGCTGTTTTTCCAGCACAAATCATCTGCGAAACATTTGTGAAAAATGGACTAGGAGAAAGCGTCGCTAGTTGTGTAAATCGTGCATACGCAATACCTAAATCAAGTAGTCAGTTTCATGCTGAAACAAGAAATACTGTACAAATCCACCAAGAAAGTCTTATTATCAAACCAGTTCTTATTAGTGAACCTACTATCATAGTTGTTGACGATATCCTAACTTTAGGTAGAACTTCATTCGCAACAGCACTAGAACTCCAAAAAAATTATCCTGATAAAGAAATCAAAATATTCTGTGCTATAAGAACAAGAGGCTGGAAGAATCTAGAAAATATTATAGATGTTAGCCGTGGAAAAATGCATCTTGCTGTGAATGGGGGAGTGCAGATGCCTGATTGAAAATTAAAATATTACCTAACTTATAGATCGCGAGGAATTTCTTTATATTTTTATAGATTACGGTTTTCCGTATTTTTGTTTTATTACTAAACTCTAATTTTACTGCTAATTCACTAAAAGCGAAAAATAAATTGCTTAGGTAAAACATTTGAACAAAAAATAATAAGTTAGATATATTATGCTGATTTTGTTCAATTTGCTATTTTTTTTTATTTTAGTAAAAATTAACAACCGTAATTAATCTATGTCTGACTCCGCTGCTGGTTCTATTGCTGGTTTTCTATTCCAGTTTGAGAAGGCTCTAATCTTGTTAGCTACACTTGACAATACTACAGATATCGTTTCTTTAGAACAAGTCGACGATGTCGCTATACAAAATGAAGAGGACATTGTTTTGGTTACTATTCAGTCAAAACATAGTATTTGTCCAAACGGTACAACTTTCCAGGATACAAGTAAATCATTGTGGAGAACTATACAAATATGGATTGAAAAACTTGAAAAGGGTATTTTTAATAATTCTACAAAATTTGTTTGCTCTACAAATAAAAAAATAGAAAGTCATTCATTACTTCACAAAATAAAACACTTAGATTTTGATCAGGCTTTATTGGAGATTAGACAGGTATTGGATAAGCAAAAAGAAAAGATTAAAAATCTATCAGATAAAGAATCGGGACAGTCAATTAAACAAATAGTAAAACTTATAGAATTTGCACTTTCTAAGGAAGAAAAGCTAAAAATAATAAAAAAGAATCTTGAGATTGAGGATCAGGAATCTTTGAAAGAAAAATTTCTTGTAGCAGCACATCTCACAACAGATAATTACTCACAATCAAGGAAAGACGTTATTTATGATACAATGTACGGCTGGATCGTAAATGCTAGTAAGGCAAAGTGGTTGCAGGGTGTAGGCATTGGTGCTACTTTTACAAAAAAGGATTTTGACTTAAAATTTTCGTTTGTAAACTCTAACCCAGCTATTGTCAATGCAGTTTTCAGGAAAAAGGATGATTTAGGAAAAATTGATTCCAATAAATTGTCTGAAGCAAGAAAGGAATTGTTTGTAAGGCAAATTTCAGATATAAATCGTAAAAAGTCTGCAAAAGAAAGGCTTATTGAAAGTGCAATTCTTGACTTTATCTATCATGATATTGAGATGGCACATATTGTTCGTGGAGGTAATTTTACGGAGCCAGATTTTAGAAAATTTCAGGATTTGTGTTTAGACAGATGGCAAAAATTCGTGGACACTGTAATTATAAATGAATTAGATGATTACAGTGAAGTGGAAAAGAATAATATGGCAGTAAAGATTTTCGACACAATAATGAATAACATAGAAATCAATTTTCAAGAAGGTTTTGCTTTTAATTCTTCAAATAGTTACATCCGTAATGGAACATTTCTTAAATTGTCTAACATTCCAAAAATTGGATGGCATCCAGACTGGGAATCAAAATACAAGAAATGATGAAAAAAGTAAATAATAGTTCTTTATTAATAGAGAATTACAATTTGTTTGAGTTGATGCAGAATGACGCTCTTGGTGTTATAGCTCTGCATAGTTTTACTTTAGGTTATCACACTATCGCAAAAAATAGAAAAAACGATGTAACATTTCCCAAACTTGAATATCTGTTTTTTGTACTTCCTATTGTTTACAACTATTCAGCAATGCTGAGTTTTTTGAACTCAAATGAATTATATACGGCGCTAATGAAGGAGCACTCTATATTACTTGGCCTTCAAGACAGAGCTTATAAAATGACGAAACAGACTTTCAATGGATTAAATGTTGCGTTTAGTAAAAAAGTTCTCAGTATCAATAAGCAAAACGGAACAATAATTTTATTACGGCCGCACACAGTAAAAAAGTTAGCATTAACAATGTCTTCAAATACTTCATATGACAGTGTCAAACAAATTCAAGACAGTGCCTATAAATTGGGAAGTATTTTTGCAAAAAAACATGATAAAAACATACAGAACGATCTAAATATTAGATTTTAATGAAATTAAAGATTAAAAATATTTTATTGTATCCCTTGGATGATACCCTAGATCCAAAAATTATTAAGTTTGAAGAAAACAAGGTCAATGTTATTACGGGATACAGTCAGCGAGGTAAATCTGCCATTATATCTATTATTGATTACTGCTTAGGCAGTAGCGAGTGTGATATACCGGTTGGGACGATTAGAGAAAAAGTTGACAAATTCGCGATTTATATAGCTTTGGGAGATCAATCTATTTTTTTAGCGAGAGATTGTCCAGGGAATAATGGTAAAGTTTCCGATGTAATGTACATGTATGATGTTCAGGGAAAAGGCGATAATCCTTCTTTGAATTCTAATGATTGGATCAAAGATTCAGGGAAATATAAAACAAATAGAGATAAGGTTAAAAATTTCTTAAGTGTTAAAGCTGGTTTTGAGAATATTTCCATTAATAACGAAAATCAGAAAGAGGAAACTACTGCTAGTTTTCGAGATACAGCTGCATTTATGTTTCAGCCACAAAACATTATTGCTAATCCGACAACAATATTTTACAAAACTGATACTTTTGAACATTTACGTCGTTTGCGAACATTGTTTCCTTTAGTATTAGGATATAAATCGTATGAAATTTTAAATCTAGAAAGTGAAATTGAAGCTTTGGAGCGTGACGAAAAAGAGAAGTCGAGGAAGCTTGATGATCTTCGTTTACAGTATGAGCATTGGCAATCTGATGTTTATGAATATTATACTAAGGCAATAAATCTGGGTCTTTCAAATGCTGATATTAGTTTTGAGTCTGCAAGTGTCAACCTAATAAGAGAAGAATTGAAAAAGATTGTTTCTGATGTGAAAAATAATAGATTTCTCAAAGAAGGATCAGCCTTGAGGTACTCTCAGAAACTGGAACAACTGGATCAAGATAGAATACGTTTAACCAGAGAGTTGGATGATTTGAGAGTTGGATTACAAAAAATTCAACAGTTTGATCGTTCTAAAACCGATTATGTTGAAAATGTTTCGGTTGAACTTGATAAGAGACTAAAACCAGTCGATTGGCTTTTGCAACAAAAGGGTACTAACATCTGTCCATTTTGTGATTCTGTCTCTGAAAAAGCAATTGATACTTTGATAAATCTTCAAAATGAGAGACAAAAAAATCTGAAGGTATTAGAAGCCGCAAAATCTGAAAGCTTTAGTTTTGAAAAAGAAAAAGGAGATTACAAGGAAAAGATAAAGGCGAAAGAGCGAGATATTGTAAAGATTGATACTAACATCCAAATTCTTAGAAGTGAAGATCGAAAAAATTATCAAAAATTTCAAGACATATTTGAATTTAGTGGAAAAATTGAGCATGTCCTTGAAAATTTGGAAAAAATTTCTCCGTCAGCTGATTTAGCTAAAGAAATAGAAGCTCTAGCTGCTGAATTATTTAGGAAGAGAGGTAAATTGAGAGGATTAAAAGAAAAATTTGATAAGGAGTATTGTCTAAAAAAAGTTTCAGATGCCATAGCCAATTATGTTAGAATTCTTCCAATCGAAAATAAAAGTCAAAGGAGGGTGCTATTGGATCCTGAAATCAGCATTGGAATTCGTATTGAAGATACAAGAACAAAAAATATAAATTTTTTATATAAACTTGGTAGCGGTGCAAACCATATGTGTTTTCATTTAGCTACTATGCTTGGTTTGCATGAATATTTTCTTAGCCTTCCTGAGTCAGGTAAGAGAAACTATATTCCATCATTATTGGTGTTGGATCAACCTAGTCAAGTATATTTTCCAGAAGATTTTAAAGATTTCGAGAACGATAACATTGATAAAGAAAAAAAAGCAAAAATATCAGAAGATATAGAGAATACGGCTTTGATTTTTCAGGCTTGTAGTAAGTTTATGGATAGTAATAACTTCAAGACTCAAATTATTGTCCTTGAGCACGCTTCCAAGTCAACTTGGGGGGATGATTCGAATATTCACTTGGTCGAGGAATGGAGAGGTTCTTTTGATGATCCTGATAGTAACTACAATGCGCTGATCCCAAGAACGTGGTTTGATTAAAAAACTATTTTTTTATTGAAATAAATTTATTAATTACCCCAATATTTTTTTAATAAATGCTTTATGTTCTTCGGTTCGGTGATTGCGTCTTTTTGCAACTGCTCTTAATTCATTAGAAAAGTCTTCAACAGGATTCCATTCGTTGTAAATTTTCTTCTTTATACCATACTTTTCTGATAAATCATTTGAAAGTTTGTTAGCTATTAATCCGAATTGACAGTAATAGAATTTTCTTTCATCAAACCAATCTTGATAATCGGGAGGGTATGCAATAAGGTGAGATGCATTAATAATTCTGTTGCCATCTTCTATTTCAGCGGGAAAAGACAGAAGTGCAAACATCAAGTCTGCATCAATACTTTTCCAATCGACATCATCAGGATAATTTGGAGCTGCTGGAATGTTGATTTGAGGGACAAGACAGTTTTCCTTTGACCTTTGTCCTTCACATAACCCGTCATCTTTCACTACGGCAGCGCAGTCTTCCATATACTTATCTAAAATGCAAACAACTCTAATTGCAAGATAGCGGGCATTTTTTTCGGCTTCTCTGTTAGTAGTCCAATAGGATTGAAACCAAGAAATTCCAGATCCAACAAGAACTCCTAGTAATCCAAAAATTGCTTCAGTCATTAGTTTAAATTTGAATTACAATATAAGAAATTCTTGTCTAGCTTTAACATAGGGACATTTATTTTAATTTTGGGAATTATATATTTTAATGTACTAAATAAAAAATTCTATGTTTCTAAATCAATCTTGCTGTTTACATTTAGTGAAAAAAACATATTTTTCGTGTAAAAGATAACTAAATTTTCCAACAGTGTTTTCTGCAATAAGTACATTTATTTATATTTAAAATGATTGCCTTAAAGCGCCAAATTTGACATTTAACAGCCACAATAATTCTCAATTAAAATGTTTCTCTAATTTGTTTTTAGGTAATATAATTTACTAAATTTCTATTGAAGAGAGTTGCGCAATTTTATTTAAATCTTCTACAAAAGTGTTCGAAAATTGCACCTCCGAGGTCACTAAAACCTCCTATTTATAGGAGGTTTTTTTTATTGAAAATCCACAGAAAGCAGGTGTTTTCCGATTGAGTATCGAAATCGTCATTAAGGAAATTTGCAAATATTAAGTGTAACCTACAGCAGGAAAGTCCACATTAATGTTCGAATGCTAAAATTCATTCCTGTATATTACTCAAAATTAAATTGATAATGAATCATAAATTAGTAAAAACATTAGCGTTAGGAAGCTTGTTGGCATTTGGGTTTTCCAATGCTCAGAACAAACCAAAAGTTGTTCTCGACAACTTTTTCAATAACGAAAAACGGGAAAACAAAGAAACCAAAGCTTTGGAATCTTGGCATTACACATGGAACGATACCACTAACGGCGGATTTTCTATCTTGGGCGAGCTTTTCCGGAAACAAGGCGCGGAAATCAATACCCTGACTACAGCACCTTCTAAAAGTGATCTGAAGAACGCCAATATTTACATTATCGTTGACCCCGATATCGACAAAGAAGCTTACGGCGGAAAAGCCAACTTAATGGATGCAAAATCGATTAAAAACATTGAAAACTGGGTAAAAAAAGGTGGCGTTTTGGTTTTGTTGAGCAATGATAAAGGCAATTCAGAGTTCGAACACTTCAACAAGCTTGCGGAGAAGTTCGGAATTCATTTTAACGATGACAGTATCAACAGGCTGAAAGGCAGAGAGTTTGAAAAAGGTGCAGTGTACGTTAGACCCGGAAATGAAGTGTTTTCGGAACTTAAATTATACATGAAAGAAGTAAGCACGATTTCGGTAAAATCTCCCGCTAAACCATTACTGCATGCTGAAAACCAGGTAATCGGAGCCATTGCAAAAGTGGGAAAAGGAACGGTGTTCGCTTTGGATGACCCTTGGTGTTATAACGAATACATTGACGGGAAAAAACTTACTGAGGATTTTTCCAATTACGAAGGAACCGAAGAATGGGTAAAGTGGTTGCTTAAGCAGAGTTCTAAGAATTAACTCAAATGTGCAATCGATTGAAATTATATAATTTGAAATATTAAACTTCATCGAATCACATTCTTATTTATGACGAAGCTTTTCTAATGTTCTTTTGTGTTGTTCTGTCTGCGCTTTGCGAATCAAAAAGACTGTGCCAAGCTATTTCGCAAAATTTCGGTAAAGAAATCGAATTGCGGAAACTTATTTTGAGGTGAAAGATTACCCAGACCTAGGCGCAGACACAATTTACTTCCGCATCAGTTGGAATAACCTTTCAGCAATTCCCGATAGCCGGTGAGGATCGAAGATTTCGAGATAAATCCAATGAATTTATTCTGATGATTCACCACGGGTAAGTTCCAGGTATTGGTGTTGTCAAAAATCTGAAGTATTTCCTTGGGCTTGTCATCCAAATTGACAACAGCAGCAGGGCTTTTCATAATTTTATTGATGGTTGCAGCCAGTTCAATATCTTTATTAAAAATATATGGCCTGATATCATCCAGCGTTAGGATTCCCCGCAACTGATTGCCGTCATCGGTGACTGCAAAAATATTTTTATTATTGCTTTTGATCATCTCAAAAAGATCATGAAGAGATGCGTCCTGATGGATGGTCCCTGATTGAAAGTCGATAAAATCTTCAGTCCGAAGGGAAAAAAGCAAATTTTCATCGTGCTGGCTGGTGAAAATTTTTCCTTGGGCGGCCAGGGATTTCAGCTCGGGAGAAATCGGCGAAAACCACTTGGCCATCAGGTAGGAGATAACCGAAACGATCATCAGCGGTATAAAAAGATCGTACCCGAAGCTGGACTCGGCAATCAGGAAGATGGCCGTAAGCGGCGCATAAAGCACACCACTCATAGCACCTGCCATACCTACCAAAACCAGATTGGACGTTGGTACTTCCGTAAACCCAATCTGCTGGCAAATGACTGCAAACAAAAAGCCCACAGAACCGCCGGCAAACAGCGACGGCGCAAAGTTACCTCCATTACCGCCACCAAAAATTGTAAACGATGTGGCAAACGCTTTCAACAGACAGATAAGAGCTAAAAATATGATGACCGTCCATTCGCTGATCTCAAAATAACGGAAGAGACTGTTCTCTATAATTGCTTTGGTCTGGCCGTTGGTAAAGGCTTTCACCGTATCGTATCCTTCACCAAACAGCGGCGGAAACAGTACGCACAAAAGTGACAGGACAGCGCCGCCCATCATGGCTTTCCGAAGTGGCGAGACGGTAAAACCTTTGAGGAAATGTTCCACCTTCTGAGAGATAATCAGAAAATATCTGGCATACAGGCCGGTAATGAGACCCAGAATGAGATAATAAGGCAGATTTCTGTAATTAAAAGCTTCTCTCGTATGAAACCTGAAAAGAATATCTTCCTGAAGCAAAATGCGTGAAAGCAAGCTGCCACACACCGCTGCCACCACCAGAGGAATAAAGTCGGTAAAGACCACGCCGGTTAGAAGAATTTCAAAAGCGAACATCACGCCGGCAATCGGTGCATTGAATGCCGAAGCTACACCCGCAGTGGCACCAGCAGCCAGCAGCAAGGTTCTTTCCTTGTAATTCAGCCTGTAAGTCTGCGCAAAATTGGATCCGATGGCAGCACCTGTCACGGCAATCGGGCTTTCCAGACCGGCAGATCCTCCGAGTCCTACCGTAATAGCACTTTGGACCATTTGTGAGTACATCTTCACTGATGAAACAATGCTGGAATTCTGTGCGATCTCATAGAGTATCGCGCCGATGCCTTTCCGGTCCTGGCCTTGGAAAACAGTCTTCACAATAGTTGCCGTCATCACAATACCTAAAAAGGGGAAGATGATGTAAAAAAGAACCTGATATTCGAAATGAACTTTATTGGTAATAAAAAAATGGATATTGTGCACAATGGTCT
>DBLQ01000049.1:25709-27122 GCA_002297505.1 Flavobacteriales bacterium UBA720
ATATTGTGCACAATGGTCTTCAGCACCACGCCGGCCAGACCTGCGGTGCATCCCACGAGAATACCGGAAAGCAAGAGAAACTGACTCCTGTTCAGCCGGTTACTGAGCCAGTGAAGAATTAGCTCATAGCTTCTGGCTTTCTCAAGTCCGTACTGTTGAAAATCTCTTTTGAATTTGAGGAAACTCAAATACCTCTTTCTGTTATGTAAATTCAAGTGTTCCTGATTTATGTCAATTGATGGACAGTGATCAATTAAAAGACAAATTTACCAAAATCAAAAGACTTTAACGATATATTCTTAGCATTAAATGGAAATTTCTGAACCCATTCCAACGTACAACACATTAAATCTTTTTCTTGTAAAAAATTGAATAGATGCTCATCAAATCTTATAGAACAAGTAATCCAATAAGAACGATTAAAAAGACAGGTGAATGAGTGATTAAGGCTTGATTTTTGACTACCTTTGAAGACTAACTTTGCAAGTTGCCCAAATCACTATGGCGGATCACAATTTAACCGACGAGGAAAAAAGGCTGGAAGCCCTGTATTCTTACAACATTCTGGATACAGATACTGAAAAAGATTTTGATGACCTCACAGCATTGGCCGCCGCAATTTGCGATACGCCCATCTCCCTGATAAGCTTTGTAGACAAAGACAGACAATGGTTCAAATCCCACCTGGGATTGGATGCCAGGCAGACCGACAGGTGTCACTCGTTTTGTTCGCACGCGATACAGGATCCGGAACGCTTAATGCAGGTAGAAGACGCCCGGAATGACATCCGTTTTCAGTATAATCCCTTAGTGACAGGCACTCCTGATATCCGATTCTATGCAGGGATGCCGCTGCTGGACGTGGAGGGCTACCCGCTTGGCACACTTTGCGTCATAGATCAAAAACCAAAACTCCTGAGCGAAGATCAAGAAAAGGCGCTAAAAATTGTTGCAAGCCAGGTTATTGATAAATTACTGCTGCGGAAAAATTATAAGAAATTAACGATTGCCAACCAACAGCTTTTGGAAAACAATCTCAAGCTGACAGCTGCGGAGGAAAGTCTGAGACAGGCTGTGTCAGATTTAGAAGCAAGTAAAGATAAGATCCAGAACATTCTGGATATTGTTGGGGAAGGTATCAGTATTACAGATGCATCGGGAAAAGTGATCTATACCAACGGCCGCAACCAGGAAATTTTTGACATGGATGAGCAGAGTATGATTGGCTCGTCAATGACATCTCCTTTCTGGAACAGTCGCAAACCGGACGGATCCGTTTTGCCTGCCACTGAACATCCTATCACGCTGGTTCTGAAAAACGGAGAACCTGTACTTGATTTTGTGATTTTGATCAATGATCGAAATGACCATCCAAAATATCTGCGGATGAATGTAAAGATCGGAAGAGCTTCG
>DBLQ01000010.1 GCA_002297505.1 Flavobacteriales bacterium UBA720
CTGGTGCTGTCTGCACACGTTTATTCGCAGTTTGATGTCAAGGCTACAGTTCCACTTTATCTGAAGGGTTCGGACGCTTATCTGTATGGTTTTAATGGTTCCAAGGAGATTCTGCTCAATAAAGCAAAATGGTCCGGAGATATTGCTGATTTCCATGTCGATAAAAGTTACGTCGGGATGATGCGCGCATTTTTCCCTAAGACAAACTCGTCTATCAATATGGTGTCGGAAAATAAGAATGTGATGCTGGCAGTATCACTGGATGCTCAAAATAAAATAGGTGATGTCCAGTTTCAGGACGCCGCCAATAAATTGTTCGCCAATGAAATGGAGAACCAAAAGAAAAAAGAACTGATCTTGCCTGCGCTGATTCAGATCAAAGATTATTATAAGCCTTCGGAAGCATTTTATAAATCCTTGGATCAGGAGATTACGCTGCTTTCCGATAATAAGGATTCTGCCATTGCTGAATATCCTTTTCTGAGCTTTTACAGTACAAATCAGAAATACACGGTACAGGAAAAAGCGGCGGAACTAAAACCTCAGGATTACATTAATTTCTTCGCCAAGTCCAATCAGTACCTGGAAACTTCCACCCTGATGAAACCGGCTCTAATCAATTATCTCAATGCTTCTAAATCCAATGTAGAAGGTGGCGTAGATCAGTTACTCTCAGCAGTCAATCTGGAAACGCCTAGAGGACAGACCGTGCTATCCGAGCTTATCGACATTTTTAACACCTACAACATGGAGAAGCTTAAGCAAAAATATCTGAAGGAAGGTAATTCGCTGAAATGTACGATTAATGACCGTCTTGCTTCTACTTTGAAGGCCAATAACAATACAGCTATCGGAGCCAAGATGCCGAATGACATCTTTGTGAATCCGATCAATACGAAGGCCAAGTCGCTGTATGATGTGAAAGCGGATAAAAAAGTTGTGGTTTTCTGGTCCTCGACCTGTTCGCATTGTGAAGCCGAACTTCCTAAGTTGCTGGAGAAATATACTAACATGAAAGCAGCGAATATAGAAGTGATTGGTCTGTCCCTGGACAGTAACCTGGACGAATTCCGTAACAAGGCTAAAATGTATCCTTGGATCAGTGACTCCGAAGGGAAAGGCTGGTACAGCAGTTATGGAGATATTTATAACATCAGCGCAACGCCAACTTACTTTGTTCTGGATGCCAATAATGTGATCATCAGCAAGCCGGACCATGTGGCGGATGTCATCGATTATTTAAAAATCAATTAAAAATTTGTGTGGTTGCAAAAATTCCATATATTTGCACCACCAAAAAATGGCGAGGTAGCTCAGTTGGTTAGAGCGCAGGATTCATAACCCTGAGGTCACGGGTTCAATTCCCGTCTTCGCTACATCTTAAAAAACCGTAATTGAATAATTACGGTTTTTTTTGCGTGTTATCAAAAAAAACAGAAGCATATAAAATACTTCTGTTGAATCACTTGTGTCTTTGTGTTTTATTTGTAGATATAATTAATTATAATTCAAGATAATGTAAAAATATGCTTTTATTGTTTTGTTTGGTGCAAATGTAATGCTTTGATGTGCATATTTCTAATAGATAATAGAAGGAATTCCGAAATTATACCATCAACATCGTACATGAGAACTGCATTTAAATGCTGGTTATCAAGAGTGTATTACTTTAAATTTTAGAATTTTATCTCATATTAATGTACTTATACTAAGTAACATAATCTCTGGTAAATGTTATCGATTGCATAATAAAACTTAAGTTATAAATCATTGAAAATCAGATTATTTAATGAAGCGTTCAAATTAAATTCACAAAACATTTGGATTTAATTTTATAAAGTTGTATTTTTACATCGCTTTTGAGACAATCACTCGGGAGCAATAAATTTTTTTTCATCATTTGTGTTTTTAGAATCGTACTTTCAGTGCGATTCTTTTTTTTTATTGATGGTAAAGGATCAGAAGGTTGACAAAATAAGAGTAGCTGATACTGCCGTCCTGTTGGTTAGACTTGAGAAACAGATCATTTGTGATTCCAAAAAAGTCACTGATAAAGCCGGAGTGTTCTTCGTAGAACTTCTGTTCGTACAATCTATCTCTTTTCATGGGTTCTGAATAGGATTGGATGATTTGCCTGGCGAACGGTTCATCAACGATGGCAATCGCTCTTATTAAGCTTTTGAGCGCATAAAGATTGGCGCTGTAACGCAACTCCCGACTACCGGACTGTCTCGCACACAGAAATCCGATAAAACTGGCCTCCTGTTCACGCGCAAATCCAAGTTGATGGGCCATTTCATGTGCCAGTGTAAATGGAACTTGTGTGGATGGAATGGAAGGGTTGTACTGCGCCTCTGCTGTAAATGGATTGTAGTATCCGAGAATTCCGGTTTCACTCATAAGGTTGCCAAATAAGCTTGGCTTTACGTCCAGATTCTTTACCGGTTTTTTTTTGCTGATGTTCTTTGGCAGCTTCTCCTGTTGCTTTAAAATTTCTTTTTGAATAACACCATAATCAAGGACTCTCAAGATACCGTTTGAATCTTCCCGCAATATTATTCTTTCCGATTTGCAGATATTCAGGTACTGAAGCGCTAGCGCTTTAACCTCAGACTCGCTGATTTTTCGCTTACTAAGTTGATTGATGATCGGAGGCTGAAAATAGAGCATGCCCCAAAAAGACTGGTAAACAAAATAGAAGATATTGATTACAATTAAAATTGTCTTTAAGTAAACGGATTTCCTTCTGATGATGCCCATTATCAAAAGGATCAGGAGGCCAATTCCCAAAAATATATAGATGCAATCACCAACGGAAATAGGCGCAGATGAAAAGAGTGTATTGTGAGCGTTTTTCTTCCACTCAAATAGTTTTGAAAAAAATGTGACGGCAGCATTCGATTTTGACAGTGCGTAGAATAACACAAATTGGGCAACCAGAATGATTGCCCAAATTTTTTTTTTACAGTATATTTTTGTAATCCTAATGTCCACCTGAAGTCGTTTCGCCCATCGTAATACCTTGTTTCTTAAGAATCCTAGGGGTTATAAAACCGTAAAAAGCTAGATAAATAAAGCATAGGATCGGAATTACGTACGAGAAGTGTGTCCAGGTTATTCCCATCACACCCTCTGGACTTGTTTTGTCAAAGTCGCAAATCCACCCTTGAATCAACGGAATAATACCTCCGCCTAAAATCATCATCACCAGAAATGAAGAAGCTTTTCCTGTGTTTTTCCCAAGTCCTGCAATAGCAAGGTCGAAAATTGATGGCCACATGATTGAACAGAAAAGTCCTCCAGAGATAAAGAAGTATTTCGCGATGTCTTTGTCCGGATAAGCCAATCCCAGCAACATCATTGCCACACCTGCGATTCCGAAAATCATCAAGGTTTTGCCAGCAGCCTTACCACCAATGAAACTCATGATGATAAATGCTAAAATCCAAAATGCATAGATATAAAAGCTGGAAACATCTTTTCCGCTCAGTTCATTCGCAAAAATAATAATGGCAAAAGCCACAAAGGGCACAATGAACTTCATCAGCATATTGGTTGTTTTCGACATATTAAAGACGTTAATACTACCATTCCATCTGCCAATCATCAAGCTTCCCCAGTATAATGATACAAATGGTGCGATATTATGCTCTAGGACACCACCAAATTCTTTTGTGTGGAGCAATGCGGGAAGGTTGCTGATAATAGAAACCTCTACTCCTACGTAGATGAAGATGGCCAGCATCCCAAGATAAAGCTGAGGATAATATAAGATGCTGAATTTTGCTGATCCCTCATCAATCTCAGCCTCTTCTTCTTTTGCCGGGTCTTCAATTTTTGAAAACAGCATAAAAATTGCGACCAAAATAAATGCGATTCCAAGTACGATGAATGGCATTTTTACTTCCTTCAAATGGTCTTTTACAAACCCGATAGGATAAGAGATCTCTGTGGAACGCTGTTTGATCTCTGCTAGCTTTGCAGTGTAAGCATCCAATTGTGCATCGTTAGCTGTTGCATTTTGGTCAATAGAGACCATTTGGGAGTCTAAATCTGCAACGTTTTTTTCTACCGTGGCAATTACCTCATTTACTTTGGCAGGATCGTCCTGATTATCTTTTCTGAGCTCAGTAACATTTTTTGTAAGCTCATCCTTGTGGGTATGATATTCAGCTTTTACAATTTCAATTTTTGTTAAATTGGAATCTTTTGGTTGAGAATCTTCTATATTTCCCATTCCGAAGAGAACGATACCTAAAAGAATTGGTCCTATAGTTGTTCCCAAAGAGTTGATGCCTCCGGCCAGTGTCAGACGGTGTGCACCGGTTTCCGGGCTTCCCATTTTGATCGCCAATGGGTTTGCTACAATCTGCTGTACAGAGAATCCTAGGCCTACGATAAAGAGAGCGGTAAGAAAAAACCAAAAGTTGGCTGCAGTGGCTGCCGGTACAAAAAGGAAGGCTCCTAACGCAGAAAGCGAAAGACCGACGGCGAGGGTTTTTTTATAGCCAAATCTTTGTAAAATGTCACTTTTCAACGAGATAATGAAGAAAATAACAGAACCAATAAAATACGCTACATAAAATGCCCAAGCTACAAGTTGGCTCTGTACTTGGGAGAGTACAAACCATTTTTTGAAAACCGGGATTAGAATATCGTTACTTGCTGCCACAAATCCCCAAAAGAAAAAAACTACGATAAGGGACAAAAATTGCGACCATTTGGTCTGGCTTGGAGATTTTTCCATTTGAAGTTAAGGTTATATATTATAGAACAAATGTAAGTAAAAAGTATTATTTTACTCTTATATTATTTTAATTTCTCCGTTAGGGACATTCGCATGGCTTCATATGCTGTTTCCTTGAGTGTTTTTAATGATAAGTCGGGAGTCAGAATATCGTTGAAATAGACCTTCACCAGGCCGGGATGACCTTTGGAATTGTCGAAGGGAAACATCTCTTTCAGTCCACGGAAGGTGTAAACGGCAATCGGGAACTGATGTTTCGTGGCCAGAATAAAGGCGCCGTCTTTAAAATGATCAAGTATGACATTGGTATCATCCGGCACGCCGCCTTCAGGGAAGATGACCACGCTCTGGCCCTGTTGCATCCTTTCGGCACAGCGCCGGTACACATCGGCGCGGCTTCGGGCGCTGCTCCGGTCTACCATCACGCAGACCCTGCGATAGACCGTTCCGAAAATCGGAATCTTCTCCAGTTCTTTTTTGCCAACGTAACACAGCGGATGATCCGGAAAGAGAATGCAGGGCAGCATTACATCCATGATAGAAGTGTGGTTGGATATGATAACATAGGCCTGATCTTTATCGATTTGGGCAGCCGTTTTTCTGATGAGTCTGTATCGGAATCCCATCCCGTAAAACATTCCGATAGCCCACAGTCTGATAAAGAAATAACAGGATTTATAGTCCTTCTGGCGGAAAGACAGCGCGTACACCGGCAGGAAAAATATAAGCGTCAGGACGGTGCCCAGAATCACCATCCAAAATCTCCAAAGGTATACCAATATTGTCCTCATCAATGTATTCGAAAAATTATTAAATCCAAAAATAGGCTTTTATCTATTAAATATGACCTTTTTCTTAATCGAATAATTGAGCATGGAAACCAAAAGTATGGCCGAAATCTTACTCATCATTTCCGGAGAAATCACATAAAAACCAAGGTCTATAACTCCTGTGAACACAAAGTGATAGAGCAGCTGGAAAATAATCAGGCTGATGAGAGTAGAAACTATGGAGACCGAAATAAAATAGAAGAACTCTTTTTTCTTAGAATGTTTTCCTCTTTCGAAGACAAACCATATGCTCAGAAAGTAATTGGTGATGATTCCGCAACTCGTAGAGAGAATATTGCTAAACGGATATTTAATTCCATAAAAATTATATTCCGATGCAAGGACTCTGGGAAGGTATATGCTCAGTATTTTGAAACTCCCGATTTCCACAATGGCACTCAGTCCGCCTGCGATAATAAAGAAGATGACTTGTTTCTGACGAAGAATTAACTGTTTCATGCTTTTGCAAATGTAGAGGAATTGTTAAATGTTTTAAAATAATCGTTAAATAATTTTTTTGTACCAGAAATATTTCTACATTTATTTTATCAT
>DBLQ01000124.1 GCA_002297505.1 Flavobacteriales bacterium UBA720
CAAGGGTTCGAATCCCTTACCCTCCGCAACAGAAAATCTACGGGGCGTAGCGTAGTCCGGTCATCGCGCCTGGTTTGGGACCAGGAGGTCGCAGGTTCGAATCCTGCCGCCCCGACAAGTTTTAGTAATTTTCTCAAAATTACAAATGGGTGCGTAGCTCAGCTGGATAGAGCATCTGCCTTCTAAGCAGACGGTCAAAGGTTCGAATCCTTTCGCGCTCACTAAAAACTCACAATCAATTATGGTTGTGAGTTTTTTGTTTTCTAATGCTTAGATAAAATTCAAAGGTATTGATTTATCGTTTCGCAGGAATTGATACCATCATTCGATCCTTAGAAAATCTTACTGTAAATCGGTTTTATTTTTTGTAAATTTGTAGGTCTTATTTTTACTATGGCTACAGCTTCTGAAATCGATATCAAGAAATACATTTTCGTCAAAAACGCTCACCTGAACAACCTGAAACACATCGATGTTCTGATTCCAAAGAACAAACTGATCGTGATCACAGGTGTTTCCGGAAGTGGTAAATCATCGCTGGCATTCGACACCATTTATGCCGAAGGACAAAGGCGTTACGTGGAAAGTCTTAGTTCCTACGCGCGTCAGTTTTTGGGAAAATTAGAAAAACCGAAAATCGATGATATCAAAGGCTTAGCGCCATCAATTGCGATCCAGCAGAAAGTGATCTCATCCAACCCGCGCTCTACAGTTGGAACATCTACGGAGATTTACGATTACATGAAGCTGCTGTACGCCAGAATTGGCAGAACTTTTTCACCAGTTTCCGGCGAGGAAGTGAAGAAAGACAGCGTAACGGACGTTATCGATTACATCAAATCTTCTAAAAAAGATTCTACCTTTCTGTTACTGACGCCGCTGACATTCGAAAAAGAAACTTTTGGTGACTTGCTCAAGACGCTGAAAGTTTCCGGATTCACAAGGCTGGAAGTTAACGAAAATCTGGCAGGGATTGAGGATCTGGAATCTTTCGGATTCACGCCGGAAAAGGATATGACGATTAATCTCGTCATCGATAGATTCAGTTATGAGGAAGATGAGAATTTCCTTCAGCGTCTGGCCGATTCTATCCAGATGGCTTTCTACGAAGGTCACGGATATTGTTCACTTAAAAATACAGACACGGGGAAAATCCGTGAATTCTCCAATAAATTTGAATTGGACGGCATTGTTTTTAATGAACCTAATGTCCATTATTTCAGTTTCAATAATCCTTACGGCGCTTGCCCGACTTGCGAAGGTTACGGAAAAGTGATCGGCATTGATGAAGACTTAGTCATTCCGAACAAAAACCTGTCGCTGCACGAGGACGCTGTTGCTTCCTGGAAAGGCGAAAGTATGAGCGAATGGAAAAAGGATTTTATCAAAAAAGCCAAAGATTTCCCGATTCATAAGCCTTACCATCAACTCACCAAAGAACAGAAGCAATACCTCTGGCGAGGCGACAAAACGAGAAACTTCCCAAGCATTGACAATTTTTTCAAAATGCTGGAGGAAAATCTATACAAAATTCAGTACCGAGTGATGCTATCGCGCTACCGTGGGAAAACGCTCTGCCCGACTTGTGAAGGATTAAGGCTGAGAGAAGAAACAAGCTGGGTGAAAATTGACGGACACAATATCCAGTCTTTGATAGAATTACCTTTGGACGAATTGCTTCCATTAATCCAATCTTTAAAACTCAACGACCACGACCGGGAAATTGCCAAACGTCTGACCTACGAAATCGAAACAAGACTGGAATTTTTGACTAAAGTTGGTTTGGGTTATCTGACTTTGAACCGGACATCCAATACACTCTCAGGTGGAGAAAGCCAGAGAATCAATCTGGCAACCAGTTTAGGAAGTTCTTTGGTGGGTTCGATTTATATTCTGGATGAGCCAAGTATTGGTCTGCATTCCAGAGATACGGAAAATCTGATTGGCGTTTTGAAACAACTTCGAGACCTTGGAAATACAGTTATCGTCGTAGAACATGACGAAGATGTAATGCGGGAAGCCGATTACATTATCGATATTGGTCCGGAAGCCGGCTATCTGGGCGGCGACCTGGTTTTCAGCGGAGATTTCAAGCAAATGATGAAATCCAACACGCTGACCGCCAAATACCTCAGTGGTGAACTCGAAATTGAAGTTCCGAATAAGAGGAGAAAAACCAAAGAATACATTGCCATTAAAGGTGCACGCCAGAACAATCTGAAGAACGTGGACGTCCAGGTTCCTTTGGAATGTTTGACCGTCATCACAGGCGTTTCCGGAAGTGGAAAATCTACACTGATGAAGGAAGTAATGACCAATGCGATCCAAATTCAGCTGGGCATGGGCGGCAAAAAAGCGGATTATGATTCTGTTGAATTTCCAAAAAAACTGATCCAGAGCATCGAATTGATTGACCAGAATCCGATAGGGAAATCGTCCCGTTCCAATCCTGTTACGTACCTCAAGGCTTATGACGACATCCGTGATTTGTTTGCCAGACAGAAATCGGCTAAAGTCCAGGGACTAAAACCGAAACATTTTTCCTTCAACGTGGATGGCGGACGCTGCGACGAATGTAAAGGTGACGGCGTCATCACTGTATCGATGCAGTTTATGTCAGACATCGAGCTGGAGTGCGAACATTGCCACGGCACGCGTTTCAAAAAGGAAATCCTCGAAATCAAGTATGACGAGAAAAACATTTCCGACATTCTGCACATGACCGTGGACGAAGCGTTGGAATTTTTCCGGGAAAATCATGAAGAAAGAATTTCTACGAAGCTGAAACCGCTTCAGGATGTTGGTTTGGGCTATTTACAACTTGGCCAATCATCCTCTACCCTTTCCGGTGGAGAAGCGCAGCGGGTAAAGCTGGCATCGTTTCTTGTAAAAGGTGTGACTACGGACAAAACCTTATTCGTTTTTGATGAACCTTCGACAGGTCTGCATTTTCACGACATCAAGAAATTATTGAAATCGCTTCAGGCATTGATAGAGCTCGGACATTCGGTAGTTGTGATTGAACATCAGCCGGATATTATCAAATGTGCTGACCACATCATTGACGTTGGCCCCAACGCAGGAAAATACGGTGGCGAGATTGTTTTCACGGGAACGCCGGAAGATTTGATTAAAGAAAAGAAATCTTTTACTGGGAAGTATATCAAGGAGAAGTTGAAGTAACAGAATTTATAAATTATACAACCAAAGTCCGAAAGCTTTGGTTTTTTTTTTGTGTTAATCATTCCAAATATTTGATAAATTTTGTTAAGTGATTACAATGTGATTGTCAGTTTCTATATTTTAGTCAGCAAATAAAAACCAATGAAACTGAAATTTAGTATCCTAACAATCATTATTATTAACTTATCACATGCACAAATCAAAAATCCCGGTTTTGAAAACTCAACAAAAAATTTACCTGATAATTGGACTGTAAGAAAAGTAGAATCTTACGACTGGCAAATTGATGATACTCAAAAACATCAGGGAAATAAATCACTGCAACTGACCGGTTTATCGGCAGATACTAAAACTTTCCAGCAATTTTCACAAGTTATCCCAATTTCAGGAAAAGGTTTAAGAAAAATCGAGCTGAGCGCATATATAGAATCTAAAAATTTAAACGGAAAAATAGGTTTGTGGACACAAATATGGAATGCTGATAAGGAAAAAATAGGTTTTGAAAGTTTCGATTCTCAAAGTAAAACAATACCAGTAAATAGAGATTGGGCAAAATATTCTCTGGAATTTGTCATTGATGATAACGCAAAAAATTTATTAATCGGCGGTCTACTTTCAGGAAAAGGAACGGCCTGGTTTGATGATTTTGAAGTCAAAGAAATTGATTTTTCACATAAAGAAGCTTCAAAAATCTCTTCAGATTATATCGAATATTTCAAAAACTTGATTAAAACAAAATCTATGTTCCGAGACAAAATAGACTGGAATATTGTCGACGAAAACATCAAAAAATTGTCCTTAGGCGCAGAAACCATTGATGACACAAAGCCCGCAATACAATATATAATGAATGTATTGAAAGGTTCCGGAGACATTCATTCCTTCATTGTCTCGAAAAAAAGCACAGATGCAAAAAAGACATCAAATACAAAAGGAATAGAACCCTTGTCAAAATTAATCGATTCTAAAATCGGTTACATTATGGTTCCCGGATTCAGTACATCAAACAAAGAAATCGGAAATCAATTTGCCTCGAAAATCAATGAAATGATAAAAAAACTGGATTCTGAAAACGAAATTAGCGGATGGATAATTGACCTAAGAACCAATACTGGTGGAAGTATACATCCAATGATACTTGGATTATCAAGTCTTGTTGGAGATGGAACTTTGGGATATTTTGTCACTAAAGAAAAAAATGTTCCGTGGATATTAGAAAATGGAAAATTTGGCCAAAATGAAATACCACAACCCTACAAATTAAGAAATCCAAGTTCTAAAATTGCTATTTTAATTGGAAAAAAAACGGGAAGTGCAGGTGAAGCAACCGCAATCTCATTCATTGGTAAAGAAAATGTAAAACTTTTTGGGCAACCAACTGCTGGTTTAACATCAGCCAATTCCTCTTTTCCTTTGAGCGATGGCAGAAGCCTTGCCTTGGCAACTTCTTTTGAAATGGACAGAACTGGAAAAGAATATCGTGAAAAAATAAATCCAGATGTTTTTGTAGAACCAAGTTCAGAAAAAGATTCGGAATTAGAAACTGCGAAAAGTTGGATTTTTGAATAAATAACTGATCTGATAAGTTATCCACAAAAAAATGTGGATAACTCATAAATTTTAACATTCAGTTTACAAATGGTACGGTTTTTATTTATAATTTTACTATAGAGATACTGAAATGATTACCAACATTACATTTAACCTCATCACCATTAACTCAATTAAATTTGATATAAAATTTAAAGGATAGCACTGTCGGCTGTCCTTTTTTGTTGTTGTCTAACTAAAAAATGAGATGTATTTATCTACTGAGCCGGCTTCTAAAGAGTCGGCTCTTTTATTCAGGATTCTCGAGTTTCTTGATTGCTTTCAGCATATCGACACCTTTTTCCAGAATGGGTTTGAAGAGGTCACCTTTTTCTTTCAACCTTTCCAATGCATTATGAATGTTGAAGTCCGTCGGTTTCAGTCCATTTTTAACTTCACTCCACTCCAAAGGCATTGATACGGAAGCTCCTTTCTTGGGTCTGAGACTGTAAACGCTAGCTAAGGTCTGTCCACGCCGGTTTTGCAGATAATCCAAGTAGATTTTATTCTTGTCCCGCTTCTGGAGACTTCTTTCCAATGTGGTGAGATCCGGTAACTTCTGCTGAACCATCTGCATCAGCAAGTGCCCGAAATCCTTGACCTGTTCATAATCATATTTGGCATTCACGGGAAGATACACGTGGATTCCGGAACTTCCTGAAGTCTTGGGATAGCCTTCAATTCCCGCATGATCCAGAACTTCCTTTACAGCCTGCGCTGTTTCTATCACATTTTCGAACGTATTTTTTTCGGATGGATCCAGGTCCAGAACAAGATAATCGGGATGATCCGCTTTCTGGATTTTGCTGGTCCAGATGTTGAGTTCTATGCACCCGAGATTGTTGAGATAGGCCATCGTTCCCTTATCATTGCAGATGATGTAGTTGATATACTTGTCGGTACTTTCCGAGAAAACCTTCTGCGTTGCTATCCAGTCGGGCGTTTCTTCTGCGGCGTCCTTTTGGTAAAAGCTCATCCCATTGATGCCATTCGGATATCGGTTCATCGACTGCGGACGGTGTTTGAGGTGTGGCAGAATATATTTTGAAATGCTTTGATAGTAATCAATCACGTCACCTTTGGTGACGTCATCGTCGGGAAAATAGATTTTGTTCTGATTCGTCAGTTTCAGTTTGTGCTTTCCAATCGTTTTCTCTACGTCATCTTTTCCGCCTCTCTGTTTTGTTTCTGCTTTTTTCACAATTTCTTTTTTTGAAGTTTTTTCTGAGTTGAAGGTAACATCATCAGGTTCAATGTCATCGCGCAACCTGAGGAAAATCGGATGCCTGTAAATCAGATCTTTGGTTAATTCCGTGAATTTGATCTCAGCAATCAGTTCGGGTTTTATCCAAGTTGCCTTCGTATTGGTTTTCGGTGTAATTTTAAAAACGGACTTTTCAGTGATGAGGGGTTGCATCTTTTCATAGATTTCAGACAAAGACTGGTCATTGAAGCCGCCACCCGTATGTCCGCAAAATACCATTTCACCATCCAGGTATTTGCCAAGAATCAATGCGCCAAATTTCTTACGTGATCCTTTCGGAGCCGTAAATCCGCAGATGATCGCTTCATCGCTTTTGTGGATTTTGATTTTCAGCCATTCGGAACTGCGAAGATTTTCCTTGTAGAGACTGTCCGTTTTTTTGGCAACAATGCCTTCTAATCCCATTTCCTGAGCGGCATCAAAGAACTCTTTTCCGTTTCCCAGAATATGGTCACTGAATTTAATAACCTCATTTTCTGCCAGCGCATCTTTCAATAATTCCTTTCGCTGAAGATAAGTAAGATTCTCGGTAGAATGTCCGTTGAGCCACAGCAGGTCAAAAACCTGAAAGGTTAAGGCAAGGTTGGGATTGTCACCAATCTGCTGCAGCCATTGGAAATTAGGTTTTCCCCTATCATCGTAAGCCACAATTTCACCATCCAACACCATCTGGTGATCCTGAAGCCGGAGCGCATTGGTTACTTTTTTAAATTTCTGTGAAAAATCGATTCCATTTCTGGAATACAATCGGATGTCATCCTTGCTCAAATCAGCAATCGCACGATAACCATCCCATTTAATTTCAAATGCCCAATCCTTGTCATCAAAGGCTTCTTCAGACACTTTACAGAGCATCGGTTTGATGAATTCTGATAGCTTTTTGGCACCTGAAAGTACCGGTGCATAATTTTTAAAGTGCTTTATTCCTTCAGAATTACCATTTTTTTTTTACCTTCTTTCTCTTCGAGATAAGCGGTGACCTTAGAGGTTTTTAGCGTGTGATCTTCGGCATCGTAATCGTCATCCACAGCGTACCGATCTTTATGTTTGATGAGCAGCCAGGCATTTTCGTCTTTAGAATTTTTGATTTTCACCAATGCAAACTCACCTTTAAGTTTTTTGCCGTGAAGAACAAATTTTAAAGATTGCTGATGAAGTTCGGCACGCATCACCAAGTCATCACTTTTACCCTTGACTTTTTCAATCGGTTCATATGTGCCTTCATCCCAGATTTCCACTTCACCGGCACCGTAATTACCCTTCGGAATAGACCCTTCAAATGTGCGGTAAGAGTACGGATGATCTTCCACCATCATCGCCAATCGTTTGTCGGCAGGATTCAGAGACGGACCTTTCGGAACGGCCCAGCTTTTCAGCACACCATCCATTTCCAGACGGAAATCGTAATGCAATCTGGAGGCAGCATGACGCTGAATCACGAATTTCAGTTTCTTTCCGCTGGCTTTAGCCTTACCTTCCGGTTCCGTTGTTTCCTTAAAATTCCTTTTTTTATTATAATCTTCGAGTGCCATAGATTTTTTAGTTGATGGTTGATGGTCAAAGGTTGATGGTTGATGGTTGATGAGTGATAAATGTTGGATGTTGGATGTTGGATGCTTGGCGATAATTACAAACTTTCAAATTGTTACAACATAATCTAAAATCTTAAATTTTAAATCTTGAATCTTAAATCTTGAATCCTAAATTCTAATCTTGAACCTTAAACCTGCAACCTTTCACCTTGCAGCTGCAACCTTCTATCCTACTTTCTTTTTCCCTTTCTCAAGACTGGCTTTCAGCATTGCCATCAGGTCGGTTGTTTTGCCTTCTGGCTCTTTCACCTCTGCGAGTTTGATCTTTTTACCCTTTGCTTTTTGTTTGATGATTTTCAAAAGGTCAGCGTTGTAAGTATCTTTGTATTTTGAAGCGTCAAATTCTGTCGCCAGCGATTTGATGAGCTGTTCTGCCATTTTAAGCTCTGCTGGTTTCGGTGCGCTGCCAGATGGGATCTTTAAGTCTCCATAATCTCTCATCTCTTCCGGGTAACGCATTCTATTGACCATTAAAATTTTATCTTCGTAAGGCCGGATCAGGCAAAGAATTTCGCGCTCCCTCAAAACAAATGAGCCTATTCCCGCCATTTTGGTTTTTGTTAATGCCTTCAGAAGTAATTTGTAAGCCGATTCACCATTTTTCTGAGGCTCAAGAAAATAAGGCGTCTCAAATAATGCCGGGTCCACTTCGTCTTCTTTCACGAACTGAGCAATGCTCAAAACTTTTGATTTTTCAGGACTGGCGGCTTCGAAATCTTTATTATCCAAAACAATGTATTTATCTTCGATTTTGTAACCTTTGACGATATTTTCCCAAACCACTTCTTTCCCTGTCTTCTCGTTGACACGTTTGAATCTGATATTGCTTAGGTCTTTGCTGTCCAGCATATCCAGGTCTAAGGTGCTCGAATCTGTTGCCGAATAAAGTTTGATGGGAATATTCACAAGACCAAATCCAATGGCGCCGTTCCAAATTGCTCTCATAATTCTGATTTTAATTTTTGTGATTGATAATCAGTATTTAGTAATAACTTTCTACAACAAACATTCCAATTACAAAATCGCGAAAACACCATTCGTGGAACTATAAGAGTGGAGATTGATTAACAATAGTAAAAAAATCCATGGATATTTTTGAAATTAATAATTATTGGAAATGGCGGGAAAATTGTTAATGGATAAATCGTAATTAATTATAACATCAAAAATCAAAATATTATGTCAACAGAAAATCTTACCAGTCAGGAAGCTATCAAGAAAATTAAAGAACTATCAGAAAAAGGGCGGGTCTGCATGTTCTGCACAGAACTGGACAGACTGCCAGTGAATGCAAGACCTATGTCTCTCCAGGAAACCGACGAAAGTGGAAATCTATGGTTCATCAGCAGCGAAACCAGCAACAAGAATTTTGAGATTAAGGAAGACAACCGTGTTCAATTGTATTTTATGAACAATAGCGACTCAGAATATCTTTCTGTCTTCGGTAACGCTTTTATTTACAAGGACCGAAGCACTATTGAGGAAAAATGGTCACCCATCGCCAATGCCTGGTTCGATGGAAAAGATGATCCGAATGTTTCCATCATACGTGTGGAGCCGAAAGATACCTACTATTGGGACACCAAAGCCGGGAAACTCGTAACCTTGTTAAGCTTTGCAGCAGCAGCAATATCAGGAAAGAAAACTGATAACTCGGATGGCGTCGAAGGTACGGCGAGAGTATAATCACTTTGAAAATCATACTAATCTCCAATCATATCAATGTTTGGAGATTTTTTATTTTAATAAGCCATCAATACTTCATTTATTTTGGTCGGCTTTTTGAATCTTCAGAAGAAATCTAAATTCTTTTGAAACTCATCACATTCACAAACAAAGGCATTTACTGTCCGCAAGGCAAATTCTACATCGATCCGTGGCGACCGGTTGATTTGGCGGTTATTACGCACGGTCACGCCGACCACGCCCGTTGGGGAATGAAAAAATATCTCTGTCATCATTTTACCAAACCTATTTTAAAGAAAAGAATTGCTGAAGATATTGAATGTCAGACTTTACAATATGGCGAAGTTCTCAATATCAATGGTGTAAAACTTTCACTTCATCCTGCAGGTCATATTATAGGTTCGGCGCAAATTCGTTTGGAATATAAAGGCTATGTGAGCGTAATTTCTGGCGATTATAAAGTTCAGGATGACGGTTTGAGTACGCCGTTTGAGCTTGTCAGGTGCAATGAATTTGTGACGGAAAGCACGTTCGGACTTCCCATCTACAATTGGCTGGAAGTGGATGATCTGAATAAAAAAATGCAGAGCTGGGTTCTGCGGAATCAGGAAAATCAGAAAACATCCGTATTCATCGGCTATTCTTTGGGAAAGGCTCAAAGAGTGATGAAAGCGGTAGAAGGAATAGGAAAAATTCACGTTCACTACTCTATTGGTAAGCTCAATCAGGCTTTTGAGGAAGTCGGAATTCAACTTCCCGATTACGAAGTTCCTGATTTTAGGGAAAGTATCAAGCACGTTAACGGAGATATTGTCATCGTTCCGCCCGCTTTGCTGGATTCTAATGTCATCAAAAAAATTCCGAATGCCGCAACAGCGATATGTTCCGGCTGGATGCAGGTTCGCGGTGCGAGACGCTGGCGAAGTGCTGATGCTGGTTTTGCAATGAGCGACCACGCCGATTGGAAAGGACTTTTACAAGCCATCAAGGCAACCGAAGCCGAAATCGTCCACGTGACACACGGGCAAACCGAAGTTTTTTCTAAATATTTAAATGAAATCGGAATTAAATCTGATGTTGTTGAAACTTTGTACGGCGACGATGACGAAGAAGAAACTGAAAAAGAGATTATCAAAGATTAAAGCAATGCTTGAAAAGTTCCGTAGGAACTTACTGTTAATAGGATAAACGGATCAATGAAAAGCGGAGCTCCGTAGGAGCGACCTGTTAATCAGAGAATATTAAAACGGCGAATCTCGCGCAGCCCGACCTGAGTGGAGCTCTTTTGCAGTTTTGCGCAAGAAAAAGCTAAGGCAAAAACTGCAAAAAGCGGGAACGGAGGGCGGAAATAGCTGCCATAAAAATTATGATCAATTGTGATCCAAAGCTGGCAAAAGCTGCACAAAATAATAAATTTAGAAATGAAACATTTCGCTGAACTTATCAATGCGCTCGAAAGCACCAACAAAACCAATGCAAAAATCGATGCCATAGTTGATTACCTGGAACGTGCGCCGGATGATGATAAAGTCTGGTTCATTGCTCTTTTTACGGGCAAAAGACCGAAACGGAATGTCAATACCAATTATATGAAGGAATGGGCGCTGGAAATTACGCAGTTGCCTTTCTGGCTGTTTCAGGAAAGTTATTCTTCGGTGGGCGATCTGGGAGAAACCATTTCACTGATTCTGCCGCCTCCGACAGAGAAAATTGAAAAAACTCTATCTGAATGGATGAATGAGATCATTGGTTTGAAATCTAAAACAGATCAGCAAAAGAAAGAATTCGTCCTAAAATCCTGGAACGGTTTGGATTATACAGAACGTTTGATTTTTAACAAATTACTGGGCGGAAGTTTCAGAATTGGTGTTTCAGATAAGACTTTGATTAATGCGCTGACTAAATTTTCCGAACAGGAATCCAGTGCCTTGATGCACAGCCTAATGGGAAAATGGCTACCCGATGACGTCACCTTTCAGGAACTGATTTCGGCGGAAAATGTGAATCCCGACAATTCAAAACCCTACCCGTTTTGTCTGGCTTATGCTCTGGAAAAAGACCTGAACGACTTGGGAACACCCGATGAATGGTTGATTGAATACAAATGGGACGGCATCCGTGGTCAAATCATCAGACGAAATGACGAAGTTTTTATCTGGTCAAGAGGTGAAGAATTGATTACCGAACAATTTCCAGAAATCGTAGAAACAGTTATGCAGATGAAAGGTAATTTTGTGATTGATGGTGAGATTCTCGCTGTAAAAGATGATAAAGTTTTGAATTTTAATGAATTGCAGAAACGTCTTAACCGTAAAACCCTAACCAAGAAAATGCTTTCCGAAATTCCGATTCAGGTGTTCGCTTACGATTTATTGGAACTTGAAAATAATGATTTGCGGGAAAAGCCAATTTCTGCGAGACGTGCGATGCTGGAAGAATTATTACTGAATGAAAATCCTGAAAACATCAAAATTTCTCAGCAGATTGAATTTGAAAACTGGAACGAATTAGACCAAATCAGAGAAAATTCCAGAGACATCAACAGTGAAGGTCTGATGCTGAAGCAGAAAAATTCTCCTTACCATTCCGGGCGAAAAAAAGGCGACTGGTGGAAATGGAAAATCAATCCGCTGACAATTGATGCGGTTTTGATTTACGCTCAAAAAGGAAGCGGAAGACGAAGCGCCTATTACACCGATTATACTTTTGCCGTCAAAAACGAGGATAAATTAGTGACAATTGCCAAAGCGTATTCGGGTTTGACAGACAAGGAAATTATGGAAGTCAGCAAGTTTGTCAACAAAAATGCGATTGAGAAATTTGGTCCGGTGAGAACTGTAAAGGCAGAACTGGTTTTCGAAATCGCTTTCGAAGGAATCGGGTTCAGTAACCGTCACAAAAGTGGCGTGGCGCTGCGTTTCCCGAGAATTCTGCGTTGGAGAAAAGATAAAACGGTGGATGAGATCGATGATATTGAAGAAATTAAGAAATTGATACAGTAATATTTAATCGCAATGGTCGCAAGGTTTTTTAAAAATTTTTGAAAACATTTCCGCTCGCAAAGGCACTTCGTTCAGCAAATGATAACAGAAAGCCTTGGCTGAGTGAAACGCCTTTGCGATCGAAAAATATGCAGTATAAATCTCAAAAAAAATCTTTGCGAACATTGCGTTAAAACAAAAATATACTTTAAAATTTGACAACATTCGAAAATACCGACGGCTACAAAATCATTCAAAACTGGATGAGTGATAAAGGTATTTCACCTTTTAAATTTCAGGTTCAGACGTGGCAGAAATTCGGGAATGGCTACAGCGGAATGGTGGTTGCACCCACCGGATTTGGAAAAACCTATTCCGTTTTCTTAGCTTTGATTTCAGATTTTCTTTCCAATCCGGACAAATATAAAAGTGGCCTGAAAATGATCTGGATCACACCGCTCCGTTCGCTTTCGAAAGATATTGCCAAGGCAATGCAGGAAGCTATTGATGAGATCGGTCTGGACTGGACCGTCGGTGTCAGAAATGGCGATACCGATCCGAAAGTCCGGCAACAGCAGGTCAAGATGATGCCCGAGATTTTGGTCGCCACGCCGGAAAGTTTGCAGCTTTTGCTGGGACAGAAAAATCATCAGCGTTTTTTCAACAGCCTGCACACGATTGTGGTTGATGAATGGCACGAATTGCTGGGTTCCAAACGTGGCGTTTTGGTGGAACTGGGAATTTCACAATTGAAATATTACGTCCCGAAACTGAAAATTTGGGGCATCACGGCAACCATCGGAAACCTTGACGAAGCGATGGAAGTTCTGATTCCGTACAACATCAAAAAAACCAAAGTTACCGCCAAAGAGCATAAGAAAATCGAGATTCTGTCGGTATTTCCGGACGAAGTGGAGATTCTTCCGTGGGCAGGACATCTCGGACAGAAACTGGCAGATAATGTTGTTCCCATTATTTTGGAATCGCAGTCTACCATTGTTTTTACCAATACCAGAAGCCAGAGCGAGATGTGGTATCAGCTGTTGCTGAATGCTTATCCGGATTTTGCCGGTCAAATCGCCATTCACCACAGTTCGATTGATGCGGAATTGAGAATTTGGATCGAAGAAAACCTCAGTTCCGGAAAACTGAAAGTCGTAGTTTCAACGTCATCTTTGGATTTGGGAATTGATTTTAAACCGGTTGATACGGTGATTCAAATTGGTTCGGCAAAAGGTGTTGCGAGGTTTTTACAACGTGCCGGACGAAGCGGTCACTCCCCTTTTGAAACTTCGAAAATCTATTGTGTTCCGACCCATTCTTTGGAATTAATCGAGGTTTCTGCTCTGAAAGAAGCCGTCAAACAAAATGTGATTGAGCCCCGTGAACCTCAGGTGTTATGCTTTGATGTTTTGGTTCAGTTTCTGATGACTCTGGCCATTGGCGACGGATTTTATCCCGACGAAGTTTACGAACGAATTAAGCAGGTGTACGCTTTTCAGGAAATCCGTGACGAGGAATGGCGCGGAATGATCGACTTTCTTACCATTGGCGGAAGCGCGCTCAAAAGCTATGAAGAATATCACAAAGTTGTGGTCATGGAAGATGGCCTGCACAAAGTGACTTCCCGAAAGATTGCAATGCTACACCGGATGAATATGGGTGCGATTGTGAGCGATGCGATGCTGAAAGTAAAATTCATTTCCGGCGGCTATATCGGAATGGTGGAAGAATATTTTATTTCGAGATTAAAAAAAGAAGAAAAGTTCATTCTGGCGGGAAGGGTTCTGGAAGTGGCGATGATCAAAGATATGACGGTTTTCGTTCGGGCTTCGAAAGGAAAAGCGCAGGCGCCAAGTTATCTGGGAGGAAGATTGCCTTTAAGTTCAAATTTAGGTCATTTTTTAAGAGAAAAACTTTCCGGAGCACTCAATCCGAAAGCATCTGAAGAAGAACTGAAGTTTCTGCATCCGTTGCTGGTCAATCAGGAAGAGCGTTCGCATATTCCCAAAGATGATGAGTTTCTGGTGGAAATGATCAAAAACCGCGAAGGCTACCATCTGTTTATGTATCCCTTCGAAGGGCGTCTGGTTCACGAAGTGATGGCCGCCCTGATTGCTTACCGTATCTCGAAACTGGCTCCCATCTCCTTTTCTATGGCGATGAACGACTACGGATTTGAACTGTTCAGTGATAAAGAAATTCCTTTGAAGGAGGACAATTTAGATAAAATCTTAACGAGAGAAAACCTGATGACCGACGTGATCTCCAGCATCAATGCCGCTGAAATGGCGAGCCGGAAATTCCGGGATATTGCGGTGATTTCCGGGATGGTCGTTCAGAATTTTCCCGGACAACAGCGCTCCAACAAATCTCTGCAAAGCTCCGCCGGCTTGATCTTCAAAGTCCTGGAAGAGCACGATCCCAACCATTTTCTTGTGCGCCAGGCCTATACCGAGGTTTTCAATATGCAGCTGCAGGAACAGCGCTTGGTGGAAGCTTTCAAAAGAATTGAAAAATCGAAAATTATTTTGAAATTCGCTAATTCTTTTACTCCATTAAGTTTCCCTATAAAGGTTGACAGTTTGAGGCAGACTTTGACGAGCGAAGATTTGGATGCGAGAATTCAGAAGTTGATTCAACAGGCTAAGAAATTGAAGTAATTAAATGAAAATAGTAACAAAAAATATCAATATCCAAAACGAAGTTTTCACCTTAACCAATCAGCGGGCATTGTTCTGGAAGAAAGAAAAAGCTTTGATTCT
>DBLQ01000121.1 GCA_002297505.1 Flavobacteriales bacterium UBA720
CGTATTTTCTTTCCATACTACTGCAATCACTGTACCTGTTCGGTTCAGCCAGGCTTCAGTCACTACGTCGCTTTTATTTTCCAAACTAAGCAGCACAGGTTTGGCTTTGCTGCCACAACCAATTTGAGGTGCTGCGGGACATACCAAAGGAGTTTTATAAAAGCTGATGTTACTTTCAGTATTCGGGGCTTCTTTATTGCCAGAAACGAAAGAGTAAATGACGATTGCTACTAAGAGAAGGGCACCTGCTACAATTAATTTTTTCATTTTTTTTTATTTTTATTATTTTTTTATTTTTATTATTTTTAGAAAATGGTTTTAACATTATCAACGCTACCAACAGCACACACCACAACAAATAAGATGAAGCCACATAAGTTTTTCCAGACTTTATTGACTATTTGAGTTTACACCTTTGTATTGTGCTTAATAACTTCAGCTTGGTATCCTGCTTCCTCAATGGCTTTAATCAGTTCTTCGGGTTTGGTTTTGGCGACATCATACTTTATTATGGCGACATCACCCGGATACTCAACTGATTGTTCTATAACACCATTTACATTTTTCAGAGCTTTTGATACATGGTTTGCGCATCCGGCACAGGTCATTCCTGTAATTTTTAACTTAACAGTTTTACTATTTCTCTGATTATTGTTTTCAGTAATTGCTTTTTTGTTTGATGAAGCAGCACAACATTGTGCATTTGTTTGAAAGGATAGTAGTATAAATCCAATGATTGAGATTAAAAAATATTTTTTCATTATGCTTTTTTTATAAATGATTAAAAAAAATTGCACCCATTTGGGTCGCAAATGTATCCTGCTATCCGTGTGCTTAATTTTCTAAAGTTGCTGCTTCGCCAGAAACTTTGTAACCTGTAGCATCAATAGACTTGATAATTGCTTCCTTGTTAGTTTTACTGTTATCAAATTTTACATCAGCAGTTCCATTAGTACTGTTAGCAGAAACACTTACAATTCCTGGTAATTCATTCACTGCGTGTTTTACATGTTCTTCGCAACTTGCGCAAGTCATTCCACTTACATTAAATTTTACTTCTTGTATGTTATCAGAAGAAATTACAACTATTTCTTTGTCTGCTTTCGGATAGAAAATATGTCCATAATAAGGGAAAGCCATCATCAGAAATGCAAATACTGTTACAATTCCTAAAAACTTTTTAGTTTGCATAAAAGGCGGTTTCTCATCTTCTTCACAAGCACATTCTATTTCTTCGGCAGTGCGTGGTTTGAGTTTTTGATACCAAGCAAAACCCAATACTAAAACGGTAATACCAAGTAAATACGGTCTTACAGGTTCTAACCACGAAAAGGATGACACAATTCCTCCTGCACCTGATATCAGGGCTAAAACTGGTGTAATGCAACAAAGTGATGCTGCAATGGCTGATAAGATACTTGCTCCCGCAAGTTTTCCTGATTTTGATTTTTTATTCATGCAAGTTCTTTTTTTGATTTATTGTTAATAATGATTTTGAAAAAAGGATGTAGTAGTCTTAGATGTTCTGCTTTAAGAGAATAAAAAATTGTTTGTCCTGAACGTCTGGCTTCTATTACATCGCCATCTTTCATTTTTCTTAAATGTTGAGAAATTGCTGGCACGCTCATACCCATAATATCAGCAAGGTCGCAAGGGCAAAGTTCGTCTTCTTCTTCAAGTAGGAACATGATTTTAAGTCTTACTTCATTGCCAGCCAATGCTAACAAACTACTTAATTGGTTAAAAGCTTGAGCATTGGACTGCAGTTTTTCTCTGCATTGTTCTATTTGAGTTTGGTCAGCAAATATTCTAATACACGATTTTGTTTTTCCCATATCTTTTTAATTATTGATTGAATAACGCAGCAAATATACAAATAGTTTTCTTATTTAAGCAAATGCTTAAAAGAAATATGATTAATTTACCCTCTTTAGCATTTAATTATAATACTGTTACCAGGAAGCTATTCTTATGAGTGTGTTATTCTGTCCATTTGGTTATTTTTTAACATTATTTTGAATAACACCCAAGTTTACGGGCAAACTAAATCTTTGGAAGTTTATTGTCCGACGCCAAAGTAGTTTCTATTCTTTATTGATAAAATAGGCTGTCATATAACCATTTACGTTTACTAAAATCATCCGGCTAAGGCTTACAGCCTAAAAAGCTTTCTGTTTCGGCATTATACAGTTCAAAAAGCAAAGGTCAGCTAAGAAGGAGGCAATCAAATTTTACTTATTTGTACTATTATGTGTGTTCGTAACATCCATAATAGTACAATCTTCTCACTAGAGTATTAGTATCTTCATTATTACATCAGATGCTGCAAATCAGGGTCATTCTTAATGCGCTCTATTTCACTTTCTATAATATGAAGAATATCTAATTTTATATGCTTGTAATTACTTTCAATTTTCTGCTTCATCTTATCCTCGCCGTGTTCATTTACAAAAGACAAGATTTGCGGTATTTGCTGATAAGCTTTTGTTTCGGCAGCTACCTTTTCATTATCCACTACTATTTCAGCGTGAAATATCTTTTGCTCGATACGTTCATCAAAATTATCCGATACTGAGCCTACAAACATTCCCTGTGTTAAGGTTGAAATCTTTGAAGCCGGAATAAGGCTATCTAATTGGGTGGAAACAGAAGTTGAAGTATCATTTCTGTTGATCGATATGCTCTGACGTTTCTGCAGTACTTTCCCGAAACGTTCCGAAAGGCTTTTTGCTGTTTCTCCAACCACCTGACCACTGAAAATATTACCAACAGTATTCTGAATAACTTTGGCTTCTTTGTCCCCGTAATCCCTTATCAATTGAGAGAAATCCTGAAAACCCAAACAAACTGCAACTTTATTACTTCTTGCTGTTGCAATCAGGTTATCCAGCCCTCTGAAATAAATTGTAGGTAACTCATCTATAATAACGGAACTTTTTAATTGCCCTTTCTTATTTATCAATTTTACAATCCTCGAATTGTACAAGCCCAAAGCTGCGGAATAAATATTTTGCCTGTCAGGATTATTGCCTACGCACAAAATTTTCGGTTCTTTCGGGTTATTGATGTCGAGCGTAAAATCATCGCCTGTCATTACCCAGTATAATTGCGGACTAATCATTCTTGATAGCGGAATTTTTGCTGATGCTATTTGTCCTTGTAATTGGTCTTGTGCACCGCTTTGCCACGCATCCATAAAGGGCGATAGATAGTTTTCTAAATCGGGGTATGAGGTTAAAATAGTGAACACGTCCGAATACTTTTTATTCAGTAATTCAATGGCGTGTGGGAATGTACAATACTTGCCATTTTCGTAGATTTTCAGATACCAAATAATAGCAGCCAAAAGAATGATTGGGCTTTCTACGAAAAAATCCCCTTGCTTTTGTATCCACGACCTGTTGAGGTTTAGCATTATGGTATATGCTGCTTCGTAAGCATCTGAAATGTCCGTCATAAAGTCGGGATTGAGTGGATTACAACGGTGGCTCTTGCGTGGGTCGTCGAAATTTATCACGTAAAATTTAGGCTGAACTCTGTACTTATCCCGATGCTTCAGTAAATGGTTATAGGCGATAGTCGAAAGGTCATCGAATTTGAAATCGTAGATGTACATACTAAAGCCTTTCTCTATTTGCTGCTTGATGTAATTATTTACGATGGCATAAGATTTACCTGAACCCGGAGTACCCAACACGATTGATGCCCTGAAAGGATTGACAATGTTTATCCAACCGTTGTTCCATTTGCCTTTGTAGTAAAATTTGGTGGGCAGGTTAACGGAATACTCGTTTTCCATCAGCTTGGTTTCCTGTTGAAAGCTCTCGTTCTCGTTGTTGAACACATCGTCCATCAGGTTAGTGCGAAGCAATCGGCTCATCCATACGCCCGCCATCAACAAGGCGATATAACCTAACGAGATAGTAAGTATATACAGGAATGTACCTATTACTGGAGATAGCTTTAGCAACGGAGTGTTCAGGAAGAACAGCACAAAACCAACGCCCAAAGCCACGTAGATTTTAGACCAGGTTATCTTCTCGTTCTTTACACCCTTTGTTCCTAAGCAGCTTAAAGCCAGTAAAACCAAAGCAAATGCTTTGGTGTAAAGGATATGTGAAAACAAACCCGCCGTCCGGTCGAAATTGCCTAATATCTTATTGATGACTTCCAACGTCCAGCCACGTTCTAAAAAGAAACCGTAGCAGAACCAATAAAGGTGCATCAGCACCAAAAGAATACTGACCGCCCGCATAAAAGCCATTATCTTGGCAAGCCCTCTTAAATCGTCTTCTCCCTGCATTATTTAAAGTTTTAATGTTCGGGCGTGAATTTAAAGGCTCTATGGAGTGGCTCTAAGAATGTGGCAGCCAGTGGCGTTGTGTGGCAGTGTTTGGCTAAATATTATTTCTGACCTCGTTGGTGTTTGCGCTTCTTCTTCATCTTATTGGCAAAGTCTTGTTCTTCGTAATCTTCGCCCTGTGCTTCGGGCAGTAAGCCACCCAGTGCTTCAATCAAACCGTCTTCGTGTTTATCCGTAGATAAGAAGTCGAACAAATGGTGTGGTTCTTCCTGCGGAAGATCCGCATCATTTGATATGGATAGTTTGGGTTGTAAAACGGCAGGTTCTTTAATATCCGGTTTGATATTATTGTTCCAATAATCATTAAAGGTGTTCGCAGAAAGTTCTGTTGCCAAACGTGAACCGTTCCAAACTGATTTGGAATTGTGGTCAATAAATGTGATACCATAAATACG
>DBLQ01000077.1 GCA_002297505.1 Flavobacteriales bacterium UBA720
GGCCGCCCCATTGGACAAAACCCGGAAAGCAGTTCCCGCGTAGATCCGTATTGGAGACCAGTATTGGTCATTACCCTGTGCCGATGTATATGTTATCGGACTGTCGGCATCGCCTATTCTGCCATTCTGAGCTCCAAACTCGGACGTTACTGTCACCTGCGCGTTTAGGTTAGCGATTGAAAGCAAGAAACTAAAAAGTAAAAGAAATAGAAATTGGTGATTCAGTAATTTGTTTTCCATAACATTTGTTTTTCGATAGCAAGCAAATATAAAATCTACAGCCATGCCTTATCGCGAAGGCCGGAAGATTTAATAATCATTTAAAAATCAGTTTGGATTTCATTATTACAGCTTCGTCAGAATGAAATCCTGCATGGCATCAACACGCCAAAGCGCATTGGCGTTACAATCTGTTCATTTTTAGTTAAGAAAAAATGGGCTGCAACTGTAGAACTGCATCGTCAGATTAAGCAGTCTGGGGAACGATCATCCCGTATTTAAAGAAATTCTGAATTTTTTTTGCATTGTTCTGTGTTTTATTTTTGATTGTATTAAATTACAAAAGAATTACTTGATCACCATCATGTGACTGTACAAATTTTCCAGGTGAATGATTTTGGTGAAAGGACTTTCTACCTTTTCCAGTTCTTCCTTCTGATGGATGTAGCTGTACCGCGACGCCATATTGTACATATTGGATACCAGCACCAGCCAGCATTCTTTAGCCTTGTCATGATAAAGGTGGAATTTGGAATTTTTCTTTTCGATGACCTGCAGGATTTTCTCCGAATGTAACTCATCAAACAGTGAAATCTGATACTCCAAAAACAAAAGAACGCCTTTCTGATGCGGCGTTCTTCTTATATTTTTAACAAATTTGGTTCTTTTCTGATTGGTGATGGCAGACGAGATTTCCTTAATCAGCTGCTCCGGATTTTGGTAAAAATCTTCCTGAAAATAATCGATATTGAGATGGTAGATGCCGTAAAGGCTTTTGTATGCTGACAATAGATTTTCCACGGAGCGGAAGATGCGGTTCACATAACTTTCCTTCTTCTTGAGTTCAAAATGGTTGATGACTTCTGAGACTTCGATCCCAATTTGCTTTCCCTGATAATTGATGATAAAATCCGGACTCTCGCAGGTGAGATTCTCAATTTCCATGTCCGGATAATGCTGGAAAAGCGTGTTGAGAAGCAGCAGTTCCGTTTTTTTCTGATATTCTTCCCGCTCATGAAGATTGGCATTACCGATGGAGTCGTACCACTTTACCAGATTATCCGATGCGTCAGTTCCGGACGCCATGCAGAGTTCAAGATTTTTGTTGAGGTCTTCAGAAAAAATCATAATCATTTCTTTAGAATTAAACCTGTCCTAAAATTAATAAATAATTGATTACAAAATAATTATGTGAAGGAAAATTAATATAAAAGGAAAAATGTGCCTAAAGTGAGAGTTTGAACCTCATCAATACGGAATCTCAATTTTTAATGCGATTTTAATAGACGCTCTCGTTTAATGGTTTGTGTTTTGTTTAGCATTGAAATTCTAATTTTGCATCATTGTAACTAAAGGTCAGCAGCTTTGTCTCCCATCACAAAAAAGTAATTATTATATTTGCAAGCTTATAGACAGACCTTAAATATATAAGAACTATGGATTTTAAAAACTTCAAGATGCCTTACAGCATCAATCCAAATTATTCTAAACGGACGGCATATTTCTCAATGGAATTCGCGATAGACCAGGCACTGAAGATTTACAGCGGTGGTTTGGGATTTCTCGCAGGCTCGCATATGAGAAGCGCCTACAACCTTAAGCAAGACTTTGTAGGCATTGGCATTTTGTGGAAATATGGATACTACGACCAGAGCCGTAACGCAGACCAGACCCTGAACCCGATCTGGACCAAGAAAATGTACAGCTTCCTGGAAGATACAGGCATCAAGTTCCAGATAGAAATCCATAACGCCCCGGTCTGGGTAAAGGTCTGGTACCTGGCTCCGGAAACCTTCAAAACCTGTCCAATGTTTTTCCTGAGCACGGATGTTCCGGAAAACGATCACATTTCCAAGACCATTTGTCACAAATTATACGATGCCAACGAATCTACAAAATTGGCACAATACATCCTTCTGGGTAAAGGCGGCGCCAAACTTCTGGACGAGATGAATTTTGAAAGAGACATCTATCACCTCAACGAAGCGCACGGTCTTCCGGCAGCGTTTTATCTGTTAAGAAAATATGGCGGCGATCTTGCCAAAGTGAAGGAAAAACTGGTTTTTACCACGCATACACCGGAAGAAGCCGGAAACGAAAAGCACAACATCCACCTTTGCCACGATATGTCCTACTTCTGCGGCCTGAATATTGACGAAGTCAAAAAAATTGAAGGTGTAGAGGATGACCGTTTCAATCACTCACTCTGCGCTCTCAGAATGTCAAGGATTTCCAATGCCGTTTCCCAGCTTCATGGCGAAGTTTCGCGCGATATGTGGAGCAAGTATCCCGGCATCTGCGAGATCAAATCCATCACCAACGCACAGGAATTTAAATATTGGGCCGATAAACCTCTTTACGATGCTAAAGATGAAAGTGACGATGCCCTCTTCGATTACCGGAAAAAACATTTGAAGAAGAGAATGTTTAAGCTTGTGGCAGACCAGACAGGAAAATTGTTTGATCCTAATGTGCTCACCATAGTCTGGGCAAGGCGTTTCGCAGGTTACAAAAGAGCAGATCTACTGTTGGCCGACAAAGAACGATTCCGCAAAATGCTGGAAAACAGTGAGCATCCTGTACAGATCATCTGGGCAGGAAAACCGTATCCGATGGACTACAATGCGATCTCAACATTTAATAATCTGGTGGAGGAAAGCAAGCATCACATAAACATGGCCGTGCTCACAGGATACGAACTATCGCTCAGTAAATCCTTGAAACAAGGTTCCGATATCTGGCTAAACAACCCGAGAGTTCCGCGAGAAGCGTCAGGAACCAGCGGAATGACCGCTGCCATGAACGGCTCTGTCAATCTGTCTACAGACGATGGCTGGATTCCTGAATTTGCCAGAACCGGCGAAAACTCATTCGTGGTACCAAAGGCGGATTATGACAATTGGCCGCCACTGGAACAGGATAATTTTGACCTGAAAAATCTTTATGAAATCCTCGAAAACGAAATCATCCCAACCTATTACGAGAATCCGAACCAATGGCGCAAAATCGTACAGACTGCCATGGATGATGTCAAAATTCAGTTCGGCAGCGATAGGATGGCAGATGAATATTATAAATTGTTATACTAATAATCTGTAAGAGTCTGTTTATAATTGTTCCTTTAGGATTGGATCAAACAGAATTAACTTCAATAAGTTTTTGATCAATTTAGATAAAAGCTAATACAACCTCAAACCTTCCGGAAATCCGGGAGGTTTTTTATTTGGAAAAAATATTATCTTTAATTTCAAATAAAACGATGATGATTTTCGACTTTCTCTTTCCGAATCGCTGTCTGGAATGCAATCAGCTTATCGACAAAGATGAAGTCATTTGCGAAATATGTCTGGAAAAAGTCAATTTTACACACCATCATTTTGCCGCCGACAATTCGCTGAAGGATAAAATCAGGCTGATGGCTCCTGTGGAAAATGCCTTTTCTCTGCTTTATTACGAGAAGGACAGCCTTGCGCAGCACATCATTCATCAGCTCAAATACAACCACAGGGAGAAGATTGGAAAAGTCCTCGCCAATTGGGTGACAGACAGAATTGAGCTGGGGGAAGATCTACCAGACCTTCTCGTTACCGTGCCGCTGCATTATAAAAAGCTGAAACAGCGCGGCTATAACCAGCTTCATCTCTTCGCGAATACACTATCGGAACGGTTGAAAATTCCGGTGAATCACAGTTTGCTCAGAAGAACCAAACATTCCCGCGCCCAAGCCAAAAAGAACCAGACCGAACGCCTCAAAACGAAAAATGCTTACCAACTGACAGAATCCGTCAGTGACAAGCATATTCTATTGATTGATGACGTCTACACCACTGGAAATACGATCTCCAACATTGCCTGGGAAATCCTGAATCACTCAAAAAATGTCAAAATCAGCATCCTGGTAATGGCGATGGATGTTTAGTTGTTGGTTGATGGTTGATTGTTGATGGCTGATGGTTGATAATTGATAATTGATAAAGGTTATTGTGAAAAACTATTGATCAAAATCTTTAATCTTTTACCTCTTACCTCTTACCTCTTACCTCTTACCTCTTACCTTTTACCTTTTACCTTTTTTGCTACCTCTGCAGTTTTTCGCCGTAGCTCAAATCTCCTGCGTCGCCAAGACCTGGCGTGATGTAACCTTTTGAAGTCAGATTTTCATCCAGGGCACCAATCCAGACTTGCGCATCAGGATAAGCGTTCAGAATTGTTTCTACACCTTGGCGGCTGGCAATCGCCGCAACAATGTGGATGGAAGTTGGCTTTCCATTTGTCAATAAATCTTTAATCGCTTCGATCAGTGATGCGCCGGTGGCTAGCATGGGATCCGCTACAATAAGTGGGCGACCATCCAGTTTCGGACACGTCAGATAATCTTGTTTGATGGAAAAATAATCGTTAGCATCATGCTTTCTGTACGCCGCCACAAAACCACAATCGGCCTTGTCAAAATAGTTCAGAATCCCCTGGAACAGCGGAACGCCGGCTCTCAAAATCGTCGTAATCACAGGTTGAGTTTCGATTTCTTTTACCGTGATTTTATCAAGCGGCGTTGTGATTTCAATGTCTTTTTGGTCTAATGTTTTGCTGATTTCGAAAGCGGCAATTTCGCCAATTCGCTCCATATTTCTGCGGAACTTCATTCGGTCGTTTTGCACTTCGATATTCCTTAAATCATTAATCCAGGAATTGACAAGCGAGAAGTTTTCTGAAAGTATCGTTAGCATAGTTATTGGTAATCTTTTGATTTTAAATGTAATGATAAAAAATATTATTATAAAAAACCCTCTCAGAATCCAAAACTCTGAAAGGGTTAATTTTTATTTCTGTCTGAAATAAACCTCAATCGGAACACCGGTGAACCCGAAATGTTTCCTCAGTTGATTTTCTGTAAAACGTTTGTAAGGCTCTTTCACATATTGCGGAAGATTGCAGAAGAATACGAACTGCGGACTTGGCGTCGGCAGCTGCACGCAATATTTGATTTTGATATATTTACCTTTGATGGCCGGCGGCGGCGTCGCTTCGAAAACAGGAAGCATCACCTCATTCAGCTTGGATGTTTTGATTTTCTTTTTTCTGTCTTCGTAAACCTGCATCGCCATTTCAACAGCTTTCAGGATTCTCTGCTTCGTTAATGCCGAAATAAAAAGGATTGGAATATCGCTGAACTGACCGATTTTATGTCGGATGGCAGCTTCAAAATCACGCGTGGTGTTGGTTTCTTTCTCCACCAAATCCCATTTGTTGACCAGGATCACAATTCCTTTTCTGTTTTTCTGAGCCAGACCAAAAATGTTCATATCCTGAGATTCCCAGCCGAGCGTGGCATCTACCATAATGATGACCACATCAGAATACTCGATGGAACGGATGGAACGCATCACGGAATAAAATTCCAGATCTTCAGAAACCTTCGCTTTTCTGCGCATTCCCGCAGTGTCTACAAGCACAAACTCGTGCCCGAATTTATTGTAAAGCGTCTGAATACTGTCCCTCGTAGTTCCTGCAACATCCGTTACGATATTTCTTTCTACATCCAGAAGTGCATTGGTCAGCGTTGATTTTCCGACATTCGGACGTCCGGCGATGGTGATTTTTGGCAAACCTTCGAACGGATCTTTGTAATCCGTGGTTGGGAAATCTTTCACAATCTGATCCAGCAATTCTCCTGTTCCGGAACCTGTTGCAGATGATAAGGTAAAATATTGTTCGATACCTAATTGGTAAAATTCAGTGGCATCAATTTCCTCCTTGGCAGAATCTACTTTGTTGATGGTGATGTACACAGGTTTGTTAGACCTTCGCAGCATTTCGTGGATTTCGTAATCCGTATCGGTAAGGCCTTCCTCCACGTTCAGCATAAAGATAATTGATGTGGCTTCATCAATGGCCAGCTGAACCTGTTTTGAGATTTCTTCCTGGAACACATCTTCCGTATTGACTTCATAACCACCGGTGTCTATAACAGTAAACTCTACGCCATTCCAGTCGGACTTGCCGTAATGACGGTCACGCGTCACGCCGGCCGTAGAATCTACGATGGCTTCTCTCCTTTCCAGTAAACGGTTAAACAATGTGGATTTTCCGACGTTAGGACGTCCTACGATTGCAACTATATTGCTCATAAAATTTGTTTCTTTGATTTAAAAATTGGAGATGCGATTGCGCTTGATACGCGTCTTTCCGGTATTTATTAACATCCGGAAAGCCTTTTACCTCTTTCTTTTAAATCCTGATTAAGAATGGGTTACTCCGACTTTCGGAGCCCAAAATTTTTGCAAAGATAAGAAATTTGGCACGCAAAGCAAGAACACACGATTCAGCCGATCAATAAGATATCTAAATGATTCTTCACAAACCAACTTATAACAATCTGCTGGTAATGATGAAGTTGGAAAGGTTTTTGTAATTTTAGTTTTAAAATCAAACTATGAAAAAAATCCTTATCATTTTGCTGGTGGCCTTTATCATGATCCAGTTTTTTCCTATTGACAAAAATAATCCTCCGGTGAATGAAGGCATGGACTTTCTGCAAATCAAGAATACGCCGGAGCCGATGGCCAAGCTCATCCGGAATTCGTGTTACGACTGTCATTCCAATGAATCCAAATATCCTTTCTACAGCAGTATTCAGCCGTTCGGATGGTTTCTCAAAAATCATATTGATGAAGGCCGGAAGGTTCTGAATTTTTCTACCTTTGCCACATACGAAAAGAAACGGCAGGCGCACAAACTGGATGAAGTCACCGAAATGCTGGACAGCAAAGAAATGCCTCTGGAAAGCTACCTGATTGCTCATCCGGAAGCCAAACTCAGCGACGAACAGAGAAAAGAATTGTCCAGCTATTTCAGAAGCATTCAGAAAGACATCGAAAACCAAAGTACCTTATGACAACGGAATTATCAACCAGTTTTAAAGATAAATTCATCGTATTTTATGACGGAGAGTGCGGATTTTGCAACCATTGGGTGCAGTGGATTCTGGAACGTGATAAGAAGAATAAATTTCTATTTTCATCCCTTCAGTCAGAGTTCGGTCAAAAATTTCTCAATGACCGCCAGCTTCCCAACCAAGTTTTCGATACACTTTATCTCTGGAAGCCGCAGAGTTTTTACCTCACCAAATACCAGGCAATTCTCAAAATTGCAGGTGAATTGGGTGGCATCTATTCCCTGGCATCCATAGGTAAAATTATTCCTGATTTTATTGGTAACAGGTTCTACAATCTGATTTCCAGAAATCGTAAAAAACTGGCTGCCAACCAATGTTTTCTCCCCAATGAACAGCAGAGAAAAAAATTTCTGAATTAATAATTTTGTCAGAAATAAGCAGTGCCGGATTTTTGACGTAGAAGTTTGACCGTTAAATGTTTTATATTTGCACCATTATGGAATATAATACCGACAGAACACAGCTTATAATGCCCGAGTATGGGCGCCACATACAGCAGCTGGTGGAGCATTGCAAAAGCCTTCCGACCAAGGAAGAACGCAACGAGATGGCTCTGGCAATTGTAGAATTCATGGGTCAGCGTAACCCACATCTTCGCGACGAGGAAAATTACAAACATAAACTTTGGGATCATCTTTTCATCCTTGCAGATTATGACCTGGATGTCGATTCGCCCTACACCATTGTCACCAGAGAAGAACTGGCAGAGCGTCCGCGGAAAATGGACTATCCGTCATTTGACAACGATTATAAATTCTATGGCAAAAGTATTCTCCAGCTCATTGAAATGGCAATAAAATTGGATGAAGGTGATGAGAAGGACGCTCTTATTCAGGTAATTGCGAACAATATGAAGAAGTCTTACAATGTTTACAATAAGGAACATGTGAGCGATGACGTCATCTTCCGCCACCTGAAAGATTTATCCAATCATCAGCTGGACCTTACAGGACTGGATTCTCTGGACAAAAGCAAAATCTATTATGCTAATAATAGAAACAAAAACCAGAACCAAAATAACGGCAAGAATCAAAACAATAATAACAATAATAACAACAGAAGAAAAAACAACTTCCAAAACCATAAAAACAAGAGAAGATAATGAGCGGAGCTTTCGAAATAAGAGGAGGAAAGAGATTAAGCGGTGAGATTACACCACAGGGCGCGAAGAATGAAGCTTTGCAAATTCTCTGTGCGGTATTGCTGACCGAGGATGAAGTGCGGATTACCAATATTCCCGATATTAAAGATGTGAATAAACTGATTGAGATTCTTCAGGATTTCAATGTTAAGGTCACTAAAAATGGTAAAGGTGATTATACTTTCAAATCTGATGAAGTTAATTTCGATTATATCAAATCCAATGAGTTTAAAAAAGACGGCGCTAAACTGAGAGGCTCAGTGATGATTCTTGGCCCGATGCTCGCGCGTTTTGGTGAGGCTTACATGCCGACGCCGGGCGGTGACAAGATAGGCCGAAGACGTCTTGACACACACTTCCAGGGTTTTGTGGAATTGGGTGCGGAGTTCAGTTTTGATGAAGAAGACCAATATTATTCTCTGAAAGCTAAAGAATTGACCGGGAAATTTATTTTGCTGGAAGAAGCTTCTGTAACCGGAACAGCCAATATTGTAATGGCCGCTGTTTTAGCCAAAGGAAAAACCAGAATTTACAATGCTGCCTGTGAACCATACCTTCAGCAACTCTGCAAAATGCTGAATCGCATGGGCGCCAACATTACCGGAATCGGCTCCAATCTTTTAACCATCGATGGTGTAGAGAAACTACACGGAACAGAGCACACCATGCTGCCGGATATGGTAGAAATTGGCTCCTGGATTGGATTGGCAGCAATGACCAAATCAGAAATCACCATCAAAAATGTGAACTGGAACCAGTTGGGTGTTATTCCGAACACTTTCAGAAAGCTAGGCATCGAGCTTGAACAGAGAGGAGACGATATTTATATCCCTTCTCAGGATCATTATAAAGTCCAAAAGTTTATCGACGGTTCTATCCTCACGGTTTCTGATGCGCCTTGGCCGGGTTTCACACCAGATTTGTTGTCGATTATTTTAGTCGTCGCCACTCAGGCAAAAGGTTCTGTTTTGATTCATCAGAAAATGTTTGAAAGCCGACTGTTCTTTGTAGACAAACTGATCGACATGGGTGCACAGATCATCCTGTGCGACCCACACAGAGCAACAGTTATAGGTCTCAATCAGGAAACGCCACTGCGAGGAACCACGATGGTGTCACCGGACATCCGTGCTGGTAATGCTTTGCTGATCGCTGCATTGTCAGCCGAAGGAAAATCCGTGATTCAAAACATCGAACAGATCGATCGTGGCTATGAAAATATCGATGAAAGATTGAGAGCGATTGGTGCGGATATCCGAAGAATTTAAATTTGGTTGATGGTTTTTAGTTGTCTGTTGATGGCTAAAATCAAATTTGATATAAAATAAAAGGAAGCTCTTTAAGAAGCTTCCTTTTTTTTTGTCACGTCAATCTGGCTGTTGACCAACTTATATTTTTTGAGATAATTGTCCAGATATTCCAGGGAGGCTTCATCAACTCTCAGCTTGAGCTGGATGTTTCCGAAATTATTACCGTTGATGTACTCCAGATCGGCATTAATGATTTTATAAGCAATTCCGAACTGGCTGTAAATGGTATTAAGCAAAATATCAAAACGGATTTTGCCATTCATATGGACTTCCAGAATAATATCTTTTTCAGCATTGGGGAAGAACGGTTGCACGCTCTTTTCGTTGGGATAAATCATATTTTTATTTTTTTGGAAGTTTAACATTTCGCAGAATCGGAATAACAAAGTAGTTATAAATGTAGCACCCTAAACAGATGCGGAATACGCTTTCCACAGAAGCCAGCACGATGAGAAAAATACCGAGGTAGATGCCAGCCTGCGAATCAAAATAGATGGCAATCAGCAAAGATAGTATCAGTCCCAGTGAGGCTGCAAATCTTTTGGGTCCTGCAAAAACCAGTTTTTTCTCGAAATGTAAATAGGCACTGACTTTCTTTGCTACAAAAAAAAGCGGCGACATAACAACTCCCGTAGCTCGGATAAGAAAATCCAGAACTACAAAATACAGCAGCCACTGCTGCTGAAAATGAAGTCCGAAAATCGCGAGAAGCACAATCTGATAAGCTACGATTGAGATTACGTTTTCATCAACATAAAGGTTCTTAGCTTTAGTTTTTTCCATAGTTTCTGAATTTAAAAATTAAAAAAAAGCTTCACCTGGTAAGGCGAAGCTTTCACACACTCTCTCCTACCAAACGATTACTTGGCGTGACACATTATGATATGAGGGAATATGCTTATCATTTAATTCTGATACAAATATATAAATTATTTAATTCCCACCAAATAAGTAGGAATTAAATTTCAAAAAAAAATAGGATTACAATTCTCCTATTTTATCAATTTTATTGGAATTTGCCAATCCATTGGGGTTGCAGCCCGGCTCGCCTTCCGGGACTTTCAGTTTTTTGTCCTTGTAAAACTTTTCCCAAAAGACATTGGTCTCTTTGGTTTTTGGGTCTATGAAAGTCATTGGTTCTAAATGAAAAATCTGATGATCCCGAAACGCTCTTTCTACAAAATCGGAACAGTAGTAGGATTTTTCATCCAGAATATAATTGAAATTATAAGGTCTTCCCAGCAATGTTTCAGCTTTGGTAACAGCATTTGGGACAGCCGATCGAAACTCAGGCTTCAATCTGTAGACATCAATTTTCGGTCCGGATTTGGTTTGATCTTTCAGGAAAGAATCTAGTTTCTGCTTTTGAGAACCACCTTTCGGCGCAGCGTGCAAAACATAAATGTGATGATCCTCTTTTTTCACGATGCCAATATGATCGTAAGACGTTTTCTTCTCTGTCTGTGTCACGTTATTGATGGCACCAGACAATCCAGAATCTACAGAAGGCACGAAAAGTAAATCGCCGTTTTCCAAAATAGAGGTATTGTACGTTTTGCAACTGATCAAAAAAAACAGCGCAAAAATACAGGAAAGAAAATTACTTTTTAAAATTTTTCTCATAGGAAGCAATCCACTCATCTACAGTAATTTTCTGGCAAAGCTCACCCAGCAGATCATAGGTAATATCATCCATTTTTTTGAATCGGATACAGGATTTTCCCATATCCAGCTTTTTTTTGGAATGCTTGGGAAATTCCAAAACAAACCAGTCTAAAAGTTCGGCATCTGCATAAATTCCCATATGATAGAACGCGACAAAATTCTTCTGCGAAGCCACACTGATAAACGGCAGCGGCGTATCCTTGGCACAATGATAGCCCGGAGGATAGGTTTTCATTGGAACCACCCAGGTCACCATTCCGTATTGAATGATCGGCTCAAAACCTTCCGGAAGGTTTCCGTTCACAGTTTCGAGGAGTTTTCGGAAGGCGTCCTGTCTATCCTCCGGAATCTGAGAAATGTAGGCCTCTATGGAATCAGCAAAAATCTGCATTGGCGAATTTATTTTAAATCAAAAATACTAATTTTTTTGTTGAAAATTAAAGCTTATTTTTGTACTTCAAAGTTTAAAAATAATGCCGAAAATATCGCAACGAGCGCAGCATATGCCTGCATCCCCTGTCAGAAAATTAGTCCCATTTGCCACCGCTGCAAAACAGAAAGGAATCAAAGTCTACCACCTCAATATTGGTCAGCCGGACATCGAAACGCCACAAACGGCTCTGGATGCTGTAAAAAACATAGACTTAAAAGTTTTGGAATATGCGCTGTCAGAAGGAAATCTGGACTACAGAATTGCACTCAGAGATTATTACCATTCTTTAGGTTTTACAGATCTTACGACAGATAATTTCATCGTGACCAACGGCGGTTCCGAAGCTTTGAATTTCGCGATTTCCACCTTGTGTGATGATGGCGATGAGATCATTATCCCGGAACCTTATTACGCGAATTATAATGGATTTGCCGGAACTTTCAATATCAATATTATTGCGGTTCCTTCGACCATCGACACAGGATTTGCACTGCCTTCAATTGAAGAATTCGAGAAAAGAATTACGGATAAAACGAGAGCGATTGTGATTTGTAATCCCGGAAATCCAACCGGCTATCTGTATTCCAGAGAGGAACTTCAGCAACTGGCTGACATCGCGAAAAAACACGATGTGGTAATCATTTCTGACGAAGTTTACAGAGAATATGTTTACGACGGAGAGCAACAAATCTCGATGTTCGAATTTCCGGAAGTTGCCGACAATGTGATTGTTATTGATTCAGAATCTAAAAGATACTCGATGTGTGGCGCAAGAATCGGATGTCTCATCACGCGTTCCAAAAAAATCCACGATGCGGCAATTCTATTTGCCCAAGCCAGATTGAGTCCTGTTTTGTTAGGTCAAATTGCCGCCACTGCCGCCCACAAGAACGATGCGGAATATATTGCCAAAGTGAGAGAAGAATATACAGAGCGGAGAAATCTTTTGGTAAGCTTATTGAATGAAATCCCGGGAGTGATCTGTCCAAAACCGAAAGGTGCTTTTTATTGCGGTGTAGAATTGCCGGTAGACGATACCGAAAAATTCGCACAATGGCTGTTGGAAAGTTATTCCAACAAAAGCGAAACGGTGATGGTAGCGCCAATGGGTGGCTTCTACAGCAATCCGGAATTGGGAAAAAAACAGGTCAGAATCGCATATGTTCTGAATCAAAATGACATTAGAAGAAGCGTCGAGATTCTGAAAGATGCGATTGCGAAATACAATACAGCGTTTGCATAATTAAATTTTGAACTGATGAAAATACTTAAAATTGGATTCATATTATCCGCAATTTCTTTGTTCCTGCTGAGTTGTACCACCACAGCACAGACTACTTCGGCGATTAAATCGGTTTCCTACACGCACACTTTTGGACGTGGCGGATCTACTTCCATCACAGCAACTCCGGATTCTTTGGAATCTGTTGCGAGAGGTGGCAGAACGCAGGAATTTCCAAATGTCAGCAAAAAAATCAATGCTAAAGATTGGCAAAATCTCGTTTCCGGTATCAACGTTTCTACTTTGGACAAAACTCAAAGTGGCGAAAGACGCGGCGTTTATGACGGTCCGGACCAGATTTTCAGGATCGTAACCAAGGAAAAGGAATACGAAACGGCTCTTAATGCTACAAAAATACTCTTCGGCAAATCTACTGCAGAAGATTTCGAAAATCTGAACGAAGAAACTTTCCTCGAAATCTTCGATGGTGTTCCTCAGAAAGAACTTGCGAAATCTGACTTACTGGGAAGCAACATTGTGGACCTTATCTCCGAAAAATCCGGCTTCCTGAAATCCAAAGGCGAAGCGAAAAGGGAACTTGCCGGTAATGCGATCTCCGTCAACAAAACTAAAGTTGGAGAAGATTTCACAGTTTCAGAAAGCGACCTGATCGACGGAAAATTTCTGCTTCTTCAGAAAGGAAAGAAAAATTATTTCATCGTAAAAGGCGTTTAAATCCTCAACAAATTACATATTCATTTTAATGACAATTATTATATTTATCATCATACTCTGGTACTCCGGATTATTTTTTCAGACTTTTTTTCTCCACCGTTATGCAGCGCATCAGACCTTCAAAATGTCCAAGTTTGGAGAGAAACTGTGCTATGTATTGACGTGGATCACGCAAGGTTCCAATTACCTCTCTGCCTATGGCTACGGCGTGATGCACCGGCTGCACCATGCGTATGCAGATACGGAGAAAGATCCGCATTCGCCGAAATACGATGCTAATCTTTTCGCCATGATGTGGCGCACCAAGAAAATCTATCAGCAAATCAATGATCAAAAAGCTAAAATTGAAGATCGTTTTACCAAGAATGTCCCGCAATGGAAAGGCTTTGACAAGTTTGCAAGCTCCTGGGCATCCAGAATTGGCTGGGCAATTTTGTACACTGTGTTTTTCTACTTTTTTGCAACTGCGTGGTGGCAATGGCTGCTATTGCCTGTAGCTTACATGATGGCACCAATTCATGGTGTGATCATCAACTGGTTTGGTCACATTTACGGATATGTGAATTTCAAAGTTTCTGACACTTCCAAAAATCTACTGAGATTTGATTGGCTGATGATGGGCGAAGCTTACCATAACAACCATCACAAACACGGCGGAAGAGCCAATTTCGGCGGCGTGAGATGGCATGAGATAGATGTCACTTATTGTATCATGATTGTTCTGGACAAGATGAAATTAATAAAGTTAAATCCTGTGGCTGTTGTTAAAAAAGATATTTGAGAAGTCATCCACTTTACATAAAAAAAATACCGCTGAGGCTATCTCAACGGTATTTTTTTTAATGATCAAATTTTAGATTTTAATCAATCCCAATTCGATCAGTCTCTCACGGAGGAATTCTCCAGCAGTGGTATCTGGGTAGAGTTTCGGATGATTCTCGTCCACACAATTATCCAGCGCATTCAGGGACATTTCGCTGATGGGATGCATAAAGAACGGAATCGAATATCGGGAAGTGCCCCAAAGTTCTCTCGGCGGATTCACCACACGGTGAATGGTAGATTTTAACTTATTGTTGGTGTGTCTGGACAGCATATCGCCCACATTGATCATCAACTCATCCGGTTCTGCAATGGCATCCATCCACTCGCCTTTGTGGTTCTGAACCTGAAGTCCTTTACCCTGAGAACCCATTAACAATGTAATCAAGTTGATATCGCCGTGTGCTGCAGCACGCACGGCATCCTGCGGTTCTTCGGTAATCGGCGGATAGTGAATTGGACGCAAAATGGAATTGCCTTCCGAGATTTTATCATCAAAATAAAACTCGTCCAGACCAAGGTACAGTGCCAAAGCTCTCAACACGTATTTGCCGGTTTTTTCCAGCATCTGGTAAGCCTCCTTCCCCACTTCATTAAACTTCGGAAGTTCTTCCACCATGACATTGTCCGGATACACTTCCTTATATTTGGAATCTTCCGAAACATACTGGCCAAAGTGCCAGAATTCTTTCAGATCGCCTTTTTTGAAACCTTTGGCCGTCTCTTTCCCGAATCCGACGTAGCCACGCTGACCACCAATGCCGGGAATCTCGTATTTCAGTTTGGTTTCTGTAGGCAGATCGAAGAAATTCTTGACCTCGCCATAGAGTTCATCTACCAATTGGTCATCCAAAAAGTGGCCTTTCAGGGCTACAAAACCAATTTCTTCGTAAGCTTTTCCGATTTCATTTACAAATTTCTGTTTGCGTTCCGGGTTGTCCGAAAGGAAATCACGCAGGTCTACACTAGGTATTTTGTCCATTTTAGAAATTTTAGTGCTGTAAAAATACATTTTTTAGCGGATATTTTTTTTCAGTTGGACGATTATAATATCACAATTCAAGAATATTGTTTTTGATTCTGCACAACGTTGAACTTAATTTTCCCGCACAATCTTTTTCCGATGAGGATTGGTTTTGACTTTAAGAATTGGCTGGGACAAGCATCTTCTCTATCTTTGTCTTATGGAATTACAATACCTCGTAAGAGAACCTCAAAATATTACTGCGGAAACACCTGTTCTGTTTCTGCTCCACGGCTATGGAAGCAATGAAGAAGATCTTTTCAACTTCGTGCCGACTTTGCCGGAAGACTGGCTGGTGGTGAGTTTCCGCGCGCCAAAAAATTCTAATTATGGCGGCTATGCCTGGTTTGACATCGATTTCAACAGCGCCGAAAATTTTATTGACGAGAATGAAGGGAATGATGCCGTAAAACTGGTCATGGAAAATATTATGGCTGTGACCAATCGCTATGGTCTGATCAATAACCCGACGCATCTCTGCGGCTTCAGCCAGGGCGGCATGATTGTCTATGCGCTGGCACTCCAGTATCCAAGCCTTTTTTCAAAAATCGCCTGCCTGAGTTCCTATCCGGAGGAAAAGCTGCTGAGAAACCTGGTAAAGGACAAAAAGCAATATGAGAACCTGCGCTTCTTCATTTCCCATGGTATGGAAGACACGGTAATCCCGATCGACTGGGGCAGGAGGGCTGCGGAACTGCTTTATGACCTCAGCGCATATTTTTCTTTCCGGGAATATATGAGCGGACACGGTGTCAATCAGAAAAATTACCTGGACCTGATGGAGTTTTTCAAAAAATAAACCAAAAAAGAAGTCCAACTTGCAAATGAGTTGGACTTAGTTATTAATCAGATTAATTATTGCGGTCTTTCAGGTATTTCTGCCATTCCCATGTGGTTTTCAGGGCTTCTTCCAGTGTGGTTTCAGATTTCCAGCCCAGCTCTCGCTCCGCTTTATCGGCATTGGCATAAGCTACAGTGATATCGCCTTCTCTTCTTGGGCAAATCTGGTACGGAACGGGAACTCCATTGGCCAATTCAAAAGCTTTTACAACTTCTAATACGGAAGATCCTTTTCCGGTACCGAGATTGTAAATATCCAGAACCGTTTCTTCGTTGGAATGCATCAGTTTTTTCAGTGCCGCAACGTGGGCTTTGGCCAGATCTACCACATAGATATAATCGCGGATAGCGGTGCCGTCCTCGGTGGGATAATCATCGCCCCAGACGCTCAGTTTCTCACGGATTCCCGCCGCAGTTTGTGTCACATAAGGCACCAGATTGTTCGGAATCCCGGCAGGCAGTTCGCCCAACAAAGCAGTCGGATGCGCACCAATTGGGTTGAAATACCTTAACAAGGTCACTCTTTTCTGATACGCTCTGGAGAAATCTTTCAGAATATCCTCGCCCATCTGCTTGGTTTTCCCGTAGGATGATTCGGCTTCCTTGAGCGGTGTGTTTTCATCGATCGGCATCTCATCTGCCTGACCATAAACGGTGCAGGAAGAGCTGAAGATGAAATTGGAAATATTCCTTTCCCTGAATTCCTGAAGTACATTGATCAAGGAAAATAAATTGTTTTCGTAATATTTCAACGGTTCCGTCATACTCTCTCCCACTGCTTTGGACGCCGCGAAATTGATACAACCTTCGATATGATGCGCATCAAAAACCTGCGTCAGCAACTCTTTTCTCCTCAAATCAAAAGGATAGAAAATAGGTCTTTTGCCTGTGATCTCCTCTATATTATCTAGGATGAATTTTTCTGAATTAGATAAGTCATCCACAATGATGACATCAAAATTATTGTTGATGAGTTCAACCACTGTATGAGAACCGATGTAGCCGAGACCGCCTGTTACAAGTATGGACATTAGTTTAATTATAAATTATTAATGATGAATTATAAATGATTTTATTCTGAAATTCCAATTTTATCAATTTCATTACTGATATTTTTTTGTCTAAAATAATTGATAAATAGTACTGGTCCAATAACAAACAAGAGATTCATAAACATAAAGGATATTGAATAAACAAAGTTATTTGTACTGGTCTGAACTCCCACATAAAAGAATATTAAATTAAAAATAATTATTAAAACTGTTGAAATATTCAAATAAAGAAAAAACTTTCTACATTCTCTGAAAATATATACTAAAGTAATATTTAATAAAGGAAAAATTGAAAAGTACAGAATAAAAATTGGTACTCTATAAATAAAATATTTTTTCTGTAACCCGTATCCTTGTATATAAATATTAAAAATATTATATCCAAAAAATATAACCCAACCGAGAATAAATGAGATTGAAAAAAAATAAGTAAACTTATATTTGAATAATCTATTTTCTTGCATTAATGTTTCTCAAAAAACTCTAAAACAGAATCTGTAATATACTTCAACTGTTCCTCGTCCAATTCTGTATGCATCGGAAGGGAGATAACTTGGTCTAATAACTTATCTGTATTGATGAAATCTGCGGGATTGCTTTCCTGGAAATAGGCTTTTTGTTTTCTCAGTGCCACAGGATAGTAGATCATCGCCGGGATTTCTTTTTCAGTCAGAAATTGCTGCAGTTCATTGCGCTTGCCGTTGGTGATTCTCAATGTATATTGATGGAATACGTGCGTAGAATAGTCGGCTCTCTTCGGTGTCAGGATATGTTCATGTCCTGCGAAGGCTTCGTCATAATAGTCGGCGGCCTTTCTGCGCGCCTCATTATAGGCATCCAGATTGGGCAATTTCTTTCTCAGAATCGCTGCCTGAATGCTGTCCAAACGGGAATTGACGCCCACTTCATCATGGTAATACCGCTCGTACATCCCATGATTCACAATGCCTCTCAGCCTGTGCGCCAGGTCATCGTCATTCGTGAATATGGCACCTCCATCGCCATAGCAACCCAAATTCTTCGAAGGAAAAAATGAGGTAGTCCCGATGGTTCCCATAGTTCCGGATTTTTTAACAGTTCCGTCCGAAAATGTGAATTCCGAGCCAATAGCCTGAGCATTATCTTCAACAACATAAAGGTTGTGCTCTTTGGCGATTTTCAGAATTTCTTCCATATTGGCGCACTGTCCGAAGATATGAACCGGAATTATTGCTTTGGTTCTGGGCGTGATGGCTTTCTTGATTGCTTCGCTGCTGATCGTGAAGGTATCATAATCCACATCCACGAGAACCGATTTTAACTTCAGCAGATGAATCACCTCTACTGTAGCTGCAAAGGTAAAATCTGCAGTTATGATCTCATCGCCTTCTTTCAGGTCCAGAGCCATCAGTGCAATCTGAAGTGCGTCGGTACCATTGCCGCAAGGAATGACATGTTTTACATCCAAATAAGTTTCCAGATCAGACTGGAATGATTTAACTTCCGGACCATTGATAAAAGCTGCCGAGTCCATCACATTGAGAACAGCATTGTCGACATCACTTTTAATTTTATAATACTGGCTTTGTAAATCAACCATTTGGATCTTTTTCATAAGCAAATTTTTTAATTTTTAAAGATTTCGCAGCTCCGCCCAATTTATCTTGAAAGGCAGAATAGCTTGTGAAACTTTATTTTGTAAATTTACGTTTATTTATCAGTTTAAAAAAATCTAAATCCCTATAACGTGAGAAAAATCTTTACAATCTTATCGGTTAGTGTATCGCTTACAGCCTTTGCACAGACAGAGCTGGTTTTTGTGTTTTTCAAGGACAAACCCAATAAAACAAGTTTCTATGCCAACCCGCTCAGTGAGTTGAGCCAAAAATCTCTGGACCGCCGTGCAAAACTGGGAATCCCGCTTACGGATCAGGACGCACCGATTGAGCAATCATACATCCAGAATGTGAAAAATTTGGGTTTCAGCGTTACGGATTATTCCAAATGGCTGAACGGTGTCGCAGTAGATGCCACAGCAGCACAGATTGCCCAGTTATCCCAGCAAAGCTATGTGGATCATGTGGAAAGTTTTGTCCGGAATCCAAACGGCGGCCTGCGAAAAGAAAAAATTCAGAAGTTTAAGGAAAGCAGCAACCGCAATGCGCTGACCAATTTCAACTATGGCGGCGGGCTCAGCCAGATCAACCAGATCAATGCGAGAGCACTGCATGTTGCAGGATTTACCGGTGCGGGAATGACCATTGCAATTATTGACACCGGCTTTCCAACCGTGAATACGGGAAATGCCTTTAAAAGACTTCGCGATAACGGCAAGATCAAAGGCGGCTATAATTTCATCAGCAAAAATAATGACATCTACAATACTAACCTGAACACACACGGGACGGTGTGCCTGGGAACCATCGGTGGCTATCTGGATAATCAGTTCGTGGGAACTGCACCCGATGCAGATTTTTATCTTTACGCCTCCGAAGATGCCTACAACGAGATCCCGGAAGAGCAACTCTACTGGATTGAGGCCGCAGAAGAAGCGGACAGAAAAGGCGTAGACCTGATTTCGACCTCATTAGGCTATTATGAGTTTGATGACAGCCGCTATGATTACACCTATCAGGATATGAACGGCATCACATCTTTCATTGCCAGAGGTGCGCAGCTTGCTACGGAAAAGGGTATTTTTGTAACCTTCGCTGCCGGAAACGAGGGCAATGACCCTTGGCATTACATCATAACGCCGGCAGACAATGCCAAAGTGTTCAGCATTGGTGCCGTGACCGCGCAGGGCAGCAGTTCATCCTTTTCTTCATATGGACCGAATTCTGCAGGTGTCATCAAGCCGGACGCCGCAGCACGAGGAACAGAAACCTACACCGTTTACAACGGCCAGGTGGAGCAGCACAGCGGCACATCACTTGCGAATCCTGTTGCCACAGGAGGTATTGCCTGCCTGCTACAGGCCTTGCCACAGAATATGCCGAGAGATGAAGTCCGTAACCGCCTGAGACAAAATGCATCGCTTTACCCCAATCCTTCGGACCAAATGGGTTTCGGGATTCTGAATCTTTATAAAGTTTATGAAGCAACGTTGGCTGCGAGTGATATTCAAAAACAGCGAACCCAAATCTTTCCGAATCCTGCTAGAGACCAAGTCCAGATTAAAACAGAAGACAAGCTGAAGGAAATCCAGATTTATGATGCGCTTGGAAGACTTGTAAAGACTGAAACTACCAGCGTGTTCAATATTTCAAATTTAACAAAAGGCACTTATCTCCTGAAAATTAAAACTGAGAATGGGCAAACCATTGAAAAGCTGATTAAAGAATAATGAAAAACGCTAAGATGATGAATCTTAGCGTTTTATTTTTAGTAAGTTTTGGTCATATCACCTGCAATCACGAGATTGAACTCAGTCGGAACAAAATCTTTGGATGGCAATTTCAGATCCTTCTTGTCTGCTTCGAAAACGGAGATGACGGCAATTTTCAGTTCCGGTTTTTTCTTTTTGAGGTACCAATAGATCCCACCGTACTGCTTGCTGTGATAATCACCATTATAATGGATGAAAGTTTTTCCAGTCTGCAGATGTTCTAAAATCGATTCTGCCATTGTTGCATCTTTTATGGCTTGTGCAGAGATGAAATTCATTAGTTTTAGTTCATCAATGTGGTCGCCCATCAACGATTTCATTTCTTTGTAGCCGGGCGTTTCCAAAGTGACTTCTATTGGCAATTTGGCAATAAATTTCTTTTCCGATTCTGGTAATTCTTCCAAACTTTTGATGCCTTGTTTCGAAGTCTGAGAGGCGTATTTTCTGGGCACATTTGTGGCGATGAATTTGAGTGTCTTGTCTTTGGCAAAGTCAACCAATGGCCTGTAGTCCGTCTCATAATTATTCCAGAGCCGCACCGAATCTTTAAGATTTTTAGCATCAATTTTTCCTGCCAAATAACCGTTCAGGGCTTTCTGATTATCCCGCTCAAACATTTCTGCTCCTAAGATGATCTGTCCGTTTTTCTTCTCATAGATGGCTTCCGTAATCCTCTTTTCCAGCCAGTGATTAATGGAATTATCATGATGCTCGCCGATCAAAACCACATCGTAAGCAGACAATTCTTTGACCAGCGTAATCGCGGAAACTTCCTTGGAGTTTTTGTTGTAAAAACGGAAAGCATCAAAATGCTGCGCATCCAAAGAAATCATAAAAATCAAACCTACAAAAATTAATAATTTACTCATAAATAAATAGTTAAAATAAACATCTTGATCATCGATGATACTTTTCTAAAGAATATTTTAATTTACAAATTCGCAACAAGGTCTTTCCATTCTTGCAATTCAGGATTTCCTGGTTTTCTCTTTCCAAAAAACTGAACGATAAAATCTCCGTTTTTATTGAATACTTCCACCGAAGTCACTTCGCCATCGTCGGTAGGCTTTTTCGTTATCCAGGTTTCTGCGATTTTGGTTGTATCAAGGTGAAGATTGAAATCCGGATCCATCACATTGAACCATTGTTGATGCCAAAGTGTCTTTTTCACTTCACCCGTGTGAATTTGAATTATTCCGCGATTTCCTACAAAAATCATGATCGGCAATTGTTTTTCCGACGCATCTTCCAAAACATTGATCACTTTGGAATTATCAATTTTATAAGCAAAACCTTCCGGCGCCAATCTCAGAGCCTGCGTTCTGCTCACTCCAAATTTTCTCAGCATCATAAAAAAATCATGCGTGTCTTTCAAATCTTTCCAAGCCTGTTGGAAACCGGTCACATCGATTTCAGAATCTGGTTTTTCTGCTGATTTAGAAGCGATGGATTCCGTTTCGATTTCTGAGGATTGTTCAGGAGCTTTGTATTTTTCTGTCAACGCTTCGAATTCTGCTTCGTTGCTGTCCTTGGTCAGATAGATTTTGTGAAGCGCCAATCCATCTTTCCCAAAAAACTGGAAGCTTTTTTTATCACCTTCTACCACGGAATATCCAAATTTCCATGAGTTGATAAAGATTCTCAGATCAATGTCTTCGCTCACAAAAACCTGTCCATGCGGATTGCTGAAATCGGGATTCAAATATACACCTTTCCGTTCGTGGACGCACTCGTCATTGCGTGTGAGCGCCATCACTTTTCCAAGTTTTTCTACCTCCTGCAGAAGCGCTGCAAAATCCTCTTTCAAAACTGTGACGCCATGACCGACGTTGGTGGCCAGCAGTTCGGCTTCGCTCACGCCTAACTGTTCTGCTGCATTTCTTATTCTAAGATGTGGATTGTCCGCTTTCAAAGCTTCCCACTGTTCTTTTAAGTTGATTGTAGTTGTATTCATAATATTATTTTTTATGTTTATTTCTATGTTAATTTAATTTTTCCTGATCCGTTGTATGTCAACCAAACCCTCAGCCCGACCTGAGCGGTTATCCTTTTGCGAGAGGCTATGCCGAGCAAAAGATAATAGCGGAGGGCGGAAATTGCTGCCCAATCTCAGCCAAATACAATCATTGGTTCCAGATTGATGGGATGCCTGCAAATGGTGCAGGGAAATTGATAGGCTTTGCTAATCGTTTCCTGAGTAAAAACCTCATCCGGAGAACCATGAGCCAATACTTTTCCGCTCTTCATCAGCAGAATTTTGTCTGCAAAACGTGCCGCCAAATTCAGGTCATGCAAGACGACAATTGCTGTATTATTTATTCTCGTCCAATTTTTTATGAGTTCTAAAGTTTTGTATTGATGCCTTACATCCAGATTATTAAGCGGTTCGTCCAAAAATAACAACCGATGTGCGATATCATTATCAAGCTGCGCCAGAACTCTCGCCAGGTGCACACGCTGTTTTTCACCACCGGAAAGCGAATTATACTCCCGGTTTTGAAATTGCAAAACGTCTGTCTTCTTCATCGCTTTCTCAGTGGATTTATAATCCTGAAAATGCGGCTGAGAATGGAAATAAGGATAACGACCCATCATCACAACATCCTTTACCAGCAAAGGAATATCCTGCGAATGGTGCTGGGAAAACTTGGCTTTATGTTTTGAAAGATCTTCCAGTGTCCAATCGGTAAGGACTTTTTCTTTGAAATAAATTTGATGATGATGATCTGTCTTGATTTCATTGGCTAAAACATTCAGAAGACTGGATTTTCCGGCGCCATTGGGACCTACGATTGCCAAAAATTCGCCGTAACCAACCTGCACATCAATACCTTTTAAGATGCTGACATTTTGACTTTGATAATTGATTTGATGTCCCTTTATCATCTTAAATTATTTTTGAACTTTAATAAAATCGCTATGAAAACCGGTCCGCCCATCACTGCTGTTAAAATCCCGATTGGTAATTCTGACGGCGCAACAAGGGTTCTGCTGAGCGTGTCTGCAAAGAGTAACAGAATACTTCCACAAATCGCGGATAGCGGTAATATAAAATGATAATCTGAACGGAACAGCAGCCTTAAAATATAAGGTACAATTAATCCGACAAATCCAATGGTCCCGGAAAATGCCACGCAAGTCCCTACCATCAGTGCTGTAAGTATAACAATTTGTTTCTTCAATTTTTCAACTTGAATTCCCAAGTGCTGTGCATCTTTTTCGCCTAACATCATGGCATTCAAAGCTTTTCCTTTTGGTAATATTATGAAATACGACATCAATAACACACCAAATAAAATGGCGTTCTTTGTCCAAGTTGCTGATGCTAAGCTACCTAAATTCCAAAAGGTTAAATCTCTCAATTGGTCATCTTTGGAGATGTAAATCAGCATTCCTGTTATCGCAAAACCGATGGCTGTGATAGCAACACCGCTCAGTAACATCATGACAACATTGGTTTTTCCGCCGGAAGTTGAAATTCGATACACCAAAATCATCGACAACAGTGCGCCTAAAAATGCCGATATGCTGACCAAAGAAAAACGCATCCATTCCGGGAGAAAATTCTGAAATGTATGTCCTAAAACAATGGCAATGGCCGCCAGAAGTGTAGCTCCGGAGGTCAAGCCAATTAAATCGCCTGTTGCCAGAGGATTTTTGAACATTCCCTGTAACGTAGTTCCGGAAACCGCCAACATACTTCCAATCAAAACCGCCATCACGATCCTGGAAGCCCGCACTTCCCAAATGACATATTTTTCGCTGAGCGATAATGATGCATCGCCAGTAATATATCTCCAGAAAATCTTATAAGCTGAAGATTTCCCGAAATCATAAACACCAATATTGAGCGCGGCAATCATCATCGTGATTAAAAATATCAAACCGATAATGATATAAAAACTTAGGCTTTTCGATTTCAAAATCTGGAATTTGGTGGATAAATATATTATTGATTGGATTCTAGTAATAACTTGTTAAGGCTCAGAGCCGCTGCACCGACTCTTGGCCCGAACGATGACAGCAAACCACCATCCATGGCAATCACCCTCTTATTTTTCCCCGCATTGGTTTGAGAAACGCCGGGCATTTTTAAGGCGCCTTCCACTCCGCCATTGCCTTGTAATCCGCTGGTAAAAAACAGCAATACATCCGGATTCGCCTGAACTACGGCTTCCGGTGTCAATGATTTGAAATCTTCGAAATCATTGACTGCATTGTCTCCGCCCGCAATCTCGATGATGCTTGCCATTGGTGTATTTTTCCCGGCCACCATCAGCATATTGCCTCTGGCATAGATGAAAAGTACTTTTGGTTTTTTAGCAATGGGCTGGATTTGTCTGACATCGGCATCAATTTTATCCAGTATAGATTGCTGATTGGTATTGCCCAAAGCTTTTGCAACTTGGTTAATCAACACTTTGGTTCCGGCAATTGAAAATTCTTGTTTGAACAACTCAGTCTGAATTCCGGAAGTTTTAATTTTCTCCAGCAGGTCAGGATTGATATCTTTATCAGAAGCTAAAATCAAAGTTGGGTTGAGTTTCATAATTGGTTCAATAGTCATCGAGCGAACATTACCGAGGTCTTGTGCCGTCGCTTTCAAAGTTTCCGGATAAGTGCTGGTAACATCCGTTCCGACAATCTCTTTTTCGTGGCCTTGAGCAGCAACGATTTCGGTTACACCGCCGCTGAGACTGACAATTCTTTGATTAGAAACAGGATTTTCAGTTTCATTGGATGTAGAATTTGTGATTTTAGAATCGTCTTTTTTGCAGGAAATAGCTGAAAGGACTAGTGCTGAGAGTAAAGCGAGTTTTAGGGATTTCATTGTTTATTTTTTTTAATTGTTAGTTGTTGACTTCTTCTACAGTATTTCGTACTCAAATTGCGGATAGCCTCTTTCCCCCTTATCATTCATCATTTTATTGAATCTTAGTTTAAAGAAAAAACCTTCTGCATCTTTAATGATATAAAAACGATCACCATAGACCTGTGCTCCATTACTTCCAGTAACCGTACGCCAGTGATCTCCAATAGCTCTTTGGTCATTAAAAATGAATTTTGACGCTTCAATATCTTTTGACTTGAAATTGCTGTAGTATTGATCTGTATTAATCCCTGAGGGAATATCAACTTGATATGCTCCAACTCCATCAGTTATATTGCTGATGACAAAATCAGCGTAAACATAACTTCCGGCTGAAACGCCCGGCGAATAAAAAACTTCATTGGTCAGAACTGTAAAACCAATGTCCCAGCCTTTTCTCTTTGGCTGAATAGTCACTTCCCTACCCTTCTTCAAACTGAAAAAATTCAGAGCATAATCTGTATTTTTAGAGAGAATGTATTCTGAATGAGCCTTTTCAGAACTCAGATCTTTATATTTTAATCTATAGCCGTTGTTACTTCTCGTAATCTGTAATAAGTACCAACCTCTGGCATCTTCTCCCACAATGGCTGAACCTGGCGTTATAATGCCACTATAGATATCTCTGCCCATATTAACCAAGTAAATTGGATTCTCTGCATCATTGGCTTTAATAGCTTCAATTCCGGTGGTCTGTGTTAGAAACATCCCGTTCGGATTATCAACATACTGAAGATTAGATGCCAGAAAACTTCCTACCATCACTTCGTTTTGCAAAGAAGCCACCTGAGCCTCCGTAACGGCATCTATATCGTTGGCATTCGGAATTTTACCTGCTGCCATTATAATGGAACTATTGATTATTACCCGAAAGTCATCTCCTGAATAAAAACCCAAATCCCAATCTGTCCGCAAATTGGAGGTCATACTTTTAGATCGCGGTTCAGAGAGGTCAACCCAAACCTGATTGCTTTGCTTAGCTCCTCCCAATTCTGGACTCAGTGTTTCTCCTGTGATCGGCGGAACACTTACCGGATCTTCATCTGCGGCCAAACAGGACTGTAAGGCGATGGCGACGAGTAAAATGAATAAAATTTTAATTGATTTCATAACTGGAGATTTAAAATTGATACGTTAATCTTGTTAAATAACTTCTTCCATAGAAAAGGTTACTAACGCCAGTTGGCGTTTCGTGACCGACAGAGTTGACCGTGGAATTATTGACAGAAGTGACATTGAAAATATTTTTGACGCCTATAGAGAAGTCCAGCCGGTTTTTCCAAAAAGGCTGTGTGATGATAAAATCCATCATATGAAAATCTCCAATTTTGCCCAGATCGTAGCCTGTGCCGTTGGAAATGTACATTCTTTCCTTTCCTGAATATTTGTAGTACAATGCCAACTGGGTCTTTGGATCTTTAAGTCTGTAAGTGATTGACGCACCTGCCTGGAGATTATATTTAAAATCTGTTGGAGAACTTTTCGCCAAATCCATCATTTCTCTTGAGACACCATTGATTGAGGCTCTCATTCCAAATGCAAATTGATCTTTTTTGAAGTCCAAATTGGCTAAGAAGAGAAAGCTTCTGTAAGTATTGATGTTAAGATATTTATAAGTCGATGGAAGCTGTATGTTTACCAATTCTATCCTGTCTTTGACATCCAGATAGACAGCATTCAGGCTGTAAGCTATCTTCCAATGGTCAGCGGTTGTAAAATTCTGGTCCCAGAAAGCACTGAAAGAAAAACCGGTTTCCGGATCCAAGTCTGGATTGCCCTGTACATCATGGTTTGTATTGACAAAATACATAAAAAGTTCCTCGTATGTAGGATATCTGTTCGCACTACCAAAAACGCCGCGGATATTGGAGTTTTCAGAAGTTTTATATTTGGTGGATAAGGAATAATTAAATTGATTATCAAATTGATTACTTACCGTCAGTCTTGCACCAGGTCTTATCGTGAAACGATCATTGATATTCCATTCTGCTGAGATAAAATTAGCGTAAGTAAAAACCTTTCTTTTGACAATATCATCACCTAAACCTTCCAGGGCGATAAGCGCAGCATAACCATTGGTATGATCCAGTTCGTATCCCAATTGAAAATCGAATGTTTTATTATTCAAAAAATTACTGAACATTCCTCTGGAATAAAAGACTTTTGTATTGTAATAAGACTGGCTTTCTTGTTCAGATTGCACAGTTCTTTGTGGAATGTCATAGGTGTAATCGTGGTATTGGCGATCCTGACTTTGATAAGAAAAATCTCCCAAGTAGCGTACTTTCCCCAGTTGCGTTTGGATATTAAATTGATGGATCCACCGTTCTGTATTATACTCTCGGTCCATACTTGTATAAGTCACACCACCTTCACCATCATTTAGCGGATTGCGGACTACTACTGGATTATAAAAATTGAATTTTTCGTTCAAATATGAAATTTTATAGAATAAGGATGTATTTCCTTTCGAATATTTTAATAACGCATTGGTGTCATACTGTTCTTTTGGATTCCAGTCATAACCTCTTCCATTATCTTGTTCAAAGTATTTATAGCCTTTTTGGGCACCTTCAAAACCCATAAAATCATTATGGTTAAGACTCACATTAGCAAACCAGTTTTCATTTAGATTTAATCCTAAAGCGATATTCTGTATATGTCTGCCTTTTCCTCGTTTTCTCAAGTCATAGCTGTCTCCAACGGTTTCCTCTTGCACAGATGCACGGAGATTTAATTTGCTGGAAGCAGATTTTTTAGTAATAATATTGATCACACCAGCCAGCGCACCATTACCATACTCCACACCCATACTGCCCTGCACGATTTCGATTCGTTCGATATTATTGATAGCCAGTTTGGTAAGGTCTATATTACTTCCTAAACCGGTATCACCTACCACCGGGATGTTGTCGATCAAAATCTTAACATAATTACCGTCCAATCCTAGAATGTTGGCCGTAGAATTTCCGGATTTGGTGTCCGGCGTTACCATGATGTTGAGACTGTAGTTCAAAACTTCGGCTACATTGTTTGCAGCCATATTTTTTATCTGATCTGCATTAATCACCTCCACTTTGTAGATGGATTTATTGATTGACTGTGCATTGTACTGTCCGGTCACCACCACTTCCTCAATATTTTTTTGGCTGAGAGAATCTTGCTGAGCTTGTGCAACATTCATTGCTAAAAACCCTAAAACACTCATCATTTTTTTGTTCATTGGAAATAATTTTCGACAAATATATATCTTTATTTAGAACAATTAAAAATAATTATATAGTTTTGTAGAATAATTCTAAATAAAAATAACAAGAGCAAACATTATGAAAACAAAACTATTCTTTGCTGGTATTCTTGCATTGTCAGTCAATCAAACCGTATTGTCCCAAACCGATAACTTGGGATACACCTCTGTCAATCTGACAATGGGACCACAATACCAAAACCGCGTATTCTTTGATCTTTCAGCTAATAATATCGTTTCTCAGCCGGCCAATACCTGGGATATTGCATTCTTTAGAAATTCGACAATGGAATTCGGGGAACGAGTCAATGATTCTAACAATGTCAAAGTTTACCAGGTTTCTGCAACACCTTCCGGGTTTGATAATGTTAATGTTGCCGATAAGGCCAATTGGGGCGAGCCTCTTTACAACCCTGATCAAACAGACAAGTTGCAAGACGGTGCTTTCGTAAACGCTTCACTCTTACCTGCGTCGCAATTCAATTTTGGCTGGGGTTCTTATGATCTCGTATCGCATAAAATTTTAGGAAAAGTGGTTTTTGTACTGGAATATCCGAATGGTGATCACTATAAATTCTTTATCAATGAATATTACGGCGGCTACACCTTCAAATATGCCAAGTGGAACGGAACCGCGTGGGAAGCCACACAGACCAGAACAATTGCCAGCGGAACGGATGACGCATTCTTTAACTATTTTTCTTTCGCATCGGGCGCAAAAGTTGAAAACCAGGAGCCTGCAAAAGCGAATTGGGACTTGATGTTTACCCGATATTGGACTTTTTACAATGGACAGATGATGTACCGGCTTTCCGGCGTTATCCAATCGCCAAACGTATCAGTAGCGAAAGTAGAGGAAACACAGGCTGCATCTACCTATGCAGCGCCAGCTTCTACAGCGTTCTCTAATAATCTGACAACCATCGGACATTCCTGGAAACCGACTACAGGTGTCTATGATAACGTGGTTTACTACATCAAAGAAGGAAGTAATTATTACAGATTGTACTTTACATCTAATGGTGGCGCTTCTACAGGCGATATGTTTTTCAAGTATAAAAATATCACCAGTGAACTGTCTGTAGCAGACTTTGGCAAAAAAGGAAGTTTTGCAATCTATCCCAACCCGACGAAGGAAGACAAAAAGGTTAACATTTTATTAGACGTCAAAGAACCGTCCGGAAAAAACGGCAACGTGGAAGTCTACGACTTGGCTGGAAAAAAAGTTTATGAAACCGTCATCGGTAATCAATCAGGATTTTCCGCCAAAGAAATAGACCTCAATAAAGTTTCAGCGGGCGTTTATCTAGTCAAAATCAATTACGGCGGACAGACTGAAACAAAAAAATTAATTGTTAAATAAGACCATATCCACTTTTTATTCTTTATATGGAGCCACTTTCGGGTGGCTTTTTCGTGGCTTGTGGTTTGGCAATTTTATAAGTAAATTTGTATCACTAATTCAACTGACGTGAATTCCATCATCAATAAAAAAGTTCTGTTTCAGGACCTTGGAACCAAAGATTACCAGCCCAGCTGGGATTATCAGGAAGAGCTTCTCACAAATAATCTGGACATCAAAATCCACAACCGTGAAAATCCCGACGAGCAAAAACCTACAGAAAATTATCTGCTTTTTGTGGAGCATCCTCACGTTTACACCTTAGGTAAAAGTGGTCATGAAGAAAACCTTCTGGCCAATGAAGCCAAGTTGAAGGAAATTGATGCGACGTATGTCAAAGTCAATCGTGGCGGCGATATTACGTATCACGGTTTTGGTCAGATTGTAGGTTATCCGATATTGGACCTGGAAAATTTCTATACCGATATTCACCGTTACATGCGCGACCTGGAGGAAGTCATCATAAGAACAATTGCAGAATACGGATTAAAAGGTGAACGTTCCAGTGGCGAAACCGGTGTCTGGCTGGACGTGGGAAAACCTTATGCCAGAAAAATCTGCGCAATGGGCGTCAAGGCATCTCGCTGGGTCACCATTCACGGTTTTGCACTGAATGTCAACACCGATATGCGCTACTTCGAGTACATTATTCCTTGCGGAATTACCGATAAACAAGTGACTTCACTAAAGAGAGAACTGGAAAGCGAAGTCGATATGGAGGAAGTGAAAAATAAAATCAAAAAACATTTTGCCGACGTCTTCGGTTGTGAATTGATTGCGTGAATGATGGTTGATGGTTGATGGTAACTAATTGATATTTATTACTTAAATTTATTGACTCTTTTATCTTTTACCTTCTACCTTTTACCTCCTACCTTCTACCTTTCACTTTTCACCTCAATTACATCGTCATCCCAATATCGATTCCTTTAATTTTCCTGTATAAATCAGTCGCAAAATTATCGGTCATCCCGGAAACAAAATCAATGACACCAAGGACTTTCTGATAGTCCGATCCGCCATCATATACAAACTGTTTAGGAAGGAGTTTGAGGGCTTTTTTGTCGTAAGACTTTCTTTCATCGGCTGTTTTCAAAATAGACAGAATGAAGTGATCCAGCAGCTCGTACATCACATTGTAACCGGCGTTTTCAATTTCTACTACTGCTTTGTGATTGTAGATTTTTTCTATCGAAAACGTTTCGATGTCCTGCAGGGTTTTATGCTCCGATTTATAAATATCAAGCAGACCTTTATCCAGTGTCCCGTTCAGGATTTTATCAAAATTGCTTTTGTACAGCGCAATCGATTTATTGATAAGCGCATTGATCACCTTGGCTCTCAGGTAAGAGATCTGCTCATTTTCATTGCTGATGGAACTCAGCTTTTGCTCTACCCTTTTGATATCGTCCGTTTCGGATTTCACCAGTTCAAAAAACAGATTTTTACAGTCAGCCGTAGAAACGATGCCCAGGCGGTGCGCATCTTCCATATCAATGATGTTGTAGCAGATATCATCTGCGGCTTCTACGAGCCACACAAAAGGATGACGTTTGAAAATATAAGGTTCATCACTCTCCTGGATCATTGCTGTAGCTCTGGCGATGTCCAGGAAAATATCTTTCTCGTTTTGGAAAAATCCGAACTTCTTCCGGTGGATGATGCCTTTGGTTTTGGCAATCGCTTCGCATGGATACTTGGCAATACTGGCCAATGTCGCAAAAGTCAGCTGCACGCCACCATAATCTTTGCCCTGCTGTTGCTGAGCAAGAACTCTGATTGCATTGGCATTACCTTCGAAATTGACCAAATCTGCCCATTCCTTGTCATTAAATTTGGATTTCAGATCGTTTTCATTTCTGTCAAAATAGCTTGCAATCGCATCTTCGCCCGAGTGGCCAAAGGCGGGATTTCCCACATCGTGACACAAACACGCCGCAGCAATCACATTACCAAGATTATGCAGATAAAAACTTTTGGAATCTTCAGTCAGATCACCTTTAAAATTATCATGAATAAACTCACCGATGACACTTCCAAGACTTCTGCCGACCGAGGAAACTTCCAGGGAATGCGTCAGACGGTTATGTACAAAGACACTGCCCGGCAGCGGAAAAACCTGAGTCTTATTCTGCAACCTCCGGAATGCGGATGAGAAAATAATCCGGTCAAAATCTCTCTGAAAATCTGTCCTGGAAGCCTTGGTGTGCGGATTGTTTCCCGTACGCTGATTGGTAAAAATTGAGTTAAGATCCATAGCGGTTTCAAAAATAAGGGATATTTATTTTTTAGCGGAATAATATTTGATTTTTCGAGAAAAAATTCAAAATGCCCGAAGGTCCTATAATCGTTCTGATGAAAGACGCGCTTGAGAAATTTGTAGGTCAGAAAGTGCTTTCCACCACAGGAAGTGTCAAGTATGATCACCAATTGGTCGTCAACCAAAAGCTGAAGGAAATACGCCTGTACGGCAAGCAGACTTTCCTGATTTTTCAGGATGCCGCCATCCGCATTCACCTGCTGATGTTTGGCTCTTATGAAATTGATGAGCAGACCAAGCCAGACAGAAATCTGAGAATCGGATTAAGTTTCAAAAACGGAAAAGCTTTTTTCTACACATGCTCCGTCAAGATTTTGCCCCTAGAAAAGCTGGATGAAATCGATTGGTCTGCCGATGTGATGAGCGAAAAATGGAAGCCTGCCAACGCCAAAAGCAAACTGAAACAAAATCCCGAGATGCTGATCTGCGATGCACTGATGGATCAGGATATTTTTTCAGGCGTGGGTAACATCATCAAAAATGAAGCACTCTGCCGCGCAGGCGTGCAGCCGGAAAGCAAAGTCGGGAAAATTCCTGCAAAGCAGATCAATGCTATCATTAAGGAAGCCCGTGATTACAGTTTTGATTTTTTAAAATGGAAGATGAAGGATGAGCTGAGCCGGCATTGGCAGGCTTATCAGCAAAAAATCTGTCCGAAATGTGGCGAAAAACTCGTCAAGAAAAGTACCGGAAAAACCAGACGGACCAGTTTCTTCTGCGAGAAAGACCAAAAATTATACTGAGAAACGGCGGCTCTAATGAAAACTAGAAAGCAATTCCTGCTAATCCTGTTTTAGGATTTGATTTCACTGCTGAATTCCTTATCATTGGCAAAAATTTTATTTTATGAAAAACAAATACTTTTTGATTCTATCCTTATTTTCGTCATTGGCGTTCGCGCAGCAGACCATTTCCTTCGAAGCTTCCGAAGGCTACACTGTAGGCAACATCAATGGACAGAACGGATGGGAAGTAACCCTCAACAATGATGACGAATCGATTAATAATCAGAACGTTTCAGGAGAAATGGCTTCGGAAGGCCTTCAGTCTCTGAAAATATCAGTAGACGAAGCAGAGGATTTCGGATGGTTTCCAATATTCGGAGCCGCAACCATGTTTGATAGAACTTATGATTACACCAAAACAACCGTTGAGTATGATGTTTATATCACGGAACTCGATGGTTCGACCTTCGAATTCGGAACGTTTGGCATTGCAAACACAGATGAATTTATGCCTGTTGCCATTTATTCCTTTAATTATACCGGCAATCTGGAAGTGGTGAATAGCGAAGATTACGATTACGAAAATGCTGACTTTACTTGGGAGGCCAATAAATGGTACAAGCTGAAGACAGTGAGTAATCAGTCGGCTATAGAGTTCTATATTGATGGCAATCTTGTTCATACCATGCCAAATTTTTCTAAAACAAATATTGCTGGCGTTAACTTTGTGCATGACAACTTTGGAGGAAGTGCCTACATCGATAATATAAAAATCAATGATGAGCTGCTGGCGGTGAATGATCTTCAGAAAACCAACATCAAACTGTATCCAAATCCCGTGAAAGACATTCTGAAAATCAACCTTTCGGATCAGGAAAAGATTGCTGAAATCAGTATCTACAATGCGGCCGGACAACAATTGAAAACTGTTTCGAAACAATCAGAAATCAATGTAGAAAACCTGCCTAAAGGTATTTATATGATCGATGTAAAAACTGACAGCAACCAAAGATACCAGTCTAAGTTTATCAAACAATAACTCTTAATCCTGCCACACGGCGGGATTTTTTTTGCTTAGTGAAACCTAGGATTTTTTTAAGTTCAGAATTAAGTTTAAATTTATATCATCTTAAAAGCAATACCAATGAACTTTATAGAAAAAGAAACGCTGAACTTTCTTTCGGCGCTGGCCATAAATAATAACCGGGAATGGTTCAACGAGAACAAACCGCTTTACCTGAAGGCCAAAGAGAATGTAGAAATCGTGGTGAATGAAGTGATTGCCGGTGTTGCACAGTTCGACCAGAGTATAGAAAGGCTGGAAGCTAAAAACTGCATGTTCAGGATTTACAAAGACACGCGCTTTTCCAAAGACAAAACGCCTTACAAAACCAACATCGGTGCCTCATTGGTAGAGAAAGGTCCAAAGACGCTCAACCATGCCGGCTATTACATCCACATTCAGCCGGGACAATCCTTCCTGGCCGGCGGCGTCTACATGACCGAACCGCAGAATCTAAAAGCCATCCGCAGCGCCATCAGCCAGAACAAGGATACCTTTCTGAAAATCCTCAATAAAAAAACATTCAGAGATCATCTGGAACTGCGCGGCGATCGCCTGGTGAAAGTCTCGCAGGGCTTTGACAAAAATGATCCGATGGCAGACTATCTTAAGTTCAAACAGTTTACAGTCTTCCATCCGCTTTCGGATGCCGAGGTTCTGGATGGCGGTTTTGTGGCCCACTGCATCAACATCTGTAAAGAAATCTACCCTTTCAATCAATTCCTGAATGATGCAATGTCATAATTCATCCATTTTGTAAATGAGAATTCAAATCCTGTTTGCAAGGACTCTCACGAGAACCGTAGGAAACGAAATTGCTTTGACGACCTGTTGTGCATTTATAAAAGATGAATTTCATTATTAATAATTAATGCTTTAGATTTAACGCTTCGACTTCGCTCAGCGTGACAGTGCTACAATTCAAAGTTTAGTATTAGAGATGTCAGTCTGAGCGGAGTCGAAGACTTTTGTATTATATAATTTATTGATTTTAAATATAATACAAAAGTCTTCG
>DBLQ01000057.1:0-6677 GCA_002297505.1 Flavobacteriales bacterium UBA720
TGCACACCTTTGATGATTTCAGGATTGTCTGCTACAAAGCCTCTGGAACCGTTCAGCCCTTGCTCTTCACTTCCCCAAAATCCGATGACAATGGTGCGTTTTGGATTGGGATAATATTTTTTGAGGATTCTCATCGTCTCCAGCATGGTCAGCGTTCCTGTTCCGTTGTCCGTCGCACCTTGCGCGCCGTCCCAGGAATCGAGGTGAGCGGAAAGAATCACATATTCGTTCGGTTTTTCTGAACCTTTTATCATCCCAATGGTGTTAAAGGATATGGCTTCCGGCAACACTTTGGATTTTGCATCCACTTTGATTCGTGGTTTCGCACCCTTTTCCGCCATTCTGTAGAGCATGCCGTAATCTTCCGAATCGATATCGAACATTGGAATGGATTTGGTCTTCGCGCCGAAAATACGATTGGTACTGTGGATTCCGGTCCAGTTGGAAATGGCAATTCCCGCAGCGCCTGCTTTTTCCAAAGCTTCCGGCAAGGTATTGTTATCATATCCAATTGTTTTGATATAATCCGCAAAATCCTTTCTGGCCTGTTCTTTTTCAGCTTTCAGTTTCTCGTATAATTCTGGGGTTGCAAACTCTTTGATTTGCTCATCAGAACGACCAATTTTCTGATATTGCGCCATCAAAACAATCTTACCTTTTGCCGAGGGTAACCATTGGTCGAATTCGGCTTTGGAAGAGACCTTTGGAAGAATCACGACTTCTGCTTCCACGGGCTTTTTAGTCGCCGGACTCCACGCCAATTGCGTTGCAGAAAGGGTTTTGGTTCTAGGATAGACCATATCCACGTGTGTCGTTCCGCGCTGCCAGCCTTTCCAGGTTCCGAATTGCTGCAGATTCGCATCAATGCCCCAGGATTTCAGTTTATCGGCGGTGTAATTGTTGGCCGCCAGCATTTCGGGTGTTCCGACAAGACGCGGTCCGATGCCGTCTAAAAGTTCATAAGCCATATTTTCCAATTGGGAATGATCATTGGCTTCGTTGACAAAACTCTGAACTATGGGGTTAAGCTTTTCTTCGGATTTGGTTTGCGCGTTGACAAGAGTGATTTGGGCTGCAAAGAAAACAGCAGACATTGCAAAAAATGAGTTTCTCTTCATTATCTTTTATTTGATTCCGATAAAGATAGGGATAAGTGGATTTAATCGCAAAGGATGATGAAGAAAGAATTTTTTTTAGAAGGCAAAGAAGCAATGAATTGATTTGCTAAGCTGACCGTAAATTCTTTTTGTTTGATTCGGATGGTAACATTATAGATAAAGGAATGAATAATGTAAGCATTCTTAAATTTGAAATCCTTGCATTCCGCTCAGGTTGCTATTTTTAATATTGATGGCGGACGTTGTCAGGCTGAGCAGAGTCGAAGCCCTAGTGGAATTGAACTTAATAACAGACAAAACCCTTCCAAAGTTTTGATACTCTGAAAGGGTTCATTATGGAGAATTACTTGATTCTATGGATTGGTCGAGAAAATAGATGCGTTGGCAATCATTGCTCTGCGGTTCATTTTCAGGATGTCTCTCACCCATTCGGCGAAATCTTCCGGTTGAAGAACCTTGTCAGGATTACCGTCTGTGAGACCGCCATTGATGCTCATATCGGAGGCAATGGTGCTCGGCGTCAAAGTGATGACGCGGATATTCTGCTTTCTCCATTCTGCCATCATCGACTGGGATAGGGAAACGACCGCTGCTTTGGACGCTGCGTAAGCCGACATATTCGGTCCGCCTTTCAACCCTGCTGTGGAAGCGACATTGATGACATCGCCCTCACCTCTTTCTTTCAGAAACGGATAAACCGCTTTGGCCGTATAATAAACCCCGAAAAGGTTGGTTTTGATGACCTGTTCCCATACATCAGAAGGCATTTCCTCGATACTTCCGAAGTCTCCGATTCCGGCATTGTTCACCAAGATATCGATTCCCCCCAGCTCATTCGCCAGGTTTTCAATTCCTGCTTTGACTTCCAACTCGTTATCGACACTGAAAACGGCATAAGCCACTTTCACGCCGGTTTGTCGCAGTTCGTTAACTGCTATTTTAAGATAATTTTCGTTTCTTCCTGTGATGCCCACATTCACACCTTCGCTGGCAAGGATTTGAGCTACCGCTTTTCCAAGTCCTCTGCCGCCACCGGTGATGATGGCATTTTTACCTTTTAAATTCATAATCTGTTTCATTCAGTTTCGAGGTGCAAATCTACCAAACACACGTTTAAAAACAGAAAAAATCGGTATGATATAATGCACGTTGATGATTGAGGAATTCGATTGGAAATGTGATTAATCACAAAGGCACAATTTGAATCAATTATAAACATAAAAAAGTCGCAAAGAAAAACTTGGCGACTTAGTAAGATTTGAATTGTAATATTTTTTTACTAAAACTATTGGCCTTTCAACTGATCCGGAATATTGGTAGTGATCCATTGGATACCTTGATTTTTAAGTTCTTCATAAACTTTAAGGTCATTCACCGTCCAGGCGTTGGTGATCAATCCCAAGGAATTGGCCTCTGAAATCCAGGTCGGATTTTTCTCGAAAACGCTGTAATGATAATCCAATCCGTCCAAACCTTCAGCTTTGATTTGCTGTGGCGAAAGGTTGCCTTCCAGATACTGGACTTTGGCAGACGGATTCTGTTTCTTGATTTCTTTGCAAATATTGAGGCTGAACGAGATGTAATCGCTCTGGCTGTCCAGTCCGAGTTCTTTGACGGTGTTCAGAACTTTATTTACCATCTCGTTTTCCCGCTCTTTGGATTTGGTAGGTTTGATCTCTATAATCAACCGGACGGAAGCGTCTTTTTTGCCCTGTTTCAGATAATCTTTGAAAGTAGGAAGTTTTTCTCCGTTGGATAATTTCAGTTTTCTCAAATCAGAAAAATTAGTCTCTGAGATTTCCATAGTCCCGTGATGCTCATCGTGGTTGATGACCAGTTGGCCGTCTTTGGCCATATGGATGTCGAATTCCGAACCGTAGACTTTCAGTTTCTGAGCGTTTTCTAAAGATTTGATCGAGTTTTCCGAAGTTTTCGGATCGGTATTCCAGTAACCGCGGTGGGCGATGATCTGGGTTTGAGCGTTGATGAACATGGTGGTGGCGAGGGATAAAATGCAAAATACTTTCTTCATTGTTTTAAATTTCACTGGCCAAATTACTCATTTTATTTTCAGTCTTTCTCCTTGTTTTAGTTATTTTTGCGTTAAATATTTCCCACAATGTCCGGCAACATTCAGCAAAAAATAGAATCCCTGAGAGAAGAACTGCATCAGCACAACTACAATTATTATGTGCTTGATAACAACACAATTTCTGATTTTGAGTTCGATGAAAAACTGAAAGAACTTCAGGAACTGGAAGCGGCGCACCCCGAATTTTTCGATGCCAACTCTCCCACATTGCGTGTTGGCGGCGGCATCACGAAGAATTTCCCGACGGTTCAGCATCAGTACAGAATGTATTCTCTAGACAATTCCTACGATTTTGATGACCTTGAGGACTGGGAAAAACGGATCATCAAAACCATTGATGAACCTGTAGAATTTGTCGCAGAGCTGAAGTACGATGGAGCTTCAATCTCAATACTTTACGAAAACGGAAAACTGTCTCAGGCGGTGACGCGTGGCGACGGTTTTCAGGGCGATGAAATTACCAATAATGTGAGAACGATTTCGGATATTCCTCTCACGCTGAAAGGTGATTTTCCCGAACGGTTTTTTATCCGGGGCGAAATTTATCTAACAAGAAAAAACTTCGATAAAATCAATAAAATCCGTGAGGAAGAAGGCCTGGATCTGTTTATGAATCCAAGAAACACGGCCAGCGGAAGTCTGAAAATGCAGGATTCGGCTGAAGTCAGAAAACGTGGACTCTCCGCGGTTCTGTACCAATATATTTCCAATGAATTTCCGGCAGATACCCATTGGGACATCCTAGCCAAAGCCAAAAACTGGGGATTCCGGGTCTCCGAAGACCAGGCGAAATTGTGCAAAACCCTGAACGAAGTCAAAGAATTTATCACTTTCTGGGACACGGCAAGACATAAACTACCTTTTGAAATTGACGGCATTGTTTTGAAAGTCAATTCATTGAAACAACAAAGACGACTCGGCTTCACCGCCAAGTCGCCACGTTGGGCAATGGCTTACAAATTCAAAGCTGAGAAAGTGGAAACCGAATTGCAAAGCGTTTCGTACCAGGTCGGAAGAACTGGTGCCATCACGCCTGTTGCGAATCTGAAGCCTGTTCTGCTGGCTGGAACAACAGTAAAGCGCGCGTCTCTTCACAACGAAGACATTATCAAAAAACTGGATTTGCACGAGCACGATTTTGTGTATGTAGAAAAAGGCGGCGAAATTATCCCCAAGATTGTTGGAGTGAATACGGAGAAAAGAACGCTCCTGCAAACCCCAATCGAATACATCAAGAATTGTCCTGAATGTGGTACCGAACTGGTAAAAATCGAAGATCAGGCAATTCATTTTTGTCCAAATGATTTGCATTGCCCGCCACAAGTGGTGGGAAGGATGATCCATTATGTTTCCAGAAAAGCCCTGAACATCGAGAATCTTGGTGGCGAAACTATCGAACAACTTTACCGTGAAAAATTGATTGAAAATCCAGCTGATTTTTATACTTTGAAAAAAGAACAACTGCTTCCACTCGAAAGAATGGCAGAAAAATCGGCGCAGAATATTTTGGACGGGATTGAAAAATCCAAAGAAGTTCCGTTTGAAAAAGTGCTATTCGGCATTGGCATTAAGCACGTTGGAGAAACGGTGGCGAAGAAATTGGTCAAGAATTTTTCCACAATTGATGATCTGAAAAAGGCGACGTTGGAAGAACTCTGCCAGGTAGAAGATATCGGGATGAAAATCGCGGTCAGAATCACGGAATTTTTCCAGAATTCTGAAAACATTCTGATGATTGAACGTTTGAAATCTTACGGCGTTCAGTTGGAAAAAGGCGAAAACACGAATGAAGTGTTGTCCAATGTTTTGGAAGGAAAAACATTCCTTTTCACCGGAAAGCTGTCACTTTTCACCCGAGAACAAGCGGAAGAAATGGTGGAAAAACACAACGGAAAAAATATTTCTGCCGTCTCCAAAAACCTTAATTATCTGGTGGTAGGTGAAAAAGCCGGAAGCAAACTAAAAAAAGCTCAGGACATCGGAACGATTACGATTCTGGATGAGCAGCAGTTTTTGGATTTGATTGGATGATTTAAGTTGGAGGGTTTGAGTGTAAGAGCGTTTGAGAGAAAACCTCACAGGTTTTTTAAACCTGTGAAGTTTGGATTGAAGCTATTTCATCATTAAATAATTATTGATTCTTCTTCAGCCATTCCAGCCGACGCTGATCCGGCAGATGCTTCACCGAGAAGTTTTCAAACGTCGCTTTGAAACCATTACCGTCCGGGCTGGCCGCCATAAACCCGACCTGAACCGGCGTGTTGTCCTGCAGATAAGCGTTGCGCATCATCACATAATCTTTGTCATCAAAGGAATAAAAAATCTCAACAGCATCTAACCTTCTGACAGCTTTGATCCATACAAAAGGTGGTGTTTTCTCCAGGACGATGACGCTCCAGTCGCTGGTTTTGTGTGTCACAACGGTGCTTAGATTGAATTTCCCATCCACGAACTCTACTCCGGCTTTGATGTAATTCTGTTCATCGATTCTCAGCATCAATCCCATTTGGTCAAATCTCGCTTTGTAATCGCCGGTGATTTTGACTTTGGTTTCGAATTCTCCACCGTAAGTTGAATAATAGAAAGGCGCATCATCGACCGTGAAACCGTAATGCGAGATGCGCCAGTAATCGCTCTGCGGCGTGACGGTCATTGTGAGTTTCTTGTCTCTGATTTCCCATTGCGACGGCTCGTTGAACCAAGTCATTTTTTCCAGGGATTGTGCATTGAACACTTGGAAAAGTACGGCGATGAGTACAGAAGCTGTAATGCGTTTTTTCATAATAGTAAAAATTGAAACCACAAAAGACACAAAAGAACGTTCAGCTGGTTATCAGTCCGGATGATAAAGAAAATAATATCAACTTAAAGTATTCCTGAACGCTGCCTTTTATGCCTTTTGTGGTCTTTATAATTAGAGATTTCGAATGGGTTTACAAGGATTTCCGACTGCCAGGACATTCGCCGGAATATCTTTCACGACGACACTTCCCGCGCCGATGACGGCATTATCACCAATCGTAACGCCAGGGAGAATGGTGCACCCACCGCCAATCCAAACATTATTTCCTACGGTGATAGGCTTGGCATATTCCACGCCTGTGTTTCTGGTTTCTGCGTCCAGCGGATGATTCACGGTGTAGAAACCACAGTTTGGGGCGATAAAGACATTATCCCCGAAAGTCACTTTGGCACAATCGAGGATTACGACATTTACATTGGTATAGAAGTTCTCTCCTATTTCGATATTGTAACCATAATCGCAGTAGAAAGGCTGCTCTATGAGGAACATCTTCCCGGTTTTGCCGAATAAGGTCTTGATAATGCCTTTCCTTTCCTTCATTTTGGAAGGCTGGATTTGATTGTAACGGAAGCATAGATCCTTGCTTCTCTGTCTTTCCTCAACCAGCGCCGCATCATTCGCATCGTATAATGCACCGGAGAGCATCTTCTCTTTTTCGTTCAGT
>DBLQ01000057.1:6711-11216 GCA_002297505.1 Flavobacteriales bacterium UBA720
ATTCGAAACAGAGGCCTTTGCATTTTTGTCTTTCCTTTACCAAAGTCGCATCGCCTGCATCATATATCTCGCCAGAAAGCATTTTTTGTTTTTCGTTCAGATTATTCATTGTATTTTTACTTCCTTAATGTTATACTCCGCACTGCTGAGCTCCTGCAGTGCTTCATGAATTAACGGTGACAAATTTAGCGGCCACGCTTAACATAACCAATACTGATAAATAACCATTTTGATGCAACCCATCCAATCCGACCTTCACCACCAACTTCTCCGGCAAGACTTTGCCTCCTCCGCAGAAACACAACAGCAGCTGGAACATTGCCAGATGCTGGCGCAGAACTTCGTGGAGTTGGAAAACGGCATCGCCATACTCAGCGACCTGAAGCATAACAAAAGCTACGTGCACGCAGGCAGAATTGCAGAGGAGCTGGGCATATTCCGCAATCAGGAACAGCTGGAGATCGAGGGCATCTGGGAAGATGAGTTGTTTAACATTCTGAATCCTGACGATGTCCTGCAGAAGCACATCCTGGAACTTCAGTTTTTTCAGCTGATGAAAACCATGGCTTTTGATAAGCGGAAGGACTTTGCGGTGATCAGTAAATTGAGATTATCGGAAAGTCCAAAGTCTCTAATTCATAAAATGTTCTACTTCTCTGATGCCCATCATAAAAATGTGGAGCTGGCGCTTTGCCTTTATCATTTTGATGTCTTCCCGTCTCCGGATTACACGGGAATGATTGTCAATACAGCCAAAGGAAGCATTATCCGGCTGACCGAAGTTGACAACTCCAATTTCCTCTCCGCCCGCGAAAAGGAAATTCTAAAGATGATTCAGCAAGGCAAAAGAAGCAAAGAGATTGCGGAACTTCTTTTCATCAGCATCAATACGGTGAACCGCCACCGGCAAAATATCCTTGAAAAGATGCGGGTTTCCAATACCACGGAAGCTTGTACGCTGGCTTCAAAGCTGCAATGGATTTGATTGAGTGGGAGGGTTTTTGCGTCTGATAGTGTGAGAGTACAAGGGTTTGGAAATTGAGAGACTTTTGAGGAACTACCTTTAGTCGAGCGGATAAAACCTTTTTAGTCGGGCGAATAAACACCTTTTAGTCGTACGGATAAAGACCCTTTTGGGCGAACAAAGACCCTTTGTCCAAAACTTATTTATCGCCGGTCATTTCTTTTAGATTCTCATCCTTCATCTTAGCTTCGATTTTCTCGACTTTCAAACTTTGTCTTAGATATCCGAACAGGCTCATATACCAGTTGGCGATCCATACCAAAGCGAAAAAAGCCAGCAGATAGCCCCGCCAGTCGTCGAAGAGCAGCTGGAACTTGGTAATAATTAGAAAAATAATGCTCACATAATGGCTGAAGCAATATTCGCAAGTGAAGAGGTAGAAGAACTTGCGTTTGGCAAGAGACCTTGCGCTGCCGCACACCTTCTGGCAGTACTCACGGGGCTCGCGGAAGATCTCCTCATGCGTCACCGTCCACGCAATGCAGGCAATGGGGATAGCGATGAGCAGCAGGTAAATAATCTGGGATAGTAATGGCATCATAATATTGATTTTTGTGAAGTTGGATAACCTCTAACTATTAAAATCAATGCCAAAAAAAACTCAGAATCAATGATGATCCTGAGTTTTCAACAAATAACTAAAAAGAATAAATATTAGTGCACGGCACTCATATCAATTTTTTCTCCCTTGCCCTTGCGCTCCCGCACAAAGAGGACAAACGGAATACAGATGAGAAACATCAACCCCAAATAAAGGAAAACATCCATATAAGATAATACTGTGGCCTGCTTGGTAACGGAGAAGTCCAGCATTTGATAAGCTGCATCCAGCGCACGGTCCGGCGTGTAACCTTTAGCCACAAAGCTGGCTTTGAGCGCTGCCACCCGCTGCTGTACATCAAAATCATTGACATCCAGGTGCGATACCAGATTGCTCCTGTACAGTTCACTTTTATTGGCAATGAAGGTGGTGATGGCCGCAATTCCGAAGGATCCGCCCAGCTGGCGCATCATGCCGGTAAAAGCTGCTCCCTGCCCGATTTCGGGACCCTTCAGCGTACTTAGTGACAAAGATGTTATCGGGATAAAAAGTAATCCCAATCCCATTCCGCGAACAATCAGCATCCAGAAGAAGGCGTCTTTACCGGTATCCGGCGTCAGGATCTTATAACCCCAAAAACTATAGATGAAAAATATGAATAAGCCTAAAGCTACGAGGATCTGCTGCTTGGCACCCGCCGTGAGTAATTTTCCGATGATCGGCATCATAAACGCGGTGGTGAGGGCGGCCGGAATCATCAGTGCTCCGGATTGAAGCGCCGTCCAGCCCAATATACTTTGCGTGTAAAGCGGAACGATAAACGTGGAACCATACAATCCGAATCCCAGGATGAAGGACATCACGGTTCCGATCCTCAGGTTGCCGTTCTTGAGCACGCGGAGTTCTACAATCGGATATTTGAAGGTCAGCTCGCGCCAGATGAATAAGATAAATCCTACAACCGCTGTAATCGTTAATATCACAATGGCTTTGCTGGCAAACCAGTCGTCCTCGTGCCCTCTTTCCAAAATATACTGAAGTGAGCCTACGAACGCTGCCAGCAGTCCGATCCCAATCCAATCCACATCGGAAGCGGAACGCTTCTCGGAATATCGCGGACTTTTCACAAACTGTAAGGTTAATAATGTGGCAATAATCCCCAACGGAATATTGATATAAAAGATATAAGGCCAGCTGTAATTATCTACAATATAACCTCCAAGTGGTGGACCAAGCGTTGGCCCGATAATCACGCCCAGTCCGTAGATGGCCTGAGCCATACTTCTTTTCTCAATAGGGTAAGACTCCGTGATGATCGTCTGCGAGGTCACCAACAGCGCACCGCCGCCGATACCCTGGCAAAGTCTGAAGAATACCAGCTCCCAGATGTTGGTGGCATTACCGCAGAGAAAAGAAAAAATCGTGAATATGATGATGGATACCGCAAAGTAATTCCTGCGCCCAAACTGCTGAGAGAGCCAGCTGGTCATCGGCACAATGATGACGTTACCAATGGCATACGCTGTAATCACCCAGCCCACTTCGGAGAGCGTGGCACCCAGGTTACCCTTCATCTCATTCAGTGCCACGTTCACAATTGTGGAGTCCACAATCTCAAGGAGCGCACACATAATCGCCGTAATGGTGATGATGGTCCTGCGAAATCCATATTCTACTAATGAATCGTCTTGCATAATTTTGAGTTGGAAGTCAGAAGTTGGAAGATGGAAGTTTTAAAACTTCGTGCTTCCCTCTTCCAGCCTCCTATTTTATTATTTTAATGAAACGGTGGTCTGAACGTTCATCCCTACACGGAGCTTTTTCATAATGTCCGGATTAAGATTGTCAAAAGTGATTTTGACAGGAAGTCTCTGCACCACTTTCACAAAGTTACCGCTGGCGTTATCCGGAGGCAACAGTGCGAATGCAGAACCGGTAGCCGGAGAGAATGAACTGATCGTTCCCTGGAATTTCTGATCCGGATAAGCATCAATCTCGATTTCTACTTTCTGGCCTTCTACCATTTTCTCTACCTGAGTTTCTTTGTAATTGGCAACAACCCATTTCTGGTTGCTCATCACGAGGCTGAACAATTGGGAACCTGCCTGGATGAACTGTCCTACCTGCACCGGAATTTTGGAAACGTAACCGCTTTCCTTAGCCGTAATTACGGTATAAGACAGATTCAGTTTGGCATTTTCTACATCCACCTGTCTCTGTTTCACCTGAGAATTGGCGATGCCGACATTTTGATAAGTGGCATTGGACTGAGATGTCACCACACCTGTTTGTACACTGGCCTGATTCTTCTGATCTACCAGCACCTGCAGTTGCTTCTGAGCAGACTGATACGCCGCCAGCGCCTGTTCGTACTGCTGCTGGGTGATGGAATGGTCTTTTACCAGCTCCGAGTATCGTTTCATATCCTGCTCCGTTCTCCAGACATTCACCTTGGCCGCTTCAATCTGTGCATTGGCTGTCTGAACCGCCGCTCTGGAATTTCCAATGCCTGTCTTAGCGGCATCTGAACCGGCCTGCGCTGCTGCAACATTGCTCTGCGCAGTACCCAGTGCGGCCTGAGCCTGCTCCAAGGCAAGCTTCTGATCTCTGTTATCCAGAATCACCAGCGTGTCACCTTTCTTCACGAACTGATTGTCCTTCACCTTAACTTCGGCTACATAGCCTGAAATTTTGGATATTACCGGGCTGATGTCTGCAGCAATCTGAGCATCATCCGTTTCCTCATGTGCCTGACTGTATTGGTATTCCCGGAATCCGAAGAAAGCGCCAGCCAAAACAGCCACTGCTAATACGACGTAAAAAACCGGACTCTTTTTCTTTTTCTCAGGAATCTCGCCCTGTTCGAATTTTATATTGTCTTGTGCCATTATTTGTTTAAAGTTTTTATTTGATTGGTTTAATGTCCGATGATGGATGTCG
>DBLQ01000057.1:11280-11924 GCA_002297505.1 Flavobacteriales bacterium UBA720
ATGATGGATGTCGGATGATTATAATTAAGTTTATTTTATTAAGTTGAATTGCATACATCGGACTTCCGACCTCCTGCATCCAGCATTACTCATTAATAGTTCCTGTAGTTTGTAATAATTTTTTGTGAGCTAATACGGCATCGGCTTTGGAAGTGATGACATTTACATTGGCGGTGATTTTCGCAGTGTCCGCATCCAAAAGGTTGGTAATGGTTTCCAAACCGTTGTTGTATTTGTTCAGCGTGATTCTGTAATTTTCTTCGGCTTGTTCCAGTGCTCTTTGGTAAACATCAATTTTTTTGTGTGCGTAAAGGTCATTCTGATAATCGCGTTTTACTTCCAGCGTTACATTATCGTTTAATAAATCGTTGTTGGCCGCCAGCTCCTGCTCTCTTGCTTTGGACTGCATCAGGCTGGAGTTTTTCTTCCAGATATTTGACAAGTTGTACGAAATCCCGACGCCGACATTCACCGCATTGGTGATGGTCAATAGTTTAGGAATATCTGCCGCCACGTAACCTCCGGTGAACGCGAGCGATGGCAGATTCTCCGCTTTTGCAGCCTTGGTTCCGAGCGCAGCAGCTTTTCTTTGATAATCCAAAGCCTGAATATCCTTTCTGTTTTCCCTGGCAAGATTAAGATAA
>DBLQ01000123.1:0-12075 GCA_002297505.1 Flavobacteriales bacterium UBA720
TCTCCATTTTTTGAATACCAGCTTGTCCGCAATGGTGTGCATAAAAGATTTAGGTTTCCCCAGTTCATATTTCTCTGCAATACCTAATGACCATAGGAAGATCTTCGATTTCAGTCCTCCTGCAGCGGTACCTTTATTATAGATAGAATCGTAGACTTTTTCTATCAATCGTGGTACTACGGTCATGTACTGAGGTTTGACTTCTTTCACGTTTTCGCCGATTTTCTCGATGCTTTCGGCAAAATAAATCGATATGCCATTGCTTAGATAAAGATAAAAAATCATCCTTTCAAAGACGTGACAGATCGGAAGAAAACTTAATGCTTTAACTTCTTTATAATCCAGTCCTTTTTCTTTCGGGATTCTTGGTGTGCTTGCAATGACATTGGAAACCAGATTATTGTGTGTCAGCTGGACACCTTTTGGTTTTCCTGTGGTTCCGGATGTGTAGATGATGGTAGCCACATCTTCCGGATTAATGGCTCGCGCAAGATCTTCCACCTCAATTTGAGTCGCTTCATTCTCACCAAGATCAATAATCTCGTTCCAGTTGGGCGCTCCTTCAATTTCGTCGAAGGTGAAGATGCCCACAACAGAAGGAATATTGGGTTTGGCGCTCGTCAGCTTTTTATAGAGTTCCGCATCGGAAACAAAACAGTATTTGATTTCGGAATTATTGAAAATATAGACATAATCCTCCACAGAAATGGTAGGATAGACCGGTACGGTGACCACGCCAATCTGAGAAATTCCCAAATCCATGACCGCCCATTCCGTTCTGTTATTGGAGGTGATAAGCCCGATTTTATCGCCCGGTTTTATGCCAAGTTTCAGCAAACCTCTGGAAATTTTATTGCCTTGGTTGATAAACTCAAGCGTCGATGTCTTATTCCAATTGCCATTTTTTTTCGTGACCAGACAATCTTCTTTCGGAAATTGTTCCATCGCCAGAGCCGAAAAGTCGAATATTCTTTTAACGTTCATAAAATATTGTTGTTAATAAATTATTAAAATTGAGTTTACATTATCGTAAATATAATTTTTTTTTACAAGATAACAAAATCTTGCATTTGCCTTTGATTTTTTGCCAAAAAGTTTATATTTACGGCAGAAAAATTTAATCAGTAAGCATATGGATTTCAACCTTACAGAAGAACAGCAGATGATTCAGCAGGCTGCAAGAGACTTTGCACAGGCAGAACTTTTACAGGGCGTTATAGAAAGAGACAATGAACAGAAATTTCCGTACGACGCCGTCAAAAAGATGGGCGAAATGGGATTTTTGGGAATGATGGTGGACCCGAAATATGGTGGTGCTGGTCTGGATAGTATTTCGTATGTTCTGGCGATGGAAGAGATTGCCAAGGTTGATGCTTCTGCTGCCGTAGTGATGTCTGTGAATAACTCTTTGGTCTGCGCCGGTCTGGAAAAGTTCTGTAACGAGGAGCAGAAAATGAAATACCTTAAACCTCTTGCAAGTGGCGAAGTGATTGGTGCTTTTGCTTTGTCTGAGCCGGAAGCCGGATCTGATGCCACTTCGCAATCAACCACAGCAGAAGACAAGGGTGATTATTACCTATTGAACGGAACCAAAAACTGGATTACCAATGGTGGAAACGCCACTTATTATATCGTCATCGCTCAGACCAATCCGGAAAAAAAACATAAAGGTATCAATGCTTTTATTGTTGAGAAAGGTTGGGAAGGTTTTGCAGTAGGGAAGAAGGAAGACAAATTGGGAATCCGTGGCAGTGACACCCATTCTCTGATGTTTACCGATGTTAAAGTGCCGAAGGAAAACAGAATCGGTGAAGACGGATTCGGGTTCAATTTTGCAATGGCTGTTCTCAATGGCGGCAGAATCGGGATCGCATCTCAGGCCTTGGGAATTGCTTCCGGAGCTTACGAATTGTCTCTGAAATATGCTAAGGAAAGAAAATCCTTCAAAACGGAAATTATCAATCATCAGGCGATTGCATTCAAACTCGCGGATATGCACACGAGCATCATGGCAGCGCGAATGCTGATCTATAAAGCAGCTGCTGAGAAAGACGAAGGCAAAGATATCTCGGAAAGTGGTGCAATGGCTAAATTGTACGCATCTCAGGTGGCAATGGATGTTACGATTGAAGCCGTTCAGATCCACGGCGGCTATGGTTACGTGAAGGAATATCACGTGGAAAGAATGATGCGAGATGCGAAAATCACTCAGATTTACGAAGGAACTTCGGAGATTCAGAAGATTGTTATCTCCAGATCTATTGCAAAGAAATAATTTGAAGTTGAGTTAAATATTAAAAACCTTTCTATTTTCGGAAAGGTTTTTTTGTGGATTGTGAATTTGAATAAAGACTAATTTTTAAATTTGTTCCGAAATCAATTATCCTCTATCGCTCACCATTTAAAATCAGATGTCTGAATTAAAAAAAATCAGGGAAAAACAAAATCTTACTCAGGAAGAATTGGCCGAAAAGTCGGGACTTTCTGTACGGACGATTCAGCGCATCGAAGCCGGAACTTTGCCGAAAGGTTACACCTTAAGAACTTTGGCTTCAAGTCTTGAGGTTTCCGAAACGGATCTATTGACGCCGATTATTCCGATAAAAGAATCAGTTGTAGAAAATCCGATTATTGAAGAACCGATTTCAATAGTAGAAGAACCAATTGAAAATTGGACTTTAATCAAAATTATCAATCTGTCTTCGCTTCCGTTATGTTGGTTTCCGATAGCCAATTTTTTGCCGCCTTTATTGATCATGTTGATTTCAAAACAGAAATCGCCGCTTGTCAAACAAATCATTTCGCTTCAAATCATTTTAGCGGTTGTTGCTCCAATTATTTTTATGTTAGTTGTGATTTTAAAGCTTGGTAAAACGTCCGTAATAGTGACAATGATTGCTTTAACATTGGTGAACGTTTTTGTGATTCTCAGAAATGCATATCAATTAGACCAAAAACGAGGTATGTATTACAAGCTGAATTTCAATCTGTTATAAAATTGTCATCAAGATGTCAGGTTATTGTCGGGTTCAATTTTTGACTTGAGATGAATTAATTCTGAATCTTTGTCAAAAATAAAACAATGACAAAACAATTCGGAATCATCTTTCTAATTCTATTTCTTTCCATCGCAAATCTGAATGCTCAAATCGATAAAAATTCGCCTTTATTTATTGAACTAAAAAAGCAAGACAGCATTTTCTTTGAACGTGGATTTAATAATTGTGATATTCCATATTTAGAAAAATCAGTTGATGATAATCTGAAATTTTATCACGATAATGGCGGTTTTCAAGATAAAAAATTATTTTTGGAAAGAACGAAACAAAACATCTGCGGCAATCCCAACCAAAAGCCAATCCGCAAAGTCATTGAAAACAGTCTCGAAGTTTTTCCGCTTTACAATAACGGCGAATTGTACGGCGCCATACAATCCGGAGAACATCGGTTCTTTATCCGTGAAAAAGGAAAGCAAGATGCTTTAAGCGGTCAGGCAAAATTCACTACAGTTTGGACTAAGAAGAATGGAAACTGGGTTATGAGCGATATTCTAAGTTACGACCACGGCGATGCTAAATTAGACGAAACTGATAATGGCATTGAGCAATTGCTTAAAGACAACAACATTCCAACTTTAGGATTGGGTGTCATTGAAAATGGGAAATTAACAGGCATAAACGTTTACGGAACTCAGAATGGCAAAACGCCCGCCGCTTACAACAGTCTTTTCAATGTCGCGTCGCTGACGAAACCAGTAACTGCAATGACGGTTTTACGTTTGGTGAGTCTTGGAAAATGGAACCTGGATGAACCGCTTGACCCATATTGGATTGACCCGGATATTGCGAAAGATGAACGTCACAAAAAGCTGACCACAAGATTAATATTAAGTCATCAAAGCGGTTTTCCAAATTGGCGCCCGATGAATCAAGATAATAAACTTAATTTCGAATTTGAGCCTGGAACAAAATACCAATATTCCGGGGAAGGTTTCGAGTATCTGAGAAAAGCTATCGAGAAAAAATTTGGTAAAAGTCTGGAAGAATTGGCTAAAGAATATGTTTTTCAACCTTTGGGAATGAATGACACAAGTTACATTTGGAATGAGAAAAAAAATGCGGACAGGATTGTGGTTGGTTATGATAATAATGGGAAACCTTATGATTTCGTAAAAAACAAAACATTGAATGCAGCAGATGATCTGACAACGACTGTGGAAGATTACGGAAAATTCCTGGTTGCTGTAATGAATAACGAATTATTATCGCCTTCCGTTTTTGAAGCGATGAAATCCAGGCAAGTAGAAACCAAAAAGAACAAGTATTTCGGATTGGGTTGGGAGATTTATGATTTAGGAAATGGCGAATTCGCTTTATCACACGGCGGTTCGGACAAAGGCGTCAATACCATTGTTTTTCTTTTGCCAAAAACCAATCAAGGCTTGATTATTTTTACCAATGTCGATGACGGCCACAAAATTTACCGTCAGCTTATCAAAAAATATCTCGGAGATAAAGGCGATAAAATCATTGAAATTGAAACGAAATAAAAAACTGTAAGTCAATTTTCCCGCCGATTTAGATGATTCTACAGAATTTATCATCTTCAAACTTAGTAAAATCTGCGAGATTGTCTTTTTTAAGATTAACAAATTTTAACTGTAATAATAATTGTTACAGTTAAAATTATCTTTAAATTTGCATCAGAAATGAACAACACAAGATTTGCAACCGCGATTCATATTTTGACACTTCTTGCGCAAAATCCGCAGGAATGGCTGACGTCTGACTGGATTGCCGGAAGCGTGAATGTCAATCCTGTGATTGTACGTAAAGAATTGATTAACCTCAGAAAATCGGGCCTCATCGAAAGCAGGCAAGGAAAAGTCGGAGGTGTGAGAATTGCCAAAGATCCTGACCAAATCCATATTTCGGAAATCTACGTCTCGGTGAAAAAAACTGAGATTCTAGGCAAAAAAAATCAAAATCCCAATCAGCTTTGCAGTGTTGGAAAAAACATCAATAAAAATCTTGATATTTTATTTGGCGAGACAGATGATCTGGTTGTCCGGTTTTTGAAAGGGAAGAGGTTATCAGATTTTACCGATCAATTCAGTTAAAAATTTTTGACTTAAAATGTAACAAATAATATTACAATTACTTAAAATTAAAAATTATGAGCAAAAAAGTAGCCGTCATTGGAGCAACAGGCTTCGTAGGAAGACAAGTTGTAAACGAATTAGTAAACAGAGGTTATGCTGTAAATGCCATTGCAAGAGACAGTTCAAAAGTAGAAGCGAAAAATAACGTCACTGCGACCAGCGCAGATGTGAACAATGTGGATGAATTAGCAAAAGTTTTGGAAGGTAATGATGCGGTCATCAACACATTCAACGCTGGTTGGACCAATCCGAATCTTTACGATGACTTTCTCAACGGTTCCAGAAATATCGAAAAAGCGGTGGAAAAATCTGGCGTCAAGAGATTTATCACTGTCGGTGGTGCAGGAAGCTTATACATCGACGGACATCAATTGGTGGACGGGCCGGATTTCCCTGCCGACATCAAGCCTGGAGCGCAGGCTGCCAGAGATTATCTCAATGAAATCAAAAACAACGAAACATTAGACTGGACTTTCTTTTCTCCGGCAATCGAGATGCATCCTGGAACAGCTGGCGTTAGAAAAGGAACTTACAGAACGGCTCTTGAAAATCCGGTTTTTAACGAAGAGGGCAGAAGCATTCTTTCTGTGGAAGATGTTGCTGTGGCTTTGGTGGACGAGTTGGAACAAAACAAATTCGTGAAACAACGTTTTACTGCAGCTTACTAATTCGTCAGTCTTAATAAAACAAAACCCTTTCAACAAAATTGAAAGGGTTTTTATGTATGTTCAGATGAAATTCTATCATCTATCCGTCTATTCTCTTAAAGTCTAAAAACTATTTTTCAAAAACCAAGTAACCATAAGCCGGTAGACTGACGTCTGAACCATTGATCAGCTGGGATTTGCCGCCTTCGAAAACATTGCTGTAACTTCCCATGGCATTATCATCTTCAAGTTTAAAATTAACCTGATCTTTTGATGTGTTGATTAAAACCAGCACCTCACGATCGCCATTTTTTCTAAGGTAGGCAAGGATTTTGTCGTTGGCATTGGTGTTGATCCAAAAGGTTTTAACAGCTGGATCTCCGCCTCGGAGCGCAGGATTTTCGGATTTGAGCGTTAATAGAGTTTTGTAGAAATCAGCCATTTTATATTGTCCGTTCCATGGAATCGGATCTTTTTCGAAAAACTCCAGACGTTTTGTTTTCATTGGCAATTCCTGACCGGAGTAGAGAAGTGGCACGCCATTCCAGGTGGCTGAGAAGACTGCTAGCGCCGGGGCAAAGTCACCGTATTTTTCGTATTCGGTACCATTCCAGGAATTCTCGTCATGATTGGTCGTAAACCATGCCCGCATAGAATTGTCACCGATTTTGGAGTATTGTTCCAGTAGGTTTTTCAGGTCAGAAAGCGGCAGTTTCTTCTTGATAAAATCCTCTGAAAGATGCATCCACTTCCAGCTGTAGCTCGCATCGAACACTTTGCCGTAATCCGGATTTTCCAGTTCATCAAATTCGCCCAGGAAAAAAAGCGGTTTAAGTTTTTCCACTTCCGGTCTGGCTTGTTGCCAGAAATCAACTTCCACCCAACTCGCCAGGTCACAGCGGAATCCGTCAATGTTGGTTTCCTTCACCCAATATTTCATGGCGTCGATCATGGCCAGACGCATCTCTTTATTGGAATAGTCCAGTTCTATAATGTCGTCCATTCCGCTGGCTTTGTGGAAACTGCCGTCCGGATCTTTCAGATACCAGTCAGGATGAGATTTGGTCCACACGTGGTCCCAGCCCGTGTGGTTCGCCACCCAATCGATAATAACTTTGAAACCCATCCGATGCGCTTCATTCACCAGATGTTTGAAGTTTTCCAAGGTTCCAAATTCAGGATTGATGGTTGTGTAATTATAGGCAGCATAAGGACTTCCGAGGCTTCCTTTTTTGTTTTCCTGGGCAATTGGTGTGATTGGCATAAACCACAGCGTTTTCACACCCATTTTCTTGAGTCTCGGCAATTCTTTTTCAAAGGATGCAAATGTGCCTTCCGGCGTGTATTGTCTTACATTAACCTCATAGATATTGGTGGTGTGTTTCCATTCTTGCGGTAGTTCCATAGTTTGATTCTGGGTTTTACAGGATAATAATAACGCGGCGACGGCCGGGATAAGAATCAGCTTTTTCATTGCTAAATTTTAAAGTCTATGTTGTAAATGTAATCAAATTTAAAAGTCTGGTCAAAAATGTCTTTGTTAATGTTTGATAAAAATATTTTTCCAGGATCTCGTTTGAAGATTAGAATTTTAATACTTTTTAAGAAATCAGGGTATCATTGTTGTATAGTGAAGCAATGAAATCAAAAACAATTTGTCATGTCAGATTTTAAAGGAAAAACAATTATAGTTACAGGTGCTGCCATGGGGCTTGGCCTTGCAGCCGCAGAGTCTCTGGCCTCAAAAGGTGCAGATCTTACGCTGGTAGATTATAACGGCGAAGCGTTGGAAAATGCAAAAGCACAACTGCAATCTCAATATCCGGACAGCCGGTTTCTGACCTATGCTGCAGATGTCTCAATAGAAGAAAATGTGAAAGGCTATGTGGAAGCCACGGTCCGGGAGTTCGGAAAAGTGGATGGCCTTTATAACAATGCAGGCATCGAGGGACGGCAGGCGTCATTGGTGGATTATGATGTGAATGTCTTTAAGAAGGTTGTCGATATCAATCTCATGGGCGTTTATTACGGTATGAAATACGTGATTCCGGAACTTCAAAAAAATGGCGGCGGTAGAATCGTGAATGTCGCGTCCGTAGGCGGAATCCGCGGCGTGGCCAATCAGACGGCTTATGTGGCTACCAAGCATGCAGTGGCCGGGATGACGAAGAATGCCGCTTTGGAGTATGGGAAATTTAACATTCTTACCAATGCCATCGCACCGGGCGCCATTCTTACGCCGATGGTGGCGGAAGCCTTTAAGCAGGTGAATCCGGATGATCCGAAAGCCGCCGAAGCAGAGTACGCCTCCCGAAATCCAACAAGGAAATTAGGCGATCCGACAGATGTCGGAAACCTCGTTGCATTCCTTCTGAGCGATGAAAACGGCTATGTATCCGGCCAGGTCATTGCAATTGACGGAGGTGAATCCAACATGTACGGAAATCCTTAAATTTTTCAACATAATTTTAAAAAGAAATACTTGCGATAACTTTGCAGGTGTTTTTTTTGTCCGGAAGCACGGTTTTTGTTTGGATAAAGATAAAATGTTATCAATGAGACCATTAATGTTGATCATCGCCGGCATTTCGCTGGTCGCTTGTCAAAAAGAAAATCCGGAAGTTCAGCCAATTAACGCAAAGCAAGAATTACAAACACGGCTAAATCCAACTGTACATCAACTCGAAACTATTGACGATATCAAAAATGAATACAATCATGTCAATGCATTGCTGATTGCCAAAAAATTGGACTCAACAGTTTATCCATACGAATGTAATGAAATCACGGGTGAAGCGGTTTACTTTTCCAAAAATGGCGTCCTGATGGCGGTAAGGCATACCGAAGCAGATAGCCATTATTCATCGGTGGACCAATATTTTGTTAAGGAAAATCGACCTTATTTTATTTTTAAAAAAGAAGTGCTCTGGAGTTTTAACGGCGGTTCGGCAGATCATCCCGCCACCATGGATAAGGTGACCGAAAAACGTTTTTATATCATTAATAATCAGCCGGTACAATGCCTTGAGAAAAAATATGTCATTCAATCCGACGCCAAAAACAATCCAAAACCTGAAAATGTGCCGAATAAAATACTCAAAGACTGCCCGTTAAAAGATCTGCAAGCCAACTTCGGGATTCTCCTGAAGAATCGAACCCAAAAAGGACCAGGTTCCTGTCTTAAATAGCAATTGGGCACAAAAAAAACCAGCAAATCAAATTGGCTGGTTTTATATTTTAAGAAGAAAATCTTTAGGTTATTTCTTACCACCGTAAGCTTTGTCCTTGATTCTTGCTTTTTTACCTCTAAGGTCTCTGAAGTAGTAGATTCTAGCTCTTCTAACTCTACCTTGTCTGTTCACTTCAATTTTCTGAAGCGCAGGCATGTTGATTGGGAAAACTCTTTCTACACCCACGTCACCAGACATTTTTCTGATGGTGAACGTTTTAGTAGCGCCAGTTCCTCTCAATTGGATCACAGTTCCTTTGAAAAACTGAGTTCTGGTTTTGTTACCTTCTTTAATTTCTGTGTACACAGTGATGGTGTCACCGGCTTTGAATTCTGGGAATTCTTTTTTCGTAATGTACTTGTCCTGTACGTACTTTAATAAATCCATTTTTTATAAAAAAAATTTGTTTTGTCAAGCTAAGCAACATTCACGTCCTTCGTCAGAGGTTGATTAACAGGTTGCAAAAATAAAAATAATTTTCAAAACAGCAATACAATCAGGAAATTAAATTTCAATTATTTGGGCGTATCCCTCGCCAAGGCTTTAGCCACCGCTCGGGTCGGTCTGCGGGCAGTCGCTTCCCGGCAAAACTTGCAAGTTTTGCCGGGAGAGCTCCGACAATGCCCTCCGCCCTTACGCAGCTGCGCCAGGATTCACGCTTCCCCATAAAAATCATATGAGCAAATGGAATAGTAATTTCATTAAAACCGTAACTTTGTTTAGACAGACTATAAATTATGGCAAATTGTAGCAGCGGATGTTGCGAGACAGACGATAAAAAAGAACAGGTTCAGCAGCACCATCACGAAGATCACGACCATTCCCACGGCAATTCGAAAACCGGATTGGTTGTGAGTCTTGTCCTGTTTTTCTCAGGCCTCATTTTAGATTTCTGGCTGAAGGCCGATTGGTTCGTAGGAAACACGTGGTTGCGCTTCGGATGGTATTTTACGTCTTATATATGTGTGGCTTTTTCAGTTTTCAGGGAAGCATTGGAGCTGGCACGGAAGTCAGATTTCTTCAATGAATTTTCCTTGATGGGCATTGCCACCATTGGCGCATTCGCGATTGGTGAATTTCCGGAAGGTGTTGCGGTAATGTTGTTCTATACCATCGGCGAGATGTTTCAGGAATCGGCTGTCAATAGAGCTCGAAGTAATATCAAAGCCTTGCTGGACGTTCGTCCCAAAGAAGCCACGGTCTTCCGCGACGGGAATTGGAAAACCATTGCGCCTGAAGATGTAAAAATTGGTGAAAAAATTCAGGTGAAGGTGGGTGAAAAAATTCCTTTAGATGGCAAATTATTGTCCGAAAAAGCCAGCCTCAACACATCAGCCCTGACGGGCGAAAGCAAACCTTCATCCATCCTAAAATCAGAGGAAGTGCTCGCCGGAATGCTGAATCTGGACCAAGTCATTGAAATCGAAACAACCAGATTATTTGAAAACAGCTCCATCGTCCGGATCCTTGAGATGGTTCAGGACGCCAGCTCCAGAAAAGCTAAAACCGAACTGTTTATCAGGAGATTTGCAAAAATTTATACGCCGATTGTTTTTGCACTCGCAGTTTTGATAACCTTCGTTCCTTACTTTTTTGTCGATGATTATCAGTTCAGAAACTGGCTGTACCGTGGCTTGGTATTTTTGGTAATTTCCTGTCCCTGTGCTCTGGTGATTTCTATTCCGCTGGGTTATTTTGGCGGTATCGGCGCAGCTTCCCGAAATGGCATTTTGTTCAAGGGTTCCAACTTTCTGGATCTGATTGCCAACGTAACCACCGTTGTGATGGACAAAACCGGAACCTTGACCAAAGGCGTCTTCAAGGTTCAGGACATTGTTCCCGAAAATATTTCTAAAGAAGAATTCCTGTCAGTTTTGGCAGCGGCAGAGAGTCAGTCCACGCATCCAATTGCCAAAGCGATTGTACAGTTTCATCCGTCCACTCAAAATCCGGAATCTGTGGAAGAACTATCGGGAAAAGGTATTAAAGCAATTATAGATGGAAAAACAGTTCTCGCAGGGAATACCAGCTTATTGGATACTTACCAAATTCCGTATCCCGAAGAACTTAAAAATATTGTTGAAACGATGGTCGTCCTCGCCATTCATAATGAATACAAAGGCTTTATCACCATAGCAGATGAGCTGAAAGATGATGCTGAATTGGCAATTGCTCAATTGAAATCCGGTGGTGTCAAAACAATGATGCTGAGTGGGGACAAAGATGTATTGACTCAAAATATGGCCAGGAAATTAGGAATTGATAACGCTTTTGGCGGTTTGCTTCCGGAGGGTAAAGTAGAAAAATTGGAAACGCTGAAAAGAAATCCAAAGGAAATCGTAGCTTTTGTGGGCGATGGAATCAATGATGCGCCGGTTTTAGCATTAAGTGATGTTGGAATGGCTATGGGCGGTCTCGGCTCCGATGCGGCTATTGAAACCGCGGACGTCATCATTCAGACCGACCAGCCTTCGAAAATTGCGACAGCCATTAAAATTGGAAAGGCGACAAAGAAAATTGTGTATCAGAACATCAGTCTGGCGTTCGGGGTTAAGATTATTGTTTTGATTTTGGGTGCGGGCGGCCTTGCAAATATGTGGGAAGCGGTCTTTGCAGATGTTGGTGTGGCACTTTTGGCAATTCTGAATGCGGTCCGGATCCAGAATATGAAATTCGATTAATCAATTGTGTTTCCATCAATTAATGACACTCGGAGATTTGAATAGTCCAGCTGATTTTCATCCATTCCATTGGCAAAATCTGCGGGAAACATTAATTCCTAAATAAAGTTTGAAAATTAATAATGTGAAAATTATATCTGATTATGTTTCAATTATCCCTTAAAAAACTAATTTTTGAAAATCATTTGCCCGCTAAAAAAATAGTTCTATCTTAGTTGAAAATGAAATTATGTTAAGAACTGCCGTGTTTTGCACACTTTTATTGTCTCAATTTGGGACAGCTCAAGGTTTTTTGAAGTCGCAAGGTCAGAAAATTGTCAATGAGAAAGGAGAAAATGTTTATCTGAAAGGTCTTG
>DBLQ01000123.1:12123-14367 GCA_002297505.1 Flavobacteriales bacterium UBA720
AAGGTTATATGCTGAAAACCGCAGACTTTGCAGGACCTCAATATCAGATCAAACAGAAAATTACGGAAGTGGCCGGCGAAGATGGTAAAAATCAGTTCTATCAGGCCTATCTCAAAAATGGCGTCACCAAAAAAGATATCGATTCGCTTGCCAAATGGGGTTTCAATTCCATACGATTGCCAATGCATTATGATCTGTACACTTTACCCATCGAAAAGGAAAAGGTGAAAGGGCAGAACACCTGGCTGGAAGAAGGGTTTGTGATGACGGACAACCTTTTGAAATGGTGTGAAGATAACAAGCTGTATCTGATTCTGGACCTTCACGCAGCGCCAGGCGGACAAGGCAATGATGCCAACATTTCGGATAATGACAAGTCTAAACCCAATCTGTGGCAGAGCGAGGAAAATCAGAAAAAAACCATTGCGCTCTGGAAAAAGCTGGCAGAACGTTATAAAGATAGAGAATGGATTGGTGGCTATGATTTGATTAATGAGCCCAACTATCCGTTTACGGGAAAAAATCCTAACGGGACCGACGAGATGTCTAACGCGCCGCTCTGGAAACTTCAGAAGGAAATCACACAAGCCATTCGCCAGGTGGACAAAAAGCATATCATCATATTGGAAGGAAACGGCTGGGGCAATAATTACAACGGATTGCCAAAACTTTGGGATGACAATCTGGTGCTGAGTTTTCATAAGTACTGGACGGATAATTCGCAAGGCGCCATTCAGAATATCATTGATCTGAGAAACAAGCTTAATGTTCCGGCCTGGCTGGGCGAGACAGGTGAGAATTCCAACGTTTGGTTTACGGAACTGAATCAGTTATTGTTAAAAAACAACATTGGCTACGCTTATTGGCCGATGAAAAAGATCGACAACATTGCAGGCGTTACGAATGTGAAAATTACGCCAGAATACCAGAAACTGCTGGACTATTGGAAAAATGGCGGACAAAAGCCAAGTCAGGAGTTCGCTAAGAAAACATTGATGCAGATTGCAGAAAATTATAAGCTTGAGAATACCGAGGTAAAAAGGGATGTCATCGATGCATTGTTTCGTCAGGTGAATGACGACAGTACAAAACCGTTCAAAAATCATACGGTGCCGGGAAGGATTTTCGCTACAGAATATGATTTGGGACGCATCGGGAAGGCTTACCAGGACAATGACTTCCAGAATTTATGGGTAAGCTCCGGAAAGCATACGGAATGGAACTCTGGGAATAAGATGCGGAATGACGGCGTTGACATTTATGCTTCTAACGATAAAGTGACCAACGGCTATTATGTCGGAAAAACCGAAGCCGGAGAATGGCTACAGTATACCGTAAACGTCACTCAGAATAAAGTCTACAGCGTCGACATCAGATATAATAATTCTTCTGCCGAAGCTTCCAAGATCAGCATCAAAACAGCATCAGGGGAAACATTGGCTCAGGTCACTTTGCCACCCACAGGAAAGGACTGGAAGACCGTTTCTATGCCAGGTATCCGCTTGTCCAAAGGTACTGCAAAGCTTCGCCTTTATTTTGAAGACGGAAACGCAAACATCAATTTCATGGAATTGAAGTAATTTCTCACATTCATCATTATTATTTTTGAACATTCCAAGTCACTTTGGAATGTTTTTTATTAATATAAGTTTTAATTTTGCTACCGATAACAAATGAGCTTAACCGTAGACTTATTGTTATAAAATAAAAACTATGCAGATAATGATGAGATTCTACACTTTCCTTGCGCTCTTCGCAGCGACTTTTTTGTTTTCACAAAGTACCCTGAAGGTTTACAGCTCCGGCACACAGCAACCTGTAAAAGGTGCCAGAGTCTATTGCAATGACAAACTTCTGGGTCATACCGATGCCAATGGTATCCTCACTTTTACTACAAGATGCGCCAAAGTGGATGTGGAAGCTAACCAGTTCATCGGTGATGAAGTGGTGGTGGACAAAGTGATGGAACTCGCTCTAGATAAGGAAAGTTCCAAGACTCGTGACATCGAGGCCGTGACGCTTACGAACGAAAGTGACCCGCGGGCATTGGCCATTTTGGATAAAGTTTTCAGAAACTTCAAGAAGAATTCGCCAAACGCACTGGATTCTTATTCCTATAAATCTTATGAAAAAATGTCTTTCGATCTGGATCAGGACAGCATCGGTGAGTACAGCCGATTTTTGGCGGCAAGGAAAGATTCGCTCGCCCGCGTAACCAACCGTACGCTGCCAAAAGATGAAAAG
>DBLQ01000109.1:0-20590 GCA_002297505.1 Flavobacteriales bacterium UBA720
ACACAAAGCACTTTTCCACCAGTTTGTTCTTCCAGTTCTTTTGCTGTCCCCTGCAGTTTTTCCAAGTTTCTTGAAGTGATAACGACTTTCGCTCCGAGTTCCAGAAAATATTTGGTCATTGCTTTTCCAAGACCGCTTCCGCCACCAGTCACAATAGCGACTTTATCTTTGAGTGCGTCTTCGCGCAACATTGGTTGTGTATATAGATTCATTTAGTAAGTGATTTTTAAAATTAATAAACGATGATTTGCGTCTGTGGTAAATTTAGATTTTTATTTTGTTTTGAGAATTAACAAAAGTTATGCGCAAAATATCAAGCTCCAGCACTATTGGATTTGGCTACAACAATCATTGATTCAGTCACAATTGTATTTCACCGATTTTTCAACTTTGTACTGTAAAAATTAATCAATTAAAAACAATCAAAAATGGACACACAAAAAGTATGGCTTGTGACAGGTGCCTCAAAAGGTTTGGGTTTGACTCTCGTCAAAAGATTATTGGCAGAAGGCCACTCGGTAGCTGCAACTTCCAGAAACAAGTCAGAACTTCAGAAAGCTGTCGGCGAAGAAAGCTCAACGTTCCTTCCGCTTGAAGTTGATTTGATTAATGAGAATTCTGTTCAACAAGCGGTTTCAAAATCAATAGAGAAATTCGGGAAACTGGATGTGGTGGTCAATAACGCAGGTTACGGACAACTGGGAACTCTGGAAGAATTGACAGACCAAGAAAGCCGCCAAAACTTCGACACCAATGTCTTTGGCTCGCTGAATATCATCAGAGCATCGATGCCGCACCTCAGACATCAAGGAAGCGGGAATATCATCAACATTGCTTCCATCGGCGGATTGTCCGGAGACTTCCCGGGTTGGGGCATCTATTGTGCCACGAAATTTGCCGTCGTGGGCTTTACGGAAGCTTTGGCAGCAGAGGTTAAGGAGTTTGGCGTGAATGCAACGGTAGTTTATCCCGGATATTTCAGAACAGATTTCCTGACCGGTGGCTCACTGCGCACACCTGAAAATGAGATCGCGGAATATACCACCGCGAGACAACTGCAAAAAGCGCACGAGCAGGACATCAACGGCAATCAGCCCGGCGATCCGGAAAAAGCGGCAGCTGCGATGATGGAGCTGGCTGCTATGGAAAATCCTCCGGTACATTTGGTTCTTGGCTCCGATGCTTTTCAGATGGCGAACAGCAAATTAAATGCGCTGCAGAATGAAATTTCCGATTTCAGAACATTAAGTATTTCAACAGATTATTAACTTTGTAAGGCAACAGTGCACTTGCTGTTGCCTTTAATTTTTCAAGTTATGACTCACCGAAAATTATATACGATTGACACTGTTGCCGAATTTCACAGGATTTCCGGACTGTCTCAACCTCAGCATCCGCTTATCAGTCTCGTGGATTACAGCCAGGTGGAATATCAGATTGAGGAATCGGAGATCAGCTGGGTTCAGGAATTGTATTTTATGGGTTTCAAGCGGGATCTTCAGGGCAAATTGCATTATGGCCAGAGTCAGTATGATTTTGATGGCGGCTTGATGTGCTTCATTGCGCCGCGACAGCTGGTCAAAATGATTATTGATAAATATGACACGAAACCTTCCGGCTATCTTTTGGCATTTCATCCCGATTTTATCTGGAACACGTCGCTGGCCAAGACCATTCATAACTACAAATTTTTTGGCTATGATGTGAATGAAGCGTTGTTTCTTTCCGAAAAGGAAGAAGAAACGCTGATCGGACTTTTCAAAGGCATTGAGAAAGAATACCAGTCCGGAATTGATGAGTTTACTCAGAGTATCATTATTTCACAGATCGAGGTGATTCTGAATTATTGCGAGCGGTTTTATCAGCGGCAATTCATCACCAGGAAGAAGAAGAACCATCAGGTTTTGGATAAATTAGAACATATTCTGGAAGATTATTTTAACAATGATGTCATCAACAAAGGTTTGCCAACCGCCCATTATATCGCAGAACAACTGAATATTTCAACTAATTATTTGGGAAGTCTTTTGAAGTCTCTGACCGGGCAAACCACACAACAGCACATCCACGAAAAACTCATTGAAAAAGCTAAAGAAAAGCTTTCTACAACAGAACTTTCTGTAAGTGAGATTGCTTACGAATTAGGTTTTGAACATTCTCAGTCTTTCAGCAAATTATTTAAAGCTAAAACCGATATTTCACCATTGGAATTCCGGAAGTCGTTTAATTGACATCAGTAATTCTCATACAATATCCGTCATTTTGCATACATCCGGTTTTTGATTTCTGCGGAATTTTGTATCAATAAAATTTAGCGATATGAAATTAAATCAGGTAAAATTAGGAAATCAGGGATTAATCATCCCGAATATTGGTTTGGGATGTATGGGAATGACGGGTTTTGGCGATGCCGATATGTATGGCAAAACGGATGAAACAGAAGCGATTGCAACCATCCACCGTTCTTTGGAATTGGGCGGAAATTTTCTCGACACTGCCGATTTGTATGGACCATTTGCGAATGAGCGGCTGATAGCAAAAGCCATTGAGGGAAAACGCGACCAATACATTATTGCGACGAAATTCGGATGGGAAATTGACGACAACGAACAGGTAACCTGGAAAATCAACGGACAGAAAGATTATGTGAAAAAATCCGTTGAGCGTTCTTTAAAAAATCTGAAAACCGATTACATCGATCTCTATTATATGCATCGCCTTGACAAAAATGTTCCCATCGAAGAAACAGTTGGTGCGATGAGTGATTTGGTGCAAGAAGGAAAAATCGGATATATCGGTTTGTCGGAAGTGGGTTCGGAAACTGTGAAAAGAGCACACGCCGTTCATCCGATTTCGGCAGTTCAGAGTGAATATTCTCTGTTTGAAAGAACCGTAGAAGAAAAAGGTGTATTTAAAACTCTGAATGATTTGGGAATTGGTTTTGTGGCGTATTCTCCGCTTGGAAGAGGATTTTTGTCAGGGAATATCAAAACGATTGACGATTTGCCGGAAAATGATTTCCGAAGAGGAATTCCGCGTTTTCAAGAAGCGCATTTCCATAAAAACATCGAGTTGGTGGAAGCGATTGAAAATATGGCGAAAGAAAAAGAAATCACGTCTTCTCAATTGGCTTTGGCGTGGATTATCAGCAAAGGAATTATTCCGATTCCGGGAACGAAACGCAGAAAATATCTTGAGCAGAATATTGAAGCGAGTAAAATCGTTTTGAGCGAATCTGATTTACAAAAGCTGGAAAGTATTGTACCTTTGGGAACGGATACGGGAGCAACTTATGATGAGTTTGGAATGGGACTTTTGGATTATTAATTAGCCACGAATACACGAATTTTATTTAACCACAAAAGACACAAAAGTTTTTCCATATCTTTATTAAGTTTACTTTTAAACTACAAAAAAAGAACACATAAGTTTTTAAAAATCTTTAATTTTTATTCTTTTAAGTGCTTTGATTGTCTAAAAATTAGAAAGCAAATATCTTTTGTTTCTTTTGTGGTTAAATTAAAACGCAATACGATTGCGCCCCGGCTTGAACGGAGCTCTTTTTGCGAAACGAAGTGGAGCAAAAAAGCGGGAGCCCTTCGACAAGCTCAGGATAAATTACAGACGGATTAAGGCGCCCAAACCTAACAAAGTGGTTCGATGGAGTCAAATAATTATTATCTTTAATATTTAGAATTTCAAATTATGAACACGATAAAATCTATTTCGGCTTTTCACAGGTTGCTTTCGCTTCCGGAACCGAAGCACCCGATGGTAAGTGTTGTGAATCTTTCGGAAAGTGTTTTCATTGAGGATGACGTGTGGAAGGGTTTTGTGAGCCATTATTACTGCGTTGCGCTGAAACGAAATGCGACAGGAAAAATAAAATACGGACAGCAACATTACGATTATGATAAAGGTGTCCTGAGTTTTACAGCGCCAAATCAAGTGCAATATCTCGATTTGAAAACGATGGATTGTGAAAATACGGGTTATCTTTTGATTTTTCACGAGGATTTTCTGCTGAAACATTCTTTAGCGAATACAATTTCTTCTTACGGATTTTTCTCTTACGCCGTGAATGAAGCTCTGCATCTATCTGAAGATGAGGAAAATAACCTGCTTGAAATTCTGAATAAAATCGATAAAGAATGTGAGCATATCGACCAGCATACGCAGGAAATTATTTTGTCGCAGATCGAGTTGCTTTTAAATTATTCGAAGCGGTTTTATGAGAGACAATTTATCACCAGAAAAAGTGGGAATCATCAGCTTTTGGCTAAATTTGAAAAGTTTCTGAATGATTATTTTGATAAAGAATCTTCTGAAAAAGGTTTGTTGACCGTTCATCAGATTGCCGAAGCGATGAATCTTTCCCCGAATTATCTGAGTGATCTTTTGCGCATCCATACCGGACAAAATACACAACAGCACATCCACGAAAAGCTCATCAGCAAAGCGAAAGAGAAACTTTCTACAACGGAATTATCGGTAAGTGAGATTGCTTATGAACTGGGATTTGAGCATTCACAGTCTTTTTCTACGCTGTTTAAAAAGAAAACGAGTTTGTCGCCTTTGGAATTTCGGCAGTCGTTTAATTGATTTCCCACTGATGACACAGATTTTCACAGATAATCCTATAGGAATTTATGATTAGCTAAATCTAAAAAAAATTAAAACAAAAAAAGCAAATCTGCGGTTTCGCAAATTTGCCTTTTCTTTTATCTATTCTTCAACTTCAAAAAGCAAACGCTCCCCAAATTTTTCTTCATTAATTTTTCCGTCTTCGTAAACCAGATTTCCGTTGACGAAAGTGTGCGTGACTTTAGAATATAATTCACTTCCTTCCAATGGACTCCAACCACATTTGTACAGAATATTTTCTTTTTCAACTGTCCAGTTTTGATTTAAATCAACCAGAACCAAATCTGCTTTATATCCTTCCCTGATGAAACCGCGCTTTTCAATTCTGAAAAGAATCGCAGGATTATGTGCCATTTTTTCAACGATTCTTTCGAGAGAAATTTTTCCATTTTTGTAATTTTCCAACATCACCACCAAAGAATGTTGAACCAAAGGTGCACCGGAAGGACATTTGGTGTAAACATTCTGTTTTTCTTCCCAAGTGTGCGGAGCGTGGTCGGTTGCAATTACATCGATTCGGTCATCCAACAGAGCTTCCCAAAGTCCGTCTTTGTCTATTTGTGTTTTCACGGCAGGATTCCACTTGATTAATCCGCCTTTTGTGTCGTAATCTTCGTTTGTGAAAGTCAAGTGATGAACACAAACTTCCGCCGTTATTTTTTTATCTTTTAAAGGAATATCATTTCTGAAAAGCTCCGTTTCAATCGCTGTTGACAAATGGAAAACGTGAAGTCTTGCGCCGGTTTTCTTTGCCAGTTCAATCGCTTTTGAGGAAGATTTATAACAGGCCTCCTCACTTCTGATCAAATGATGAAATTTCACGGGAATATCTTCGCCGTATTCATCCAGATATTTTTGAGTATTTTCTCTGATGGTTGCTTCATCTTCACAATGAACAGCAATCAGCATTTTGGTATTGCTGAAAATATTTTCTAAAGTTTCAGGATTATCAACCAACATATTTCCGGTTGAAGAACCTAAAAACAGTTTAATTCCTGGAACATTTCGAGGATTTGTTTTTAAAACTTCTTCGAGATTATCATTGGTTCCACCCATCATAAAACCGTAATTGGCAAATGATTTTTGAGAAGCGATTTCATATTTATCAGCCAATAATTCCTGAGTGACTGCATTTGGAACAGTATTCGGTTGCTCGATAAAACTTGTAGTTCCGCCTGCAATTGCAGAACGGGATTCAGATTCGATGTCGCCTTTATGCGTTAAACCCGGCTCACGAAAATGAACCTGGTCGTCGATAATTCCCGGCAAAAGATATTTTCCTGAAGCATCGATAATCTGGTCTGCTTCTTCAGAAATATTCGGTTCTATTTTAGAAATCAAATCGTTTTCGATAAGAATATCGCTTTCAACAATCTTTCCTTCGTTGACGATTTGGGCTTTTTTTATTAGGATTTTCATTTCACTTTTTTAGATTAAAGCAAAATTAAGTTTTTGAATTTATAAACCACAAAAGTCACAAAAGAAAATCTGATTGTTAATTCAAATGAAATCGAGCTTATTTTTCAGAATATTTAAAATGAATAAAACTTTTGTGCCTTTTGTGGTTTTAACTAAATTGCTTCAAAATTCCAAAGAATGTTCCCTAGAAAATTCATTTTAATTCTTCCCGTATTATTCGCCTCATTTTTCAGTTCCCAGAAACTGGAAAACTTAGTCAAATTTGTGAATCCAATTATCGGAACCGAAAAAATGGGACATACTTTTCCTGGCGCAACTGTTCCTTTTGGAGCCGTTCAGTTGAGTCCGGAAACCGATACGTTGTCTTATGAGGTCAATGGAAAATACAATCCCGATGTTTATAAATATTGTGCCGGATATCGCTATGAAGACAAGACGATTGTCGGATTCTCGCACACACACTTCAGTGGAACAGGACATTCGGATTTGGGCGATTTTCTGATAATGCCAACCGTTGGAACCTTAAAATTAAATCCCGGAATGGCTCAAAAACCTGAAAGTGGATTTCGCTCCAGATTTTCTCATCAGAATGAAAAAACAGAAGCCGGCTATTACAAAGTGAAATTGTATGATTCCAATATTTTAGCGGAGTTAACGGCTACCACAAGAGTTGGTGTTCATCAATATACCTTTCCGAAATCCGATGATGCGCACATTATTCTGGATTTGATGGCCGGAATTTATAATTACGATGACAAAAATGTCTGGACTTACGTGAGGATTGAAAATGATCACAGAATCACCGGTTACCGACAAACAAGTGGCTGGGCGAGAACCAGAACGGTTTATTTCGCAATGGAATTTTCTAAGCCTTTCAAATCTTACGGACAGAAAAATTTTGATTCAAAGCAAGCTTATAGAGGTTTTTGGAGAAAGTGGAATCAGGATGAGAATTTTCCTGAGATTGCTGGAAAAAAAATCAGAATGCATTTCGATTTCGATACCCAGGACAATGAAAAAATTCAAATCAAATTTGCGATTTCGCCAGTCAGCCAAGCCAATGCTTTGGAAAATTTACAGAAAGAAACACCGGATTGGAATTTTGAAAATGTGAAAAACCAGGCTCAAAATGATTGGAATAAAGAATTGAATAAAATCGTTGTCAATACACTTTCCGAAGATGACAAAGTGAATTTTTACACGGCGATGTATCACACTTTCATCAATCCGACAACTTATATGGACATTCATGGCGAGTACAAAGGTCTCGACCAAAATATTCATAAGGCTAAAGATTTTACAAATTATACGACGTTTTCATTGTGGGATACTTATCGCGCGCTGCATCCATTTTTCAATATCATCCAGCCAAAAAGGAATAATGATATGATCAAATCGATGTTGGCGCATTATGACCAATTCAGTCTGAAAATGTTGCCGGTTTGGTCGCATTATGCCAACGAAAACTGGTGTATGAGTGGTTATCATTCGGTTTCTTTGATTGCGGATGCGATTATCAAAGGCACTTACACCGGAAATCCAGAGGAAGCTTTGAAGGCTTGCATCGCGACTTCCAACAAAAGAAATTACGAAGGCATCGGCGAATATATCGACAAAGGTTATATCTCTGCGGAGAAAAACGGAACATCGGTTTCTAATACTGTCGAATATGCTTATGATGATTGGGCAATTGCTCAGATTGCCAAGAAATTAGGCAAAACCGAAATCTATAATGAATATATGAAACGCTCCGAAAACTGGAAAAATGTTTTCGACCAATCGATTGGTTTTATGAGACCGAGATTGTCTGACGGAAGTTTCAAAAAAGAATTTGATTTGATGAGCACGCACGGACAAGGTTTTATCGAAGGAAATTCTTGGAATTACAGTTTCTTCGTGCCGCATAACCCTGAAGAACTGATGAAAGCGATGGGCGGAAAAAAGAAATTCGGAGACAATCTTGATGAATTATTCTCAATGCATTTGCCCGACGAGTTTTTTACCGAGACGGAAGACATCACGCGGGAAGGGATTATCGGCGGCTATGTTCACGGCAACGAACCCGCGCATCACGTCGCTTATCTTTATAATGTTGCCGGACAACCTTGGAAAACGCAGTCTCAGATCCGAAAAATCCTTACAATGCAGTACAAAGCAAAACCCGACGGATTGGGCGGAAATGATGATTGTGGACAGATGAGCGCGTGGTACATTTTCAGCAGTTTGGGATTTTATCCTGTTTCGCCAGGCTCTGATGACTATTGGATTGGAAGTCCGAGTATCGTGAATGCAAAATTGAATTTGGAGAACGGAAAAACTTTTGAAATTGAAGTTAAAAATCAATCTGAAAAGAATGTTTACATCGAAAAAATGGAGCTGAATGGGAAACCGTTTGAAGGCTATAAGCTAAAGCATGAAGATATTCTGCGCGGTGGAAAACTGGTTTTCTACATGAATTATAAGCTGAAGAAATAAGGTTTTCAAACCTCACAGGTTTTAAAAACCTGTGAGGTTTAGACTTTAGGTTTGTTTTACCGAAAAGAATACCTTTGCAAAAATTATCAGCATCTTGAAGAAACTTCTCGGACAAACTGCGCTTTATGGATTAACAACTGTGATTATCAGGCTGTTTCCGTTTGTTATCAATCCAATTATTACGAGAACTTTCGGTCCCTCTGCTTACTCGCCTTACGCCGATTTTTATTCGGTGGCCGGCGTAATTGCCGTTCTTCTGACGCACGGAATGGAAACGACTTTTTTCCGATTTGCATTGGATGAAAAAGATGACAGAAAGCTGATTTCGACTTCGTTTTTCAGTGTTTTGGCAGTGACATTAGTCTATTTATTTTTCACTCTAATTTACAGGCAACCCTTAGCAAATGCCTTCAAAACGCCGGACCAGGTTGATTTACTATCCATTCTTACGGTGACATTGGCTCTGGATGCTTTTTGTGCGATGCCTTTTGTGATGCTGAGAAAAAATGAACGACCGCTAAAATATGCCGGAATCCGGATCACTAATGGCGTTATCAATTTCCTTTTAGTTGTATTTTTCATCATCATTTTGCCAAAATATCCGGACGGAATTTTCGGGTTAAAGTACAGTTCCAAATTCGGAATTGGTTATGTCTTTGTCGCCAATCTTGTGGCCAGTGCTGTTACTTTTTTAATGTTGTCTCAGGAATTATTCATTGCGAGATTGAAGCATTTCTCGTGGCAACTTTGGAAAAAAATGATCAAATATTCCTGGCCCATCACCATTGCAGGTCTGGCCGGAATCATCAACGAAACCTTTGACCGGCAATTTCTTAAATTCCTTTTGCCGGAAGACATAGGAAGACACGAACTGGGCGTTTACGGCGGTGTCGCGAAGGTTGTGACGTTTGTGATCCTGTTCAGACAAGCTTATTCATTGGGAATTGAACCTTTCTTTTTTAGCAATTCCAAGAAAGATAATGCGAAAGAAATGTACGTAAAACTGATGGATATTTTCATTGCTATCAATTGTCTGATTGTCCTATTTCTTTCGGTCAACCTGGATTGGATCGCCAAAGTTTATATCAACAATCCGGAATATTACGAAGGCATCTCGATACTTCCGATTTTATTCTTTGCCAGTTTATTTTTGGGCATCTATCTCAATCTTTCGATTTGGTACAAACTGACGGATAAAACCATCATTGGTGCCTATATTTCCGCAATTGGCGTTCTCATAACTATAATTATTAATTTTTATTTTATTCCGAAATATGGCTATTGGGCTTCCACTTGGGCGACCATCGCGAGTTATTTTGCAATGATGGTTATCTCTTACATCTGGGGCCAGAAAAAATATCCTGTCCCGTATCATTTATATAAAAATGTAACCGTCATCTTAGTGACATTGCTGGCATCATTAGTATGTTATCAATATTTAAAAGAAAAGATTTGGTTAGGTAACCTTATATTTCTAATTTTGGCAACATTCTTGCTAGTGCAGGAGCGGCTTATACCTCATAAATTTTTAAAGAAAATCGGTTATAAGTAAAAATTTAATAACAGCGCCTACAGGCAAAAGAAAAACAGACAACAACTAACTTATGAAAATAATTGTACCAATGGCTGGACGAGGATCCAGACTGAGACCTCATACATTGACCGTTCCAAAACCACTCATCCCAATCGCAGGAAAACCGATCGTTCAGAGATTGGTAGAGGATATTACGAAAGTGGCCAATCAGCCGATTGAAGAAATTGCTTTTATTATCGGAGACTTTGGTCCGGAGGTACAGGAATCGCTCATTAAAGTGGCGGAAAGTCTTGGTGCAAAAGGCAGCATCTACACACAGAATGAGCCGCTGGGAACAGCACACGCCATCAATTGCGCCAGAGAAAGCATGAGCGGCCCGGTCATTATTGCGTTTGCCGACACATTGTTCCGCGCCGATTTCCATCTGGATACCAATGCAGATGGCGTAATCTGGGTAAAGAAAGTGGAAGATCCTTCAGCATTTGGTGTTGTAAAACTAGATGATTATGGTTTTATCACGGACTTTGTAGAGAAGCCAAAGGAATTTGTCTCAGACCTTGCCATTATTGGTATCTATTACTTCAACTCGGCGGAGAAACTGATGACCGAGATTGATTACATCATGGACAATGATATCCGGGAAGGTGGCGAATACCAATTGACTACCGCACTGGAAAATCTCAGAGCCAAAGGTGCCAAATTCTCATTAGGAAAAGTAGACGACTGGATGGACTGTGGTAACAAAAATGTTACGATCCAGACTAACAGCAAAATTTTGGATTATGAGAAAGAATGTATGGCGAAGTATCCGGATTCTGCGATAATTGAAAACAGCCTCATCATTCCGCCATGCTACATCGGGGAAAATGTAAAAATCACCAATTCTAAAATCGGACCGTATGTTTCTTTGGGTAACAATACCAAAATCCACAATTCTAATATTGAAAACTCACTGATTCAGGGAAGCACGATTATCGATCACGGCAACCTAAGTAATTCTATGATTGGAAATTCTGCGCAATACTTCGGCGTTTCCAGAGAAATTTCTTTGGGAGATTACTCCGTATTGGATTTCCTTTCAAAAGATTAAATATAAAATCAATTTTTTATATCGACTTTGCCGTTACTGCGGCAAAGTTTTGTTTTTTTATTAACTTATCTTACAGAAATATTAAGCAGGATTTGGCGTTAATATTGTAAGTTTTACCGTAAAAAATGTTATGAAATCATCAGCACTCATTATACTTTCTGCACTGGCGTTAGCATCTTGTACCACTCAGAAGAAAACTACGGACCAGACACCGATCAGCACGACAAAGCCCATTGAAAACAACAGCCAGTTTTTTTCGTCAATTGAAAACAAATCGACCTTTGACGCCGTTAAGATCAACAGTAAAATTGATGCGAAAACCGGAGCTTTTATCCCAACGCTGGATGCCGTGATTTACATTGAAAATGGTCAAAAAATCTGGATGAATCTTACGGCTGTCATTCTTCAGGCTGCCCGCGGTATTGCTACGCCAGAAGGTGTAAAAGGCTACTATAAGCTGGATAAAACTTACATTGATTCCGATTTTGCTTATCTCAATAGGCTCCTGAATGTTAATTTTATTGATTACAACTCGTTGCAAAATCTGTTGCTTGGAAAAACATTCATCCCTGTTTCTGAAAACAATTTTAATCTGACTAAAAACGCGCAGGGCTTCAGCCTGGCTTCCAAAGCGACACAGAAAATCACAGAAAACGGGAAAACTACGGAGTATAATATCTTGCTGGATTATGATAATGATCTGAATCTGACTCACGTTCTGCTCTCCAATGTTCAGAATAATGACCAGCTGGAAATCAACTATTCTAACCGAGAAATCATCAACAATGAGAGCTTTCCAAAAAATGTTAAAATAATTATAAAAGCTAAGAAAACGGATGAAATCTTAATTGAAAATACGAAATTTGATTTTTCCCGGATGGAGACACCTTACAGTGTACCTGCCAATTACAAAAAGACAGAAATTAAATGATTAAGAAATTAAGTTTTTTCATAAGTATTTTAGTTTTCGGAAGCGCTTTTGCACAGAAAGACAAAGAACAACTTCAGAAACAAAATGCTGAACTCAAGAAGCAGATTTCTACTCTCAATGCCACATTGAACCAAACCAAACAAGAATCCAAACTTTCCGTAGCATACCTTAATGCCGTCAACCAGAAACTGACGCTTCGTGAGAAGGTTTATAATAACACTCAGAAGGAAAAAAGGTTTATCGAAGATGACATCTACAAACGTCAGCTGGAAATCAACAAAAACAACAGAGAACTCAAGGTTCTGAGAAAGAATTACGCGGAGATTCTGGTCAAGGCTTACAAAACCAAAGGCGTTCAGAACAAAGTAACCTTTATCCTTTCCTCCAAAAATCTTGGAGAAGCGCTGAAAAGAATGGAATACCTGAAGCGCTATTCCGAATATCAGGATAAGAAAGCGGCGCAAATCACGAATAAAGCTAAGGAAATACAGAAGAATATTGCACTTAAGAAAAAGTACGTATCCGACAAAGATAATCTTCTGCTATCCCAGAAAAAAGAACTCAGTACGATAGAAATTGAGAAAAAGCAAAAACAGGATCTGCTGAACGAATTCAAAAAGAACGAATCCAAGCTGACGGCTGAACTAAGACAGAAACAGACACAGTCTAAAGAGCTGGAGCGCCAGATCCGAAGCATCATTGCGGAAGAAATCAGAATAGCCAAGGCCAAGGAAGAAGCCGAAAGAAAGGCTGAAGCAGAGAGAAAAAGACTGGCAGACCTGGCCGCCAAGAAGGAAAAGGAACGGATTGAAGCCGAAAACCGTGCAAGACTTGCCGCTGCAGAAGCCGAAAGAAAAAAGGCCGAAGCCGATGCTAAACGTGCTGCTGACCTGGCCGCTAAAAGGGTTGAAGAAGAACGGAAGGTTGCAGAATCCAATAAAGCGGCCGAGCGAAAAGAAGCCGCAGAACGTGCTTCCAGAGAAGCTGCCGAGCGCGCCAAAGCCGCCAATGAAAAATTAGCCGCCGCCAAAGCGAATGAAGATGCTATTAACAAAAGAACGGAGGATGCCAAGGAAGAAGCGGAGAAAAAAGTAATGAAGAGTTATGGCGTGGGATCCACCGTGGGAAACAACTTTGCAGAAAACAGAGGTAGGATGAGTTTCCCTGTAGACCGTGGAACGGTAACGCACCGATTCGGAAGACAACCACATCCTGTTTTTAAAAATATTGTAGAAGAAAATACGGGAATTAAGATTGCGGTAGCACCTGGAACTAAGGCGAGATGCGTTTTTCCTGGTGTGGTTTCCACAATTCAAGTTATCAATGGGAGCAGAACTGTATTTGTAAAACATGGTAATTATTTTACGATTTACTCCAATCTAAGTAATACTTATGTGAAGGCTAACCAGCAGGTTTCTGCAGGAACACTGATTGGTGAAATTGGAAGTGATTTTGACGGATCTATAACACTGGATTTCCAGATTTGGAATGGGCAGACGCCAGTAGATCCATTAGGTTGGGTTTCGTATTAAAAAATAATTTAACTTTGTAAAAAAATTGAGATGACAATATCCACAGTTATATTAAGCTTATCGTGGCAACACATACTGATCGTTGCCTTGATACTCCTTTTATTATTCGGAGGAAAAAAAATCCCTGAACTGATGAAAGGCCTGGGTTCCGGTATTAAGGAATTCAAAGATGCTGTAAAGGAAGAGGACAAAAAACCAAATAACTCTTCTACTAACTCAACCACTAATAATCCATCGTAAGAAGATATATTAAATGAGTTTTACAGAGAGCGCCTGGAAAATCTTCAATCAATCTGTTGAAGATTACCATATCAATGATGACGTTAACTCCTTAGAAAACAATCCATTCCAAGCAGGCAGTTTGGAATGGATTTTGTACTCAAAAAACTGGATTGATACCGTTCAGTGGCATTTGGAGGATATCATTCGTGAAGAAGATATCGACCCTTCCGAAGCATTAAAAATCAAGAGAAGAATTGACAGCCTTAACCAAAAAAGAACCGACCTGGTAGAACAGATTGATTTTTGGTTTTATAAAAAATACGAGTCTGTTACTCCAAATCCCGATGCCCGAATAAACAGTGAAACGCCTGCATGGTCCATTGACAGATTCTCAATTCTGAGTCTGAAAATCTACCACATGTCCATTGAAGCCGCCCGCGAGGATGCTTCCGCCGAGCACCAACAGAAATGCTCGGATAAGTTGCAGGTCCTATTAGAACAGAAAAAAGACCTGTCCACAGCGATAGATCAACTGCTTGCTGATATAGAGAATGGTAATGTTAAGATGAAGCTTTACAAGCAAATGAAGATGTATAATGACGAAAGTCTTAATCCAATCCTGTATCAAAAAATGCAGAAAAAATGAAAAGTTTTCACAAACTTTTAGTTCTATTAGTTATTAGTTTAGTCAGCTCCTGCTCCACCACCTCATCAGCTTCTGATGATCTACATTCCGGTGCAGTTTCTGACTCTTTTGCATACCTCTCACCGGAGGCCATCGTGTATGCGTCTTCGATTTCGAACTTAGTTTCTACCTTCCCGAAATTCAGAAACGACGCCGTAAACCGTGAGGTGGGCGCCCTGAAGACTTCGCTGACTTCCTATCTTAATGCGATCCGGGATTTCAACTTTTCGGATAAGCGGAAATCAATGGACGAGTTTGAGAAGTATTACAAAAAAATCCAGAAGCTGCGCAAGTTCATGACCAAGGATGACGACGAGGTTCTCAACCGCTACATGGTGAAAATCAAGACAAGCATCAATCTTTTGGAGGCGTCTCAGTCCAAGACCATAGAGACCAATTCCATGTCTTCTAATTAATACTACTATACTTCAATGCTAAAAACACAAGCTCAAGCGAACGTTCCCACAGATTTCGGGGAGTTCAAAATGATCGCTTTCTCAGAAGATGATAAAAACTGGATGCCACACATGGCATTGATTGCAAAAGATACAGATTTATCCAAGCCTGTCAACGTGAGGATTCATTCGGAATGCATTACCGGAGAAGTCTTTCATTCGCAGAAATGCGAGTGCGGGCAACAGCTGAATTCGGCAATGGAATACATGCAGAATAACGGCGGAATTATTATCTACCTCCGACAGGAAGGCCGCAATATCGGTATCATCAACAAGCTGAAAGCCTACGCGTTACAGGAAAAAGGACTCGATACCGTACAGGCAAATCTCCAACTGGGCCTGCCGGCGGACGACCGTGACTTCGGCGTAGCCATAGAAATGCTGGAGGAGATCGGTGTAAATTCTTTGAACCTCATGACCAATAATCCTGATAAAATCCAGTTTATTAAAGATAGCAATATTGAGTTCCATTCAAGGATTCCATTGCAGATCAAATCCAATGCGGCAAGCGCCTCTTACCTCAAGACGAAGAAAGAATATTTCGGACATCTTCTGGATGATGAGGAAACCAATTAAAATAAAAAAACCGTCTTTCCAGACGGTTTTTTTTGAATGTAATAACAATCCAATTATTTTTTCTTAGCACCTGCAACTGCTGTAGCCAGATCTGCACCAGCTTTGAATTTTGCAACTTTTTTAGCAGCAATTTTGATAGGTTTTTTAGTCGCAGGATTGATACCTTGTCTAGCAGCTCTTTCAGAAACTGAGAAAGTTCCGAATCCTACAAGAGAAACTTTTCCGTCTTTTTTCTTTAATGTTTCCATTACGTTAGAAACAAATGATTCTAAAGCTTTCTTAGCTGAAGCTTTCGTGATTTCTGCATCCTTTGCGATAGCGTCGATTAATTCAGACTTGTTCATAATATTTATTAATTAAAGTTATGTTGTTATAGCAAATATAAGACAATTTTGATATCACGCAAATATTTTTACAAAACTTAATGAAAAATATACCTTAAATTCAAAATTGATGAATAATCAATAAATTAGAAATTAACGAAAATAAACGATTTACGGTCAATCATTATCAAAGATTCTCCTCTATTCATCAACAATTGCGCCAAATATTTATTTTCATTTTCATTTTTAAAAATTCATAAAAATCAGATCAGAAAAGTTATGTTTAACAAATGCTTAATTATAAAAGCATAACACTGCGATTTTTATTTATTTAGCGTAAATTTGCACCTATGTTAATCGAAGTTTTTAAATCGAAAATTCACAGGGTCCGTGTTACGGCATCGGACTTAGATTATATCGGCAGCATCACTATTGATGAGGATCTTATCGAAGCTGCAGGACTTGTAGTTGGCGAGCGCGTTTATATCGTGAATGTCAATAACGGTGAACGCTTTGATACGTATGTGATCAAAGGCAAAAGGAAATCCGGCGAAATATGTCTCAACGGGCCTGCAGCACGCAAGGTTCAGAAAAATGACATTATCATCATCATTGCTTATGCGCAGATGACACAGGATGAAGCCCGAAACTTCCAGCCGAAAATCGTTTTCCCGGACGAGCACACCAACCTTCTAACCTAATCTATAATTTTGGAAGAAAAGAAATCCTCAGCATTCAAAAATGCCGTTACAGTTCTGATTTCTGTTGCCATTGCAGGCCTATTTCTCTGGGTTGCGCTCAGAGGCTTGGACTTTGACAAAATAAAACACTCTCTGCAGAAAGCCAATTACCTTTGGGTTCTGTTTGCTGCATTTTTTGGCATTGCTGCCTACATCTTCCGAGCTGTACGCTGGAATCTTCTACTGGAGCCGATGGGTTACAAAATCTCTAACAGCAATTCCCTCTGGTCCTTATCTTTTGGCTATCTGATGAATCTCACGATTCCCAGAAGCGGCGAGGTTGCGCGTTCAACAGCACTCTATGGTGTCGAGAAAGTTCCTGTGGATAAATCCTTTGGAACCATCATCCTGGAGCGCGTGGTGGATCTGGTGTGTATGGGAATTTTTGCATTGCTGACCTTGATTTTTAAGTACGATGCACTCATTGCGTTCTATAGATCTGCGACCAAGCAAAAAAATGAGGTTGCCGAACCAAGCACTTCTAATAATACAACCTATGTTGTAGTTGGATGTATCATTTTGATTCTGATTTTATTTTTAATATTCAGAAAGTCCATTCAGCGCACGGCGATTTATACTAAGGTTCTTGACTTTGGAAAAGGTATTTTTGAAGGTCTGAAATCAATATTCAGCTTACAGCAAAAAGGGAAATTCATTCTTCTCACTGCGGGCATTTGGATTTGTTACTTCTTTGCCTCTTATCTGGTTTGCTTCTCACTTCCCGAAACGTCTAACTTCACGCCGGCCGACGGATGTTTTATTCTGGTGGTTGGAACATTAGGAATGATTATTCCGGCTAGTGGAGGGATTGGCGCCTTTAATTTGGCCATGAAGTTCGGATTTACTGCACTCTTCATATCTATGGGAAAAGACGGCATCGAAGGCGGCGAACTTGGCCTCGCATACTCTTTCATCACCCTTCCGCTTCAGATCATCATCATGCTTGTTATGGGTCTGATTTCCATCCCAATGCTGGCCAAAAACCGGAAGATCTGATCAAAAAAAAGAGCCCAAACCTAATTGGACTCCATTATTTATAATCATTTCAATTCATCAAATTTGGCCTTCATCGTAGGATTGCCGTAGGTGAGCTTTTTGATGGTCAGATCTTCGGCTTTGTTATTTGCAAGTCTCAGATTGTTCACCGAGGCTAGCAGCGCATCCTTGGTTTTCTGGAGATGCGTGATCGTTTTGTCGATCTCGTCTACCGCTGTTTTAAACTGCCGGCTTGCCAGTTCATAGTTTTTTGCAAAGCCATGTTTGAAGGCATCAATTTTCTCCTCAAAATTTGTGATATCAATATTCTGATTCCTCACCATAGCCAGCTCTTTTTTGTATTGCAGAGAATTCATCGCAGCATTTCTGAGCAGCGTAATAATCGGAATAAAAAACTGGGGACGTACCACATACATCTTCGGGAAACGGTGTGAGACATCCACAATCCCTGTGTTATAAAATTCATTTTCATTTTCCAGAAGCGAGACCAGCACGGCATATTCGCACTTTTTCTCAGTTCTGTCTTTGTCCAGCTCGCGTAGGAAATCTTCGTTTCTTTTCTTGGTCGAGGTTTGATCGGCTTCATTTTTCATCTCAAACATGATCGAGATTACTTCATTTCCGGCATCATCCAGCTCACGGTAGATAAAATCGCCTTTGCTTCCGGATCGGGAATCATTATCTTTTTCAAAATAAACGTTCGGAAAGGCGGTCGCACGCAGCTTATTAAATTCTATTTCGCAATGCTGCTCCAGCGTTTCGCCCAGCATTTTTGTAGAAAGCTTGGCCTTCATATCCTTCACACGATCTATTTCCTCGTCCTTGAATCTGATGATGGCATCTTTCATTTTAAGTTTTTCGTCGAACTGTTCTTTCAGGGATTTTTCCGAGAGTTCCTTTTCCAGATCTTTGTTGCCCAGGCGGTTTTTCAGTTCCATCTTCTCCTGTTCCAGATGGGTTTTCTCCTTCTCTACCCTCTGTACCGCTTCCGATATGGCCAGCTTGCGCTCAGCATCGGCTTTTTCTATCTTAGCTTTCAGGGCCAGGATTTCTTTTTCTTTTTCCGAGACTTTTCCGGCAATTTCTAATTCCTTCACGGATTTCAGCTGGGAAATCTCCGCATCTTTTTTGGCGAGTTGCTCCTGGAGAAAACCCTTGAATTTTTCTTTGTTGAGTTCAATCTCGCTGTTCTTTTCCTTCTCGGCAAGGCGCAGTCTTTCCTGCAGCTCTTCTTCAAACTGATGATCGCGGACCTGCTTTAGAATTTCAGCAAATCCCGCTTCATCCACTTTGAAGGCTTTTTTACAATGAGGACATATAATTTCGTTCATTTCAATTCTCTTTTCGTCTAGGCAAGTTACAAATTTAGATTCTTTGAAGGCAAAAATAAATAGGCTCAAAATTGTATTTTTGAAGGATGGAAATGTTATATCTTGTCCTCGGATTTATTACAGGCGGCATCCTGGGCGCCGTGATTCTTTATTTTATTCAGAAATCCTCTTCGGTATCCCGGATGCAGTATGAGGAAATGAATAACCAATTCATCAAAGCCAATGCTGATCTTGAGAATGCACAGCTCAGAACGGAAGAACTTCACCGGGTTCTTGATGAGGAAAAGCAAGCGGCAGCGCTGCAAACCCTCCAGATGAATCAGGTAAAGAACGATCTTGCGACAGCCACTGCGGAAAGTCATTCACAAGCCGTCAGAATCTCAGAGTTGCAGGCAATCACCCAAGATCAAAGCCTTGAAATCCGCACACTGCAGGATGAGAAGCAAAGCCTTATTGCCATTAAATCTCACCTCTCCGCGCAGAACGAAACGCTGCAGAAACTGCTGGATTCTCAGAAAGAAGAGATCAGGAAAATCCAGGAACAAGCCAAAGAGCAGTTTGAAAACCTGGCGAATAAAATCCTGGAAGAAAAGACAGAGAAGTTCACCACGCTCAATCAAAACAATCTGAAGACCATTCTGGAACCTTTCCAGGAACGAATTGTTGAACTGAAAAACCGTGTGAATGAAGCCTACGAAAAGGAAAACAAGGAACGCTTTTCATTAGCAGAAAAGGTGAAAGAACTTGCTGAGCTGAATCAGCAGATTTCTGAGGACGCCAAAAAACTGACCCGCGCGCTGAAGGGCGAATCCAAGACGCAGGGCAACTGGGGCGAGATGATCCTGGAAAGTATTCTGGAAAAATCCGGACTGGTGAAAGGCCGGGAATACTTCCTGGAGCACGAACTTCGGGATGAGGACAACAAAGCCCTGTTCTCCGAATTCTCCGGTAAAAAGATGCGGCCGGATGCCGTCGTAAAATATCCCGATGAGCGCAATGTCATTATCGATTCCAAAGTTTCTCTCTCGGCATTCACCGAGCTGGTGGATGAATCCGACGCCGAAATCATCAGCATCAAACAGGCGCAACATCTCCACTCGATCAAAAACCATATCCAGCAACTGTCCCAGAAAGCTTACGACGATTATGGCAAATCCCTGGACTTTGTGATGATGTTCATCCCGAGCGAGGCAGCCTATATCGCTGCGATGCAGACAGACCAGAATCTCTGGAACTATGCCTATGACCGCCGGATCCTGCTTCTGAATCCGAGCAACCTCATCACCTCACTCAAGCTCATCGCAGACCTTTGGAAACGCGAATATCAGAACCGCAACGCGATGGACATTGCGGAGCGTGGCGCCAAACTCTATGACAAGTTTGTAGGGTTTGTGGAGAATCTCGATAAGATCGGGAAGAACATCGACCAGGCCAAAAATTCCTTTAACGACGCATACAAGCAGCTCTCTACCGGCAATGACAACCTGGTGATCCAGACTCAGAAGCTCAAAAGCCTTGGCATCAAGAACAAAAAACAGCTGCCCCAGAGCCTGGTGGATCAGTCAGAAAACTATCGTATCGAAGATTAACAGAAAACACTGCGCACCGACAGTTCAATGACTGCGCACCGACGGCTC
>DBLQ01000109.1:20739-21966 GCA_002297505.1 Flavobacteriales bacterium UBA720
GACTGCGCACCGACGGCTCAATGACTGCGCACCGACGACTCAATGACTGCGCACCGACGACCCATTGACTGCGCACCGACGACCCATTGACTGCGCAGCGACGGCTCGATGACTGCGCAGCGACGGCTCAATGACTGCGCAGCGATTACTCCTTGGCTGCGCAGCCATTCAATGATTGTTTGTTCATGGTAATAATTCAGCAGGCAGGAAACCGTAATAAAAGAGAAACATTCACTAAATTTGTAAGGTGAATCCCAATCTCGAACTTCAGCTCAAAACACTTCCTTCGGAGCCAGGCGTCTATCGTTATTATGATAAAAACGATCAGCTTCTGTATGTCGGTAAGGCCAAGCATCTTAAAAAAAGGGTGCTGTCTTATTTCAACAAAAATCAGAATGGCTACCGGACGAGGATCATGGTTTCCAAAATCCACCGTCTGGAAACTACCGTGGTAAACAGTGAGTACGACGCACTTTTGCTGGAAAACAACCTCATAAAAGCGCATCAGCCTTTCTACAATGTCATGCTGAAGGATGACAAATCCTACCCGTGGATCTGCATCAAGAACGAAGAATTCCCACGCATCTTCCTGACGAGGACCAAGATCAAGGATGGCTCCGAATATTATGGACCTTACGCCAAAGTGCGGCCTGCACGGGTGCTGCTGGACACTATTAAAAACCTTTACAAAATAAGAACCTGCAATCTGAACCTGGCTCCGGAAAAAATTGCAGAAGGCAAATACCGCGTGTGCCTGGAATACCACATCAAAAACTGCAACGGACCTTGCGAAGCCCTGGAATCCAAGGAAGATTATGATGAGAAGGTGGAAGCTATCCGCGGCATCATTAAAGGTGATTTCCGTTTTGCCAAGCGTTATCTGGAAGAGCGGATGTACCGTTTTGCCTCGAATCTGGAGTTTGAAAAGGCGCAGATGATCAAGCAGAACATCGAGTCGCTGGACGATTATCAGGCCAAGCATACGGTGGTGAACCCGAGCATTGACGATGTGGATGTCTTCGGGATGACGAGTGACGAGACGGCGGCGTATGTGAACTATTTCAAAATCAGAAACGGCTCTATTGTACAGAGTTTCACCACGGAAATCAAGAAAGTACTGGAGGAAACCGACGAAGATATCCTGGAAGAAGCGCTGGTGGAAATCCGGCAGAAGTTTGACTCCACCTCCAAAGAAATTCTTGTTCCCTTTCACCTGGGCATTGAGAT
>DBLQ01000109.1:21999-22307 GCA_002297505.1 Flavobacteriales bacterium UBA720
ACAAAAAGCGCATCGTGGAACTTTCCGAGAAAAATGCGAAAGAATACCGTCTGGAAAAGCTGAAACAGGTACAAATCGTAGATCCTGAAAGACACACGAACCGCATCATGTCGGAAATGCAGAGAATCCTGAGGATGCCTGTAGAGCCGAGACATATCGAAGGTTTTGATAACTCGAATATACAGGGTACCAATCCGGTTTCGGCCTGTGTGGTGTTCAAAGACGGCAAGCCAAGCAAGGCAGACTACAGGATTTTCCACCCCAAAACCGTGGAAGGTCCTGACGACTTTAAGACCATGGAAGAGGTG
>DBLQ01000109.1:22488-39201 GCA_002297505.1 Flavobacteriales bacterium UBA720
CGCTCTTCCGATCTTAAGACCATGGAAGAGGTGATCTATCGCCGTTACAGAAGATTGATTGATGAAGGCGAACCTCTGCCGCAGCTGATCCTGATTGATGGTGGCAAAGGCCAGCTTTCATCTGCGGTCAAAAGTCTGAAACTGCTGGGCCTGTATGGAAAAATCACCATCATCGGCATCGCAAAACGTCTGGAGGAAATCTACTTTCCGGAAGATTCGATTCCATTGTATATAGACAAAAAAGCGGAAACGCTGAAAATTCTTCAGCGCGTTCGGGATGAGGCGCACCGCTTCGGCGTCAAGCATCACAGGACCCGCAGAAAGAACTCGACCATCAAATCTGAGCTGGAAGAAATCCCGGGCGTGGGCGGCAAAACCATCGAACTGCTGCTCTCCAAACTGAAATCCGTGAAACGCGTGAAAGAAGCAGACCTCGTAACCCTGGAAGAAATCCTGGGCAAAGCGAAGGGGAAAATTGTTTGGGAGTTTTTTAATAATCCTCCCAATTCATAACATTCGAAGTATCGGAATTCTTCTCTGTAATCCTTATCTTTGCAACCTAAATTTTAACAATGAACAAATACATAAAGTTTGTAATCGCCGCAATCATCATCGCTCTGGGTGTATACCTGATGTTTAACCGGAACATTGGCTGGGGAATCGTTTTGGTAGTTTTGTCGGCAATACCAATTGCGCTTTTCTTTAAAAATGAAAATATTCTTCTGGCTTTCTGGCAGCTGAGAAAACAGAATATGGAAAAGGCCGCCAAGTTTTTATCGAATATCACCGATTATCAATCTCAACTTCACAAGAGCCAGTATGGTTATTTTCATTACCTGCAGGCTTTGACAACCGCTCAGGACAATCCTCAAAAAACTGAAGGACTGATGAAAAAAGCCCTGGATTACGGACTGAATATGAAGCACGACCGGGCAATGGCCAAACTGAACCTGGCCGCTTCTGCACTTTCAAAAGGCAGAAAAGCTGAGGCTCAGAAACTTCTGGATGAAGCCAAGCAGCTGGATTCTGCTGGTATGATGACCGATCAGATCAAGATGATGAAAGAGCAAATGAAGATGCCGACGATGCAGAAACACATGCACAATCCGCGTATGCGAAACCGAGGAAAATTTTTCTAATCAAGCCATAAAATAAGGAACGGATGATCTTCGTTCCTTTTCTATTCTATGTTCGAAAGCCAATTATAGACCGGCGTGGGCTGCTACCAGCTCAGCAGGCGATCTAACCAGTTCGATTATCAGCTTCAGATTTTTATAGACCCTGAGTTTATGCTGCACAGGATTGTACTGATAGGGAAATAATGCAAATTTGATCTCGCCATTCGTATTCTGGCAGATATGATCCTGATTAAAAGTTACTAAATCTCCCGGAAAAAAGGCATCCACATGAGAAACACCTTGCGGGTTTTGAGTCTGGAGAGCTCTTGCCGGCGCCTCTATGTCAATATCCAAAATATCAACATACGTATCATACAGAATTTTATGCCGGCATTCTGAATTGTTCTGCACCAGGACCGACTGCGGAAAATAAGGCAATGCCGGGACTTCCGGGTCCGACACGATTGTAGAAATCTGCGACGCAAATGACTGGTAAATTCTGCCATCAACCCTCTTAGTGGATGGAGCAAAGTCGCCCACTGCAAAGTCTGCAGTCAGCGATGATGCATCTAACCGCGTTACACTGATTTTTTGTGAAATCAATTGGGCCGGAACGAGAGATATTACGACAACACCTGTCAGTATATGTATCCTCATATACTTATATTTTTCGCCAAAAATATAAAATAAAGTGTTATCCTGATATTAATTATCAAAAAAAGCTCAAAATAATTTACATCTCTGCATTATTCTCGTAGCCATAAAATTTGGGAATGCGCCAGTGGTACTTCACCGCAAGTGTTCTGATGGCGACTATCAGGAGAATTGTTGAGATCTGAACCAATGTGTAGGACCAGCCGGAATAGCGCGTCATCAGCAGAAATATACCACCACCTACAATGCACGCGGTAGCGTAAATCTCTTTTCTGAAAATCAACGGAATCCTGTTGAGCAGAATATCACGAATGATACCGCCAAAGCAGCCCGTGATGGTGCCTAAAGTAAGGCAGATCAAAGGATGGAAACCTGCAGAAAGTCCCTTCTGAACACCAATAATGGTGAATAATCCCAATCCGAAACTGTCGAAGATGAAAAGCGTAACCTTAAAATTTTTCTCAATAGACTTAAAGATCATCGAAAATAAACAGGTGAAAAAAATCAGAGAACAGGTGAGCATGTCCGTCATCCAGAATACCGGTGCATCCAGCAGAAGATCGCGCACTGTTCCGCCTCCCACCGATGTTACGAATGCAATGATGAGTACACCAAAAGGATCCAGACGTTTCTGCATGGCTGCAAAACTCCCGGACATGGCAAACGAAATGGTTCCGAGAACTTCTATGATGAGGTTTAATTGCTCGTGCACGCGCTTTAAAATATTAATGTGTTGATTCTATAATTTAATGATTCACTGTTTTGTCATCTGAAATCTGAAATGTTGTATCTTTTAAAAAGTTGGTGTGTTGCAATCCTTCTTAATCGTAAATGACTTCTCACAGCTTTCTTCCTGCATCTTACTTCTCATTATCCAATTCCAGCTCCACCAGCACCGGACAGTGATCCGAATGTTTGACCTCGGGCAAGATAACGGCGCGGGTCATTTTTTCTCTGAGAGGTTCGGAGACAAAATTGTAATCCAGGCGCCATCCCTTATTCCGGGCGCGGGAGCCGGCCCTGTAGCTCCACCACGAGTATTGCCCCGGCTGATCATTAAAATACCGGAAACTGTCAGTGAGTCGGTTTTCAATCATAAATTGGGTCATCCACTCGCGCTCCATCGGTAGAAACCCTGAGGTATTGGCCAGCCCAACGGGATTATGAATATCAATGGCCTGATGACAGATATTAAAATCGCCACTGATGATGAGGTTTGGAATTGTTTTTCTAAGTTCCCGAATGTAATCCAGAAAATCGAAGCAAAACTGCATCTTGAAATCCAGCCTATCAATGTTGGATGCAGAAGGTACGTAAACGGAAATCACGGAGAAATCATCAAAATCTGCACGCATGATGCGGCCCTCGGTGTCATAAGACTCTACGCCACAGCCATATTCTACATGCCTGGGTTTTACTTTCGAAGCAATGCCTACACCGCTGTAACCCTTGCGCACAGCCGAGTGCCAGTAGCTGTGATAGCCCAGCTTTTCGAAGCTGTCGATGTCTATCTGGTCGTTTCCGGCTTTGCTTTCCTGGATGCAGATCACGTCCGGATTGGCCACGTTCAGCCAGCCTAAAAAATCTTTGGTAAAGGCGGCGCGGATACCGTTTACATTATAGCTGATAATTTTCATGAAGTCTATTTGAAAATAAGATAAAGAATGAATGTAGCAATGGCGGCAGCAATGATTATTGTTTTCCAGTTGGATTTTTCATTGTCTACATACAGGCTGCTGCGCTGCTGCTGATAGGCCGCTGGATTTTCCGCAAAGCTCTTCTCGTACGCCACAATTTCCGGATTGTGACCGGTTATTTTCCGGACTTCTTCCCACTCGGGATCTGTGGGAAGGACGATTTTCTCCGGCTGATCGCCTTTTTTTATTTTGACGGTATATTTGCCGTTCACCGTGTTGATTTTGACTTTCAGATTCTGATCGGGAAGCCACTGATCCAAATTGATGTCGGACTGTTTGCTTTCAATGGCGTCTACCAGGTTTTTGGAATTTCGAAGATCCAGACCACAGGCATCATGAACCACTTTGATGGCTTCAATTTTCTTCCCCTGGAGGATAAGCTGCTCGATGTCTGTTCTGCTCACAGCGCTTGCTTTAAGAAATTCGTCAATATTAGTCATATGGTTTTATTTTTATGAATTTGTTAATCAAGATGAAAGCCCATTTTGAAATTCCGAACTCTGTTTCGTTTTTACATCTCAAAGGTCGGAAATAAGAATGAGATGGTCAAAAGAAATAATAGCGCCGGTGTAGCCCCGATGGCAGCGGCATCCTTTTTTGGGCGAGGCGGCGGAGCGCAGCGGAGCCGACCGAGCACAAAAAAGATACAGCGGACAGCGGGACTCAATATCCTATCCCGACCCAGCATCTAGCTCCCGAACATAAAAAAGGCGGAAAAGGTAATCAATCTTTTCCGCCCAATAAACCCAAATCAAATAAACTATGAAAAAAACTATTTGGGCTCTAATATGCTAATCGGGATAATGACCTCTTCCAGAGAGATTCCCCCGTGCTGATAAGTGTCTTTGTAGTAATTCACAAAGTGGTTATAATTCTTCGGGTATGCGAGGAAGATGTTATTCTTCGCAAAAATATATTTGGAACTCAGGTTTCCTTTTGGCAGAAAAAGCTTGTCCGGATTGCTGATGGCCCAGACATCTTTGTCATCGTAAGTAAGGCTGCGTCCTGTTTTGTAACGTATGTTGGTAGATGTCTCCCGATCTCCTACCACCTTACTTGGTTTTTTAACATAAACTGTGCCGTGATCTGTGGTAATGACGAGTTTGAAGCCATTTTCTGCAGCGGTTTTGATGATTTTGATCAGGGACGAATTCTCGAACCAGTTGTATGTCAGCGACCGGAATGTTTTATCGTCCCTGATAAGTTGGTTGACAATGTTATTATCGGTTTTGGCATGAGAAAGGATGTCGATGAAATTATAAACAATCACTAATAAATCATTATTTTTATGCTGATTGAAATCGTCCAGAATCTTGCGCTCGAAATCGGCATTCAGGATTTTCAGGTACTTCATCGATTTCCCGGAGAGGCCGATGCGTTTCAGCTGGTCTTCCAGGAAATCTCTTTCGTGCTCGTTCTTGTTGCCTTCTTCATTGTCATTGAACCAATACTGGGGAAATCTTTTTTCTATCTCAGAGGGCATCAGTCCTGCGAAGAACGAATTCCGCGCGTACTGTGTAGCCGTCGGCAAAATGCTGAAGTAGTAATCCTCGGACGTCTTATTATAAAATCTCGTGAATAGTGGCTCAATCACTTTCCACTGATCATAACGCAGATTATCGATCATCAGCAAAAGCACTTTTTCCTTTTCCAACTCCGGCTTTACCTTATCTTTGAAAAGGGTGTGGCTCATCATCGGTTTTTCATTGCTGCTGAGCCAGTCTTCATAATTATTTTCGATAAACTTGGAGAACTGGATGTTGGCTTCTTCCTTCTGATTCTGAAGAAGATCTGCAAATTCGCTGTCAAAAACCTTGTCGAATTTGATTTCCCAATTCAGGATTTTCTTATAATATTCTGCCCAGTCCTGGTAGGTTTTCAGGTAGGACAATTCCATACTCAAGTTTCGGAATTCCTGCTGGTAATCTACAATGGTTTTCTGCTCTACCAGAGACTCGCTCTGGAGATTTTTTTTAAGGGAAAGCAACACCTGATTGGGATTCACCGGCTTCAGAATATAATCTGCGATCTGCGAACCGATGGCCTGCTCCATGATATGTTCTTCCTCACTTTTGGTAACCATCACAATTTTCAAGGCGTTATCTTTTTCCTTGATCATCGGAATAGCTTCCAGACCGGAAATTCCCGGCATATTTTCGTCCAGCAATGTTAATGCGAATTTCTCTTTTTCTATGATTTCAAGCGCCTCATTGACATTATTCACGGGCGTGACTTTATAACCTTTATTCTCTAAAAAGACAATATGAGGTTTTAGTAAATCCACTTCATCATCGATCCATAAAATTTTTCCTGACATATATATTTCTATGTTTAATTAGTCTCTATCAAAATTATTACCAAATTATTGACATTATAATGCACTAACAAAAATTTGTAGTTAAATATTAGTTAATGTAAACAAAAAACTTTGCCAAATTGGCAAAGTTTAATTTTAGTTCGAATAACTCATCAGCTCTTTTTTGCTGGAGTTATAAAGATGGAATTCCAACATTTTGAAGGAATCCCGTGGGATCACGGTGACCCACTTTTTGTATTTCAGAAACCACTTGTTTTGGATGCTGGCCAATCCTTTGGTGAGATAAGCTTCCACAAACGGATGCACATGCAGGAACAGTTTTCCCTTCTCAGTCTGCATAATGGTCCGGATGGAATCTTCCATTTTTTCGACAATCACGATGGGAGCCAGAATTTCGCCGTCTTTGTTCGGGTTTTCTTCGGAGGTCTCGATATGCTTCTCCGGACGTACGCGCTGCCTGGTCATCTGGATCAGGCCAAATTTAGATGGCGGAAGGATTTTGTGCCTTGCCTTGTCGCGCTTCATCTCTTCACGGAAATGTTCGTAGAGTTCTTTTCGGTGTTCCGGGTCTACCATGTCAATAAAATCAACAACGATAATACCTCCCATATCGCGCAGCCTCAGCTGTCTTGCGATTTCAGTCGCCGCCATTTTATTGACGTGCAGGCCGTGGGTTTTGTTCGTATTACCGGAGGAAATATTGTTTCCCGAATTGACATCTACCACGTGGAGCGCCTCTGTATGCTCAATGACAAGATAAGCCCCTTTGGAAGCCGGAATATTGACATGTTTCCCGAAACTCTGCTTTAGTTGCTTTTCTACATTATAGTATTCCAGAAGCGGAATATGAGAATTGTAAAACTGAACGATATTCTTGCGCTCCGGTGCAATGACCTCGATGTAAGCCTTCATATCGTCCACCATTTTTTCATCATCGCAGATAATGCTGACAAAATCCTGGTTAAAATTATCCCGAAGAATGGATGAGGCTTTGTCCTCCTCGCTCAGCACCTTGCTCGGTACTTTATTCTTCTGAATATTCTTGAAAGTCGATTCCCATTTTTTAATCAGCTGATTCATATCGTTATGCAGTTCAGCTACCTTTTTTCCTTCGGCCACCGTTCTGATGATGACACCAAAACCTTCGGGACGGATGCTTTCTATAAGCGTCTTCAGCCGCGTTCTCTCTTCGGCGCTAGCTACCTTTTTGGAAACGGATATTTTATTGTCGAAGAGAATCAGAACCAGGAAACGGCCTGTGAGGGAAATCTGAGTGGAGATTCTGGGACCTTTTGTAGAGATCGGCTCTTTGGTAATCTGAAGCAGCACCAGGTCTCCTGCCGTAAGCACTTTGTCTACCGTGCCCATCTTATTGATGTCATTGACCTTCTCAAAATTCTTGAGACTTGGCGACTGTTGCTTTTTGGAAATCGTATTTTTCAGGAATTTCTGATAAGACAGAAACTGTGGTCCCAGATCCTGGTAATGCAGAAAAGCGTCCTTATCCGTTCCGATATTGACAAATGCGGCATTAAGGTTGGGTGCCAGTTTTTTGATTTTTCCGAGGAACAGGTCACCTACGACGAAGTCGCTTTTGGACTCCTGCTCGTGAAGTTCGAAAAGACGGCCATCTTCCAATAAAGCAATTTTTGAAGCCTCTCCATCATTGGAAATAATCAGTTCTTTCTTCATAACTTCATTAAAGGTTTTATTAAAATTAGGTTGTAAATATAAACAAAAATATAGCTGGCAAAGTGCCAACTATATTTGATATGTTTAAGACTCAAAAAGGCAAGATTATTTTTTCTTTTTGTGTCTGTTTGCTCTTCTTCTTTTCTTTCTTTTGTGAGTTGCTACCTTGTGTCTTTTTCTTTTCTTTCCGCTTGGCATAATTTATATTTTTTTATACTGTTAATATTCAAATTAATTATTTTACTGCAACTTTGGTCTTTACTTTCTCCACAAAAGTTTTTGATGGTTTGAAAGCAGGGATGTTATGAGCAGGGATTTCGATCGCTGTGTTTTTAGAGATGTTTCTACCCGTCTTAGCCGCTCTGGTCTTGATGATAAAAGATCCGAATCCTCTTAGGTAAACGTTATCTCCATTATACATAGAGGTTCTGATTTCCTGCATAAAAGCTTCGATAACTTTCTGTGTATCATTCTTTTCTACTCCCAGCTTGTTCGAGATGGTATTTACCAATTCTGCCTTTGTCATTTTCTAAATTTCTTTATATTTTTGGTGTGCAAATATAAAACTTATTTTTGAAAACAAACAAACAAAATGCTGATTTTCTTCACATTGGAAAAAAGCTTACGAACTGGTATGATGCCAATGCCAGACCACTTCCCTGGAGAGAAAACCAGCATCCTTATTATATATGGATTTCCGAAATTGTGTTGCAGCAGACGCAGGTGAAACAAGGCCTTGGACATTACCTCCGTTTTATAGAGCGATTCCCCACCGTACAGGCACTTCATGAAGCTCTTGAAGATGAAGTCCTGCTTTATTGGAAAGGCCTCGGATATTACTCCCGGGCCATCAATCTCCATCAGGCTGCGCATCAGATTGTAGCAGATTTTGAGGGCGAGTTTCCGAAGCATTATGAAGACATTCTGAAACTGAAAGGCATTGGAAAGTACACGGCCGCTGCCATTGCGAGCATTTGCTTTGATGAGCGCGTCCCTGCCGTGGATGGTAATTTTTACAGAGTTTTGTCAAGGATTTTTGTAGATGATTTTGATGTTTCCAATTCCCGAGCATTCCAATATTTCTCCGAACTCGCACTACGTATGATGCCAGATGACAAACCTGGAGAATTCAATCAAGCCATTATGGACATCGGTTCGGAAATATGCAGACCAAAAAATCCGCTTTGTATGTTCTGTCCCGTGAATGAAGATTGTATGGCGTTCCAAACCGGAAGAATTTCGGAATTTCCTGTGAAAACAAAAAAGGTTAAAGTCTCAGATTTGGGTCTGAAATATTTTTTTGTGAAACATCAAAACCAATTCCTCATCAAACAACGTGGCAATGACTTTATCTGGAAAAAATTATATGAATTCCCGACCTCAATTCCGGAAAATTGGGAAGATTCAATAATCAACTCCAAAATAATCAGCCATAAACTAACGCACAAAAACGTATCTATTGAAATCAACACAGTCGACATAAAATTTCAAAATGATTTTAAAAAATTTGCGAAGGATAACAATTTTCTAATCGTAACCAAAGCCGAAGCGCACGAAAAGTCTTTCCCGAAACCGTTGCAGACTTTTTACGAAGGCGAAAAGTGAGTTGGAGAGTTGGAGAGTTTGAGCGTTGGAGGGTTTAAGGGTTTGAGGGTTTGAGGGTTTAAGAGCATTTAAGTTAATGTACTAAATACTATGGCAATCTTCATAAAACTATCAAGGTCAATTATCAAACATCCATCATCAAACACCCATCATCAAACATCCATCATCAAACACCCATCATCAAACATCCCGCCATCAATTAAAAAAACATCCAGATCTGACAATTAATCTTTATCTTTGCCGCACTTTGGTTTCCGGGTATATTGTCCGGAATTAAAAGGGAACGGAGCGCAATTCTCCGACTGTCCCCGCAACTGTAAATCGCACCAAAAGTATTTTGCATTCTTTGCCATTGTCCGCCAGAGGCGGATGAGAAGGCGCAAAATCAGCGAAAGTCAGGAGACCTGCCAGAGTTAATTTTAATTAATGCTTTCGGCGGAAAGGCAGGTTATGAAGAGACTATTTTTTGCAACTTTTTTCATTTTGTCATTGGGTCAATTTTCCGCTCAGGAATCTTTGATTGACACTGTATTTATTGATAATCAATTCAGTAAAGTCTCCAAAACTGCAAAAATATCCAATCTCAATTCGGATAAAATTCTTCAGAACGCTACTTCTTTATCCGATTTATTGAGATTCCAGTCCAATATTTACATCAAGGAAAACGGAAGAGGTGCCACCTCATCGCCATCTTTCCGAGGAACAACTGCACAACAAACTGCTTTTGTGTGGAATGGCATCAATATCAACTCAATATTTTTGGGACAGGGCGATATTAATACTTTGAGTCCCCTGAGCTATGAAAATGTCGGCATCAAGTACGGCGGAGGAAGTGTTATCTATGGCAGCGGCGCGATTGGCGGCTCTATTCACCTTAACAATACCTTGGATTTCAACCGCGGAACTGAGGGAAAGGTTTTTGCGGAATATGGTTCTTTTGCAACAGTGAATTCCATAGTCCAAGGGAAATACAGCAATGAAAATTTTAGCATCAACCTGAATATCAATCATTCACAGAGTGAGAATGATTATGAAGTAGAGGAAAAATATTACCGAAACAGAAGCGGCGCCTATGAAAACTCGACCTTCAATCTCGGTATTGCTTACAGGATATCTCCAAACAACGAACTCTATTGGCAAACACAGTCTTATGACGGCACACAAAACTACGCGCTGCTATCGGAGTTTTCTACACCCACAAAATATGATACGCAGACTTTCCGAAGCCTTCTGGGTTGGAAATTAAGGGAAAATAAACTTAGCAACGAATTCAGAGTCGGCTATCTGACAGATGACTATCAATACTTTTCCAACTCGGGCAGAGCGGATTCCAAAAGCGGCGGTTCTGCCGGACAATATATCCTGAAGACAGATTTTAAATACCAGCTGAATACTAATTCATCGGTCAACGCCATTATCGAATACAATTATCTGACGTCCGAGAGTTTTAAAACCAACCGGCTGCCTGCCAACAGAAATCAACGTTCGATTGCTGTTTTATACCGAAATAACGATTTCAAAAATTTGTTCCTGGAAGCAGGCGCCAAGAAGGACTTCGTGGAAGACTTCAGCAGTCCCTACCTGTTTTCTGCGGGAATCGAATATCTGCCTGCAGATTGGTATCAGCTCAAACTCAATCTTTCAAAAAACTTCAGAGCGCCGAGTTTTAACGATCTGTATTGGGTACAGGGTGGCAATCTGAATTTAAAAGCCGAAACGTCCCATCAGGCAGAATTATCTCAGATTTTGAGGTCAAAGCACTGGAAATTCTCTGTGACATCATACTTTATGGACATCAAAGATATGATACGATGGCTTCCGAATATCACAGGAATGTACGAAGCTACCAACACGGATTGGGTACAGTCCTGGGGCATGGAAGCACAAATTGGATATGATTATAAAAGCAAAAATCATCAGGTAAAAACAAATCTGTCCTATGCCTACACGAAATCTACAGACCAAAAACTGAAAAAACAATTGCCTTATGTACCGTTCCATAACCTCAACGGCAATATTTCTTATCGCTATAAAACTTACGAAATATTGCTTCAGGGTATTTGGAATGGAAAAGTTTACAGTGATTCTGAGGAGTCGGAGAAACTGGCACTGGAATCATTTGCAGTTTTCAACGCGGGAGTTTTCATCGAAGTTATCCGGGGAGCGAAATTAGGTGTTAAAATCAATAACCTGACAGACCAGATTTACAGAACGGTCTACGGCTACTATATGCCGAAGCGAAATTTCTCGGTTCATTTAAATTTAAATTTTTAATCTATATATATTATGAAAATCAGAAAATTACTAACTGGCATTGCTGCTGTTTCACTGATGTTTATCACTTCATGTAATGATGATGACAACATGTACACGCCAAAAGGCGCTTATGACGGCGGAATTCTCGTAGGTGTGGAAGGTGGATTTAATAAAAACCAGGCGGAAGTCTCCTTTCTGTCCTCAGACCTGTCGACGCTCACAGAAAACATTTTCGCAGCCAACAATTCAGCGCAGCCACTTGGCGACGTTTTACAGACTATTGCCTTCAAAGAAGATAAGGCATATCTTGTGGTCAACAATTCCAATAAAGTAGAAGTTGTAGACCGCTACACGTTCAAAAAAACAGCGACCTTTCAGGCATATCAGGCCAGAGGAATCGCGTTTGCAAATAGTTACATCTACGTCAGCAGTAACGACTTTTTCAGCACTTATGAAGTGAATGTTTACAATGCATCCAACTTTGCGCCGGTTAAAAAAATCAGTTTCGACCGATACGCCGAAAAAATCGTAACAGCTGGCGATCACATCGTGGTACAAACCGACGGTTCTACTTATGAAATGACACCTCCCTACAACGAAATCCCTTCCGGCCACACCATTGCGACCATCAATCCATCTACCAATACTGTTGAGAAAACTATCACGCTTACGGATGATGGTATCATCAGCGACATGGTTTCCGGGAATGGCTACGCTTACGTGCTTTCTTCTGATGCTCAGGATACTTACATTTATGAAGTGAATCCAAAAACAGGAACTTTCACCAGCTCCAAAGTTGCAGGAGTAACGGCTGGCAAGCTGAGATTCTATGGAAACAGTCTTTATTTCATTGATTCAGACGGCAATGTTTACAGCAAAGGCACTTCCGCAGCAGCCACCGCTACAAAATTATTCAAACACACTAAAACTTCAGGACTTTATGTTTACGGCTTTGATATCATTGACGGTAGAGTTTACATTTCTGATGTCAACTTTAATGGACCAAGTAAAATCCTGATCTACTCCATGCAAGGCAGTCTTCAAAAAACAATCTCTGCCGGTGTGGGCGTGAATGGTTTCTACAAAAACTAATTTTCAGCATTTTATATTTTGGAGTCCTGCCGGCAGATTTCGGCAGGACTTTTTTATGATTTCTATTGAGCATAATATTTGCATCATAGAGAGCAAATAAACTTAAATTTGTAAAAACATTTGCAATGAGGGAAAAAATCGTCATCATCGGAGGAGGATTTGCCGGACTTCAGCTCGCGCGCCATCTTAATAACAATCCCAGATACAAGGTGATGGTCATCGACAGGATGAATCACCACATGTTCCAGCCGCTTTTCTATCAGGTGGCAACAGGCCGCATCGAGCCTTCCAACATTTCGTTTCCCTTCCGCAAGATTTTCCAGCGTTCGAAAAACATCCAGTTCCGGATGACGGACATCAAAAAAATCATTCCTTCCGAGAATAAAGTCATTGGCGAAGACGGCGTTTTTTCGTATGATAAATTGGTCATCGCTACAGGCTGTAGAACCAATTTCTTCGGAAACCAAAAAATGCAGAATCTCGCGCTCGGTATGAAAAATACGCAGGAAGCCATCACCATCAGGAATCATATTCTGATGACGTTTGAAAAGATGATTATCGAACGGAAAGCCAGTGATGACGGAAACTGGAATCTGGTGATTGTAGGCAGCGGACCAACCGGCGTGGAGCTGGCTGGCGCATTCTCCGAGATGAAAACCTACATTATGCCGAGAGATTATCCGAGAATGAACTTTGCCGACCTCAACATTATCCTCATCAGCTCCGGCGACAAGCCGCTGGAGGCCATGAGCCAGGAATCTCAGGATGCAGCAGAGAAATATCTTCACCAGCTGGGCGTTAAGTTTCTCAAAAACGAGCGCGTAACGGATTATGACGGCGAAATTATTTATATGCAGAGTGGCAACTCTATTCCTACCAACAATGTGATCTGGGCAGCAGGCGTTACCGGAAATATCATTGATGATTTTAATAAGGAAAATCTGGTGAGAAACCGCTACATTGTGAACAGATTCAACCAGGTGAAAGATTATGAGAATATCTTCGCCATCGGTGATATTGCCTATATGGAAACACCGAAGTATCCGCAAGGTCATCCGCAGGTAGCCAATGTTGCCATCAATCAAGGGAAAAATCTCGCCAAGAATTTTAAAAAGAAATCCAGGAAAGATTGGGAAGAATACGAGTACATAGACCGTGGTTCCATGGCTACCATCGGGAAACACAGAGCCGTGGTAGACCTTCCGAATTTTAAATTTCAAGGTTTTCTTGCTTGGTATTTCTGGATGTTCTTACATTTGATGCTGATTCTGAGCGTCAGAAACAAGATCGCGATTTTCTTCAACTGGATGTGGAGTTATTTTAATAAAGATTCCTCATTGCGTCTGATTATTCAGCCCACAAGAAGAAATCCGACGGAACAGTAACATAAACGATAAATGATGAATGATAAATGATAGCAATTTATCGTTTATCATTCATCATTCATCACTTATAAACATGCGAATCGATATCATCAGCGTACTTCCGGAATTGATGGAAAGTCCTTTTAAAACCTCTATCCTGAAAAGAGCCATGGAAAAAGGTCTGGCAGAAGTGCACTTTCACAACATCCGGGACTGGAGCGTGGGCAAGCACCGCCAGATTGACGACGAACCTTATGGCGGCGGCGCTGGAATGATTATGATGGTGGAACCACTGGACAAATGCATCTCCGAACTTAAATCCCAAAGAGATTACGATGAGATCATCTATCTGACTCCTGATGGGGAAACGCTGAATCAAAGAATTGCCAACACATTATCCATCAAAAAAAATCTGATCTTTCTTTGCGGGCATTACAAAGGCATTGACCAGAGAGTTCGGGATCTGCACATTACCAAAGAAATCTCAATCGGCGATTATGTTTTGACCGGCGGAGAATTAGCCGCCTGCGTCTTAGCGGATTCTGTGATCAGACTACTGCCCGGCGTTTTGAATGACGAGCAAAGTGCATTGACAGACAGTTTCCAGGATGACCTTCTATCTTATCCGATCTATACGAGACCTGCGACATACAAAGGACTTTCTGTTCCAGAAATTTTACTGAGCGGAAATTTTGCTGCAATAGAAGAATGGCAGCATGACGAGGCCGTGAGAATCACAAAGGAACGCCGGCCGGATCTTTTGGAATAATTAATGATGCGCTAACTGTAACCTTTCTATCTTTAGAGAGGTTTTTATTTATTTCAAAAATCATTATCTTTATTCAAAATTGGATGTATGCAGAAGACGATTTATAATAAAACCGACCTACGAAATTTTGTAAACGATTCTATCACCGGAAAAATAAAAACCCTGAATTTTTACCTTAACTTTTCGCTGGAAGCCAGTCGCGAAATCAAAAAAACCTCGAAATACGATTCCATTAGAGAAGAAATCCAGGAGGAAATCTACCATCTGGACAAGCAAATGGTCTCCCTGAAAAGTATGCAGAACCAGATGCGAAAAGTTCTTAACTCCGATTCGGACGTAGTAAAATTAGGTTCCCTGGTTATCACCAACAAGGCGCGTTTCTACATCTCTGTTTCTCTGGGCGAATTTTTCTTCGAGAATGACAGATTCTACGCCATATCACCCGAAAGTCCTATGGCCCAGATTATGACCGGCAAAAAAGTAGGCGATGACTTTACATTGAACAATATTCATCAGGAAATTGTGGAAATTATGTGAGTGAGAAGTAAAATGTGAGAAGTGAGAAGCTGTTGTGATTTTAATTTTCACATCTCACGACTCACATCTAACCTCTCACCTCTGACTTCTAACTTCTAACATCTTTCTCGTATCTTTGAGATATGGAAAACGCAACAATTCTTAAACACATCATCGAAGAGCGCAGAAGCATCTTCCCGAAAGATTATTCTGATCAGGAAATCCCTCAGCATATTTTAGACGAAATCCTCAGCAATGCCGTGCTGGCACCTAATCATAAACGTACGAAACCCTGGCGTTTCAAAACATTTCGGGGTGAGGAAAAACAGAGTCTCGGCACAGAACTTCAGAAGATCTATAAAGAAATCACACCGGATTTTCAGTTTCTGCAGAAGAAATATGACGATATCGGATTCAAAATATCAAAAGCAGACAGCGTCATTTCAATTGTAGTAGAATTCAGCGGCCTGGTGCCGGATTGGGAAGAGATTGCTGCCACATCTATGGCCGTACAAAACATGTATCTGACTTGCACTGCGCACAGAATCGGCTGCTACTGGAGTTCCCCAAAACTGGTTAATCACCTGAAAGATTCATTGAAAATCGAAGAAAACCAGCAGTGTCTGGGATTGTTTTATATGGGAAGTTTGGAATAATTTTTATTGCATATCAAAAAAAATTTAGATGCAAAAAAATTCCATATTCTGGTTTCGGAGAGATTTACGTCTGGATGACAACAAAGGTCTTTCGGAAGCTTTGAAAGCCGATGAAAGAGTCATCCCAATATTTATTTTTGACAAAGAAATCCTGGATCAGTTAGAAGACAAGTACGACCGTCGCGTCGATTACATCCAGCAGGCTTTGGAAAAAATCAATGACGAGCTCCACAATTCCGGCAGCACGCTCCTCACCTACCATGGCAAGCCGCTGGAAATTTTCAAAAAAATAATTAAAGAATATAATGTCAAGTCCGTATACACCAATCGGGATTACGAGCCATCTGCCATCAAAAGAGATGAAGAAATCCGGAAATTCCTCAAAGGTAAAGATATTGATTTTCTGGATTTTAAAGACCAAATTATATTTGAAAAAGGCGAAATCTTAAAGGACAATGAGGAGCCTTACACCGTCTATACACCTTACTCCAATAAATGGAAAAAAACGCTTACAGAAGAAGATTATAGCAGCCACAGCCTCAAAAAAAATAACTTTCATCCCTTGCCGAAGAAAAAGGTTATGAGTCTGAAGGATATTGGGTTTGAGAAAACTGACATGAAATTTACCGTACCCAAATTAGATCCCAAAATCATTGACCATTATGATAAAACGCGGGACTTTCCCGCTCTGGATGGCACTACTCACTTGGGAATTGCGCTGAGGTTCGGAACAATTTCAGTCCGGAAATGTGTCAAATTTGCCTTGGATCACAATGAAGTATGGCTGAGCGAACTGATCTGGAGAGAATTTTTCATGCAGATCCTCGCCCACTTTCCCAAAGTTGTCAACCATTGTTTCAAGGAAAAATATGAAGCCATCCAATGGCGAAATAACGAAAAAGAATTTGAAAAATGGTGCAATGGTGAGACCGGCTATCCCATTGTGGATGCAGGTATGCGACAGCTAAACCAGACGG
>DBLQ01000109.1:39256-64245 GCA_002297505.1 Flavobacteriales bacterium UBA720
CCAGACGGGAAGAATCCATAACCGGATCCGGATGGTGGTGGCCAGTTTTCTTACCAAACATCTGCTCATTGACTGGCGCTGGGGCGAGGCTTATTTTGCCAAAAAACTTCTGGATTACGAACTGTCTTCCAATAATGGTAACTGGCAATGGGCCGCAGGCTGCGGTTGCGATGCTGCGCCCTATTTCCGTGTTTTCAATCCCGAGGAGCAGACCAAGAAGTTCGATAAAGACTTGAAATACATCAAACAATGGAATCCTGATTTTGAAAAAAACAATACCCCAATTGTGGAGCACAAGGAAGGCCGGGAACGCGCCTTGGCAGCATACAAAAAGGCTCTAAGCTAATAATTAGCTAAGATTCAACAATTTTAATTCAAAATCCGGGGTTTGAAAAGCATCTGACATCTGACTTCCAACTAAAATTTTTGAAATCGAAAATTTTGCATATCTTTGCACACTAAATATTTAACCGGGACGTGTTCCCAAAATTTTTAAACATATGTCAGTAAAAATCAGATTACAAAGACACGGATCAAAAGGGAAACCTTTTTTCCACATCGTGGTTGCAGATTCCAGAGCTAGAAGAGATGGTAGATTCATCGAGAAGCTAGGAACTTACAACCCAATTACTAACCCTGCAACGATTGACCTGAATGTTGATTCTGCTGTAAAGTGGTTAAACAATGGTGCTCAGCCAACTGATACTGCAAGAGCGATCCTTTCTTACAAAGGTGCTTTGTACAAAAAACACCTTCAAGGTGGTGTGGCTAAAGGTGCTTTCGACGAAGCTGAAGCTGAGAAGAGATTCGCAGCTTGGGTTGAGGCTAAAGATGCTAAAGTTCAAGGTAAAGTAGAAGGTTTGTCTACAGCGAAAGCAGATGCTAAAAAAGCGGCTCTGGATGCTGAAGCTAAAGTAAACCAAGCAAGAATTGATGCTGCTGCGAAAGCTGAAGCGGATGCAAAAGCTGCTGAAGAAGCTGCTAACGCGCCTGCTGAAGAAGTGGCAACAGAAGAAACTGCTACTGAAGAGCCAACTGCTGAAGCAGAAGGAACTGAAGAAACTCAGGCTTAATTCTTTAACAAAAGATACAATACAATACAAAGACACGAGATTATTCGTGTCTTTGTTGTTTAATAAAATTCAATTTGTTTCCCCAACCCTAAAGGGAGCAAATTATTTTTTTCACCCTTTCGGGTTGGGAAAGAAAAAATAAATTTTGAGATAATGAGAAAAGAAGATTGCTATTTTTTAGGAACGATTACCAGAACCCACGGTTTGCAAGGTAATGTGATTCTGAAACTGGACACAGACCAACCTGAAATGTACAACAAACTGGAATCGATTTTTGTGGAAGTCAATGGATTGCTGGTACCTTTCTTCGTGGAAAAACAATCCTGGTCCAAAGCGGACACCAAAATTATTTCTTTCAAGAATTCTTCCGAAGCGCTGGTGAACCAATCGCTTGGAAAAGGTGTTTATCTTCCGCTTTCCACGCTTCCGCCACTGACAGGAAAAAAATTCTATTACCACGAAGTCATCGGTTTCGAAATCCGCGAAGCTGACGGAAAAACCTGTGGAAATATTGTTTCTATCAATGACCAAACTGCTCAGAATTATTTCATCCTGGATCTTGCCGGGAAAGAAATCATCATTCCCATTATCAAAGACTGGATTCTGGAAGTGAACCGTGAAGAAAAATTCATCCAAATGTTTCTGCCGGAAGGTTTGATGGATGTTTTCTTGGTGCCTTCTAAAAAAGATGAGTAAATAAATATTTTTAATAAGACTTCATCTTATTATTTCATCCTGTTTTTTTTATAATTTTCTATTGACTGGGTCCATTTTGTTGTTCTTTCCTCCCATTTCTGTTCATTCCAAAACCATTTGCCTGGTAAGGAGAATAAACATAAACCTAAATAATATAAAGTGCCCAAACAAATTGCTGTTTTAGGTTGATCTAAGAATAGCCCGCCGTGGGTTTTGGCTTCGGCATAACCAATTCTTACGAGGTTAGCTTCATTTAATCCCAAGTCCGGGATGAGTGGCACACAAAGTACAACTCCAAATACAAGAAAAAAATAAAACATTGCTGCAAAAACAGAACGACCAATTTGCTTTTGTTTCAAATCTTCACTTACATTGAAAAAAGCAAAACGCATTCTATTAAAGACCGCAGTCATATAGATATACGTTACCAAATTAGCTCCACCAATTATTTTGTTGAATGCCCAGGCAAACAATCCATAAAAGGGTACAAAAATTATCAGGGAAAGCCATTTCGGCATTACGGCCATAAATACGCCTGAATGAATCATCACAAATTCGAATCCCATTAGCCCTGCCATTTGGAAAATATTTGTAGCATCTCCAATTTGCGGTTGGCTCCAAAGCATATAATATTTAAATGCCATAAAACCCATCATCAGAAAATCGGCAAAAACGAAACTTGGCTCTATGGTTTCGAGTATGGAACTAGAAGATTTTGAAGTAGTTTTTTCAAGATGAATGTTTTTGTTTTTTTAAAATGAGCGCTTAAAAATATTATAATTTCTCTTTTAAATCTTCAATCTGCCGGTACATTCTGTTGAAAAACAATTTTCTGTCGCGGTTTCCGGCGCTGTTCAGCGATTTGCAGTTTTTGATCTGATGTTCAAAATAATTGAGCGTCTCTTTGCAGGTTTTGTTATCGTTGATTAATAAATAGCCAAACATATTACACGGAATCGCCAAAGTAGATTGTGCGTCATTCGAGATAAAAATATCGTTGGAAAGATGAACCAACTCGTTCTGATAAATCTGAAAACGAGGGTTGGTTTCTGTTTTATTTTCGATGTAATGAATCAAATCATTCAATTCTTCCAGTATCTCCAGTGCAACATTTTTTTTGAGAAGTCCGATTTCAAAATAGAATGAAATCTGCAGCAGAACGCTGGAAATCGTCATATCATTCCACAGTTCCACCACATTTTGGTCTTCATAAATCTCCTTTAAAACTTTGGTTTTCGAGTTGAATGGCTCTGGCTGAAAATCCTGAAACGGAATAAAAACCTGTCTGGAATTGAGCAGATTCATCCAAACATAGATTTTGAATCTCGACAGTGGCGTATCCGACAATGTATAGAAAAACGGAATATCCTTCGCCGAATAATAGATTACAGAATCTTCGGAGAAACTGATGGAACTCAGAATGTCCAAAGTATTTTCAAAAAACGAGTGTAAATCTTCCGTTTGATTGACCGCTTTGGTTTTCCTGACCAAAAGATTGTCGCTGTTTCCTAAAAATCGATCCAAAGAAATATTGTAATACTTCGCCAATTGCAGACTTTCTTCCAGAGAAAATTTAGACTTCAGCGAGGTTCTTCTGTGCGCTGCATCATAGCTGATGTTAAGGACATTTGCCAACTCGTCATTCAGAGATTTGTCTCCGATTTTGTTTCTGACTTCCTTTAATAAAAATTCCTGATACACTTTTTGCGATTTTCACAAATTTAGAAAAAATATTAATTCTTTTCCGCATTGAGAAACTTGGATTTCAGAAATAATTTTGACTTATTAATTTAAAAATCATTGCAATGAAATCCAGAATCATCATTCTGCTTCTAGTCGTAATCTGCAAGATGTCATCCGCCCAAAACAATCGATGGCTACCCATTTATTTCACAGATTACAATTATTCTCATCAACATATATTGAGAGGCGGCTTGGAATTTATGTTGGTTAATAACACAAAGTCTGACAGCAAACTTTTTCTGGGAGCAGGATACGGGATGACAATTCAAAATAGACAGAGTCGTGGTTTAGCCGATTTGCATCTCAGTTATAATGACGGAAATCTTCTTTTTGCGAAAGTCGGCCTTTCAGAAAATCATACTTATTATCTGATTGGAATTTCAGGGTTGAATGTCTTTGATTTGGGAATTGGTTATTCGCTTCCTCATAAAAATGTGAGCGTCATAAAACAGGGATTTACCGTCGGGCTTACTTTCAGAATAACAGCGCGAGAAGACGTTTACAGGAAATTAAAATTTGGATTTTAAAATGAAATATTATGAAAAAACTACCTTATTTACTTATTCTTATGCGTTTACTTTCAGCCATTGCCATTTTATATTTTGGATATTACGTCGGAGAAAAATCAAGAATAACCATTGTAATCTTGATGTATTTCGGATTAATGACCGATATTTTTGACGGAATCATCGCACGAAAAGTCGGCGTCTCGTCCGAAAAACTGAGAAGAATGGACAGTCAAACCGATTTGGTTTTCTGGTTATCAATCGGATTTGCAACGTATTGGCTGAATCCTGAAATCATCCAAAATCATTGGAAAAGCATTTCGTTGATTTTCGGAATGGAAGCTTTGTGTTACATCATCAGTTTCTGGAAATTCGGGAAAGAAACCTGCACGCACGCTTGGCTTTCCAAATTTTGGGCACTGAGTTTATTGCTGACTTTCACATTTTTAATCGGATTCAGCACTGCCAATTGGGCATTTTATTTATGTCTGATTCTCGGTTTCGTTTCTCACATCGATGTTATTCTGATTATTTTGATTTTACGAAATTGGCAATTCGATGTTCCAAGTTCGTACCACGCCTGGAAAATCCGTCAGGGAAAAAGCATTAAAAAATCAGTTTTATTCAATTGATTTGATTTTAAAGATAGAAACTCTAGATGTAATTAAGTACTTACAGCGATTTTTCCTAAATTTGCGCTCACTTAATTTTAAAGAAGAAACTTTATAAAGTTATACGATAAAACACTTGATGTGTTCCATCCGACAACAAAAAATATATTCATTACAGATGAAAAGACAGACGATTAAAGACTTATTAGCAGATTATAAAAAAGTATTGCATCACGACATCACCGTTCAGGGCTGGGTTCGTGCGTTCCGTTCCAATCGTTTTATCGCATTAAATGACGGCTCTACGATTAATAATTTGCAAATCGTGGTTGATTTTGAGAATTTCGACGAAGAAATCATCAAGAAAATCAATACCGCTTCGTCTTTGAAAGTGGTTGGTGAAGTGGTGGAAAGCCAGGGCGCAGGGCAAACGGTAGAGATCATTGCAAAAAAAATAACAATTCTGGGCGATAATTTTTTTGACGAATTACAAGCAACAATTCTTCAACCGAAGAAACACAGTTTAGAGAAATTGCGTGAGCAGGCACATTTAAGATTTAGAACCAATGTTTTTGGCGCGGTTTTCAGAATCCGTCACGCGGTGAGTTTTGCGATTCACTCGTTCTTTAATCAAAATCAATTTTTCTACATCAACACACCAATCATTACCGGAGCCGATGCCGAAGGCGCTGGCGAAATGTTCGGCGTTACCAACTTCGACCTTAATCAAATTCCGAAGGATGAAAACGGCGAAATCGATTTTTCTCAGGATTTCTTCGGTAAGAAAACCAATTTGACGGTTTCCGGACAATTGGAAGGAGAAACGGCTGCGATGGGATTGGGAAGAATTTATACGTTCGGACCGACTTTCCGTGCAGAAAATTCTAACACAACGCGTCACCTCGCCGAGTTCTGGATGATTGAGCCTGAGGTTGCTTTCAACAATCTGGAAGATAACATAGATTTGGCAGAAGACTTCCTGAAATATGTTATCAAATATGTTTTGGATAATTGCAAAGACGATTTGGAATTTCTAGACAAGCGTTTTGAAGAAGAACAAAAACAGAAACCAGAAAAAGAAAGAGCCAAAGAAGGCCTTATCGAAAAACTGGAAAATGTGATTGCAAAAAGATTCAAGAGAGTTTCTTATACAGAGGCGATTGAAATCTTATTAAATTCTAAAGAAAATAAAAAAGGAAAATTCCAATATCCGGTTGAAAAATGGGGAACAGATTTGCAGTCTGAACACGAGAGATTCTTAGTAGAGAAACATTTCGAAAGTCCAGTTGTTTTGTTCGATTATCCAAAAGAGATCAAAGCGTTCTATATGAAACTGAACGATGACAACAAAACTGTTGCAGCAATGGACGTTCTTTTCCCTGGAATCGGAGAAATCATCGGAGGTTCAGAAAGAGAAGCAAGGCTGGACGTTCTGAAAACCAAAATGGCAGAAATGCACGTTGACGAAGAAGAGCTTTGGTGGTATCTTGACACTAGGAGATTTGGTTCTGTGCCACATGCAGGTTTCGGATTAGGACTTGAAAGATTAGTTCTTTTCGTAACCGGAATGACAAACATCAGAGATGTGATTCCTTTCCCAAGAACACCGAAAAGCGCCGAATTTTAATTCATTAATCAAATAAAGCAAAATTCCTTCAATTAAAACTGAAGGAATTTTTTATTAATTTTACTTCAAATTAGAACAATGGAAAGTTTAATAATTCATCCTGAGAACCAAAAGCAACTTCAGATTCTGAAATATCTTCTGGAAGAAATGAAGATTAAGTTTAAAAGCGAACAACAAGTTGAAGAACTTCAGGATTGGCAAAAAGAAAAAATATTAAAAGGAATCCAAGACATTAAAGAAGGAAAATTTTCTTCGAATGATGATGTGAGTCAAAAGGCAAGAGAATGTATAAAGTAATTTGGTCAGTTGATGCAGAACTTGATTATTATAACACACTTATGTTTTGGAAAGAACATAATAAATCAAGCACATATTCCGAAAAGCTCATACAAGATGTAGAAAAAAAGATTGTATACCTAATACATCATCCGAACTCTGGAATTGCAACAAACTTCCACAATACATTTAAAATTCCTGTACTCAAATATTTTCCACTTTATTACCGCTTGTCTGGACACACAATTGAAATAATAGCTTTCTGGGACAAACGAAGAAATCCCGACAACCTCGAACTATAAAATCCCTTTCATTCTTGAATGGGATTTTTTTGAATACCGATAAAATTTAAAATTACTAGATTTGAAAATATAAAAATAAATCTTTAATGAAAAAGTTAAGCATTTACCTGATGACAGTCGGCGCCACTTTTTATGTTGGCAATACTGTCACGGCACAGAACAAAACCGCAAGCCAGAAATCCGTACAAACCAGCATGTCAAAAGATGAAGGCATCAACCTTTCCTATATGGACACTAGTGTGAGACCTCAGGACGATTTTTATAATTATGTGAATGGCGGCTGGATGAAGACGGCAGTGATTCCTTCTGACAAGCCAAGTTGGGGCTCTTTCAATGCATTGAGAGAGGATGTAGACGTAGCCTCTCTGAACATCTTGAACAAGGTGCTTTCCGAGAAATTCACACCCAATTCAGAAGGCGAAAAAATCCAGGCACTTTACAGCACTTTCATCGACTGGAGTAAAAGAAATGCGGAAGGCATCAAACCGATCCAGTCACAATTAGCCAAAATTGACGCCATTAAAAATGTTCAGGATCTGCAGAAGTATCTGATCGAGGCTACACCTTCCGGAGACAATCCGTTCTACGGCTGGCGCGTGGGCGCAGATATGAAAAACTCCGTGATGAACGCTGTCTATCTCGGGGGACCAAGTTTAGGTCTTGGCAAGGATTACTACCAGAAAGTGAACGAAGCCAACACGAAAACATTGGCCGAATATAAAAATTACGTCGCAAAACTGGAAACGGTTTTGGGCAACAAAAATCCTGATGCAACAGCTCAGCAAATCGTCGATTTCGAGAAAAAACTGGCTCAAGATCTTTTGACTCTGGAGCAAGGTCGTGATGCGAATTTGCGCTACAATCCGAAAACCGTGGAGGAACTGAAACCGTTGGTGAAGAATGTCAACCTTCCTGATTATCTTAAAACAGTTGGCGTTAACACAGACAAAGTGATTATTGGCGAATTGAAATATTATCAAAATATGGATTCGTGGATGACCGACAACAATATCGGACTCATCAAAGAATATATGAAGTACGACCTTCTGAATAACAATGCAGGCAATCTGGACCAGAATCTGGACAATATCCGCTTTGACTTTTATTCCAAATATCTGCAAGGCCAGCAGGAGCAACGTTCTATGGAAAAACGCGGACTGGGCGTGGTCAACAGCTTTTTGGGCGAAGCGTTCGGGAAATTGTATGTGGAAAAATATTTCCCTGCAGAAGCCAAGCAGAAAATGGAAACCTATGTGGACTACATCAAAAAGTCATTCAAGCTGCACATTGAAAAGCTGGACTGGATGTCGCCTGTGACCAGAGAAAAAGCTTTGGAAAAACTAGCGAAGTTCAAAGTAAAAATCGCCTATCCGGACCAATGGAAAGATTATTCTAAACTCAATCTGACGCCGGCTTCCAAAGGCGGCACCTATTTCGATAATCTGGAGAAAATCACAGAATGGACCTATGCCAAGAACCTGGACAAAGTAGGAAAACCGGTAGACAAAACCGAATGGGGAATGTCTCCACAGACGGTAAACGCCTACTACAGCTCATCCAATAACGAAATTGTGTTTCCGGCTGCGATATTGCAACCGCCTTTTTTCAACTTCAAAGCAGATCCTGCCGTTAATTTTGGTGGCATCGGCGGCGTAATTGGCCACGAGATTTCACACGGATTTGATGACAGTGGTTCGCGATTTGACGGAGACGGCAACCTGAATAATTGGTGGACAGAAAGTGACAGAAAGAACTTCGACGCCAAAGTCGGACAGCTGGCAGCGCAATATGACAAATATGAACCGGTGAAAGGTAGTTTTGTCAATGGTAAATTTACGAGTGGTGAAAATATTGGTGACCTTGGCGGGATTAATGTCGCTTACACAGCGTTACAAATGTACCTGAAGGACCACGGCAATCCCGGGAAAATCAGCGGGCTGACGCAGGATCAGAGATTCTTTATGAGCTGGGCAACCGTGTGGCGAACCAAGTCTACGGATAAGTATATGACCAATCAGGTGAAAACGGACCCGCATTCGCCGGGTTATTACAGGAGCTTTGGGCCATTGGTGAATATGGATGCTTTTCAGAAAGCTTTCGACATTAAACCTGGCGATAAACTTTACGTAGCACCAGAAAACCGAATCAAAATCTGGTAATTAAAAAGCCTTCAGACCGTAATCTGAAGGCTTTTTAATTAACTAACTATTTAACTCAAAACCTTAACATCAAAAATCGTGCTAAACTGCTTGTCAATCTAAAAATAATTTTTAACTTCGTAAAAATTAATTCAATTATTAATTAACTCAACTATGCTAAAGCAAAATCTACAGCTTAAACTTGGTCAGAAACTGGCGCCTCAGCAGATTCAGCTCATGAAGCTCATTCAGCTTCACACTCTGGAATTTGAAGAGGAACTGGAAAGAGAACTGGAGGAAAATCCGGCTTTAGAAAAAGTAGCCGATGAAAACGCCGAGGAAGATTATTCCAAAGCCGATGAAGAATACGAAAATGAAGGCAGCGAAAGCATAGAAACCGATTTCGACGTCGATGAATATCTTTATGATGATGAGCCCAGTTACAAAACAGCTAGCAGCAACTACTCGGCGGATGATGAAGAATTTGACAATCAATCACTTCTAACCGAAGGCCAGACGCTGTACGATTACCTCTTGGAGCAAATCCGATTGTCCAATATTGATGATGAAGATCTGAAAATCGCAGAATACATCATCGGAAATCTGGATACAGACGGCTATCTGAGGAGAGAACTGAAATCCATTGTGGATGATCTGGCGTTCTCGCAAGGTGTTTACACCACGATTGAAAAAGTGACCGACATCCTGGAAAATTATGTTCAGAAACTGGATCCGGCCGGCGTTGGCGCCAGAGATTTGCGAGAATGTCTTTTGCTTCAGATCGAAAAAAAGGTCAGCTCCAACCCCGCCATTATCCTAGCCGGGAATATTTTGAGAAATCAGTTTGACGCCTTAGCCAACAAGCATTACAACAAGATTCTTCAGAAATACGATATTGAAGAAGAAGACCTGAAAGATGCATTGGACGAAATCTCCAGATTATCTCCAAAAGTGGGCGGAAACTTTGACACTCAGACCATTACCATTAATCAGGAGATTATTCCGGATTTTGTGATCCAGATCAAAGACAATCAAGTCATCCCTTCCTTGAACAACAAAAACGCACCCACACTGCGCGTTTCGGAAGAATACAAAGAAATCCTGTCCACTTATTCTCACGATAAAAAATCGACAGAGCATAAGCAGGCCGCGCTCTTCATCAAACAAAAACTGGACGCTGCAAAGTGGTACATCGACGCTATTAACCAGCGACAAAATACATTGCTTCAAACCATTACGGCTATTGTCAAACTTCAGAAAGAGTATTTTCTGACGGGCGACGAGAAAAACATCAAACCCATGATCCTGAAAGATGTGGCAGATATCACAGGCTTTGATATCTCCACGATTTCCCGGGTGGTGAAAAGCAAGTACGCCGACACCCCGAACGGTATTGTTTATCTGAAAAATCTCTTCTCCGATTCCCTTACCAATGATGACGGCGAGGAAGTCTCTACCAAAGAGATCAAGCAGCACCTGCAGGAAGCGATTGACAAGGAAAACAAAAGAAAACCTTACACCGATGATGCGCTAGTAGGCATCTTAAAAGAAAAAGGTTATAACATTGCCAGAAGGACTATTGCCAAATACCGTGAACAACTGAATATACCGGTAGCGCGACTGAGAAAAGAATTATAAACGAATCCCGAATCATTTCGGGATTTTTTGATTTTAATCGACATGAACAAGATTATTGTTAACGAAATCTTAACGTTATTTAGAAACGTTACAAACTGTATTTTTGTGATATTTCTCAATGTGCGATGAGTCAGTTATTTTCTAAATTTGTGAAAATTCAAACAACAACAGAATTATGGCAGGTATTACGTCTTCTATCGGGAGAAAATATGCTATGGCACTTTCAGCAATGTTTCTGCTGATTTTTTTGGTGATGCACCTTTCCGTTAATTTATTATCATTATTCGGACAGACTGCGTACAACAGCGCCTCTCAGTTTATGGGATACAATCCCTTGATTCAATTTTTGATGCAGCCGGTTCTGATGGTCGCAGTTATCTTCCACTTCGTGATGGGATTTGTACTGGAAATCAGAAATAACAAGGCAAGACCTATCAAATATGCGATGAACAAAGGAGAAGCCAACTCTACCTGGATGTCCAGAAATATGATTATCAGCGGCGCTGTGATTTTGGCATTTTTGGGCCTTCACATGTACGACTTTTGGTACCACGAGATGAATTACAAATACATCGAAGGACTTCCTGTGGAGGAAAACCGTTTCTGGGGCGATTTGCACAACAAGTTCGGAAACCTTTGGAGAGTGATTCTTTATGTCATTTCATTTGTGCTTTTGGGGCTTCACCTGGCGCACGGCTTCCAGTCTTCTTTTCAATCCATTGGGGCCAGACATCCTAAATATACGCCGTTTATCAAGGCTTTCGGAAACTGGTATTCTGTACTGATTCCACTGGGCTTCATCATCATTGCAATTTATCATTTCGTTACTCAATAATAAAAAGTAGATTATGAGTTTAGATTCAAAAATTCCACATGGTCCATTGAAGGACAAATGGAAAAATCATAAAGACCACATGAACCTGGTGGCACCAAATAACCGGGACAAAATAGATATCATCATTGTTGGGACAGGATTAGCCGGCGGCTCTGCTGCAGCGACACTTGCTGAACAGGGCTACAATGTAAAAGCGTTTTGCTATCAGGATTCTCCAAGAAGAGCACACTCTATTGCTGCTCAGGGTGGTATCAACGCTGCCAAGAATTATCAGGGTGACGGTGACTCTACATACAGACTGTTTTACGACACTATCAAAGGTGGCGATTACCGTGCAAGAGAAGCCAACGTTTACAGATTAGCGGAAGTTTCTGCCAATATCATTGACCAATGTGTGGCGCAAGGCGTCCCTTTTGGTAGAGAATATGGTGGACAATTGGACAACCGTTCATTTGGCGGTGTTCAGGTCAAAAGAACATTCTACGCCAAAGGACAAACCGGGCAACAGTTATTGCTGGGAGCTTATTCTGCAATGAGCCGCCAGATCGGAAAAGGCAGAATCAAAATGTATAACCGTCATGAGATGATGGACCTTGTCATCGTAGACGGAAAAGCAAGAGGAATTATCGCAAGAAACCTGGTAACCGGCGAAATCGAAAGACATTCTGCTCACGCTGTTGTGATTGCTTCCGGAGGTTATGGCAACGTCTATTTCCTTTCTACCAATGCAATGGGTTCCAATGTTTCTGCAGCGTGGAAAATCCACAAAAAAGGAGCATATTTTGCCAATCCTTGTTACGTCCAGATTCACCCGACGTGTATTCCGGTTCACGGAACTCAGCAGTCTAAACTGACTTTGATGTCAGAATCGCTGAGAAACTCGGGACGGATCTGGGTTCCGAAGAAAATCGAAGATTCTGTTGCGATCAGAGAAGGTAAACTGAGACCGGAAAATATCAAAGAAGAAGACCGAGATTATTATCTGGAGAGAAGATATCCTGCTTTTGGAAACTTAGTGCCTAGAGACGTAGCTTCCAGAGCCGGAAAAGAAAGATGTGATGCCGGATTTGGAATCGAAAATAATGATACGAAAGAAGGCGTTTTCCTGGATTTCTCTACAGAGATCATGAAAAAAGGAAAAGAAGCGGCGATCGAAAAGCATATTCATAACCCTACAGACCAGCAAATCTATGATCTTGGTAAGAAATGGGTTGAGGAAAAGTACGGTAACCTTTTCCAGATGTACGAAAAAATCACGGCCGACGATCCGTACAAAACACCTATGAAAATCTACCCTGCTGTGCATTACACCATGGGTGGCGTTTGGGTAGACTACAATTTACAATCTACAATTCCTGGCTGTTTCGTAATCGGAGAGGCTAATTTCTCAGACCACGGTGCAAACAGATTGGGAGCTTCTGCGCTGATGCAAGGTCTGGCTGACGGCTATTTTGTATTGCCATATACTATTGCAGATTATCTTTCAGCTGATATCAGAACAGGAACAATTCCTACCAGTTCAGAAGCATTTGATGCAGCCGAAAAGGATATCAAAGAAAAAATCAATTTCTTCCTGACCAATAAGGGAACTCACTCGGTAGACCATTTCCACAAACAGCTGGGACACATTATGTGGAACAAAGTAGGAATGGGAAGAACGCCTGAAGGCCTGAGAGAAGCGATCCGGGAAATTGAAGAAGTCAGAAACGATTTCTGGCAAAACGTAAAAGTTCCTGGTGAAGCGGATAACCTGAATCCAGAACTGGAAAAAGCATTCAGAGTGGCAGATTTCCTTGAATTGGGACAATTGATGGCCATCGATGCATTGAACAGAAACGAATCTTGCGGTGGACACTTCCGTGAAGACCACTCTACACCGGACGGCGAAGCAGAGCGTGATGACGTTAACTATAAGTACGTTGCAGCCTGGGAATATAAAGGTGGCGACATCAACCAGGAAGTAATGCACAAAGAAGAGCTGGTGTACGAGAACATCGAAGTTAAAGCAAGAAGTTACAAATAATCGAGGTTATGAGAAGTATAAAAAATATTTTTGCAGCAACGTTTCTGTTACTGGCAGCCATCTCGATATCCGCGCAGAAAGTTACCACACAAGCCATCGATAAACCTCAGGAAGGTAAATCTCTCGTCTATATTCTAAGAACAGGAGCAGGCCCGCTTCTAAACTTTAGAATTTACGATAAAGACAAATTTCTTGGAGCTCTTTCCGGTTTCAAATATATGGTGTACGAATGTGAACCAGGAAATCACGTTTTCTGGGCAGCTTCTGAAAACAGAGATTTTGTGGAAGCCAATCTTGAACCTAACGCTGTCTATGTGATTAATGCAGAAGGACAAATGGGAGCTTTCATTGCACAAGTTGGTCTTAATCCGCTTAACCCTAATGAATTTAGGGATAAGAGAACTTTTTATCAAGTTGTCAAAAATGCAAAAAAACAGATTTACACTCCTAATGCGGAAGATAAAGCTGAAAGTATAAAAAGCGGTTTGGAACGTTATGAGACTTTGAAGTCGAAAAATTCAAAAAGCATTAAGGTGCTTACACCTGATATGAAATTTGAAAACGCTGACAAACCCGAAAAAAATAAATAATCTCCATTCAAAAATATATAAAAATGAGTGCAAAAAAAGGCTTAAATCTTACGCTGAAAATTTGGAGACAAAAAAATAATAAGTCGAAAGGACAATTCGATACCTATAAAATTTCTGATGTTTCTACGGATTCTTCTTTCCTGGAAATGTTGGACATTCTGAACGAACAGCTCATTAACGAAGGCAAAGATCCTGTGGCATTTGACCACGATTGCCGAGAGGGCATCTGTGGAATGTGTTCACTTTACATCAATGGTAGAGCGCACGGTCCGGATACGGGAATCACAACTTGTCAGCTGCATATGCGTCATTTCAAAGATGGCGAAACCATTCACATCGAGCCTTGGAGAAGTGCTGCCTTTCCGGTGATCAAGGATTTGGTGGTTGACAGAAGTGCTTTTGACAGAGTGATGGCTGCAGGTGGATTTGTATCCGTGAATACCTCGGGAAATACTTTGGATGCCAACGCCATTCCGGTGCCGAAAGAAGATGCTGACAAAGCAATGGATGCAGCAGCCTGTATCGGCTGCGGTGCTTGCGTCGCAAGTTGTAAAAACGGTTCTGCAATGCTATTTGTAGGGGCTAAAGTATCTCAGTTCGCATTGTTGCCGCAAGGCCGTGTAGAAGCAAAAAGAAGAGTTCTGAACATGGTGAAGGCTATGGATGAAGAAGGTTTCGGAAACTGCTCTAACACCGGAGCCTGCGAGGTGGAATGTCCGAAAGGAATTTCATTAGAGAACATCGCAAGAATGAACAGAGAATTTGCTGTGGCGAATCTGACTACCGCTAATTCTTAATTGAGAAATTAATTCTTTAAATATCAATCCGGTTGAGTTTTTCAATCGGATTTTTTTATCTTGATGAAATCGACGAAGTCGCGAAATACTGGTAGAAACTAAAATTTAAGAAGGGTACGAGTCACCGACATATTGGTTAAATATCAAAATTACAAATCAAAAACACTTGGTCTTTTAGTAATGATACAATCCTTCACCCAAAGCATAAAAGCCAAACCAAGATAAAACAGGAAGAAAATCCCTGCCGTTGCAAATGTTGAGTAGATAAAGAACACACGCAGCTTGGAAACCGGGATTCCCAGCTTGGTGCCGTAACGCGTGAGCACGCCAAACCATTCCCGTTCCATTTTATGGCGCATGCCGCTGATTGCTTTTGGTTCTTCCATTTCCAGTTTAATTTTCCGTTTTCAGAAGCTGAAAACCAATGCTGCAATTTAAGCATTTTTTCGGAGTGCAAAATAACTTGTACTGATAAAGAAACGCCTGTGTCTGCAGCGCATTCTCAAATGTCATTCCCAATTGTTTCCACTGTTCCAGAACCGAATTTTTCTCCGGCTTCATCTGCTTATAAAACTCGAAAATCTCATCAACAATTTCAGGATGATGATGTTTATGATAAAAATATTTCAAAGGTAAAATGGTGTTAACGATGATCAGATCCACAAAATCCTGACTGAGATACTTTCTGCCTTCTACCGGTGAAATCTTACCAAAATTGAAGCGGTTGTCCCAGTATTCCGAAGCTTTGACGTTTTCAAAAATTCTGTACAGCTCATCAGCGGATTTTGCGTCCATCAGCTTTGAAAAAAGATTGGGCTGAGCATGATAAAGATTAGCTAATTGTGACAATCGGATCGTGGGGAAATTAGGCGGACGCAGTTTTGAAAATTTAGGATGAAATCGAAGGTCTGACAGATTAAACTTGACTTTCAGAAAATAAAATTCTCGTTTCCAGATTTTCATTACCTCATCATTGGGCGTTTCCAGAAATCCACAAATCCCGAAAAATAAAGCTTCCAGATGAATATCATTTTGTTTGATCTTCTGAATCATGCCAAAATCCAGACTTTCTGCCATCTGCAGAAATATGTCCGCATTCACCTTCAACCCGAACGCATAGAGCAGATTCTGAAACAGCACAGCTTCGTAATTATTCTGATTGCGGATCAGTGACTCCTGAAAAATCTGCGATTTGGCTTCCAGCTTTTTCAGCAGAACGGTCTCCTCGAAAAATAACGGGATTTTGCCGGCGTCAAACAGCTCTTCGCAAGCCACGAAGGCATGTTCGGATTTTAGGTTATGATGTTTCTGAATGAGAGCTTCATCAATATAATCTTTAAGTTCGAGAGTCGGGATCTGCTGATGCTCTAATTCCGGAATATCACAATCATTGAGATAAACGGCGTGCAGAATCAGATTGCCGAATTCCGGATTGCCGGAGTGGTTATGGAAGAACCAATCGGAAGCCTTGGTATGGATCTCAATATTGCCGGCGAAAGTGATGTTGTCAATTTTAATTTTAGCAAAGAGAAAATCCGGTCCTGAGTTCCTGTTCCATTCGCCAAATTCCAAGATTTCAATTCTTCTTCCGTTGGTCGAGATAAAATCAAAGTTCCGGAATTTCTTGTAGTTCCAGATGTACTGTAATATTTCTTCATTCATTTGTGTTCAGTTTTTGATTGTTTTAAAATAAAAAACCCTTCCGGAAACAGAAACTCCGAAAGGGTTAATTTACAGAAAATATTGAAAACAATCTATACCTCTTTATATTTCGCTTCCTCAAATTTAGCAATCGTACTCTCGTACATGTCAATATAAATTGGAAGAATATTTTTCAGATCAAAATGAATCGCCTGCGCTTTCGCATTTTCTTTCATCTGAGCGAGTAATTTTCCGTCGCTCAGCAATTTAATGCAGTAATTAGACATCGCTTCCACATTACCGGTCTCTGCGAGAAATCCGGTTTCTCCCTGGATATTGACCTCTGGGATTCCGCCTGCATTGCTGCTGATAACGGGCGTTCTCGCCGCCATGGCCTCCAAAGCTGCCAACCCGAAACTTTCCTGTTCCGAAGGCAGGAGAAAAACGTCTGACAATTGCAGAATGCGGTACAAATCGTTCACCTTCCCGAGTAGTTTGATCTTGCCAATCAGATTCGGATTATTCTCCATAAATTCGGAAATCTTCTCCATATCGGGACCTTCGCCAATGATAATCAGCTTCGATTTCACCTTTTTATTGACATTCTTGAAAATCTCTAAAACGTCCTGAATTCTTTTAACCGGCCGAAGGTTCGAAACGTGAATCAGAATTTTTTCGTCCACGCTGGCAAACTGTTCACGCTGACAGGTTTTGCAATCTTCGTCAAACACCGAATTATCTATAAAGTTGGTGATCACCTGGATGTCTTTCTGAATATTGAAAAATTGCAATGTATCCTTTTTCAGACTGTCGGAAACCGAGGTGATGGTGTCACTCTGATTGATAGAAAACTCCACCGCATGCTTGTAGCTCGGATGCTGACCAACCAATGTGATGTCCGTGCCATGCAGTGTAGTAACCAGCGGAATATCCTTGTTTTCTGCCTTTAACATTTGTTTTGCAGTAAACGCGGCATAAGCGTAAGGAATGGCGTAATGCGCATGAAGAATGTCCAGCTTATAAAGATTTACCACGCGGTAGATCATGGATGATAAAGCGATATCGTACGGTTGATATTGGAACAGCGGATAAGTCTGGACATTCACCTTGTGGAAAAAAATATTCGGATTGGTGACATCCAGGCGCGCCGGCAAAGCGGAACTGATGAAGTGCACCTCAAAGCCTTTGTCGGCCAGGGACATTCCCAATTCTGTGGCTACAATTCCGCTTCCGCCATAAGTGGGATAGCAAAGTATTCCTATTTTCATTTTATTTTTATTTAAACCTTGAAGGTTTGGAAGTCAAATTTACTCAATTATGGCCTGGTAATTGTCTGTTTCCAAACTAATTTTTCTATCGGTCTGATTGTAGAGCCCCGGCTTGAACGTCCATCCCTGCGCCATATTTCAGATTGTCATTGACCAAAACAGGAAGTCGTCCTGATATTTTGGTTTGTCCCAGAAGTCCGCTGGCAGTAGCAGTCATCGAATCGTCATTATTTTCGTAGGACACCAGAACGGTAGAGATTTTAGAAATATCAATATCTTTTAACGCATAAGGACTGCCAAAAACATCCAATATAACATTGTTATGCTTGCTTAGATCCAACAGAATTTTCTTGCTGGCTTCCGAAATTTTGTAAGGTTTATAAGCCGTAGAATTATCTTTATGAACACCGATGATCACCTTGGAATGGCTCGGAATGCTTTTGATTTCGTCCGCTTTTTTCAGAATGACTTTGGTGCCGGCTGAAATTTGGTTTAAGAAAGTCTGATATGGCGCTTCTTCCAGCGGTATGTAATAGTAAGTTTCGGAAGTATTGAGAGGCAGTAATTTCTTGTCGTCTTTCAGAAGAGTCAGGGCGTTGGCATACATTTTCTGAACCAATGCCGAATGCGAAGCGTTATTCAGATCTTCGTTGATATTTTCGGGATTGATATTATTGTATTTGTTTAAACCCAAATAATATTTGGTCAGCAGAATCTTCTTCACGCTCTCCTCCACTCTGGATTGCGGAATCTCGCCGTTATCTATCGCTTTTTGGATCAATCTTTTTCCGGTTGCAACATCCTGCGAGAAGAGCATGATATCGTTCCCCGCCTTGAAAGCCATGGCATCCAGCTCTCCAGCTTTAAATTTATTGGCCACTGCGCCCATATTGAGAGCATCGGTGATGATCAGGCCTTTGTAACCTAATTTCTCTTTCAGAAGTCCTGTTATGATTTTTTTTGAGACCGACGCCGGGACACCTTTCTCATTTTCCAGCGCAGGGACATACAGGTGTGCCACCATCACGCCGCCAATTCCCTTATCTATCAATGCTTTGAATGGCGCAAGTTCAGTTTTTTCAAGACGTTCCAGATTATGAGACACCACAGGAAGATCAAGGTGAGAATCTGTGGAAGTATCTCCGTGACCAGGAAAATGCTTAATGGCCGCCAGAACGCTGTGATCCTGCAAGCCGTTGGAATAAGCCAAAGCTGAAGTCATAACATTACCGACATCGGAACCGAAACTGCGGTTACCGATAATCGGATTATTGGGATTGGTATTCACATCCACCACCGGCGCAAAGTCCCAATTGATGCCCATTCTTCTACAATCTTCAGCGATTTTGGCTGACATTTCCGTAATGAGATTTTTGTTTTGGATAGCACCTAGAGTGATGGCCCAGGGATATTTGTGCGCTTTTGCAATTCTTTGAAACACGCCCCACTCGGCATCCATTCCAATCATCAGCGGCACTTTGGATTTGGACTGAAATTCATTGATTAGATTAATCTCTCTGGCAGCGTCATCCTGCATCAGAATGAGTCCTCCAATTTTATCATTGACAACAATATTTCTTATCTGACTGATAAACTCCTCACCTTTATTGGTATAAAGCGCCACAATAAAAAGCTGACCTAATTTTTCATCCTGAGACAGTGAATTATAGGTGGTATTCACCCAGCTTTCCGCTCTTTTGATATCTTCAGTGGAAATATTTTTGGGCTGATATTGAGACAGATAAAAATGTGAGATAAAAATTACGATGCTGAGGCTTAACCTTTTCATTGTTTGAAAATCTAAATTTTAGAAAGATTTCATAAAGATATTAATTCCTTGGGAAAAAGATGTTTTTATGGTCTGCAATTTGTAACTAAACAAAAATTAAATATTTAAAGCTATGAAAAAGTTATTGCCCCTTTTATTTTTAATGTTCGCAAGTGTCGCCATATACAGTTGTAAGGATGATGACGATGATTATGTAAATGTACAGGTAGATTATCCTGCGGTGTATGATGTTAGAAATGTGAATTTCGTTAATGATCCTAATCTAGGTTGGGTATATGGTCAAACCTTTGCGCGTCCGATGCTGGATCAAGACTATGTAGTTATTTACAGGCAAGCCGGAACAGATAACGGCAATCCTATTTGGCAGCAAATCCCTCGTACATTATATCTGCAAGAAGGTGAACTGGATTACGATTTTGACTTTACAAAAAATGATTTTAATATCTACGCTGGTGGTAATTATAATTTAAGTACAACGCCTCAATACATCAATAATCAAACCTTCAGAATCGTCTTGGTACCTGCAGAATTTGGAAATAAAAATGCAAACCGTATCAAGGAAATGTCTTATCAGGAATTGATTAACAAATTCAACATTGACGACAGTAAAGTGGGAACTTTTTAAGGTCTGATATAATCTATAAACCACAGTGCAATCTGTGGTTTTTTTATGGTTAAAAATAAATTATACTTAACGAGTATGAATTGAGATTTTATTTTTAAATTTGTTCATCATTAACCAAAAAAATAAAATATTATGTCAATAAAACTTGGCGATACCGCACCGGATTTCGCTGCAGAAAGCAGTTTGGGAACTCTCAATTTTTATGATTATCTGGGAGATTCCTGGGGAATATTATTTTCTCACCCTGCAGACTATACACCTGTATGTACTACCGAACTTGGGAGAACTTCCCAGCTGAAACCAGAATTCGACAAGAGAAATACGAAAGTGCTGGCATTAAGCGTGGACGGCATAGATAATCATAAAGGCTGGATCTCGGACATCAATGAAACACAAAATACGGAGGTAGATTTTCCGATTATTGCTGATGAGGACAAAAAAGTGTCGGCGTTGTATGACTTCATTCATCCCAATGCCAGTGCAACACTCACAGTGAGATCTTTGCTGATCATCGATCCTGCGAAGAAAGTGAGACTGATCATCACGTATCCTGCAAGCACAGGCCGAAACTTCACAGAGATCCTTCGGGTTTTGGATTCTCTGCAGCTGGTGGACGGCTATGGTGTTGCCACGCCCGTAGATTGGAAAGACGGCGATGATGTCATCATTCCGCCGGCAGTCTCGCACGAGGATGCCGAGAAAAAATTCACAAAAGGTGTGAAGGTGGTAAAGCCATACTTGAGGTACACGCCGCAACCCAATCAATAAAAATTAAAGCTCAGAAATACCTCTGAGCTTTTTTACTTTTTAATTATTGTGCTTTGAAAACTTCATTAACAAAATCACTGCCTTTAGGCATTTCGATCACAATATTTCCATTTTCAAAATAGCCGAGCGTAGATTCTCCCGAATTCAGCTTCACCCGGAAAACATCGTTCTTAGCCGTTTTTTTGAAAGTTGCAAAAGGTGTACTGCTGTTGCTATCAACCAAAATAAACTGGCTGTCATCAATCTGGATCTTCTGCAATGTAAGGTTACCGTTGGAATACCGCTGTGCCGTGCCTGCCGGCTTCGATTCCACTACCTTTTGTTGAGACGGCGCCGTATCAGAAACAATGTTATCACGCACTGCAACAGATTCTGTCACCATTGATTTCGGATTGGCCGCAGGCAGTTTGGCAATCGCCTGTCTCATGGCATCCTGAAATCCGGGCTCAAACTCTTTGATCATACTGCTCGCCTTCTCGGAATAGATCACTTTTTGATTGCAATCCCTGAACTGGAGCGATATTTTGTTACGGAGCAGACTTTTCTCATTGAGCACATCGGCACTCAGGATTTTGCAGGGATTTGCCACTGCATCGGCCGGCCAAGTGCTTTTTTCAGCAGGCAAGACCATATATTTCTTGAAGGTCAATGACTTGTTCAGGATCGCATCCATACCATACGTCTCCCTGAACGTAGAAAACTCAGCAGGAATCATTACATACTGATAATCGCTGACGGATTGAGCTTTGATGATAACCATTAGTAAAACGGCTAGAAAGCCGGCTGTCTTTTTCATAAGCCTTAAATTTAAAGTTTAATATCTGAAACCCTGCATATCAAGTTTCAGGGAGAAAAAATTGGAATAAAAATTAGAGCCGCCAATTCCGGAATTGGTAATGGCATAGTCCAGCGTCAGACCTTTGTACCGGATTCCGATTCCTGCGCTGGGCTGGAAAGAAACCTTACGTTTGAGATCTTCAATATCCGAAATGGTCTGAAAACGGTTGAGTCCCAGACGGACAAAAATCATATCCTGGAAGATCAGTTCTCCACCCAGATAAGGTGTGATGCTTGCAAAATCCGTAGAAACCAGAGCGGCTGTCTTGGCAAAATCAATGTTGACGCCGGCTTCGGGAAGCAGCTTCAGGTCCCTGTTAAATTCAAAAGTTTTGCTCACGCCAAGATTGAGTTTTGGCATTGTAATTTCCATCTTGTCTGCCGGCGCAGGGTTAAATTCCTCACCATTCACCACGGTAGAAAGTTCTTTTTGGTTAATGGTCCAGAAGTTGACCGTAGTAGTCGCGTCTCTCAGCATAAACCCGAGATTCCAGTCCGTATCGGTATGGTAAACACCACCGAGGTCAAATCCGAAACCGTAACCGCTGGCGAATTTGCCTACATTTCGGTACACGATTTTGGCTGTGGCGCCTAGATCCAGTTTTTGGTTGCCATTGGGATAAAATGCATAGGAAAACAATGCTGCATAATCGGAGGTAGAGAATGAGCTGATTTTATCGTAATCAATATTACCTTCGGAATCTATGAGCTGCGTGGTATTAAGAATATTATCTACGCCTAATCGCACCAAAGAAATCGCGAAAACGCCGTTGCCCTGATCCAGAGGTTTGGCATAGGCGATGTAATCGTATTTGGCAATAGACTCAAAATATTCGGCATGCATGGCAGCAGCCTGCCAGTCCTTCTCAATCTTCAGCAATCCTGCCGGATTCCACATTGGAGAATAGACGTCATCCTGGTTAGAAACCACTGCGCCACCCATCGCAAGACCACGCGCTCCGGCACCGATGTTCAGAAACTCGTTGGAGTATTTCCGGATGATCTGTGCTCCGGAAAATTGCGATATTGTGAGTATTAAAAAAAATAAAAATCTCTTCATCAAAGGCGTATTACAGCGATTTGGTTTCTTCTGAGGCCACTTCTTTGCGTCTTCTTGACTTCACGATACCGTTGACAATAATCGCGGTAATCATCACCACCGAAGCGCCATAGAATACAGGACTCATATGTTCTGATGCTCCAAAGATAAAAAAAGCCAGAATAATTCCGTACACAGGCTCCAGATTCACTGTGAGAATCAATGTAAAAGGTGAGATAAACTTCATCAGTTGTACACTCTCGAACATAGGATAAGCCGTGAAGACAGAAGCCAGTAATGTTATTAACGCAAGATCGGTATAACTTATTTCGCTCACAGCAGAAATTTGTCCCGTAATCAGAAAATAAAGGCTGATGACCAGCCAGCCACCAGCGATTTCGTAGAAAATAATATTACCGGAATTGGTTTTCCCAAACATTTTTCCATTGTAAACTGAAAATATCGTCCCAAACAATGCGCAGAGGATGCCGTAGAAAATTCCTTCTTTATATTTAAGTTCGGCATTAAAAATCAATGACATGCAGATGACAATGATGACGCCAATAACAATCTCAAACCAATCCGGCCTTCTGCGGAAAATCAGCGGCTCCATAAGTGCTGCAAATAGCGTGGAGAGCGACAGGCAGGATAATGCTATTGAAACATTAGAGACTTTGATAGACTGGAAAAAGAACAGCCAGTGAAACGCCATGACAGATCCGATAGCGATGAGCTGCAGCAGGAGACGTCTGGTTACCTTTATACTCTGCTTCCTGAAGATCCTGAGATACAGATAAAGGAAAACTGCTGCCAGAGACATCCTGTAGAATACCAGAACATTGGCTTCGGCAGAAATCAGCTTGCCAAGAATAGCTGTAAATCCCCATAAAAAGACAATAAAATGCAACCTCAGCAGGTAAGAATTTTTCATAGGGAAACGCTTATTTTTCAGTGGGCAAAATTAAGTTAAAAAAAACAGTTTTGCAGACATCGCGAAAAATTTAGCACGAAAAAATCCGCACAAAGCTTCGTACGGATTCCTTTAATAATGACTTATTAAAATAAACATAAACTAACTAAAAATTTACATCAATCTATTCATAACGTCTTATCCTTGCAAATATTGCTTTGGCAACGAATACAGGCACAATGCGTTTGGTCATTGTTCAAAAAATTTTATCTTTAGCAAAAAGAAAAATGTATGGATTTAGAATTCAATAAAAGAGAAGATGTCAATAAACTGAAGCTTTCCGAAATCCGGCGGACGCTGGCCAAAATCAAACTGGGCGGTGGCGAAAAAGCCTTGCAGAAGCAGCGCGACCAGGGCAAGATGACGGCACGGGAAAGACTGGACTATCTTTTCGATAAAAATTCTAACACAATAGAAATTGGCGCCTTTGCCGGGTACGGAATGTATGAAAAGGAAGGTGGCTGCCCTGCTGGTGGCGTGGTGGTGAAGATAGGTTACATCTCGGGCAAGCAATGCATTGTGGTAGCCAACGATGCTACTGTAAAGGCCGGCGCATGGTTCCCCATCACAGGAAAGAAGAATCTGCGGGCGCAGGAAATTGCAATGGAAAACCGTTTGCCGATTATTTATCTTGTTGACTCTGCAGGAGTTTATCTGCCGATGCAGGACGAGATCTTCCCGGATAAAGAAATGTTTGGCAGGATTTTCCGGAACAATGCCAAAATGAGCGCCAGCGGCATCATCCAGATTTCAGCGATTATGGGAAGCTGCGTGGCTGGCGGCGCCTACCTCCCGATCATGAGTGATGAAGCGATGATTGTGGACAAAACCGGAAGTATTTTCCTTGCCGGAAGTTACCTGGTGAAGGCTGCCATTGGAGAAAATATTGATAACGAAACGCTAGGCGGCGCAACGACACATTGCGAGATCTCTGGTGTCACCGATTACAAAGCGAAAGATGACAAGGACGCCCTGGACCGCATCAAAAACATCATGAAATCTATCGGTGATTTTGAAAAAGCCGGATTCGACAGGACAGAAAGTTTCCCGCCGAAAGAAAACCCGGACGATATTTTTGGACTCATGCCGGCTGCGCGCACCGAGCAATACGACACCAAGGCCATCATCAAGTGCCTGGTGGACCAATCGGAGTTTGAGGAATACAAGCCAGACTATGGCAAAAGCATCATTTGCGCC
>DBLQ01000002.1:0-332 GCA_002297505.1 Flavobacteriales bacterium UBA720
AAGATAAAATACATCTTCGCCTTTTCCTGTCATATCAAAGCCTTCTTTTCTTTTCATTGCATCAAAATAAAGAGCTACTAGAAAATCTGTACATCCTAATGAACCTCCCGGATGTCCCGACTGGCATGCGTGAACCATTCTTACAATATCTCTGCGAACCTGCGAAGCAATACTTTTTAATTTTTGAATATCGTGCATATATTTTATTGCATTTTTTGTGAATCTTTGATGAACTGCTCCAAGCCGGAATCTGTTAAAGGATGCTTCAGCAATGACAAAATCGGTGGCAAAGGACAAGTTACGACATCGGCGCCAATTTTTGCACAGTTGAT
>DBLQ01000002.1:464-5955 GCA_002297505.1 Flavobacteriales bacterium UBA720
ATTTTTGCACAGTTGATGATATGCATAGAATGGCGAACAGATGCCGCCAAAATCTCAGTTTCACATCCATAATTATCGAAAATGGTTCTGATTTCCTGGATTAAATGAAGACCGTCTGTGGAAACATCATCCAGCCTTCCTAAGAACGGAGAAACGTAAGTTGCTCCTGCTTTTGCCGCTAAAAGAGCCTGTCCGGCAGAGAAAATCAGGGTACAGTTGGTTTTGATGCCTTTGTCGGAAAAATACTTCAGGGCTTTGATGCCGTCTTTGATCATTGGGATTTTCACCACGATGTTGGGATGGATCTGGGCTAAAACTTCGCCTTCAGCTATCATTTCTTCATACGTTGTCGATAGAACTTCTGCCGAAATATCCCCGTCTACAATTTCACAAATATCTTTGTAGCGTTGCAAAATAGCTTCTTTTCCGCTGATTCCTTCTTTTGCCATCAGGGACGGGTTGGTTGTAACGCCATCAAGGATTCCCAAATCCTGAGCTTCTCTTATCTGCTCCAAGTTGGCAGTGTCAATAAAAAATTTCATAGATTATATTATTAATTTTATTTAAGTGTTAAATTTACACTTAATTTACAAAACAAACAACTTCCTGTCTCAAAAAGATTTAGAAAGTTATTTGTTTAAGTTTAAATAGATTGATTAATTATGATGTCCCATATTGAGTTTGATTTTTTTTAAATCTTCAAGCTGGTGAACAGGTTTTTCAATATCAGACGGAATTGGTCTATTGGAAAATGTCTGGAAATATAACAGGCACGCATCTTTCCACCAAACGGCATCTTCAGCCTGAATCTTCAATTTATCCTGAACTTCTGAAAACCTTTGCTGATCAATATAAGGTTGCATTTTATCCCAGGTTTTCTGATAATCTCTCACTTCGTGAACACCCAAATCATATTTATAGCACAGCTCATCCCAAAGGGTTTTTCCGTCTTTCATCTTGTAATCCCAAGGAACGTGATGGAACCATAGAATCAGGTTTTCTGGAGTTGTCTTGATGTTTCCATAGATTTCGTTAAGTGGCGGAAAATATTGTGAAACGGCATCGCTTCCCGTCTTCGTTCTATCGAATCCGATTCCTTCTGCATTGGCCTGATGATAATACACTGGCGACCAATCAGGTCTTCCGCCTTTGTAATCACCCCACGGTTCCGGACCATAATGGTGTCCACCGGCAAAAATGTGGTGAAGACCAAGCGGCATCATATAATCTACTGCAGTTTCACGTGAAGTAAGCATCATTCCTTTGACCGGATTTACGAAGTTTTTATCATCCGTAAAAGTCATTTTAATCCATTCATCTGCAATCTGTTCTGATGACAAATCGTGATTCCAGGCCAGACGTCCGAAGGCGTACCAATTGGCCTGTGCAAAGTGATGTCCCGTCCAGTTGGTGTCTTCACCAATGTTGGCCACGGCGGAAATGGCTGTTAATTTTGCAGGTCGCAATGTTCCGTCTGTGATTTTAGCAATCGTAGAACCTTTCCCGTCAGAATAAGTGTCGCTGTCTAACGTTTCTTTGAACAAGGGAGCCAGGTATACCAGATGATTGGCCTGTCCCAAATATTCCTGGGTAATTTGAAATTCGACCATTTCAGAAGTTTTTCTCAATGCCCCGAATAGCGGATTGAAGGCTTCTCTAGGCTGAAAATCGATTGGTCCGTTTTTAATCTGAATAATGACATTATCTCTGAATTTTCCGTCTAAAGGAACAAATTCCAGATGCGCCTGTTTTGCACGGTCTTCTTTGCTTGGACTGTATACAAACGCTCTCCACATCACGATTCCGCCATAAGGTTTCAAAACATCTGCCATCATATTGGCTCCGTCTGCGTGGGTTCTTCCGTAATCCTGTGGTCCGGGTTGACCTTCGGAATTGGCTTTTACCAAAAAACCTCCGAAATCAGGAATTAGTTTATAAATTTCTGCGGCTTTATCTTTCCACCATTTCTGAACATCCTGATTCAATGGGTCAGAATTCTGTAATCCACCCAAAACTTTTGGTGAAGAAAAATTGACAGACAGGTAAACTTTAATTCCGTAAGGTCTGAAAATATCAGCTAAAACTTTGACTTTTTTAAGATAATCTTCACGAAGCATATTCGGTGAAGCATTCACATTATTCAATACTGTTGCGTTGATTCCGATGGATGCGTTAGCTCTTGCATATTCTTCGTATCTCGGCGAAAGTTTATTAGGTAAGTCTTCCCATTTCCAAAGCGAATGCCCTGCGTAACCGCGTTCAATGGTTCCGTCGAGATTGTCCCAATGGTTAAGAATTCTTACATCGTAGGAAGGTTTTTCTTCGAGTTTCAGATTAGAAAAATTGGCTTTTTGCTGTTGCAAATTCAACAAGTGGTAGCTTCCGTACAGTAATCCTAAGTCTGTTTTTGCCAAAACGCTGATTTTTTTCGGAGTAGAAACAATCTTATATCCGTCTTTAAAATTTTCCGGAAATCTGTCAATCTTTAAATCAACGGCTTGTCCTGCCCAATGTTGGTTCAGTTCTTTTTTGGCGATTTCAATAGTCGGACTTTTACTGTTTGAATTCACAATATTTCTTGGCTTTGGATTGACCGGATATCTCAGCCATAACTGATTCCCGTCTTCGGCAAAAATTGTGAGCGGAATCAAGAAAAAAAGTAGAAGGTATGTTTTAATGTTTTGCATTTAAAATAAGGTTAATCCGTTGATACATTTGATATTGAACCCTTTCGGGTTCGTTATTCCTCTTATTTCTGTTCCATAGGTTTCACCTACGGCTACTTTTGTTGAACCCTTTGCGTTCTTTAAGAAAAAATCTTTGTCAAAGTTTTGAACTTTGACAAAGTTGTAGAAGTTATTGATTGTCTTCCAGTCCTTCAATCGTTTTGATTTTACCGTCGTTATCGTATTCAATTTCGACAACCTTCATACTTCTCAGCCACGTTCTTCCGCTACTCGGAACAGAATCGTGGAAAAACAGATACCATTTTCCTTTAAATTCCACAATACTGTGATGCGTGGTCCAACCCACAACAGGTGTCAAGATTTCGCCTTGAAAAGTGAACGGTCCGTAAGGACTATCACCTGTTGCGTAACAAATCAAATGGGTGTCTCCTGTGGAATATGAAAAGTAATATTTACCGTTGTATTTATGCATCCAGGATGCTTCAAAAAAACGATGCTTATCGCCGTGAAGTAGAGGATTCCCGTTTTCGTCCAAAATCACAACATCTTTTGGTTCTTCTCCAAATTCCAGCATATCATCACTTAAAGCTACGACTTTTGATGGAATTGCAGGTTCATTATCGGCAGGAAGAATGGCAGATTCCAGTGCTTTGTTATTTCTGTAACGTTGCAATTGTCCGCCCCAGATTCCTCCAAAATACATATAATGCTTTCCGTTATCCTCAAAAAGACAAGGGTCTATGCTGTAACTTCCCATCATCGGATGTTTTTCCGGAACGAACGGACCATAAGGTTTATCGCTTACTGCAACTCCAATTCTGAAAATATCGTTTTTGTCTTTCAAAGGAAAATACATATAATATTTGCCATTTTTGAAGGCCACATCGCAATCCCACAATTGTCTCCCCGACCAAGGAATATCCTTCACCGAAAGGACAACACCGTGGTCTGTAACTTCTCCGTTTTCCACGTCATCAAGGGAGAAAACGTGGTAATCATTCATATCGAAATGGTCGCCGTTGTCGTTTTCTTCGATTCCGCTTTCACGGTCGTGCGACGGGTAAATATAAAGCTTTCCTTCAAAAACGTGTACGGAAGGGTCTGCCATATAATCTTTCGGGAAAAGGTATTTTGCTTTGTTCATTTTATAGTTTAGATTTTTAGGTAATAGATTTTATTTTTTAACCACAAAAGTCACAAAAGTCACAAAAGAAATGATTGAAAATTTTAGCTAATCAAAAGTTCAAAAAAGGAAGCTGCAGTAGACGTTTTGCTTTTTTGTTCTTTTGATGTTCTTAGCTACAAAGAAGTCTTTTGTTACTTTTGTGGTTTAATAATTATTTTTCTTTCGTTAATTCAATGATTTTCTCAACGACAGGTTTTGCCTGGTAATCTCTGTCGAATGGAAGCGGATAATCGGTTCTGCCTTTTACAGGAAAATCGTTTTTCCAGGATTGATTGTCGGTAACACCCCATAATGTCACTCGTCTGATTTTATCCTGATGTTTCAGGAACAGTCTGAAAAAATCCAGATAGCGGTTTTCCCATTCTTTTGTCACATTTTCAGGTAATCCTTTGGTGTAAGGATTCATTTTAGCTTCATATTCTACTTTGTCAGAGACATTCGCAGAAGTTCCCCAAGGTGAAGGCAGTGCGCTGATTTCCATTTCGGTAACGTTGATTTTTACTCCGGCCGCTGCGTAATCGGTGATTGCTTTTTCATATTCTTCCAGTTTTGGATTGTCTAATCCAACGTGGGTCTGCATTCCAACGCCATCGATGCGGATTCCTCTGGATTTCAAATCTTTGACGATTTTGGTAACGGTTTTTACTTTTTCCGGAAACCATTCGTTGTAATCGTTGTAATAAAGTTCGGCATTCGGGTCGGCTTCCTGCGCATATTGGAAAGCGAGTGGAATGAATTCTTCGCCGAGAATTTCGTAAAATTTGCTTTTGCGATACGTTCCCTCTTCCATAATGGCTTCATTTACCACATCCCAACCTTTTACACGGCCTTTGTATCTGCCGACCAACGTTGAGATATGGCTTTTCATTCTCTGTTTCAGGACTTCCGGAGAAACATCTTTTCCGTCCTTGTCCACAAAAAACCATCTTGGTAACTGTGAATGCCAAATCAACGTGTGACCGATGATGAACATTTTATTCTTTTCTCCGAATTCTACGAATTTATCGGCATCACCAAAGAAAAATTTTCCTTCCTGAGGTTGAATGAACATTGATTTCATACAGTTTTCCGCAACAATGGAACTGAATTGTCTTTTGATGATTTCATCCGATTTCACATCAGTACCGTCAATTTGCGGAAGGCTCATTGCGGTTCCGATGTAGAATTTATTTTTGTAGGCATCTTTCAGGGAATCTTTTGGTGATGCCGAACTTGCTGTTTTGCAGGAAACGGTCAAGGCTAAAATTCCTAATAATGCAGCTATTTTTTTCATAATTATTCTTTTAATATCTGTAGGTTCAACAGGTCACCTCTGCGAGGCTTATTGTTTGTAGTCATTATTTTCTATTAACAGTTCACCCCTACGGAACTTTTAATTTTAAATTAATATTTTTTATTAGCTCCTTTAGGAGCTGTATCTGTGTAGGAATTCATTTTTAATCATTAACACCACTCCGTAGGAGTGGAATCTTTGTCTAATGTTTTTAGATTGAACACCTACGGAGTTCTGATTTCGTTTTATTCTTTATTGCTACACAGATGTTGCTCCTATGGAGCGGATATCTAATATAGTTTCTCCAGCCAATCTCTCGCAGCCCGACCTGAGTGGAGCTCTTTT
>DBLQ01000002.1:6191-30396 GCA_002297505.1 Flavobacteriales bacterium UBA720
CCCGGCCTGAGTGGAGCTCTTTTTCTGGCATTGCGATGTCAAATCTTTGTTGTGATGACTGACCGTCCTTCGCAATGCCAGAAAAAAGCGGGAACGGAGGGCGGAAATAGCTGCCCAAATTATTCTAATACTGTAAGTTTCCTTCTTTCTTTAAGCTCCTGTTCGATTTGGGTTTCCATTTTTTTGTTGATTTCGTAGAACATTAATAATCCACACGCCGCAAAGAACGGAATGGCCGGAAAAATGCTGACCAACATCTGAGCGCCGTTTGCAACGGATTCCGGCTGGATAACGTTTTCGGTTCCTTCGGATGAAATGTAGCCGTAATGCCCGATAATGGAAGAAACCAACGAGCTTCCGATGCTCAAACCTACTTTCAGACCGACCATCATTGCCGAGAAAATAATTGCTGTGGCGCGTCTGTTGTTTTTCCACTCGGAGTAGTCGGCGACATCGGCAATCATTGCCCAAAGCAACGGCGTGCTGATTCCGTAGAAAAAGCCGTGGAGGATTTGCGAAAGGAACATTAATCCTACTGATTTCGGCGGATAAAATATGAATGCAACAATAAACAAAGTAGAAATAAATAAGGAAGCGATAAACGCATCTCTCTTCCCGTATTTGTCGGCAAATCTTTTTGAGAAGGTAATCCCGATAATCATCATAATGATTCCGCCGGCATTGAAGAGTCCGAAACCTGCCGAGCGAGGGTCTTCCCCGAAGAAATTCATCCCAATGGAACTGAAAAATGCGGTGATGGGTGAAATGAAGTTTTTCAGAGAAGCTTCATCCACGTAATTATTGAAATAATAAACGTATGAACCGCCTTTCATTGCAAGAGTTATGAAAATCAAAGCTGTAACTACTAACATTATTATCCACGGCTTATTTTTCTTCAAATCCTTTAAATCGGCTCCCAAAGAGGATTCCTGTTCCGGTTTTGGAATTACTCTTTCTTTGGTGGTGAAAAATGTAATAAGCAACATAATCGTTCCGATAATCGCCAACCAGGTCATCACAATTTCGATTCCGGCTGCTTTGTCGCCTTTCCCTGCCGATAAAATTATTGGCAACATAAATACCTGAACGAAAAACTGTGCAAACATCACCGCTACAAAACGGTAAGATGAAATACTGTTTCTCTCGCCCATATCGCCTGTAATCACGCCACTCAATGCTGCATAAGGTAAATTATTAGCTGCGTACAAGAGTAATAAAATTGTGTAAGTTGCTGCTGCATAAATCATTTTTCCCTGATACGAAAAATTGGGTGTGCTGAATGCAAAAAGTGCTGCTGCACCCAACGGAACGGCAGAAAATAAAATCCACGGACGGAATTTCCCCCATTTGGTTCGTGTTCTGTCTGCCAAAGCGCCTACCAGCGGATTGAACCCGAAACCGGCAATGAGTCCGACAATCAAAGTAATGATGGAGGCGTCTTCCGGCTTTAATCCGTAGATATCGGTGTAAAAGTAAGCTAAGTAAGTCACCAAAGTCTGGAAAACCAGATTGGCTGCTAAATCTCCCAAACTGTAGCCGATTTTTTCAACGACAGATATTTTCTGAGATGGATTGTTCATATAGTTTATGGTTGTTTTTTATAATTTCTTTTAACGCAAAGTCCGCAAAGATTTTTTTTGATTACTATTCTTTTTTAAGGTTCGCAAAGGCGCTTCGCTCAGCAAAGATTAAAATCAAATGTTTATTCTGTTGTAAAAGGTGATGCGGGAAGTCCGGTTTTGTTTTTCAGGTTTCCATCGGGATTGTCTGCCCAGTCGTAACGGACTGCAACTGGATTTGTCACCGAATCATTCCAAACCACAATTGTTTTACCTTCGATTTTTGCTTTTGCCCAAGCCCATTTTCCATCGGCATTTTTGATGGCGAAACCTTTCAGTTCGGCAATGGGAGCGAAATCATCCGTTCCCGATTTGAAAGTAAGAACAATTTTATTTCCGTCAACTTTCATTGACTGATAAACCGGTCCGTCTGCAACGATGTTTTTTCCGTAAGCCAATTTCATTGCCTGCAAAGCCAACCTGTCTCCTACTGTTTTTTTATCCAGCGGATGAATGTCATTCCACTCGCCGATGTCGATGATTACGGCAAGTCCGGCATTCGGAACTTGTAATGACACTTTACGCTGCTGGTCTCTGAGTTCCGCCCAGTTGCTTTCTATCGGCTGTGCTTTTGACTCCATAAAATTGGCTAACTGAACGGTGATAAACGGCATTTCCTTGTTATTGAATTTGTTTCTCCAGTCGGTAATCATTGTGGTGAGCAGATCGCCATATTCTTTTGGTTTCCCTGTATTGCTTTCGCCCTGATACCAAAGCGCGCCTTTAATGTTGTAGTTAGTTAAAGGATTAATCATCGCATTATACAAACCGGTCGGCTTCCAACGGATAAAAGTTGTTCCGGGAGCCATTTTTTCCATTTTTGCTCCGATTTTATATTTCCATTCGGATTTTAAATCTATTTTTTGTCCGTCGATTTCAAGGTAGTACGGTTTGTCTGCGATAAATTGTCCTTTTCCATTTCCGTTAGAAACTCTTACGGCAATTATGTTTTTGCCTTCCTTCAAAATTCCGGCTGGAACGTCGTACCAACGTGGCGGATATTCGTAAGTCACGTTTCCGACTTTTGTTCCGTTGATGTACGTTACATCGGCATCTTTAATTCTTCCAAGATTTAAAAATGCTGCTTTTCCCGCCTGATTTTTAGTTAAATTAATTTCTTTTCTGAACCAAACCGAACCTTCAAAAGAACCTTCTTTGTCTTCCCAAGAACCGGGAATCTGCATCGTTTTCCAATCAGAATCATTTAAATCAAATTTTTCCCAATGTTGATTGAGTCCAATATCGCTTTGGTCTAATTCCGCATACCAAGCCTTGCTCAGCGCCTGTTCTGAAGATTCTGTTGATTTTATCAAATCATCGTTCTGCCATTTTTTAGCTTCATCGAGATATTCAGGATATTTTTTAAGTGAATTTTCATCCATCCAAGCCTGAATTGGAGAACCGCCTAAACTGGAGTGAATAATTCCAACCGCTACTTTTTCTTTTTCACTGACATCTTTAGCGAAAAAATAAGCAACACCTGAGAAATTCAAAATTGTATGAGGATTTGTAGCTTCCCATTTTCCTCCTTCCAGTTCGGTTTGAGGTGATTTGAAATTATATTTCTGAGGAACCGTGAAAAAACGGATGTTCCGGTTATTCGCATTCTTGATTTCGTTGGCGTAAAGCGGCGTCAGTCTTCGCATCGGCAGTTCCATATTAGACTGTCCGGAAGCAAGCCAGACTTCGCCAATCATAATGTCTTTCAGCGTGATTTCGTTGATGGACATTGTGTACGGACCGCCTGCGTTCTGCTCCGGAAGAATGATTTTCCAGTTTCCGTTTTGGTCTGCCGATGTTTTATAATTTTTGTCGAGGAATTTCAGTTCCACTTTTTCGTTTACATCGGCTTTTCCCCAAATATTTAATTTTTGGTTGCGCTGTAAAACCATTCCGTTTGAAACTAAGGTTGGAAGCGTAACTTTTGCCTGAAAAAGCGCATTGCAGCATATGCAGAGCAGCAGGATCATTATTCTAATGCTATTTTTAGGGTTCATTTTTTATAAATTTTAGACACTGGTTGCTTGTTTGTTGTTATTTAAGATTGAACTCCTACGGAGTTCTGTATTTTTAATCCAATCATTTTTCTACACAGATATTGCTCCTATGGAGCAGATTTGATCCTGCATTTATTTTAGTTTTTATCTGGAGCTTGGTTCAGGAATCTCACCTCAATGATTTTCGGCGTCAATGATTTTTCACCTGAATAAAATTTGATGTTCAGAATTTCTTTACGCATTTCAGATTCAGGAACGGGAATGACTAAAGTCTGTGGAGAACCGCCCATTTTTCCTTCGAAATTTTTAGAATAGGTCTTGATTCCGTTGATTTCCGCATTCAGAGTTCGGTTGTTATTGGCGTCAAAGTATGTGATGTAAAGGAATTTTGCATTCTTCTCCTTATTGTTCATCTGGTAACTGAACCAGCCTTTGGCCTCACGGAAATGGCGGTCTTCCATATATCCGGTGCTGGAATCTTTGCTGTCGAAAAAGTGATCCGATTCCGGCTGTTGCTCGCCCAGTTGGATTTTATCGGTCGTAATTCCGTCTAGTTTTCTGATTTCAGCTTCTTCTTTGGCTTTTTGCTTTTGAATCATTTCAATTTTATCCTGAGTTGCCTGCGGAAAATAAATGATGTAACGTTGCTCGTGAATTTTGTAAAAAGGAACCAGTTTCAGTCCTTCAGCAAATTTACTTTGAGGATATAAACCTTTTAATTTAAATGTTAAATCTTCGCCATTTACTGCTTCGAGATGATTCATTACGGTATCCGAACTTCCCAGAATCGTTGGAATATCGTTCAGTGGAATCTGTGGTCCGTGCGCAATATGTCCGCCGCGGCTGTCATCGGCAAAAAGTCCGTCCTGGTTTTCAGTTCCGTACGTTGCAGCTAAAACGATTGGGCCATATTTAAACGCAAAATAATTTGATTTGTCCGGAAGCTGCTCTGCGGAAAGGTGCATGGGCATTTTCATTTCCACAAAATCACCTTTTTTCCATTTTCTTCTGATATTAATATAACCTTCAGAATCGACAGGAATATTGATGTTTTTTGAATTAACGGAAACAGTTATCTGTGAAGCATTCGTCCATTCCGGTACTCTTAATTTTAAATTGATTTCGGATTTTGGAGCAAGGTCAAAAATTAATTTGGTGGAAGGCATTTGCGGGAAATTATTTTCCTGTCTCAACACCAATTTCTTTTCAGACCATTTCAGAACAGAAGGAATAAACAGATTGACGTACAAATTGTTATCCGATTTCGCATAAATCATTTCACCATATTTCGCGTGATTTTCCATTCCCGAACCTACACAACACCAAAAACTGGTTTCCGGCTGAGAATACACTCTGTAATGACCGGGACGCATCGGCGTAAAATATACAAAACCACCTTTTTCAGGATTTTGAGTGGAAAGAATATGGTTGTATAATGCTCTTTCGTAATAGTCCAAATAGGAGGATTTTGGGTTGGTGGCGAAAAGTTCTTTGGTCAGCTTCAGCATATTATAGGTATTGCAGGTTTCGGGACCTTCAATGCTTTTAATCATTCCGCTGAAATCACTGATGGAATTAAAATGTTCGCTCACACTGTTTCCGCCGATGATTGCAGAACGTCTTTGGGTCACATTCGTCCAGAAAAAATCTGCCGCACTGTTCCACTCCTTATTATGTTCCAAATCGGCAATCCTTTTAAAACCAATCACTTTCGGAATCTGCGTATTGGCGTGGATTCCCGTCAGTTTATCTTCGTGAATTAACAGTGGATTTAAAATCGCCTGATGCGAAAAACGGTGCGCTAATTTTAAATATTTTTCATTTTTGGTAATGTCGTAAACATCGGCAAAGACTTCATTCAGTCCACCGTGCTCACTTTTCAGCATTTCCTGGATCTGTTCATCGGAAAGTTGTGACACTTCATGGGCCATCCAGTCGGTCAGTTTGATAAGCATTGTTTTCGCCTTGTCATTTCCTGCGTACCAATACGCGTCTCTAAGACCTGAATAAATTTTGTGAATATTATATAACGGAACCCAACGGTCATTCAAACCGAAAGTCGCTGCACGAATATTGCCATCTGCGATTTCTTTCCAGATTTTTTTTCCGTTCGGAACCCCGGAAAGGTAGCCATTTCCTGAGAGATTCTGGCAACGTTCCAGCTCGTCAATCATATAGTCGAGTCGCTGTTTTATCTTTTTATCGCCTGTTGAAGCGTACATCAAAGCCAAAGCCGAAATATAGTGACCACCGATATGGCCGTCCAGGCCAGTATTTTCCCAGTTGGGATAGTTTGGTTTCTTAGGTTGAAGTCCGGCTTCTTTTAAGTAAGGAGCCAGCAAACGGTCAGCATCCATAGACATCATATAGTTTTTATCCGTCTGCATCGCCCTGCTGAAAGTACTTTCTGACAAAGCAACCTGACTGAGCGGGAAATAACTCACTTCAGTACGCATCTGCCCAAAAGCCAGCGTACTCAAACTCAAAAACAATATCAGCGATTTCCTGTTCATTAATAAATGTATATTCAACATTTCTAAAATAGAAGAAAGATTCTAACTGACAAAGAATTTTGATGATGGCCGCAGCAGTTCCGAAAATAAGTGTAATTTAAAACCCTACGAAATGCGGCTAAAATGATGTAGCTTATCATAAAAATTAAGATATGAAAAACTTACCGTAATCAAAGTGATAAGGCAGAATTATTGTTAAAAAAAATAGATTTGGGCGGTTCTGATGTGATGTTCATTATTTTAAATGCTCCCTTATCGTAATTTTCAAGGTAAGCCATTGTTATTACTTTGGTAATATTTAAAATAAAGGGATGATTAAATTTAACATATTTTTAACATTAAATTCATCTCATTTTATTTAGTTAATTGAATAAAATGCAACCATAATTAACAAAAGTGACTCCCAAAACATTGACTTAAAATCTGAAAATCGAGATTTCAGAAAAAGGATGCGTGAAATAAAGTGTAAAAATTACATTTATGCTGATGGATTTGAGATATCAACCTTTAAAAGACTTAACTTTGCATAAAATAAAATCGATGACACAAGACTATTCTCACTTTCCACGACATCTGGTGGCCGTAGACTGCATTATTTTCGGTTTCGACGGCGAAAATCTGAAAATCCTGCTGGTGCAGAGAAATTTTGAGCCTAGAATGGGAGAATGGTCGCTGATGGGAGGATCCATCGGCAATGACGAAACCGCTGATGAAGCGGCGCACCGTGTTCTGAACAGTCTTACCGGACTGGAAAATATCTATCTGGAACAGCTGAATTTTTATACGCAAATTGACCGCGAACCAACGGCACGAATAATGTCGATCTCGTATTATGCTTTGATTAATATCGAAAAAAATATTCAGATTAATGAAAAATACAGTGCGAAATGGTTTGATCTGCAGGATTTTCCAACCTTAATTTTCGACCATAATGAAATGGTGAAAGATGCAGTTCTGAGACTTAGAAGAAGGGCTTCCACACGACCTATCGGTTTTGAACTTCTGCCGGAAAAATTCACGATGAAAGATCTTCAGACTTTATACGAAGCCATCTTCAACGAACAGTATGACAAGCGGAATTTCATCAGCAAAATCAATGCGCTGGATATTCTTGTGAAAACGGAAGGAAAAGATATGAGTTCGTCTAAAAAAGGATCTTTTCTGTACCGTTTCGATGAAGAAAAATATAAGAAAAAGCTTGCGGAGGGGTTTATGTTTAAAATTTAAATTTTATGAATAGAGATAGAACTCCTACGGAGTTCTGCTCGTGTTTAATACAATATTTTCTACACAGATATTTCTCCTACGGAGAAGCTAAACTTACTTGTGGCTTTAAACAAAAACAGGATTCCAAAACGAAAAGTTTGCGGAAGAGTTTATGTTTAAGATTTAAAGATTAGTTTATTTAAATTTGATTAATATTAATTATTAAAATTGAATATTTCAAAATCAGACTCTCTTAATTTAGTTTTTATTAATCTGACTTTACTTCACCATTTTCGGAAACCCAAAAATGCTTAATATCTAATCCTTTTAATAATGGCGTTAAGTTTCCTATTGCCTTTCTTATATTTTCATCATCTGGATGAGCTATAGCTAAAGTTGATTTTGTGTTTTTGAATCTTTCCTCCATCATTTTAACAATTGCTTTACCAAAATGGGTTTTTATCTGTCCACTATCAAAATAATCTCTCTTTTTAGTTGGAGAATAATCGCCAGCCCTAGCTCCTTTCACCTCTATCAACATAGTCTCTTCATTTTTAGAAGCAACAATATCAATTCCTCTAGTTTGATCTAAACAATGACTCTCAATCCTCCATCCCAATTTAATAAGATATTTCATCAATAATTCTATGGTTTGATTCTCTGTTAATTTTGTCTGATATAACATTTTAAATTGTACTGTAAATACCAAATATAATAAACTTTCTTAACAAAAAAACAGGACTCCAAACGGAATCCTGCATTTATTTTATTACAATTAAATTTTACCAGAACCTCACGTAAAGTGCCGTCAGCAAAAGCAAAGTAATCACAATCAGAACCAATGTTCTATTATCCACTTTGAACATTGATGCATCGATGGCAAATGCTTTCGGGTTCACTTTCGGACCGGCAAGACTTATCCCAACCATCGTCAGAACCGTGAAGAAGAATGACCAACCCATATTAATCAAAAACGGAATTTCAGTAATGGTGTGAACTACGCCATTTTCCAGTTTTTCATAAGTGAAAGCTGTGTATAGCCAAGTTTCTTTCCCGAAAATTTCCACAGCAAAACTGTTGAAGAAAATCGCCAGAACGAATCCTAAAATTACGCCTACCAAAGCTGCAGTTCCGGTTGTTCTTTTCCAGAACATTCCTAAAAGGAACATCGCAAAAACGCCCGGACTGATAAATCCTGTATATTTCTGAATAAAGGTAAAACCACCTTCACCACCGATTCCCAAAGCATCGGTCCAAGTAAATGCCAAAGCAACGAACATTGCTATAATAATTGCCCATCTTCCGGTTCTCACCATTTGGATTTCCGTTGCATCAGACTTTAAATATTTTTTATAAATGTCTAATGTAAAAATCGTTGAGATACTGTTTACTTTCCCTGCCAAAGAAGCAACAATTGCCGCCGTCAAAGCCGCTACTGCAAGACCTTTCAGACCAACAGGCAAAAATCCTAATATTGCGGAATATGCTCCGTCTTTTACTCCATTAAAACCAGGCAAATGTCCTTTCGTATACAAAACGTAAGCTGCAATTCCCGGAAGCATTACGATAATCGGCATAAATAATTTAAGGAATCCTGCGAATAAAATCCCAGTTCTCGCTGTTTTCAAATCAGCTCCCAAAGCTCTTTGCGTGATGTACTGGTTACAACCCCAATAATTCAGGTTGACAATCCATTGTCCTGCAAAATACATTGCCAATCCCGGAAGAACCACATATTTCTGAACGTCAAGATTTTCAGGCATCGCTAAAGTTGTCGTTGTTTTAACCGGTTTTTCCAGCATTAATTTGAAATGTTGCGGAGCTTCGTTCATCAAGGTCTGAAAACCTGCGAAAGCATTTCCTACAGCCGCTCCGTTGATTCTCTGGTCAACAATCTGAAGCGCCATATAAACTGTTGCAAAGCCTCCGATAATCAAAACCGCCACCTGAATTACGTCGGTGTAACCGATTACTTTCATACCGCCAAGACCGATTAGCAAAGCCATTAGAAGCAATCCAATCATAATGATATGAAGATGACCGCCGCCCAACAACGTATCAATTGCCAAAGCACCCAAATAAAGAATGGAAGTCAGGTTGACAATCACATATAAAAACAGCCAGAACACCGCCATAATCAGGGAAACCGATTTGTTGTAACGGGTTTCCAAAAACTGTGGCATCGTGTAAATTTTGTTTTTAAGATAAATCGGAATGAACCAAATGGCAATAATGATGAGCGCCAATGCTGCAATCCATTCATATGCTGCCACCGCTACCCCCACGAAAAATCCTTCACCGGACATCCCGATGAACTGTTCTGCCGAAATGTTGGATGCAATTAAACTCGCTCCAATCGCCCACCAAGTGAGTGAACCTTCCGCCAGGAAATAATCTTTACTGCCTGTTGCTGCAGATTTTTTTTTGTTATAAATCCAGATTCCGTAACCGGCTACCACCACAAAATAAATCAGAAATATGATGATATCAATAGTTGCTAAATTTCCCATACTTTATTGTTTAACTGAGAATTTGTAAATTGTTTTCGACTGGTATTTTTGTCCCGGCTTCAACTCCGTAGAAGGGAAAGAAGCCTGGTTTGGAGAATCCGGAAAATGCTGGGTTTCCAAGCAAAAACCTGTTCTGAATTCATTTTTCCCGCCCGTTTTAGTATCAAATTTTCCATCCAAAAAATTTCCTGAATAGAACTGAACGCCCGGTTCATCGGTCAAAACTTCCATTACTCTCCCTGATTCCGGGTGGTAAACTTTGGCAATGCTTCTCAATCCGCTTCCGTTCAGAATCCAGTTGTGGTCGTAGCCTTTTCCTTTTTTCAGCTGGTCGTCATCTGCATTGATATCTTTTCCAATTGCTTTTGAAGCTGTGAAATCGAATACGCTTCCTTTCACCGCTTTTTGCTCACCCGTAGGAATCAAAGTTTCATTAACTGGTGTAAATTTATCCGCGTTGATTTGCAATTCGTGGTCAAGAATTGTTTTTGAGAAATTCCCTGAAAGATTGAAATACGAATGCTGAGTCAAATTCACCACAGTCGGTTTATCGGTTTCCGCTTCATAAGAAATTTCAAGCGCGTTGTCGTCCGTCAAAGTATACAAAACCGTTGTCGTTAATTTTCCAGAATAGCCTTCTTCACCGTCTGCGCTGGTGTAAGTCAGTTTCAAAGTCGGGAATTTGGCATCTTTCACCGATTCGATATTCCAGAACTTGGTATGGAATCCTTCTTTTCCGCCGTGAAGACTGTTCGGACCATCATTTTTGTCGATATTATATGATTTACCTTCCAAAGTAAATTTGGCATTGGCAATTCTGTTTCCGTAACGGCCAATCAATGCCCCAAAATAGTAAGGATTTCCGTTGAAATAATCTTCAGGCTTGGTAAATCCTAAAACGACATCTTCGTATTTTCCGTTTTTATCGAGAGCGGTAAGTGAAGTAATAATTCCACCGAAGTTAATGACTTCCAGCTTCATCCCGTTTTTGTTGGCCAAAGTATATTTTTGGATGGAATCGCCTTTTGACGTGACTCCGTAATCTGAAACCTGTATGTTTTCCATTGTTTCCGGTTGAGTTTTTGATTGATTTTCTTTTTTATTGCACCCGAAAATACATAAAACGGCAAAAAGAATTATCAGGTTGATACTTGTTTTTCTCATTTTTTAGAAGTTTTGCAAGTTTAACGATAATATATTTCATTCCAGCGAAGTGTGTTCTTAAAATCACGGATTTTCGTATCTTCATCAATAACAAGCGATTCGATGCCTGCAATTTCTGCAAAATCTTCCAATTGTTCTAAGCTGATGTTCTCACTGTAACACGTGTGATGCGCTCCACCTGCCAAAATCCAGGCTTCAGCTGCCGTGTACAGGTCAGGAAGCGGTTTCCAAAGGACTCTCGCAACCGGAAGTTTTGGCAATTCTTCGGTGATTTCCAACGCTTTTGTTTTGTTGATTAACAGTCTGAAATGATTTCCGAAATCCATCAAAGCGGCATTTAAAGAATCGATATTTCCTCTTGAATTGAAAACCAGACGAACCGGGTCAGCTTTTCCGCCAATTCCTAACGGATGAATTTCACAAGATGGCTTGTCAATCGCCAAAACAGGGTCAACTTCCAACATATGCGAACCTAAAATCGAGGGATTTGAAGGATTTAAATGATACGTATAATCTTCCATAAAGGCATTTCCGCCTTCAAGGCCTTGTCCCATCGTTTTCATTGCACGAACCAAAGCGGCAGTTTTCCAGTCGCCTTCTCCGGCAAATCCGTAACCTTTTTCCATCAATCTCTGAACAGCAATTCCAGGCAATTGTTCCAAACCGTGAAGGTCTTCGAAAGTATCTGAAAAACCTTTGAAATTTCCGTCTTTCAGGAATTTTTCCAAACCTAATTCAATTCTTGCGGCAACTTCCAGAGATTTTCTGTTTGAACCTCCGGAAAGAAGGGATTCTGCCATTTTGTATGAAGCTTCATATTCTTCAATTAAGGTTTTGATTTCGCCATCGCCAATCGAATTGACAACGCTTACCAAATCTCCAATTCCCCAAGTGTTTACCGAAAAACCAAATTTAGTTTCCGCTTCCACTTTATCTCCATCCGTAACGGCTACAAATCTCATATTATCACCAAAACGGGCGAACTTCGCACCTTGCCAATCATCCCAACCTGCGGCAACTCTACTCCATTCTCCGATCTGTTTCTGAACTCTTTCTTCAGCCCAATGTCCTACGACCACTTTTCTGTTTTTGCGCAGACGGCTTACCATAAATCCGAATTCACGGTCGCCGTGCGCAGCCTGATTCAGGTTCATAAAATCCATATCCATCGTCGCCCACGGAATATCCTGATTGAACTGTGTATGCAAATGCAACATTGGCTTTTGTAAAGCGGTCAGTCCGCGAATCCACATTTTTGCAGGTGAAAATGTGTGCATCCAGGTTACGATTCCGATGCAGTCTTTTGCAAAGTTGGCAGCTGTAAGTGTTTCAAAGATTTCTTCCGTCGTTTTTACGGTTGGCTTCAAAACCACTTTCACAGGAATCTGTGATGAAGCATTGAACGCTTCTACGATTTTCGCTGAATGTTCCGCAACCTGCGCTAATGTTTCAGGGCCGTATAAATGCTGACTTCCGGTGATGAACCAGATTTCTTTTGTATTGAGAGGTGTTAACATAGTTATAAATGATGATTTATAAATGATTATTGATGTTTAATTATATTTTTTAAGCTATTTACATTGAATCCTTCGGATTCTGTAGGATTTTGCAACTTTTTTCCATAGGTTTGGTTTCACCGAATCTCGTTCCTCGATTTCACCTACGGCTACTGATATTGAACCCTTCGGGTTCGTAGTCTTCTATGGAACGATGACAATTGCCAAAAGCTAAAAGCCATTCGCCAGAAACCAAACTACTGTCCATAATAGGCATTTTTGCCGTGTTTCCGTTCGTAATGTTTTTTGATTAATGAATCTTTCAAACGTGGCGCGTTCGGATTAATTTGCCTTGTGAGATAAGCCATCTCGGCAATAGTTTCTAGAACTTTGCTGTTGTAAACGGCTTTTTCAGCATTTTTTCCCCAGGTGAACGGTCCGTGATTTCCGATGAGTACCATTTCTACTTCTTCGTAAGATAAATCTTTTTCTTTGAAACATTCGAGAATCTGGATTCCGGTGTTGTATTCGTAGTTTCCTTCGATTAAGTCATCGTGCATTGGTGGTGCGCAGGGAATATCTGAGGTTAAATGGTCTGCATGGGTTGTTCCGAAAATCGGGATGTCTAGCTGTGCCTGTGCCCAAGCTACGGAATAGATGGCGTGTGTATGAGAGATTCCGCCGATGTTTTCCCAGTTTTTGTAAAGATAAGCGTGGGTTTTGGTGTCGGAAGATGGTCTTAAATTTCCTTCAACGACATTGGCATCGTAATCTAAAATCACGATGTCTTCAGGTTTTAATAATTCGTAAGGAACACCGCTCGGTTTGATGGCAAAGATTCCTTTATCACGGTCAACGGCACTTACGTTTCCGAATGTGTAAACGACCAGCTTCAACGCATCGAGCTGCATATTGGCTTCGTAACATTCTCGTTTTAATTCTTTATAGATGCTCATTTTTATTTTATTAATGATTGAAATATTAATTGATTTAAGAATCAAATATTTATTTTTCAATTGCGTCGGGCTTTAGCCCGATGTCATATTTTTGATTTCATTTGGCTTTAGCCAAAATTTACGTTTCGGCTAAAGCCGAATTTGTTTTCATTCTTTTGTAGACGGGCTAAAGCCCGCCTCTATTGAATAATCTTAAGTTTTGAACGTCGAATTGCACGCTGGCCGGCTTGAGCGGAGCTCTTTTTGTGTAGCATAGCGGAACAAAAAAGCGGGAGCCCTTCGACAAGCTCAGGATAAACTACAGACGGATATAGCTGCCATAATTATTTTAGTTGATGGTTTTTCGTTGATGGTTGTTGGTTTTTCACTCAATGTAATTATTTAACAGGTCGCCCCTACGAGGCTCTCTTTGTGATGATAATATTTACATATTTGCTATTAACAGGGCGCTCCTACGGAGCTTTGTTTTTTTCATCACCGTTCTGGCTACTAACAGGGCGCTCCTACGGAGCTGTTTTTATTAATTTCTATCAACTATAAACTTTCAACCGTCAACTTTTTCTTTGATTTGATATTGTTTTCTGTGAAATCTGCGAGAATCTGATACTGTTTCATAAATTCTGCATATTTTTCTACTTTTTCCACTTGTGGGAAATATTCTGCTTCGAAATCGGAACCCATTTTTTGGCTCGCTTCCTGAACAGTCGGGTAAATTCCAGCCGCAACGGCTGCATAAACAGCCGCGCCCAAGGCTGGAGCCTGGTCTGAAGCTGCCACTACAATCGGCATATTAAGAACGTTGGCCAACGTCTGCATAATGAAAGGGGATTTTCTGGCAACGCCTCCAATTCCTATCACTTTTTCGATTTTTACGCCTTCTTCTTCGAAACGTTCGACGATTTTTTTGGCTCCAAAGCAAATCGCATTCACCAAAGCTTTGAAAATATGCGGTGCTTTTGTGCCCAGAGAAAGGTTATTAATGGCCATTTTCAGTTCTTGATTGGCATCGGGAGTTCTTCGACCGTTAATCCAGTCCAAGGCAACCGGAACCACCTCCGAAAGTGGAATTTTTTCCGCTTCCAAAGTGAGATTGCGAATAATATTGTTCTCTATTTCTTCTTTTAACAACTGTTTTTGACTTTCATCAATGACATTGGAATTCATCAGAATATTGTGAGTCGGCCAAGTTAGAATGTCTTTGTACCACGCCAAAACATCACCAAATGCGGATTGCCCGGCTTCCAGTCCCATCAATCCCGGAATGACGGATCCATCAACCTGTCCGCAGATTCCTTTAACCGTTTTGTCGCCGATGATTTCGTTGGGAGCTACCATAATATCGCAAGTCGACGTTCCCATAATTCTGATCAGCGTATTTTCCTCCACTTTTGCTCCAACCGCTCCGGAATGCGCGTCGAAAGTTCCGACAGCAATTACCGTATTCGTTGTTAAGCCTAATTTTGTTGCCCATTCTTCGTTCAGATTTCCGGCAACTTCATCGGACGTGTAGGTTTTATCGTACAGCCTATCACGAAGTTCTGCCAGTGAAGGATCCAGCTGACCAAGAAATTCTTTGGAAGGAAGTCCATCCCACGATTCGTGCCACATTGCTTTGTGACCCGCTGCACAACGGCTTCTTTTAAATGTCGCTAAACTCTGGTTGTCGGAAAGTAAAAATGTGAGGTAATCGCAATGTTCCATCCAGCTGTATGCGGCATTTTTCACCGCTTCATCTTCTCTGTTGATGTGAAGAATTTTTGCCCAAAACCATTCGGAAGAATAGATTCCACCTTCAAATTTTGTATAATCTTCGCCGCCCCAGTTTCTTGCCAGATGATTGATTTCTTCGGCTTCGTCGATGGAAGTATGGTCTTTCCACAACACCATCATTGCATTGGGATTTTCTGAAAATTCAGGCAAAAGTGACAAGGCAATTCCTTCTTTGTTCACGGGAAGCGGTGACGAACCTGTCGTATCAATACAAATGCTGGCGATATTTTCCGGCGCAACGCCACTTTCCTTGACAACGGTTGAAATGGTTTTTTCCAAACCTTCGATGTGGTCTAGAGGATGCTGACGAAATTGGTTTTCTTCCGGCTTGCAGAACTTTCCTTCTTTCCATCTTTGGTAATAGCTTACGGAAGTTGCCAATTCTGCCCCATTTTCGGTATCAATTAAAACGGCACGGACGGAATCTGTTCCGTAGTCTAAGCCGATAACGTAATTTTTCATTAACGAAAGTGATTTATTTTGGTTATTTTTTTTAGCTATTTTTAAAATAATTGATGCAATGGATTACATTCTACAAAGATTTTTCATTAAGTTTTCATTTACCTTAAAGAATTCTCCGTTTTCTGTTTAAGAGCTAAAACAAATATAAGATTCTATTTTAAATAAATGTAATATTTACACTTAATTTTAATTTTTCCTTTATTTATGGTATTTTAAAGCTATTTTATTTTCAAAATCACTAAAGAATTTGCCGGAATTTCAACAGAAATCTTTCCTTTTTTAATGGTCTGCGTTTCCTCTTTTGGTGTAATGGTCTCTGATTGGAAATTATTTTCATCGGAAAGTCCTGCAGAAGTCAGTACAATTTTGGTCATTTGACTACCAATTTTACTATTTTTCGGATTGATTTCAACCGAAGTTTCCTGAGAATTAGCATTAACAATTTTAATAATGGTTTCTTCCTTTTTAAGGTCACGGACCGCCGATGCATAGAGATTATTCTCACCTTTCAACGGTTTTCCGTTTTCGGAGATTTTAATTAAATCTGTTCCTTTGTTGTTTGAGAATAATTTCTGAACGTAATAATTGGGAGTAGCGTAAGATTTTAAATTATTGAACCAAATCAAATCAGGCGTCCATTGCCAACCGTCTGCGTGGGCGAAAAGCGGAGCGTAGGAAGTCATCGTCACTACATCTGCATTGCGCTCTAATCCGGTCATAAAAGCTGCTTCTGAAAGAGCGGTCAGCCAATTGTTCTTATTGTCAGGCTTTACAACGCCAACCGATTGTGCGGCATATTCTCCGGCAAAAACTTTTGGTCCTCTTCTATCGTATTTATCGTATCTATCTGCATTTTTTAAGAACCATTCAGGGGAATTGTAATAATGTTCGTCAACAAGCTGTGCATTCAGTTTTTTAAGTTCTTTCCAGCCGTAATCGAAAAATTCGCCATCGGGAGACGGCCCGCTTCCGGAAATGATTTTGATATCGGGATATTTAGTGTGAATCATTTTTTCAAAAACTTTGTAACGCTCGATATAATCTGCGCCCCACTGTTCATTTCCAACGCCGATGAATTTCATGTTAAAGGGTTTCGGATGTCCCATTTTTGTACGGATCTTTCCCCATTTAGTATTGGAATCGCCATTTGCAAATTCAATCAGATCCAAAGCATCCTGAACATAAGGATTCAAATCTTCCATTTTTACGAGTTCTGCAGTGTTGAACTGGCAAGCCATTCCGCAACTGAGAATCGGAAGCGGTTCTGCACCTAAATCTTCCGCCAGCTGGAAATATTCAAAAAAACCAAGCCCGAAAGACTGCCAATAATCCGGCGTGAGACGGTGTGCAAATCCGTTATTCCATTTGTTAATCAAATTTTCGCGGTCTTCCACTTTACCAACCGTTTTTTTCCATTGATAACGTTCTGCCAAAGTTCTTCCTTCCACAATACAACCGCCCGGAAAACGTAAAAATCCTGGCTGTAAATCGTATAATTTCTGAACCAAATCTTTTCTCAAACCTCCTTTTCTGCCTTTCCAGGTGTCTTGGGGAAACAGTGAAATCATATCCATATTCACAACGCCTTTTCCGATAAAAGTGATTTGAAGCTTTGCTTTTTCAACGGTTTTAGAAGGTACAAAAACAGCATTATATTTTTGCCAGCCTCCGCCTTTTATGATTGTAGAAACTGAAGAAATCACTGTTCCGTTTTCATCAATCAGGCTTGTATTGATGGCAGAAATATTGCCTGAAATGTTTTCTAAATTGAAACTTAAGTCATATTTCTCCCCTTGATGTAGACCGATTCCCCTGAAACCTTCGTTTTCCAGCACATAATTTTTGTCATTCCAGACCGTGATTCTTGCGTAGTTTTTATTGGTTTTGGATTTGTCGGTGATGATCGTCAAAAAACCGGAATCCAAGTTTGGAGAAAGTGTTTTTGTGTTGGGTTGTTTCCAGCCTGTCAACGGTTCATCAAACTCGAAACTTCGGTTTTTAATCAGTTCTGCATATAATCCGCCATCTGCCGCAAAGTTGATGTCTTCGAAGAAAATCCCGTACATCGTGGGTTGGATTTTGATGTTGGTAGAAGTTCCGTCCAAATCGAGGAAATGGGTTTTGGTAGTTTTATCTTGTGCTGAAAAAAATGCAACACTAAGCAAAATAGCGGCTGTGAATATTTTGGTTTTTGTTTTCATTTTTGAGTTGAAAAGTTGAATTTTTTATTGATAAACCTTATAGGTTTTAAAAACCTATAAGGTTTCGTTGTCTGAGGGCTAACTAATTAACTTTCATTTGAATGCTTTTCAATCCGGATTCATCGGAAGTTCCGCCGTAGAAAATGGTGTAATCTCCTTCTTTAGGAGCTAAGTCATCTACTTTTTCATCATAAAACTTAAATGAATCTTTAGAAACAGTTAATTGGATATTTTTTGTTTCCTTAGATTTAATCAAAACCCTTTCAAAGGCTCTCAAAGTCTTTACAGGGGCCGATGTATCATTGTTTCTTTTGACATAAACCTGAATCACTTCCTCACCGTCTCTTTCAGAATTATTGGTAACAGGAACTGTAATTGTCAGATTTTCATTAGCATTGATGGTGTTTTTGTTCAGCTTAGCATTTCCGTAAACAAATTTTGAATAACTCAACCCGTGACCGAAAGCGTACAACGGTTTTTCGGTCATATAACGGTAGGTTCTGCCCTGCATATCATAGTTTTCAAAACCTTGGTGTTTACTGGTTTTAGACAAATTATTGTCAAGCTGAGCAAGATTTTTATAAAAGGTCACCGGCAGTTTTCCGGAAGGATTGTAATCGCCTTCCAAAACATCTGCGACAGCCGTTCCGCTGGATTGTCCGCCGTACCAGGCGTTCAGCAAAGCATCATAATTTTTTTCGTCCTGCTCCAAACCTAGCGAACTTCCTGTGCAAAGTACGAAAACGACAGGCTTTCCTGTTTTTCTTAATTCTACCAACAAGTCACGCTGAACTTTTGGAAGATCAATTGAAGTTTTATCGCCACCTTTAAAACCTTCGGTGCTCACCAGCATTTCTTCACCTTCCAGACTTGGCGAAAGTCCACCGGCGAAAATAATAACGTCTGCTTCCTTCACTTTTTCCCTAACCGCAGTAAAATTCACAGGATCTTTTCTGTACACATCGAAAGTAATGCTCACATATTTTCCTTTCTGGGTGTGGCGTAATTCGATGTTATATTCTTTTCCCTGTTCCATTTTTACGGGAAATTCTGAAGGATGTCTTGCGTCTGGACCTTTTCCTGTGGCAACTTCTTTTCCGTCAACAAAAAGCGTGTACACATCGGATGTTGAAGGTGAAAGAATCACATCGCCAGTGTAAGTACTTTTGAAAATGCCTGAAATAATAGCCGATGTATTTTCTCTTCCCACATTCGGGGCAAGCTGAGTTCCGCCAAAACTGTTGTAATTGATTCCGCTTTTATTTACAGATACATTAGCGGGAGTTCCTTTGAATTCATTGTTGTTGAAAAACGCTACTTTCATTCCTTTTTCACCATTTTTCTGGCTTAAAAAGTTTTGGTAAAGCGAAGTTCTGGAAGACGGATCGGCAACTTCAGTTCCTTTTTCATAAATGATTTCTGCGTTTGGAAATTTGGTTTTAATTCCCTCTAAAATTGTGACAATTGAGGAAGGTGTTCCGTTATAATTTCCCAGTTGCATCAGTCCGTCATCCGCATTGGGACCGACTACAGCGATTTTTTTAATGTTTTTATTTAAAGGCAAAACATTCTTCTCATTTTTCATCAACACGATTGATTTCTGAGCCATCAGTAAAGCCTGTTTTTTATGTTCGTCAGAATCCACCACAGCATACGGAATCGAGTTCCAGTGAACCGAAGATTTCGGGTCAAGCATTCCCAGTTCGAACCAGCCTTTCAGAATCCTTCTCATCGAAATATCCAAATCTTTCTCAGTAATTAAACCGCTTGCGAGAGATTTATTTAAATTATTATAGGTATCGCCACACTCCAGATCTGTAGAATGCTTCAAAGCATCTGCGGCGGTACTTTTTTCATCAGGATGCGTTCCGTGGTATTGTTTCTGATAGAAATCTGCCAATGCCCAGCAATCGGAAACGACCATTCCGTCATAGTTCCATTTTCCGCGAAGAATTTCTGTCAATAAAGTATTGTTAGCACAGCAAGGCTGACCGTCAAAAGCATTGTAAGCACACATCACTTCCCTTACATTTCCTTCCAGAACCAATGCTTTGAAAGCCGGAAGATAAGTTTCGTACAAATCTCGTTTGGAAACTTCGGCGTTGTAGGAATGGCGGTTCCATTCCGGGCCACTGTGAACGGCAAAATGCTTGGCGCAAGCGTGAGTTTTGAAATATTTAGGGTCGTTTCCCTGCAAACCTTTTACGGCTGCAACGCCTAAAACAGAAGTCAAATAAGGATCCTCACCATAGGTTTCCTGACCTCTTCCCCATCTAGGATCACGGAAAATATTGATATTCGGCGTCCAGAACGTAAGACCTTCGTAACGTCCGGTTTTTTGGGATTCATCGAAAGATCTATTGTATTTTGCCCTGGCTTCATCGGAAATCATTTCAAACGTTTTGAGATGTTCCGGAACATCCCAAGTCGCTGCCATTCCGATTGCTTGCGGAAAAACCGTCGCTGTTCCCGCTCTTGCGACGCCGTGAAGCGCCTCGTTCCACCAACCGTAACCGGGAATATCCAATCTCGGAACGGCTTTGGAATTGTCCATCATCATTCCGATTTTTTCATCAACCGTTAATAATCCGAGAAGATTTTCGATTCTTTGGTCTACCGGAAGTTTGGGGTTTTGGAAAGGATATTTGAAATTCTGTGCGGATGAGATTGCACAGATGAAGATGGATAAAGAAAACAGAATTTTTTTCATTATAAATCATTTAAAATAATGTGTAAAAATCAAATCGATTCTAAAAATTGGAATTCGATATTCGGTTGATAACAAATATAACATTCTATTCTTAATAAATGTATAATTAACACTTATTTTACTAAATTTTATTTAAGATACTCACATTAAACTACTTGCAATAAAAAAACCACCAGAAATCTGATGGTTTTTATGATTATTGGTTTGCATATTCACTTTCCGGCGCTCCCAAATAACTTGGTTTCAGTCCGCCTGTATTGATCAATATTTTCTCCAAAACAATTCCCGGCTCCAGAACTCGGAAACGTAACGTATGCTTTCCTGGCTCAGAAAGATGATGTTTGGTTTTGGATTTGATGATGTGTTCCGACTGCCATCTTCCCAGCTCGCCTTTGTAATGTCCATTGAAATTGACAATCTGCGGCGTTTTTCCGTCGAAAGAAATTTCATAACGCAGACCTTTGTTGTGATTGTAATTTAATGTCGGTGCTAACAGTAACTGAACTTCAAAATCGCCTTTTGATTCAAAATTAACATCATATTCGAGGTAAATATCTTCATCCGATTTTGGATAGGCATTTTGAGGAAAAGTCGTTACACCGGATTTTGTTTTTCCGAAATCAGGAATAACTTCCCAATGGATCCGGTCCGATTCATTTTTTCTGGCAAAATTCTCGGCTTCAATGGAAACATAACCGTTTTTCTCCTGAAATACTCTGTCTTTCGAAGCGTTATCGTCATAAATGTAGGTTACTTCGGGCATAACATTCTGTTTTCCGTCGGCCCAGGTTTTATAACCTATTTTCATCTGATCCATCATATGCTGCCACTTTCCGCCGGCAATCACATTGTTGTACTGATTGTCCAGATAAGCGTTTCTTTCGAAATACTCTTTCACTTTATCCGCATATTCATTGGCTTTCAAGTCATATTTGGACGCCAATTCTCTGTTTTTCGCAACAGCGTAATACATTTCGTACAGATTGCTGCACGCATCAATCGGATATAAAACCAGCTGATAATAGGCATCCTGATATTCTGCGGGAATCTGCTCTTTCAGACGTAAAGCTTTCAAAGCCAGTGCCCGGTAATCATTGAGAACCGTTTCAAATTCATTATAATTTTCCAGGCTGTAGGTATTCCAGTTCAGCGTTTCAGGCGTTACGCGTCGGTTATATTTCGCGTAAAGATTAATCATTCCGGCGATTTCTTTGGCGTGTTTTTCACCAAACTGTTCGGCTGACCATTTTTCAGTATACTGCAAAAGGTTTTTGGAGTTAAACTGCTTCGGATTCCAGGCCATTTCCAGGAAAAAGCTGATTGGGAATTCCATCGGTTTGAGATCGCCCACATTCACAATCCAGACTTTATTCACCTGATGCTCATACGCAAGATTCATCTGTTCCCAAACGCGCTGAATCGGGTTGATGTTAATCCACTTCGAATTTCTCGGTCCGCCCACGTAATCGAAGTGGTAGTACATCCCGTAACCGCCCTTGTGCAAGGGTTTTGAAAGGTCCGGAAGTTTTCTCACGTTGCCCCAATTGTCATCACAAAACAGCAAAATCACATCATCCGGAACGCGCATTCCTTTGTCATAATAATCCTGGACTTCTTTGTACAGAGCCCAAAGCTGTGGCGTTTTATCGGCTCTTTTTCCTGTGACATCCGCAATGATTTTCCGCTGGTCATTCACCACTTTTTCGAGAAGTGAAATGTTGGTTCCCTCTCCCATCGCTTCATCGCCGTCGCCACGCATCCCGACTGTCACGAGTTTTTCCCAGTTTTTGCTTCTTTCCAGTCCCGACTTCCAGAATTCCTTCAACACTTTTTCATTTTTGGAATAATCCCAGACATTCGGCAAATTATTTTTTTTGATGTACCGGTGCCAATCGGTTTGCGCCTGAGCCATCGGTTCGTGGTGCGAAGTTCCCATTACAATTCCCATTTCGTTGGCCAATGGTCCGCTCAGAGCATCGTCGTCATAAAACGCTTTTCCCCACATCGCAGGCCAGATGTAATTGCCTTTCATACGAAGAATCAGTTCAAAAACTTTTTCGTAAAATTTAGAATTAATTCCTCCAAAAGTGGCTCTCGCCCAGCCTCCCAAAGATGGTTCTTCGTCATTCAGGAAAATCCCGCGGTATTCTACAGCCGGCTCTCCATCAGTGTAAATTCCTTTTTTAAAATATAGATTTTCTTTTTTCTCAACAGGAAGATCCGCCCAGTAATACCACGGCGAAACCCCGATTTGTTGGGACATTTCGTAGATTCCGTAAATGGTTCCACGTTTGTCGCTTCCCGCAATGACCACCGCTTCAGAAACGCCCGGAAAAGGGTTGCTGACATTCTGGATGATGTATTTTTCATTTTTTCCGGCTAAAGATTTTCCGTCGATTTTTTTTTGTCTGATTAAATCATCCACCACCGATTTTGTTCCGACCGTTCCGATGATAATCAGAGGCAAATTCATTCCGGAAATTTGGTTTAAAAGTGTAGGCTGATTTCCCGTAACTTTTTGAAAATCAGATTGCAGATTTTTTACCGCTCTTAAAATTCCGTTGTCAATTCCAGCATTGGTAAAAATGGAAAGACCGACAGATTTTTCTTTTAATACAATGTTTTCTGATTTTTTTTCTGTGCTGATGAACGGTTCTGTTGCATTGATTTGCAGACAAAATCCGAAAATTGTGACGAGAAGAAATATTTTCAGTTGTTTCATAATCGTTTATATTTTATCTAAATAAAATTTGAGTGACTTATCAAATTGAACCCCTTCAGATTCGGGTTTTTATTCATATTTCTTTCCATAGGTTGCACCTACGGCTATTGATATTGAATCCTTCGGATTCGACGCGAGTCAATAATTATTTAATTTCTCAAAACGAAACCGCCATTCGGCTGAATTTCTACGGTAAATTCGCCTTTTGAATTGACTTTTATTTCGTTTTCAGATGAATTTCCCTGAGCATCGTCGTTGATGAATTTCACAGATTTCCCGGCAAACATCGGCAGGTTGATTTTCAGTTTTTTCATCGTTTTTTCTGCATTGATTCCCGCGACATACCAACGATTCTGATGTCTTCTGGCAATCACAGAATATTTCCCGGGATATCCGTCGATAAATACTGTTTCGTCCCAAAGCGTCGGAACTTCTTTCATAAAATCGAGCTGGAATTTCGGTGCGTCGCTCAGGTTATTCGGCATTACACCAAACATCTGAACCGGATTTTGAAACAGAACAGCCGTTGCCAACTGGAAACCATCTGTTGTGTATCTTTTATTTTTATCCTTGTTGGATTTTGTCAAATATTTGTTGAGGAAAGTTCCGCCAAACTCCATACTTCCGACCGTATTTCTGATGAACGGATGTAATGTTGCGAAAAACGCTTCCTGTTTGCGGACGTCTTCTGAAAAATACAGCATTTCTGAAGCTAAAACAGCCTCGCTTCCGGCATAATTCGGGTACATTACTTCCCAACCTCTTGGTAAAGTGGCTCCGTGGAAAATAATTTTTAATCCAAAATCATTGGCATCGGAAAGAATATCTTCGTAAAGGCGCATTGTTTCCTGCTTGTCGCCTCCGAAAAAGTCGACTTTC
>DBLQ01000114.1:0-9651 GCA_002297505.1 Flavobacteriales bacterium UBA720
TCTACGATACCGGAGGTCCTCTAAATGGCTATCCAAATAATTATGAGAGCTATACCAAGACCATTTATCCTTCTCAAACTGGTAATCGTGTAAAGGCTATTTTTGATGTCTTTGATATTAATCAATATGACCAGTTCACGGTCTACAATGGTGCCAATGCCTACAGCGGTCCGGTGCTTTATAACAGCTATGGCAATTCTACGAAGCCAACAACCCTGGCTTCCACAGATGTGTCGACGGGAGCGCTGACATTTGTTTTCAGCACGTCCGGTAATTACAATAACAGAGCAGGATGGGATGCGAGGATCATTTGTGAGCCGATGCCACCGTGTCCCAATCCGCCGGGAGAGATCACTCTTCAATCTGCTACATTAAATACGATGACAGTCACCTGGCCGGAAAATTCCAGTGCGACGCAGTGGGAAATAGAAGTGGTGAAAGACGGGAATAGTCCCACAGGTGCGGGAATGCTCATCTCCAGCCGTCCATATACCATTTCCGGACTTCAAAGCAATACGTGTTACAAAGTTTACATCCGTTCTGTCTGCTCCGGTGGTAACTCTGCTTGGACTGTCTCCAAGCTGTTCTGCACCCAGGGTAATTACTGCGCTGGTGACCATTTCTACGATTCGGGTGGCGCACTGAGCGGACTTCCGACAACTTACGAATACTTTACAAAGACTATTTATCCGTCAGGAAATGGTAATCGCGTAAAAGCTGTGTTTGAAATGTTCGATATCAATCAGTATGATAACTTCGTCATATATAATGGAACAAGTGGCAACGTACTGTATAATTATAACTACGGAAACTCCGCGCCGCCATCCACAATTGTTTCCACAGATATCTATTCTGGCGCATTGACGTTCCAGTTTTCGACTTCAGGAAATAATGGTAACAAGGCCGGCTGGGATGCCAGGATCATCTGCGAGCCAATGCCGGCTTGCCCTAATCCGCCTAGTTATATCAATCTGTCGAATGCCGGACTTAATTCTCTCACGTTTAATTGGACGGATAATTCCAATGCCAATCAATGGGAAGTAGAAGCTGTTAAAGACGGAGATACGCCAACTGGGGTCGGAACGATTGTGTCTTCGCGCAATTACACCATTCCCGGACTCCTTAGAAATACCTGCTACAGAGTCTATATCAGGTCGGTTTGTGCGGGCGGGAAATCTGAGTGGGGCGTTTCCAAACTTGTTTGTACGCTGGCGGATTATTGTGCCGGCGATCACTTCTATGATTCAGGTGGCGCGTTAAGCAACTACATTGCCGGAGAATATATCACTAAGACCATTTATCCTTCCGGAACAGGAAACCGGGTAAAAGCTATTTTTGATATGTTTGACGTCAATCTGTACGACGAATTCCGGGTGTATGATGGCGCTTATGCCAACAGCAACAATATGCTTTATACCAATTATGGCAATCAAACGCCACCAGGAACTTTTTCTTCCACAGATCCGGTTTCAGGGGCATTGACTTTCACGTTCTATGCTTCCTCCTCTTCTATAACAAAAGCAGGTTGGGATGCAAGGATCGTTTGTGAACCGATGCCGCCTTGCGCCAGAATACCGACGTTGATCACCTTGGAACGTTCGACCTCCAATTCTTTGAATATCAGCTGGACAGAAAATTCCAATGCCACACAATGGGAAATAGAACTGGTAAGATCAGGAGAAGCACCAACAGGTCAGGGTACCGTCGTGAACTCCAGAGTTTATCAGGCTTCTGGTCTGCTGGAAAATACCTGTTACGATGTTTACATAAGGTCAAAGTGCGCAGCAGGCAACTCTGGCTGGGCCAAGTCTGCACGAGGTTTCTGCACGAATCCTAATTATTGCGGTAATCATTTTTATGATTCCGGCGGTGCAAACGGAAATTACACCGACAATGAAAACTGGGTTAAAACGATCTATCCAATGTCTGCAGGAAAACTGGTGAGCGCTAATTTCACACTCTTCTCCCTGGAAAGCTGTTGTGACAGGCTGACGATTTTTAATGGTGCCGATATTTCTTCTCCCGTGTTGTTTTCTTCCGGCGAGATGACCAATCTGCCGCGCACATTCAAATCTTCACATATGACAGGAGCACTTACCTTCAGGTTTACTTCGGATTCCAGTGCTGCTTACACGGGCTGGGACGCATTGATCAGCTGTGACGAGAGTCTCTCCGTAGAATACAGCGAAAAGGAAAATATCAAAATTTTCCCGAATCCTGTAACTACAGGATTACTGAATATCTCCTCTCCGGTAGAAATCAAAAAATATGAAGTTTTCGATGTGAGTTCAAAATTGATTCTACAAAAATCTGCGTCAGGAAAAGAGCTGAAAGTGGATCTTCATCAGTTGGTTTCTGGAAGTTATATCATCAGATTAACAGACCGCAATTCAGAAATTCATACTTTTAAAATTATCAAAAAATAAGTCAGTGAAGGGAACATTATTGTTCCCTTCACTATTTAAAAAAACTTCAAAATTAATTTTGAAGTTTTAAAATAATTTATAACTTTGTAATTCAAAGTTCTTTTTATGGAATCCAAAAATTATCAGGAAGAGTTGGCGCACATCCGTCAGATGATGGAACGCAGCTCGAGATTTATTTCATTGAGTGGCTTGTCCGGCGTCATTGCGGGGATTGTCGCTTTGCTTGGTTCTGTGTATGTCTACTTTATTTTCCAAAGGGAAGGCATCGATTATTTTGACGGAGAACGGAATATTTATACACCCAACCTGGCGAAGGAACTTTTTTTTGTCGCCTTGGTGATTCTGTTTTTAGCCATTTCCAGCGGATACATTTTCACAGCCAGAAAAAGCAAAAAGAAAAACCTGAAGATCTGGGATTCTATCACGAAAAAACTGTTGTTCAACTTCGCCATTCCGTTGGTTGCTGGTGGTGTTTTTTGTCTGGCGCTTTGGTATCATCATTATTTTCCTTTGATTGCGCCGTCTATGCTTATTTTCTACGGCTTAGCTTTGATTAATGCCGAACGATATACATTAAGCGATGTCAAATATCTTGGTATTTGCGAAGTTATTCTTGGAATTGTTGCTTTATTTTGGCTAGGATGGGGATTGATATTCTGGGCAATAGGATTTGGATTTTTGCATATTTTTTATGGGATTTTGATGTATAGAAAGTATGATTGAAATTTAAGTAAATGAAGAAATTATCATCTATTTTAATTTTGTTTCTATCCGTAATTACTGGAATTTATTATTTATATTTTTCAATTAAAACAGCTGATAATACATTTATTTTTGATGGCGTAATCTATTTTTTATTAATTATTTTGTTTATTGTTTTTTTTACAATAACAGTTAGAAATGATTTTAACAATTTTAAAATTTCAAAAAAGTATAAGAGTTTTTTGTTTACAGCTATTGGAATCCTAATTATAATTTTAAATATTGGATGTCAACTCTACTTATCATCAAGAGATAATTCTGAAATTGTATTGAAAGTTTTTTATGATGGAGATTATAATGGAAGTTCGTTGGAATTTAGAAAAGATGGAACTTATAAATTTGGTAACGGAAGTGGCTTAGGAGAATCCATTCAACGGGGTAAATATTCTTTTAAAGATACTATTATAACATTAGATAAAGATAATATTGATAACGTTATTGAATCTAAAACGTTAATGCTAAAAAGGGAATTAAGTGGAACAGATGCCAAGATTGTACAAGTAGATAAAAATTTTAAATTGATAGATAGAGCTACAAAATTTCGAGTAGTTAAAGATAAAAGGTAATTTAAATGGTCAATATAAATCAACTCAACAAAGAATTCGAAAGCCGTGTAAGATTAGGCATTATGTCCGTTCTTATGGTCAACGACTGGGTTGATTTTACCGAAATGAAAAACCTGCTCAATGCCACCGACGGCAATCTCGCTAGTCACAGTTCTGCGCTGGAAAAGGCAGAATATATTGAGATTAAAAAAGAATTCGTAGGCAAGAAACCGAAAACCTCTTACCGCGTCACACAAAAAGGGAGAGATGCTTTTACAGAACATATTAATAACTTGGAGAAATTGTTGGGAAGATAACATTATAAATTTTGCTCCCTCAAGAGATGCGGGAAAAAAATTTATTTAAAAATTCCCGATTTTTTTTGAAAATTAACTTTGTAATTCAAAGAACTTTATGTTTATGAAAAATTTTATTGAAATATATTGTGGCTGTAGCTGGATTCTGGGATTGCTTATGATTGTCATTCTGTTTTCATTTGGAGATGATGATTTTTTGTTACTTTTTTATTTTCTGAATGGATTTACTGCCATTATAAATTTCATATTCATTGTTTTTCATATAATAATGATTTACGTTTTTCCAGAGAATAGAAAGGGATTTCTAAGTGCTATTTTGATGCTATCGCTCAACTTTCCTTCGATATTGGTTGTTATCACATTAATGTGTTTACTACTGATAATAATTTAAAACCTATGACCAGAAAATCATTCATCAAAAAATCATTATTAGCAACAGCAGGCGTGTCATTATTCTACAGTTGGCAGATAGAACCGTTTTGGCTGGAATTTGTCAGACAAGATTTACCAATCCAAAATCTCCCGTCCAATCTTCATAACAAAGTATTGATGCAAATTTCTGACTTACACGTCGGAAACAGATTCGATTATAATTATCTGATTGATTCTTTCAAACAAGCAAAAGCTTACAAACCCGACATTGTGGTTTACACCGGCGATTTTGTCTGCTGGGAAGATAATCCTGAGCAATTTGAACAGTTGAAAACCGTGATGAAAGAAGCCGTTCACGGAACTTTAGGAACAGTTGCCATTCTCGGCAATCACGATTACGGCGCAGAATGGAGAGAAGAATATGTGGCGGATGAGGTTTCGAAAATTCTGAAAGATTCCAATATACAAGTTCTTCGGGATGAGAAAGTGGATTTATCCGGACTTAATATTTACGGTTTTGAGGAATTGTGGGGAACTAATTTTCACCCCGAAAAATTAACAAAAACCATTAATCCGGAAGAAGCTAATCTCGTCCTTTGCCACAATCCCGATGTCTGCGATTTGGATGTCTGGAATGGCTATCAAGGCTGGATTCTCTCCGGTCATACACACGGCGGACAGTGCAAGCCTCCATTTCTTCCGCCTTTGATCTTGCCGGTTAAAAACAGAAAATATACGTCAGGAATTATTAATCTCGAAGATGGCAGAATGCTCTACATCAACCGCGCACTCGGACATTCTTATCAGGTCAGATTCAATTGCAGACCGGAGATTACATTGTTTACGCTTAAATCTATATAAATTTTAACCACAAAGAACACAAAGGTTTTCACAAGGAACACCATATCAAATCATTTATCAATCATCATTTATCGTTATGAAAAAACATCATCTCATCTTCCTCACCGTTTTCGCAGTGGTCATCCTTTTCTACAAAGAATACATTGCGCTCAATCTCGGAATCTTCGGAATTTTCCTGAGTATTCTGACTTACGCTCAAACTAAAACAGAATTCAAGAACCGAATGTTTCTGACCCTTTTCGTGACATCCATTTTCTCATCATTGGCTTTTGCCTGGTTTGGCGACGCTGTTTCTTTCGCAGCCGTTTTTATCTCATTATTTTTGTTGCGGTTCAGAGGTACTTATCCGAAACTGAAACCATTTCTGTATATCGAAGTTCTGTTTTTGAATTTCTTCACTTTCTTGATAAGAGTTTTCAAAATAGAACAATGGTACGAGAAATCCAACGAAAGAAGTCTGAGCAAAAAAATCATCACTTTGGTTCTGATTCCCGGATTATTTGTGACCATCTTCTTCTTCATCTACGCGCGTGGAAGTGACCATTTTGCCAATCTGTTCAGAGATTCTGAATTAGAATTTCAGCCTTTGACTTTCGTTATTTTGATGATAATTGGATTTTATATCGGATTTATTTTCTGGAATTTCGGTGTCGAGAGATTTATTTTCAGACAGAATCATTATCTGAATGACGACTTTTCTGGATCGATAAAATCCGAAAATCCAACGTTTTCTTTCCTGGACATCGATTCCGAACGAACCAGCGGATTGATTTCATTTTGCGCACTTAATCTTTTGCTGTTCATTTTCATTGCCACTTACAATTACGAACAATTCTTCGAAGTCACTAAGTCTGCTGACAGTTTAAGCGCCGAAACGCACGAACGCGTGAACGCCGTGATAATGTCTATCGTGATGGCGATTCTGGTGATTTTGTTTTATTTCAAAAGAGGATTTAATTTTGATGAGAAAGCCAGAGCTCTGAAAATATCGGCTAAGATTTGGATTATTCTCAATGCTGTTCTGGTGATTTCCGCGTCGCTCAAAAACTCGGAATATATCATCAATTTTGGATTGACCTACAAACGTCTGGGTGTTTATGCTTTTTTGACGATGGCTCTGATCGGGTTGATTTTTACCTTCGTCAAAATCCGGAAAAGGAAGACCAACGCGTTTCTTTTCAACCAAATGTTTTGGTCTTGCTATGGCTTGATTTTGGTTTGCAGTTACGTCAATTGGGGCGGAATTATCACGTCCAATAATATTAGAAGAAAAGATTTTGAGGACAATTATCATCTGACTTCCATCAACTATAATGAGAAAATTCTGCTGGATTATGCGGAAAAAACCGGCAATTCTGAAATGAAAAACCAACTTGTAGAAAGAATAGAATCTTATCAAAAAGAAACTTTCCTCTCAAAAATTTTATATTATGAAACGATTAATATCAAACAGTCAAAAAGCAAATAGTTTAAAATATCTGGCATTGATTCCTCTTTTTTTGACGGCCTGCAAAAAGGAACCAGAAGTGAAGGACCAAAAAGTGGACACGGTAACCACGATTGAAAAACCGGTGGATTCACTGTCAACCATTAGTAAAACCGAAAAAGAATCCAACCAAAATATCGTTACGGTAGACGCATCGAAAATGCCAATCCGGCTGAATCTTGAAATTACAAATCCCGATGATCAGCTGATCCTGAAATTGGAGAATGTTAATCAGGCCCAACTCAAAGGTTATATCAAAACGGAAAAACCGATGAATCTTAGATTCAATCAAATCAGGATGCCGGACAATACCTTCGATGGACCTTTTGGTCAAACAATTGAATATGAAACCAAACAAAAAGGCGAGTACTGGCTGATTCTCGCTAAAAGTAATATGGCGGAAGGAACGCCGGTCGGAAAGTTTTTTGTTAAAATTGAGTAGGTTAATATTACCACATAGACATACACTTTAATGATGACCATAAAATTAAAAAAGAGAAAATAGAACGTACGCTATTTTCTCTTTTCTTTTATACTTAATTAAAATCGATTTGCCTATGTGGTTGATCATTTTAAACTTAGTATGGCCAGTCGGTAACCTTTCATTCCAAAGCCGGAAATCACCGCGTCACAATTTTCCGCCGTCACAGATTTTTTTCGGAATTCTTCGCGCTTGTAGATGTTACTGATGTGGACTTCAACTTTCGGTTTGTTGATATTTTTAAGACAATCCGAAATGGCGTAAGAATAGTGCGTGAATGCGCCCGGATTGATTACGACAGCTTCAAAATCATCATCCTGCAGGCGGTTGATCAATTCGCCCTCGATATTGGATTGATAATAAATGATGTCGTCGCCAGAAAATTCTTGCTTCAGATCAGTCAGATAATCTTCCATAGAGACGGAGCCATAGATTTCCGGTTCGCGGGTGCCGAGCAGGTTCAGATTGGGGCCATTGAGGATGAGGATTTTCATTCGGAAATATTTGATCAAAGATATAAAATTAAGGCTGATGCTGAAAGCAATATCCGTTGCCAATGCTCGTTTTATGCTGGCATCTGTTTCCGCTTTTCGTGGTTCCTTTGCATTGGACAGTCGCATCCGAACCGGAAGTTTTCTTGGTTCCGGCCATTCTCAAAGTGGAACTGGAAATTGGTTTGCAGATCTTGCAGGCCGTTAATCCTTTTTGCAGTGCAGCAGTTAGGTCTGTTTTATTCGATACATTTTTTACCATTCTGCAATTGGCAATGTGGTATTTTTCGCCGCTCGGTGTGTAATAAACCGTTTGGGAACTGACCGAGATAATAGAAAGAAAAAAGAATAGAGTTAAGAAATTTTTCATAGGCCAATATAATAAAAATACCTTCAGGAAATCTGAAGGTATTTTAAGTAGCCCGTAGGGGAATCGAACCCCTCTTACCAGAATGAAAATCTGAGGTCCTAACCGATAGACGAACGGGCCAAGTTAATTTTCTATGTTGTTTCAGATTTAATATTCCGAATGGAAGTCAAAATCCAAATGTTTTAAAAAAAATACCTCCAGAAAATTAGTGAAGGTATTTTTAAGTAGCCCGTAGGGGAATCGAACCCCTCTTACCAGAATGAAAATCTGAGGTCCTAACCGATAGACGAACGGGCCAGACTCTTATCTTAAGCTAAGCTGTTAACGTGCTTAGTTAATTTACTTTTCAAGTTAGCTGCTTTGTTTTTGTGGATAATGTTTTTCTTAGCCAATTTATCCAACAAAGAGATTACTTTTGGTAGTTGCTCAGCTGCAACAGTTTTATCCGCTTCATTTCTTAATACTTTCAAAGCTGTTCTTGCAGTTTTGTGGTAGTATCTGTTACGAAGTCTTCTTACTTCGTTCTGTCTGATTCTCTTAAGTGCTGATTTATGATTTGCCATATCGTTCAAATGTGGGTGCAAAGATAAAAACTATTTTTTAATTTGCAAACTTTTTTAAAAAAAATTAAATTTTGTTTTGCCTTTCGGAAGCTTGAATTTCAAATAAGAAATCTAATTGTACTTTATTGTCAATCGGTAATTCTTACTTTCCTTTAAGGCGCTGCAAAAATATAGATATTTTTTAAAATTCAAAATTTTTTCTGATGTTTTTTTAATCTCCGAGTTGGGCCAAAAAAAAGTGAAAGTCATCCGGGATAACTTTCACTTTACTGTAGCCTATAGGGGAATCGAACCGCTGTTGCAAGAAAGAAAATCTTGAGTCCTAACCACTAGACGAATAGGCCATTCCGTTTCGGTCTGCAAAAATATAGACTTTAATATTTTTTCGCAACACATTTTTTCTATTTGCTTCGCTTTTCTATCACGGTGTTGGTGATGCCTTTGTTCTCCAGCTCTTTCTGCGCTTTTACCGCATCTTCTAATGTTCGGTATTTACCTTGGGTATAATAAAAAACACCATTTTCTTTGGCTCTTTCCATATCCGGCAGCATTTTCATCACAGGGGATTTGGATTCCAGCTTGTCTTTTCCGGCGTAGATTTCCAGGGTGTAATAGCCCGTAGCCAGTGCCTGATTCGGGACAAAGCTGATTGAGATGGCATTGCGGAATCCTGCGTCCTTCGCAGTTTTCAGGTTGGTGTCGCGGATGGAAGCATAATTGGTATTCGCGTAGTAATACTTATAAAAACCGTTCTCCTTGATAGGCAGGATGTATTTCAGACCTTTCAGTGCCGGATCGTCTACAGTGTAGCGCGACGGCGAACTCATCAGAAGGATGCGGAAATCATTTTTCAATGGCTGCTCCACAGGTTTTTCCGGCTCCGGCTCTTTCACGTTGCGGTCCACCAGTTTTTTGTAGCTGATGATGGCATTATAGATACTCTCGGCAATGGACTGTTGGCCATCATCAGATGAGAT
>DBLQ01000114.1:9715-27232 GCA_002297505.1 Flavobacteriales bacterium UBA720
CATCATCAGATGAGATATAGCGTGCATCATCATAATTGTTGACAAATCCGGTCTCTATAAGAATGGACGGCATGGCATTCATCCGCAGCACGTGCAGGTTTTCCTGCTTCACACCTCTGGACAGACGCTTATCTTTCTTAACAAAATTTTCTTCCACAAGACCACCTATCGTGAGACTGGCCTGCAGATATTTACTTTGCTGGATTTTCAGGGCAATGAGCGATTCCGGCGAGCTGGGATTGTAGGATGCAAAGTTCTCCTTATCTTTTTCATCCAGGAAGATCACGTCGTTCTCCGCTTTCGCTACATCCAGGTTGGTTTTGTTCTGATTAGGCCCTTGGACAAAGGTTTCTGTGCCCTGCGCCGTGGAGCTGCTGCTGCGGGAAGAATTGACATGCACCGAGACAAAGAGGTCTGCTTTGCTGCGATTGGCCAGGTCTGTTCTGGAGGTTAATGACGGATATTCATCCACTTTTCTGGTGTAGATCACCTTGAAGTCTTTGCTTTTTTCCAGCATCCGTCCCAGTTTCAGGACAATGCCCAGGGTTACGTTTTTTTCCTGTACCAGTCCCAGGTCGCCATAGCTGCGCTGCGCTCCCGTATCGCTGCCGCCATGTCCCGCGTCCAAAACTACCGTGAATTTTTTCTGAGCAAAAATGCTGTTAAAACCAAAGAAAATCATCAAAAGGAAAAAAAATTTCCTATAAAATATATGGCTTGACATTTTAATCTTTAAAATTTAATTAATTTTGACGCCGATTACAGAATGACTGCATTGGCTCGAAGTATTTTCAAAAGTATATTACTAATTTTAAATATCCTAATTTTTAACAATATTTTATCACAAACTGTGCCTCAAAATATTGATAGAAAAGCTGGTGCGGGAGACTCCGTATCCATTGCGCGGGATACGGCTAACGTCAAACAGGACAGCATTTTACCAAAAGAAGAACTCTCCGATGTGGTGAAGACCAAAGCCGAATATAAAAGCAGTTCTTCCATTTCCAATAAACAAACTTTCCTTACCAAGAAAGCACAGATCATTTACCAAGATATGCAGATTGATGCAGACTACATCCGCATCGATTGGGAAACAGGAAAGATCTATGCCCGCGGCGAGCAGGACCAAAAGGGAAAAATCATCAAACCGGCTGTAGCCACACAAGGCGGAAAACAGTACGAGTACAACGAGGTGATCTATAATTACAAGACCCGCCAGGCCATTGCCTTCAATGCAAGAACGGAGGAAAGCGAAGGGGTCATAGTGGCAGAAAAGACCAAAAAGTATAATGACTCCGTCTTCTTTATGCGGAAGGCCATCTATACTACCGACGAATATTTCATCAAGAAAAAAGACACGTTGCCGGATTATCATATGTCCGCACCCAATATCAAGCTGATCAAAGGTAAGGACAATGCCCAGCTGGTTACAGGCCCTATACAACTGTACATCGAGCAGGTGCCTACACCGCTGGTAATGCCTTTTGCAATTCTTCCATTTTCGGACAAGCGTTCTGCAGGGATTCTCATTCCGAGTTTCGGGGAGCGGCAGGATGTCGGGTTTTTCCTGAACGGTCTGGGTTATTATCAACCCATTGGCGACCACTTTGACCTCAAGATCCTATCGGACATCTATACCAAAGGCAGCTGGAACCTGAAACCCGAGCTCAATTATCTCAAAAAATACCGCTACTCCGGAAACTTTGCCGCCGACTATGGCTACACCGTGCGGGGCATCAAAGGTCTGGATGACTATTCCAGGACCAAAACTTTCAGGATTGCGTGGCGCCATTCCCAGGATTCCAAGGCTAATCCTTATTTCACGTTCAACGCCAGTGTGGATATCGTGAGCAGTAAATTTTATAACAATACCGTCAACAATAATTATATCTTCAACGGGAATATCCTGAACACCACGCAGACGTCCAGGATCAACGTGACCAAGCGTTTTCTCAATCTGCCGATCACCATCAGTGCCAGTGCGGGCTACAACCAGAACTTTGCGACAGGTCTTACGGACATCCGCCTTCCGGATATGACGGTGGCTATCAATCAGTTCTACCTTTTCAAACCGAAGACCGGCGTGCGGACAGGGCTTTTGGAGAACATCAACGTTAATACAGGTTTTGCCCTTAGTAATTATGTGACTACCACGGAAGACGAAGTTTTTACCGCGCAGATGTGGAAAGATATGAAGACGGGTGCCAAGAATAACATCGCATTGTCTACCAATACCACGCTGGCTAAGTTTTTCACCTTTTCCCTGAGTGCGAATGTTGATAATGTGTTGACGACTAAAATTTTGGAAAAATCCTATAACCCGATAACCAATCAGGTGGATAACAATTTCCAGAACAAGGTCTCCGGCTATTCCACATTTTCTACCAGTGCCAGCTTGCAGACGATTCTTTATGGTCAGAAAAATTTTGGGAAGCGTTCGCCCATTGTGGCCATCCGTCACATGATGACGCCAAGTTTCAGCTTCACCTATTCCCCGGATTTCGGAGAGCGCAGCTGGGGATATTACCGCGATTATTCCAATGCCAGAGGCGAGATTACACCATATTCAATCTTCGAAAATGGCATCTATGGCGCGCCCTCTACAGGATTGGTGCAGAGCCTGGGCTTCAACATCGCCAATAATCTGGAGATGAAGGTCAAGTCCAAAAGTGATTCTACCGGTGTGAAAAAGGTCAAGATTTTTGAAAACCTCAACGTTTCCGGCGGTTACAACTTTGCAGCAGAGAAGTACAAATGGTCCGTGTTCAGCGTCAATGCGCAGTCATCATTCTTTGACAATAAACTGAATGTGAATTCCAGCCTCACCATAGAGCCGTACGAAATTGTCTTTGCAGATGGCAGCACGGTGGGCGAGCGTACGGAGAACTTCGGGCACTTCAGCCTGCAGGGCTTCAACCTTCAGCTATCGTATCCCATGAGCGAGGCCATTTTTGGCAAAAAGGAAGAACTCTCGGAAAAATATAAGAAGAAAGGCGAGATCCGGAATGAGAATTATTATTTTGATGATGATAACTATGCCCATTACCAGCCCACCTGGACCCTGAATGTCAATGCCAACTATGCCTACTCCCGCGGCCTTTCCCGCTTTGGGACCAAGGTGGCTACCGTAGGTCTGGACGGCAGCATCAAGCTTACACCGTATTGGAACATCAACGGCAGCACCAATTATGATGTGGTGAATAAAACCCTGGCCTACACCAGGCTCGGCTTCTCCAGGGATCAGCGGAGTTTCACCATTACTTTCAACTGGGTGCCGTTCGGGCAGTTCAAGGTTTATGATTTCTTTATCGGCATCAAGGCCAATATCCTGAAAGATGCCGTGAAGTACAAGGAAAGAAGTTTCACGCAGCCTAACAGCACTTTTTAAATCAGGAACAAGATTAATTACGAGATTATCGTATTTATGACACGATTTGAAAATCTTCCAGCCTCCGGCTTCCTACTTCCATCTAAAATCTATAGTTTTGTAGCAATTAAATTTTAACAATGAAAACAATCATCCATACCTCAGATGCGCCTGCAGCCATCGGCCCTTACTCACAGGCCTGCCTAGCCGGCGGAACGCTGTACATCTCCGGACAGATCCCTGTGGACCCGGAAAGCGGCAAGCTGATAGAAGGCATCGAGAAGGAAACGCATCAGGTGATGAAAAACCTCCGCGCCATCCTCGCCGAGGCTGGAATGACATTTGATAACGCTGTAAAAGCATCAATTTTCCTCAAAAGTATGGACGACTTTGCGGTGGTGAACGAGATCTATGCCTCGTACTTCAGCAACGATCAGTTCCCGGCAAGGGAAACCGTGCAGGTGTCCTGCCTCCCGAAAAACGTGGATGTGGAAATATCGATGATTGCTTTCAAAGGTTAGAATGGATTTTCTCAGGAATACAATAGGTGTTTTGGCCGGGCTGGCCGTGGCGGCACTCATTATCACGCTAGGGATAAAGATCGACTCCAGCTGGATTACCTACAAGGAGTTTGCCCCGTTCGAGCATTGGGAGCGTCTCCTACAGACTGTGCAGAAGAAGGATTCCTTTTTTGTGGCACTGCTGTTTTTCGGTGGCGTGGGCGTAACCTTCGGCGGTGTGGTCACGGCTGTTATTGTTAAGTATGCCAAGGTAGCATACGCCATTCTCATTGGTTTCATCATGCTGTTCATCGCCATGCTGGATATCATCATCTATCCGTATCATCCTGTATTCTATAAAATCTCTATATTCCTCATCTTTTTCCCCTTCTCCTGGATTGGCGGCAAGATTACGGAAGTCATCTACGAACGGCGGAAGAAACGCCTGAAGCTGGCACAGAAAAATCAGAAATAAATACACAGACCGCAGGCTAGGCTTGTGGTTTTTTGTTCTGTCAGTACACGTGTCCACAGTATAAGCCTTCCTACCAAAACTATAACCGCGCCTGATATAATGACAGGCTAACCTTTCAAAATCATAGGTCCGCCTGCGAAAAGGTTAGGCCGGACTAATAAAATCATAGGCACGCCTGCCCAAACTATAGGCACGCCTATCCAAAAGGTAGGCGAGCCTATTAAATTAATAGGCGAACCTGCCATAGAAGTAAGCTGGCCTGTTCACTGAAAAAGCCCGCCCTGGAGTTTGCAGAGCGGGCTTTTTTAGTGTAGGGTTTAAAAATTATTCTTTGTCCGGTGATTTATTATCATTGCCTTTGTTGGCAAACCTGCTGTTCCAGGTATCTACCTCTCTCATCGCCAGATCAAGTGCGGCATCATTTTGCCTGGATATTTCCAGGTTGGCTTTGTACCGGTCTGCAAGAGTCATGATATCTGCGGAGGCACCCAGCTGGATTTCCTCTATTGTTTCCAGGTTTTGCAGGAGTGCCATCCTGTTGCCTTCCAGGTTGCTGTAGTACTCCAGCAACTCGTTTAGTTCAGACGGGTTATCTGCACGGCTCAGCGCGTTGGGGAATTGTGTTGCAACTCTTGATATCAATCTGGCGTAGCCTTCTCTGCCCTCTGCCATGGTTCGCATGCCGGGCTTTTCATCATCCGTCAGGTTGATCTTGTAAGGTGTTAATGGTGTTAGGGCTGCTGTAATGGTTGCGGTGTAGGTGTCCGTGATAGACTTCGCCGGAATAGAGATAATGTACTTTCTCATCTTATTGTGTTGTTTAGGTTAAAAATTAAATTTCGTTATCGGGATAAAATTAAGATAAATTTTGATGCAAATTAAAAAAAATAAAATAATTTTTAAAGTGCATTAAAAGCTACAATTTGTAGTTATTGCAATGGTGATAATCATGAATAAAAATAAAAAACCCACATGCCAAAACTTGTGGGTTTTACAAATAGTATAGTTAGTTTAAATAAATTGTTTAATAAGCAGTCTCGTGCACTTTCACGGCGCGGCCGCTCGGGTCGTTCATTTTCTTGAAGGCTTCATCCCATTCCAATGCCACCGGTGTGGAGCAGGCTACGGATGGAACCGAAGGCACGCAGCTCGCCGCAGAATCACTTGGGAAATGGCTCTCGAAGATGGTTCTGTATCGGTATTCTTCTTTACTCATTGGCGTATTGATTGGGAAACGGAATTTGGCATTTGCCATCATGTCATCACTGACTTCATCTTCGGCAACCTGTTTAAGAGTGTCGATCCACGAGTAGCCGACACCATCACTGAACTGCTCTTTCTGTCTCCATGCAATGCTTTCCGGCAGCAGATCTTCGAAGGCTTTTCTCAGAACCCATTTTTCCATGCGTTCCGGCGTTACCATTTTATCTTTTGGATTGATGGTCATTGCCACATCCATAAATTCTTTATCAAGGAAAGGTACTCTGCCTTCTATGCCCCAAGCCATCAGGGATTTGTTGGCTCTCAGGCAGTCGTAAAGGTGAAGCTTGCCTAATTTTCTCACAGTTTCTTCATGGAAAGCCTGCGCCGAAGGTGCTTTGTGGAAATACAAATAACCGCCGAACAATTCATCGGAACCTTCGCCGGAAAGTACCATTTTGATGCCCATCGATTTAATCACTCTTGCCAGAAGATACATCGGAGTAGAGGCTCTGACTGTTGTAACATCATAAGTTTCCAGGTGGTAAATCACATCTTTAATGGCGTCCAGACCTTCCTGAACGGTATACTTGATCTCGTGGTGCACGGAGCCGATGTGGTCTGCCGCTTTTCTTGCTGCCGCCAGGTCCGGTGAGCCTTCCAGCCCGACTGCGAAGCTGTGTAATCTTGGGTACCATGCTTCCTGCGTGTCGCCACTTTCGATTCTCTGTCTTGCATATTTGGCGGTGACTGCGGCAATGATAGAAGAATCAAGACCTCCCGAAAGCAGCACGCCATAAGGCACGTCACTCATCAGCTGTCTGTGGACGGCTTCTTCGAGGCCTTTCCGCACGGCTGCGATATCCGTCTCATTATCCTTAACATTTTCAAACTCTGTCCAGTCCCTTTTGTACCATTGTTGCAGCACCTGGCCATCCTTGCTGTAAAGAAAATGACCCGGAAGAAATTCTTCAATCTTGTTGCAGACGCCTTCCAGCGATTTCAGTTCAGAAGCCACGTAGAAACTGCCATTCTTGTCCCAGCCCATATACAGCGGAATGATGCCCATGTGGTCTCTGCCGATGAGGTAGGCATCGTTTTCTTCGTCATAGAGTGCGAAAGCAAAGATGCCGTTCAGCTTTTCCAGGAAATTTTTCCCGTCTCTTCTGTAGAGTGCGAGAATCACTTCGCAGTCTGATTGTGTCAGGAAGTCGTAGTCCGGAAATTCTTTCCGGAGTTCCTGGTGGTTGTAGATCTCGCCATTCACAGCGAGAGCCACTTTTTGATCTTTGGTGAATAATGGCTGCTTGCCGGAAGTGGGATCTACAATGGCCAGTCTCTCGTGGGAGAATATCACATGATCATGCTGATAAATCCCAGACCAGTCCGGACCGCGGTGGCGTATTTTTTTTGACATTTCCAGAATCTGGGGTCTCACCACATCATTTTTTTGTTTAGTGTCGAACACACATACTATTCCGCACATCTTATTTTGAATTTGATTTAAGTTAAAATAATGATGCAAACTTATAGCGTGCAATCGCTAAATAAAACTAATTACTGAAATTGGTTTAAAATTTTTATGGAATGGAATGTATTTTTATTTAATTTTAATTGTAAGACTGATTTTTTAATATTTATCATTGATATTTTATTCTCTGTTGCAGCGGAACAAATGTATTGATGAACCATTGCGGAAAATTTACCTATAAAGGCTTATTTTTTTTCTTTGGAGCTGATTAGAATCAAAAAAATATACAATAGTGAAAAAAAATTCAAAAAATGTATTGCAGGTTTCAAAAAATGTACGATTTTTGTAACGAAAATTGTATTACGGATGCAGCAATGCATTTGTAATTTTTTCATCATTTGTGTTTTTGCCCTCTTATTCATCATAAGAGGGTTTTTTTATTTTGTCCGCTGGCGCATATCCTTTAACTTTGCAGATAATCTAAAAAAAGTAAAATATATGTCAACTTACGTGGTTGTAGGTCTTCAGTATGGAGACGAAGGAAAGGGAAAAATCACAGATGTGTTGTCTGCCAAATCGGACTATGTGGTCCGTTTCCAGGGCGGCGACAATGCAGGACACACAGTTTATGTGGGTGATGAGAAATTTGTACTTCACCTTTTGCCTTCCGGTGTGCTGCAGTGCAAAGGCAAGTGTATCATTGCCAATGGTGTGGTGGTGAATCCTAAAGCCTTTATCAAAGAAATAGAGCAGATCGAAAGCAAAGGTCTGAAAACCGATCACGTGTTTATCAGCAGACGTTCGCACGTCATCATGCCATACCATATTTTACTGGATACTTACCGTGAGGAGGAGCAAGGCGGCACCCAGATCGGAACCACCAAAAAAGGGATCGGTCCGTGTTATGAAGATAAAATTGCGAGGGTCGGCATCCGTATGATAGATCTTCTGAATCCGGAAGTTTTGAGAGAAAAAATCGAGAAAAACCTTAAAGTTAAAAATTCACTTTTCGAAAAATATTTCGAAAAACCGGGATTAGATGTGGAAGAGATCTTCCAGGAATTCCTGGCACTGGGAGAAAGACTGAAGGACAGAATTGTAGATACTGAGCTGGAAATCAATGAAGCCATCCAGGAAGGGAAAAATATACTCTTTGAAGGCGCTCAGGCTTTGATGCTGGATATTGACTTTGGAACCTATCCGTATGTGACCTCTTCTTCACCTTCTACTGGTGGTGTCTGCACCGGAGCCGGTGTACCACCAACGGCGCTGGAAAACCTGATAGGTGTGGCCAAAGCATATACCACAAGAGTAGGAAACGGCCCGTTCCCAACAGAATTAGATAATGAACTGGGCGAGAAGATCAGACAGATCGGATTTGAATTCGGAGCTACTACCGGTAGGCCAAGGAGAACCGGCTGGCTGGATCTGGTTTCCCTGAAGCATGCCTGTATGATCAATGGAATTAATAATCTCGTGATCACAAAACTGGATGTTTTAACAGGAATCAGTCCGCTAAAAATTGCTACGAAATATAAGACCGAGGACAGCAAAATCATAGATTATTTTACTTCATCTACAACCAAGCTTTATGATTATGAGCCGATATATGAAGAACTGGAAGGCTGGACAGAGGACATAACCAATGCCAGAACCTACGACGAGCTTCCTGCGAATGCCAAGAAATATATTGAATTTATTGAAGCTTATCTTGGGATCAACGTTTATCTGGTGTCCGTAGGTCCGGAGCGATCACAGAATATTATCCGTAAAGAGTTATTTTAAATGTCCTACCAACGATAAAAAATAAAAACCGAAAGCATCTGCTCTCGGTTTTTTCATTTGTGTTTTTTTACTGAACTTCGAAAATCCGGTTTCATCATTTCATCTGGTTCTTTAGATCATTTGTGTGTAAGAAGTCACTTGTGTTTTTTGGTTTCATCTTGTGTTTTTGCCGTTCGTTCAATCAGCGGATTTTCTTACAGTTCAGTTTTTGATTTGTGTTTTTATGAATGATATTGAGTTATTGTCATCAAAATCATGATGCAATAATAGGCAATCTCTCACCCCGGAAAAAATAATCAGCCAAAAAGGGTTTACTTACATCTACTCACATGTGATGCGAGAAACGTGATTTTCATTTAAAACATTGAAAATCATATATTGAAAATTGTAAAATAGAAAAAATCAGAAGTGGCTGATGATGTAAATACTGATGTCGGATTCTGTGGAAATACCAAGTTTCCGCCGGATTCTGTACTTTTTATTTTCAATTGCACGTACTGTCGAATTGGTAGCGGAAGCTATTTCCTTGGTGCTGAGGTTGAGTTTCATCAAAGCACAAACTTCAAGTTCGGATGAAACCATATTTGGAGAAACCTTAATAATATGGTCAAAAAATTCAGGAAACTGCGATTTGAAATATGTGATGAACAATGAATTTCTACTCATCGCCAGATCATAAAGTTCACCTGAAAAACTCACTTTATCTGTTTTCTGAATCATGGCATTCAGCTTCTCCTTCTCAATATAATATTTAACGAGCATTCTCTCTTTGCGGTAGATAAAGTACATTCCGACAAATGTGCAAAAGGATATTTCGATGATTTTATAAATCCTAACATAACGCTGCTGATCTGGAGAAGCTTTGACTCCAACTAGATCGAATATATAATAGTCACTGAGAATATTGATCAGAAACCAGGTCAGGTAAGAAATAATCATGAAAAAAATGATCCAGCGATCCCTGATGTAATCGAAAAAGAAGGCTACTGCAATGGTGAGTGATACATAGGAAAGATAATTCATGCACTCCTTCCCGGAAATGGTATCAAAGTAAAAAATAAATGTCCCCAGGGAAAAAAAAAACAATGCAAGCAGGCTCCTTTTGAACCGGATTCTATCCGGGAGAAACAGCGTTCCGATCATGAAAACGGTAGCGATCAAAAAAATCAGTAAGTTCTCATATTGATTTATGATGAAATTAAGGATAACGTTGCAAAGCAGCATCAGCACGAGAACAAGCGTGTAAACATCGAACAGAAGACTCTTTTCGTAGTCCATTTCGTCTTTCGCGAATGCCTTTTTTTTATCCAGAAATGACGAAATGATATTCATGATACAGGAAATTTGTGTAGATTTTCTACAAAATTAATTTTTTAAAAATACTGAAAAATTTCCCATCATTACTATATTTTGACAATGGTTATTGAATTTATTCATTAACTAATTTTAACAGACGGAGTTATTTTTGGTATTATAATTGGAATTACTCCGTTGTAAAACATTCACTTTTTGTGAAATAAAATTTTTTGTTATGAAAAACTTATTTTTAACCGGAGCTGTATCTATATTATTTTTGACTTCTTGTAACAAAGACGAAAAGTTGCAAACATCATCTCTGGAACAGCAGAAACTGGATTATCAAGCGAGACAGATTGATATTGAAAAGCAGAAAATCGCAATTGAAAAAGAAAAGATCAATTTTGAAAGACAAAAGGACAGCATAGAAAAAGCCGCAGTTGCTAAAGAGCAGGCCAGACAGGCGGAGGCCAACAGGGTTGCGAGAACAAGTTCTTCCAACTCCAAAAGAAGATCTTCTGGTAGCTATGCTTCCAACTCATCTTCAGGTAGCAGTTCTTCCAGCAGCGGGAGCGCAGGAACCACTTCCACAACGACTCAGAAAAAAGGATGGAGTAGTGCGGCTAAAGGAACTGTTATCGGAACCGTGGGTGGTGCTGCAGCAGGTGCCATCATCTCCAGAAAGAATCCTGGTTTAGGAGCGGTGATTGGTGGTGTTGCCGGTGGAGCAACAGGATACACAATCGGACGTGCGCAGGATAGAAAATCAGGGCGTGTTCAGTAAATAATTCTTCATATATATATTTTAACAGAAAGATTGCTTATTTTTATAGGCAATCTTTTTTATGCTGCAAATTCTAATAACCAATATTCTACTCCTCATTATCAATTTTGGTAGTGGAGTGCTGCTGTCCGGGATCCTGAAAGTGAAAATCAGACGGATCTCAATGGTGTCATTGCTGGGAATGGCGGGCATCGCATGCTTTCAGACACTTGCAGCATTTTTCTTTCCTTTAGATTCAGTCTTGGAGATGTGCATTGCAGCTGTGGGGCTGATCGGGTTTCTGATGTTTCTCAAAAACAAAACCTGGAAAATTTTTGTGGTAAGGAAGAACATGAAATTATGGTTTTATTTTTTCCTGGTTATCATACTTTTTACGGCATCATTTGCGCCATATTTCTATGACCACTACAGCTATTACGTTCCCACGATTTCGTATCTCAAAGATTTTGGCTTTATAAAAGGCGTTGCGAATGTAGATCTGTTGCTGGGACAGGCCTCTTTCTGGCACATTTACCAAGCCGGGTTTTCAAATATAATCGATGTAGATTTAAGGGTCAATTCGTTCGTTCTCATACTTTTTTTGATTTACATCTATGAAAGTCGAAGAATGGCTTTGGTTTTATTGTTACCTTTTTTTCTGATATTTCTGCAACAGCCGAGCCCGGATCTTCCCGCTTTGATTCTGACTCTGGTGGTCATTAACGAATTGATTGGTGGCCGAAATAATGGCTTGGTTCTTAATTTGTCACTGTTTGCCGTCTGTATTAAGCCTGTCGTGTTTTGGCTGCCACTTTTGGTGATTTTTGAAAGTCTTTATACCCGCAGTTTCCGGCTGAAATCTGTTATTCCCGTTCTGTTGTTTGGTTTTTTATTGATGATTAAAAATATCTGGCTTTTTGGATTCCCCATATTTCCCACCGCACTTTTCGACTTCGATTTTTCCTGGAAACCGAGTCCGGAAATACTGACCTATTCTTCGCAGGTTGGATGGATGAAGTCTTATGATATGCAGTACAGCTTTCAACAGCTGTCCGCTTTTGACCATTGGGGAAGGATGTTTCATTGGTTTACGATTGGCAATAAGAGCATTTTTAATTATCTAATCATTATTTGTTTAGGGGTTCTGGCTTGGCTATCTTTTAGGAAACAGGATAAAATTTATACTTTAATATTTCTATGCTTCCTGCTTAAATTTATTATCATCGCCTTATTCTCGGCACAATACCGCTTTTTTCTTGATCTGTATCTCGTCACAATTTTTTTATGGATTAAAAATATGAGTGATGGAAAAGCAGTCTTCATAGCCATGTGTATGTCTGCTTTTATTCTTTTGATCTTCTCTGTTCCCGGTGCTGCGAAAGACAGGCTGATGGTGGGAAAATGGCTCACGGGTCTTCAGCTCAGCCAATTCTATAAACCGGCGTTTAGCAAGGAAGTTAAGATTTATAAGCAAGAGACTGTGGGTAATTTTAATTTTAATGCATCCGAAAATCCTTTTTCAAAGGATCGTTTTCCCTCGCTCAGTCTGTACGATCTGAAACTTTATCATCATTATGGCGTTATTCCGCAGCAGGACGACAATGGATTTGTACAGCGCAAAATGACGCCGGAAGAAAAGTTACAGCTTCAGCAGATTATGGATGATCTGAAAAAATCGCAGAAATAATCCTCCAAATTTTCTCTATCTTTGAATGGAGAAATTGTGCATGGAATCGCAGTCCGCGATATCCATCATATACCATTGATCAACCAGCAATTAAAAACAGATGCCTGATTTTTTACATCCCGATAAAGACAATTATTCCAACGATGACCTGTTTCAGGAAGAGAAGATCCGTCCGCAGAGTTTCCGGGATTTTGCAGGACAGCGCAAAACGCTGGACAACTTGGAAGTTTTTGTTGCGGCCGCCAAAAACCGTGGCAAGGCACTGGATCATGTTCTGCTACACGGTCCGCCCGGATTGGGAAAGACCACTTTATCGCATATTATTGCCAATGAATTGGGTGTCAATTGTAAAATTACTTCTGGTCCGGTCCTGGACAAGCCTGGAAGTCTCGCCGGATTATTGACTAACCTGGAAGAAAACGACGTCCTTTTCATAGACGAGATTCATCGTCTTTCGCCCATTGTGGAAGAATATCTGTATTCTGCTATGGAAGATTATAAGATCGATATCATGCTGGAAACCGGTCCCAACGCCCGCAGTGTCCAGATTGGCCTTAACCCTTTTACGCTGATTGGTGCCACCACCAGAAGCGGAATGCTTACCAAGCCGATGCTGGCTCGATTTGGCATCCAAAGCCGACTCGAATACTACACAATAGAACTTCTGGCGATGATTATAGAAAGAAGTGCGAGAGTTTTAGGTGTCAAAATCTACGAAGACGCAGCGATAGAAATTGCAAGGAGAAGCCGTGGGACACCCCGGATTGCCAATGCATTGTTAAGAAGAGTTCGCGACTTTGCCGAAATCAAAGGCAATGGCGAGATTGAAATTAACATCACCAAATATGCCTTAGATTCATTGAACGTTGATGAATTTGGTCTGGACGATATGGACAATAGGATTATGCGTGTGATGATAGAAAACTTCCGCGGGAAACCCGTTGGTATCTCGGCGCTGGCAACTTCCATCGGAGAAAATCCGGAAACTTTGGAAGAGGTTTATGAGCCATTTCTAATTCAGGAAGGTTTCATTATCAGAACGCCTCGTGGAAGAGAGGTGACCGAAAAAGCCTACAAACATTTGGGAATTTCAAGACCTAAAAATTTGGGTGAATTGTTTTGATTTAATATTATGAAAAATTTTGTTTTAATTTTTTGGATTTTAATATCTAATTTGTCTTGTGCGCAAAAGGACAATTCGAAAAATGATGAAGACAAGTATATTGATATTCTCAGTAAGAATTATAATGTTTCTTTGATAAAATTGATTAGCAATCCTGAGAAATATCACAATAAACCAATCCAAGTGGTTGGTTATCTGCATTTAGAATTTGAAGGCAATGCTATTTATATTAACGAATTAGATTATAAACACTCTCTTAATAAAAATGGATTTAGGGTTTCTTTTAAGAATAAAGATTTGATGGCAAAAGCAATGAAACTCAATGACAAGTACGTTCTTATTGAAGGTGTTTTCGATGCAGAAAATACGGGACATATGGGACTGTGGAATGGTGAAATTAAAAATATTACCAGAATTGATTCTTGGGGAAATACGGATAAATAGAATTATTTGAGAAATTAAAATAATCAATTTGATACTAATTTCTTATATTAGTAAAAAACAAAATCTCTTATGAAACTATATCCAATACAGTGTGGAAAATTCAAACTTGATGGCGGCGCAATGTTTGGCGTAGTTCCGAAAACACTTTGGGAAAAGACCAATCCTGCCGACGAGCGTAATCTGATAGAATTGGGAACGCGGTCGCTGCTGGTGGAGGACGGCAAAAAGCTGATCCTTATCGATTGCGGACTTGGCAATAAGCAGGATGAGAAATTCTTCGGACATTATTCACTTTGGGGCGATGATTCTCTAGACAAAAATCTGAAAAAGTATGGTTTTGTGCGGGAAGATATTACCGATGTATTTCTGACGCATCTCCATTTTGATCACTGTGGTGGCGCTATAGAGTGGAATGATGACAAATCCGGTTACAGACCGGCCTTTAAAAATGCTAATTTCTGGACCAACCAGAATCACTGGAAATGGGCCACCGAGCCCAACCCGAGAGAAAAAGCGAGCTTCCTGAAAGAAAATATTCTGCCAATAGAGGAGAGCGGGCAATTGAATTTCCTGCCACTACCGAATACGGGTAATTACGGTTTTGCCCCGGATCTGAAGATGGACGTCATCTTTGTAGACGGACATACGGAGAAGCAGATGCTTCCTGTACTGCAGTACCAGGAAAAGACAATTGTCTTCGCTGCAGATTTGATCCCGACTGCAGGGCATATTCCGCAGGTCTATGTGATGGGTTATGATACTAGACCGCTTCTTACCGTGGAAGAAAAGGGAAAATTCCTGAAACAGTGTGTGGATAATGAATACCTTCTGTTATTTGAGCACGATGCACATCACGAATTAGCAAGTCTCAAAATGACAGACAGAGGCGTGAGATTGGAGCAGACTTACAGTTTTAATGAAGTTTTTGGATATTAAAGAAAATATGGAAATACAAGATATAAATCAGAACCAAGATGAGGATGTTCCCATACCCAGGATTATCGGGTTAACGGGAGGCATTGGCTCCGGCAAGACATCCGTAGCGAGAATACTCGAAGATAAAGGCTTTCCCGTCTACTTTTCAGATGACGAAGCCAAAAATATTGTCAATAAAGATGATGAGCTGAAACAGAAAATTGTAGCGTTGCTAGGTAAGGAAGCTTATGCCAATGGCACCTACAACCGGAAATGGGTGGCTGAAAAGGTATTTAGTGATTCAGATATTCTGGAACAGTTAAATCATCTCATTCATCCGGCCGTAAAACTTGATTTTGAGAATTGGGTTAGCAAACAGCGATCCGAATATGTATTCAAAGAAACGGCGCTTTTATTTGAGCTCGGTCTCCACTTAGAGTGTTACAAGTCTGTCCTGGTGACAGCAGATGATAATCTCAGAATCAAGCGAACCATGGACCGCGACGGAAAAACGTACCGCGAGATTGAAGCCATTATGCAGAAGCAAATGCCTGAAAAGGAAAAGATAAAACTGGCAGATTTCATCATCTATAACAATACAGACCGGGAAAGCTTGCGCGTAGCTACAGAAGGATTTATAGATGAATTGATGAAATAGAACATAACCCTTCTTCTACTGAAAAACAAACCGCCCCGAATTTGCATTCGGGGCGGTTTTATATTTCAAAAACTGTTGATTAGTTTTTGATGAATTTGGTTTGAGATTTCTCACCATTGGATTCCAAAGACAGGATGTAAACACCTTTTGTCAGTTTGGAAACGTTTACTTTTCCGTCTGTAGTTCCTTGATTGACCAATTGTCCGCCTACAGAGTAAATTTCGAATTTAGTTTTAGAAGAAACATTGGAAATGTTAATTACATCCGTTGCAGGGTTTGGATACACGCTGATGTTATTTTTAGCGATATCCGTTACTGCAAGATTTTCACTGATCTTCACTGCATAATCTTCAACCTCTCCATAAGTGAATGACTCACATGGTCCTGTAGAAGCAGCGTTGTATTTCAGTGCTACTCTCATACCTAGAGTTTTGTCACCTGAGTAAGCTGTTGCTGGAACTGCGAACGTACCGGAAACAGTCGCTGTAGTGTTTGGTGCTACTACCAATACTCTTTCGGAAGTTTCATAAGTTCCACTTCTGTCAAAATCAATCCATACAGAGATAGCTTCAGGATAAGTGGTGCCAGACCAAGCCTTAGTCACTGCAATAGTATTACCTGTAGATCCTTTTACCAGTTGTACAAGTCTAGTAGCATCTGCTGCGTAATTGGTATAATTGGTAGCACCAGAGTTGCTGGTCATTACATTATTTCCTCCGGCAGGTGTCACTACCACTTTAGCGATATGCTCATCCGAAGAGTCCGAAGATGTAGATGTGCAATACACTAATCCCAGAGTCTTGAAGTTCTTAGTTGCATAATTGCCGGTTGTTCCGCTACATACTGCCGCGATCTCTACAGTGTAATCTGTATCTTCTGTCAACTGAGTGAGCGTATATGTATTGGTGTTGATGTTATTAACCGTAGTCCAGGTTGTTTCGCTGGTTTTTTTGTAACGCAATGCATAAGTTGCATTTGCTACAGCATCCCAATCGATTTTAGCAACAGTCTGGGTGATTCCGGAAACAGCAAGTCCTGCAGGCGCTGTACCGTCGCAATTTACCATTGCAGACACAGTCACATTGCCAATAGCGTAGAACACGTTATTGATGGCAGAAACTCTAACCTTAATCTGAGAATCAGTAGGAAGAGAAGCAAAGCTAAATGCTTCTGAGCCGTCATTAGGAGTTGATTCAGCAAGAACGGTCCATGTTGCACCATTATCTTTAGTATAATCAACTTTAACATTAGCCACATTGTAAGGCGCTGCATTGGTGCCTACTACATCCCAAGTGAAAGCACCCGGCGCATTGTTATAAACTTTGGTAGATAATACTTTGAAAGGTCCTGCAGCACCTACAACCACTCTCTGGCTACCGTACTGCGTCTGCTGCTGTGCTTTGTCTGGATTATTATCCCTTACAGTCACCTTGAAGTTGGTTGTTCTGGCGACAGTAGAAACAGCTTCCCAATCTGATGCGCTTTTCAGGTTTCCGGCTAATACAGTGCTTAGCTTAGGGAAATATCTCACAGGGCTCGTTGTTGGAGTCCATGATCTGAAAGTAGGTCCATTGGTATTGTTACCCAGGTTGGAACTTGTTGTTGGCGTTGTAGCGCTGTCTGTCTGTTCCCATACGTAAGTTAGCGGATTGCCTTCAGCATCGCTGGCTTGGGCAGTCAACACGAATGCAGTGCTCTTAGGAATTGTCACGTCCGGCATTGCCACAACCGTTGGAGGCTGATTGGTAATTGGCGTTTCAATATCACAAGTCTTGGCCGTAAGGTTATTCTGGATCTGGATAATACTGTTAATATGGAAAAATGGATAGATCG
>DBLQ01000045.1 GCA_002297505.1 Flavobacteriales bacterium UBA720
CCGATCTTCCGACAGTATAGTCGAATATCACGTAGAACCGCCGCAGCACTTCGGAGCCAATGGAGCCTTTCCTGTCCTTCACAATACGCAGGTGCTGGATCGAGTATTCATCCGGCATGGATGCAATAGGTTTACTCATCCGGAATTTGCCAATAGACAATGAATTGATGCGGCTCCTTTTCCCATAGATGTCGCCACTGAAGCCTCGTCCCAGAAAGTCGTCGATATTGGGTCTGTTGTAGATAAAATCTTTAATCAGTGTCGGAAAAAGCCATACGGAATCGGTATTGCCAAGGTCCAGGAGCAGTTTGGAGCTCTGCTTGTCGTGCTTCATTTCCACATCGGCATACATATAAGGTTTATTGAGTTCCACCGTCATTGGAAAGTCGGAATACCGCCGGATGCGTTTTGGAAACTTGGAACTGTCCTTATAAATGGTAATGGTTTTATTGAGATAATTGATCTCCACCGGATGATTCTTAAAAAAATAATAGCCTAAAATACCGTTTACCGGAATGCCAACATCCTGCGAAATATTGAATTCCTCATCCAGAACAATGAAAACCGTGTGCGAGCGATCCAGAAAATGGCTGCCGATTTTTACTTCATTGTTGATCGATTTCAGCGCATCCACACTCACAGTTTCACCCAGGCCCCGGAATGTGATTTTCTCAACATTCTTGAAGTCCACATTTTTATTCTCCAGGCTGAAAAGCAAAGTTTCGGCAATTCCCGAATCGAGCATAAAGTTCAGTTCCACGCCATTCACGGACATCGGGACAAAAATGAGATTATTAATTAATTTGAAATGGATGACAGTCTTATCCTTATCCTGCAGTACAAAACCATCCTGAGCATTCACCAGAACGCTGATCAGGAAAAAGAAAAATAATAGCATTCTCATGGACTGCACATTAGAAATTGGCAATACAAGTTTAATAAATTTAAAAATACAATTTTCAAATATTTATGCAATCCATAATTTGTTTGATTTTTAAATGATTTTTTGGAATGTAATTTGCTGATTTTTCATTCAATTTTTACAATTGATGTCAATAGTTTAATTTAATTTTATTACGATGAAAAATTTATTACCCATCCTTCAAAAAGATCATTTGGACGAAGTTGTTTTCGCCAACCGCAATAAAGCCTACGGCGCCTATGATTTAAGAAATGACTATTCCAACCAGCTGACAAAGGCCTTGTTTATTGGAATCACATTTTTTGCTTCGATTTCTTCTGTTCCGCTAGTGCTTAATGCTTTTAAATCGGATGCTATTATTACGGATTATGTACCTGCCGGTCCTGTTGAGTTGTATAATGTGGACCAGCCGGACAAACCTCTGCCAACACCTCCCGTCACAGTTCCACAACAGATCAAAACTGTCGCTAATCCGGAATATACACCGGTGAGAGAAGTAACCAAGCAGGCGCCTTTACCAAAGAAAGAAGATTTTGAAGGTGCGGCCATTGGTCCTGTAACAACGCCGGGCGAACCAACAACTTTAGCTGTGGCGCCACACATTGCTGTAGGTCCTCCCGCCACCACCTACAATCCGCCGGTTGCGCCACCTGCAGTGACTGAAGATCCAAACAAGCTGATCAATCAGACTGATGCCGATGTGGCCGCTAATTTCAAAGGTGGTATCGATGCTTTCAGACAGAAGGTGGCTCAGAATTTTGACACGTCGGCGGTAGATCAGGAAGGTATGGTGTCTGCGACGATCACTTTTGTAGTCGAAAAAGATGGCAGCATTTCCAATATTAAAATCAATGGTTCTAATGCGGAGTTTAACCGGGAAGCTGAAAGAACGGTGAAGTCCATTAAAACCAAATGGACACCGGCACAGCTCAAAGGCAAAGCGATGCGATCATCCTTCCGCATGCCGATTTCTATGAAATTTGAATAAGTTGATTGTCAGAGCATTGTTGCATGATAAATAAATAGGGTTTTATAATTATCCACATTTTCAGCGGAAATGTGGATAATTTTTTTATATAACAATCCGTTAATTAACAGGGATTTAACGCATTGCCAGTATTTTGAAATCATTCCAAGTGCTAAAAAATCGTATTTTTGAAGATTAAATGAATGTTTTTATGGGAAAAATCATAGGTGTTGCCAATCAGAAAGGCGGTGTGGGCAAAACTACTACAGCGGTGAATCTGGCATCAGCTCTGGGCGTATTGGAAAAGAGAGTATTGCTGATTGACGCAGATCCTCAGGCCAATGCCACCTCCGGGCTGGGCGTGGAGGAAGTCAACTTCTCTACCTACAACCTTCTGGAGCATAGTGTGGACGCGATAAAATGCATCTTGCCTACGAGCTCTCCCAATGTGGATATCATCCCTTCTCATATCGACCTCGTAGCCGCAGAAATCGAATTGGTAGACCGCGAGAATAGGGAATATATGATGCGTGAAGCGCTGGCATCTATCAAAGGTGATTATGACTATATCATTATAGACTGTGCGCCGAGTTTAGGTTTGATTACCATCAATGCCTTGACAGCTGCAGATTCTGTCATTATCCCGATTCAATGCGAATATTTTGCATTGGAAGGTTTGGGCAAGCTTCTCAATACCATCAAAAATGTTCAGAAAATACATAACCAGAATCTCGATATCGAAGGATTATTACTGACGATGTACGATAGCCGCCTGAGACTTTCCAATCAGGTGGTGGAAGAGGTTAACTCTCATTTTCCGGAAATGGTTTTCGAGACCATTATCAGCAGAAATGTCCGCCTGAGCGAGGCGCCAAGTTTCGGGGAAAGCATCCTCAACTATGACGCGGAAAGCAAGGGTGCCATCCAGTACATTCAGCTCGCTGAGGAAGTGCTGCTGAAGAACGAGAAATTAGTTAAGAATTAAAAAGCTATTTGCCATCAGCGATTAGCGATCAGCATATAATGAAAGACAAAAAAAGAGCAATGGGCCGTGGTTTAGGCGCCATCCTGAACGCGGAAAGCAAAACCAATATCAACACTGCTTCGGACGAAGGTGCAAAAACACTGGTAGGAAATATTGTGGAGGTTCCGATTGAGGATATCTATGCCAATCTGAATCAGCCCAGAACTTATTTCGATGAGAAAGCGCTGAATGACCTAGCGGAATCCATCAGGAGTCTCGGGATTATCCAGCCGGTGACGCTTCGGAAAGATGGTGCTAAGTTCGAGATCATTTCCGGTGAAAGGCGTTTTCGCGCTTCTAAGATGGCAGGCTTATCGGCGATTCCGGCTTACATCCGTTTAGTTAATGACCAGGAATTGCTGGAAATGGCTTTGGTAGAAAATATTCAGAGAGAAGACCTGGACCCGATTGAGGTAGCGCTCACTTATCAAAGACTTCTTGATGAAGTGGGAATGACTCAGGAAAATCTGAGCCAGCGTGTAGGCAAGGAACGAAGCACGATCACTAACAGTGTCCGTCTTCTGAAGCTGACGCCAGACATCCAGAACGGCATACGCAGCGGACAGATCTCCGCAGGCCACGGCCGTGCTATCATGAGTCTGGATACCGACGAAAAACGCAAAAATCTTTTCGAAAGAATCATCAAAGATCAGCTGAATGTAAGACAGGCGGAGCAGCTCGCATCGCAAATTAAAAATGCTCAGGACAAGGAAAAAACCGTGAAGCAGACTATTATCCCCAATCACGTTAAGAAAGCGCAGAAAAATCTGTCTGATATCCTGAACGTGAATGTCGAGATCAAAACCTCGGGTAACGGGAAGAAAGGAAAAATTGTCCTTGATTTTAAAAATGAAGAAGAACTGGAAAGCATTCTCGCCCACATCCGATAAATGAAAAAGTTAATTGCCCTTGTTCTGATGCTGATGTTTGGCCTGATGTTTTCGCAGGTCAACCCGAATGATACCATCCGTGTAGAAAATCTGCCCAAGGACAGTATCCCGGCAGCTAAACCAAGATCGGAACCGGAAATTATCGGCAATATCACAGAAAGCAACGGACCGGCCAAAATTCAGAAATTCAGTCCTACAAAGGCTGGTCTTTATTCAGCAGTACTACCAGGATTGGGTCAGTTTTACAATAAAAAATACTGGAAAATTCCGATCGTCTGGGGTGCTGTGGGAACCGGGATCGGCATTGCCATCTGGAATGATAACCAGTATAAACGATACAGAAATGCCTTCGTGGCAGAACTGAATGGCCTTCCTCACGAATTCTCCAACATCAACGGCATCGACAAGACCGTACTGGGCAACGCGCAGGACCGATCCAAGAGGCAGCGGGATTATGCGATCGGAATTACAGGACTGATATATATCCTGAACATTGTAGACGCTGTGGTAGATGCACACCTTTACGAGGGCCGCCATGATCCTGATCTGGCACTGACACCAGCTGTCATTAACGACCGTTTCAGCAATTATGAAAGCAAGGCCGGACTGGCCCTGACTTTCAGATTTTAAATTTAAATCGATATCAATTAAAATGAAAATAGCACTGGTAGGTTACGGAAAAATGGGGAAGATCATCGATGAGATCTCCCAAAGCCGTGGACACGAGATTGTTGCAAGGTTAAGAGAAACGCCAACTACAGAAACTCTGAACGGCGCTGAGGTAGCCATCGAGTTTTCTAATCCGGAAGCCGCCTATGAAAATATAAGAGTTTGCCTGGAGCACAAGATTCCCGTCATCTGCGGGACCACCGGCTGGCTGGACAGAAAACCGGACATAGAAGCCATCACCATGGAGCAAAACAGTGCCTTTCTGTACGGTTCCAACTTTAGTTTAGGTGTTAATCTTTTTTTTGCACTGAATAAAAAACTGGCTCAGCTGATGAACAATGTACATGAATACACCTGTCAGCTGGAAGAAATCCATCACATCCATAAAAAAGATGCGCCCAGCGGAACGGCGATTTCCATTGCGGAAGGCATCATGGAAAATTCAGATTACGAGGCCTGGAAACTGGAAGAAACCAAAGGCAAGGAATTGGGGATTTTTGCCATCAGGGAAGACGAGGTGCCAGGCACACACAGCGTGTTCTACAGATCCGAAGTCGATGAGATCGAAATCAAACATACCGCTTTTAATCGCAACGGATTTGCGCTAGGTGCCGTTATCGCTGCTGAGTGGATCGTAGGCAGACAAGGCATTTTCTCTATGAATGATGTTCTCGGATTGTAAAATTCTGTAACAAAAGCTAAGCGTCAAAAACTAATTAGATAAAAATCAGCAAGAAGCCACCGGCGGATTGCCAAAAGCCAACCTATGGATTATATCATTACTTATACCATTTATGTTCTCATTATCAGTATTCTGATGGGATTTACAACATGGAAATTGTTTAAGAAAATGGGCTATAACCCTGTTTTCTCATTCATTCCTTTTTACAACTATTTCATCATCCTGAAGGAAACCAACCATCCAAAATGGTGGGCTATCTTGTCCTATCTTCCAATAGTGGGCCCAATTATGATGTCCGCCTTTCATATTTTCCTGATGCGGAAATTTGGGAAAGGAGGTTTTGTGAACGGATTGCTGACGGTGCTGCTTCCGTTCATTTTTATGGCGACAGTCAATTATGGAAAAGATCCTGAGATTGAAACCGAAGAAGAAGAGGAAGAAGGCAAGAAAAAGGAAACCTTCCTGGGGTCTGTGACGTTTGCCGTAGTTTTCGCAACTATCATTCATGCATTCATCACGCAGCCGTTTGGGATTCCGACAGGTTCCATGGAAAGAACTCTTTTGGTAGGCGACTTCCTGTTTGTCAACAAATGGGCTTATGGCTACAGGATGCCAATGAGACCTGTGGCGTTGCCATTTTTGCAGGGTACGATTTTCGATACCGGCCAAAAGGGAAATCCGAAGGATGATCCCAAATCCTATGTGGATGCGGTAAAGCTACCGTATCTGAGACTGCCGGGTTATGATGAAATCAAACGTTATGATATCGTAGTTTTCAACTATCCGCAGGATTCTGTACACACGGCTATTGACAGGAAAGATCCTTATGTCAAAAGATGCGTCGGGATTCCGGGTGATGTCATTGAGTTCCGCGCCGGCAGACTCTTTGTGAACAATGCACCGGAGAAAATTCTGGGCGATGAGGAGCAGCAGCACGGGTACATTGTCACCACCAAAGAACAGCTCAATATTCCTCAGCTTTATAAAGCGTACGGATTCCTTCCGGTTCAGGAAAATCAGACCAATGCAGGATTTGTCTATATGTTCCAGGGTTTGACGGATGCCATTGCTGCCGATATCAAATCATTACCGGAAGTTACGGAAATGAAGGAAATGATAGAAGAAAAAGGCCAGGGTGCAGTCCGCTATAAACTGAATGCAGATCATTCCGAATACACTAAAAATATTGACACCACGCAATCGATCTATCCCATCAATAAACCTTGGAATCAGGACTGGTATGGTCCGCTAAGAATTCCGAAAAAAGGCGATGTGGTGACGCTCAATCAGGAATCTCTGCCGACGTATCAGTGGATCATCTCAGAATATGAGCATAATAAGCTGGAAAATAAAAACGGAAAAATCTATATTAACGGAAAGGAAACTAACCAATATACCATTCAGCAGAATTACTATATGATGATCGGAGATAACCGTGATGCCTCTTTGGATGCCCGATATTTCGGTGTGGTTCCGGAGGAGAATATCGTGGGAAGGCCAATGTTTACATGGATGAGCTTGCAAGGTGCTTTTAAGGATGCAAATTCTACATATCAGGCGCCGTTCAAAGTACGTTGGGACAGGATGTTCAAAGCAACCAACACTGGCGAGAAGAATAAAACTTCCTACTGGTGGATCGCTGCCGGAATCTTGATTCTGTTCTTCGGATGGGATTATTTTGTTAAACTCTTCAGGAAAAAAGAAGAAGAATAAATCTTCGGAGTTTGATCCCGCTGATGTTTTCGTCAACGCTCAACCTCACAGGTTTAGAAAAATCTCTGAGGTTTTCATAAGCAGAAGTCATACATTTTTACGGTTCAATAACAATTCAGCACTTTGCCAGAGGTTTATTATCTTTGGCAAAGTTTTTTTAACAGCTATAATGAAAAACAAAATCCTCTTACCCTTATTTTATCTCCCACCAATTTCCTGGTTTTCCCTCTTCGTTAGAGAAGACAATGGTATTCTGCTCGAGCAATTCGAGAATTTTCCAAAGCAGACCTACCGAAACCGTGCAGCTATTTACGGAGCCAATGGTAAGCTGGCGCTCATCGTTCCCATAAAACATAACGGGAAACGGGTAATGAAGGACATCGAAATTTCTTACGCGGAAGATTGGCAAAAACTTCATTGGAAATCCATAAAAACCGCGTATCAGAGTACACCTTATTTCGAGTTTTATGAAGACCGACTGAAGTCGATTTTTGACCAGAAAATCACCTCGCTGCTTGATTTTAACCTCAATGCGCTGAAAGTGGTTCTTAAAATCCTCAAAAAAGAAAGACATTTTGGGCTTACGGATGAATACATCAAAAGTCCTGAGACAAAGGACTTCAGAGAAAAATTTTCTGCAAAGTCGGAATCCGAAATGGACATGCCGGAATATTACCAGAGTTTTTCAGACAAATATGGGTTTATCAAAGACCTTTCAATTTTGGATCTGCTTTGTAACATAGGGCCGGAATCTGTGACTTATTTAAAAAACTTACAACTCAAATAAATATTCAGAATCATTTTAAAGTGATTTGATTATTAAAATTATAATTTAATTAATATGAAACATTTATTGATAGCGGCTGCTTTCTACGCAGGTTTTGCACAGGTGGCCGCGCAGACTGCAACGCCGCAACAGGATAAAGATCAGAAAACCTGGTATCACAAAGATTTTGCATCCACCAAAGTTTATGGCGTCAATACTGAAAACGCCTACAAATTTTTGGAGTCCAAAGGTCTTAAGCCAAAACCGGTAGTGGTAGCAGTGCTGGACAGTGGTGTAGAAGTAGACCATCCGGGACTGGTAAAAAACATGTGGAAGAATCCGAACGAAATCCCGAACAATGGCAAAGATGACGATGGCAACGGTTATGTGGATGATGTCTACGGCTGGAATTTCATTGGCGGTAAAAATGGCGATATCGATGTGGATAATATGGAAGTGACGCGTGTCGTCGCGAAATATCAGCCGATTTTCGAAGGCTCAAATTCTACACAGAACAAAGCCAACCAAGCTAAGATGCCTGAGGAATTTGCGATGTACATGAAGTCCAAAGAAATCTTCGACAAGAAAAGTCAGGAAGCGAAACAGAACGTACAGCTCTACACGATGATCAACAATTCCATTCCCGATATGGTGAAATTATTGGGCGACAAAACCTTAACCAAAGAAAATCTGGCCACGCTGAAACCTGCGACGCAACAGGAAGCGATGGCAATGCAAGTACTTGCACAGGTGGCCAACGATCCGCAAGTCGCTGGAAAATCCGCGGCAGAAGTGAAAACCTACATGGAAGGTCAGATGAAGGAAGCCCTGGATTATTACACGCCGCAGGCGGAGAAAGGTTATAACCTGAACTTTGACCCTAGAAAGGAAATCGTGGGTGACAATTATGATGATTATTCCGAAAGAAAATACGGGAATAACCATTATGAAGGTCCGGATGCAAAACACGGAACACACGTGGCGGGAATCATCGCGGGATTGCCAAATGGCTCCGAACCGCAATATGGTGTAGCTTCCAGAGTAGCGAAGATTATGACCGTAAGAGCCGTTCCGGATGGTGATGAGCGTGACAAGGATGTGGCCAACGCAATCCGCTATGCTGTAGATAATGGAGCGAAAATCCTGAATATGAGCTTCGGGAAACCCGTTTCTCCTGGCAAGAATGTGGTGTGGGATGCTTTCAAATATGCGGAAAGTAAAGGTGTCCTTTTGGTAAAGGCAGCCGGAAATGAAAACGAAGATATTGCGGAACATCAATACTTCCCGACGAATTTCAAGTCGGCTACAGACGAAAAACCTTTCATTAACAATATGATTGTCGTCGGTTCTAATACGAATGATGCCAATGCGCTGAAATCCAGCTTCTCCAATTATGATAAGAAAATGGTAGACGTTTTTGCACCGGGTTCCGAGATCTATTCCACGGTTCCGGATGGCAAATATGAGTACCTGCAGGGCACATCAATGGCTTCACCGGTAGTGGCAGGTGCCTCGGCAGTGCTTTTGGCTTATATGCCGAATCTGAAACCAGATCAGATTATCGAATCCTTGGTGAAGACTTCCAATGCCAGCAGCAACAATGGCTTCGAGAATCTTTCCAGAGGAGCAGGTGTGATTGATGTGGCCAAAGCAGCAGAGTATGCTTACAGTAATTTTTACAAGGCAGATGCGCCGGCAAAATCTGTGAAGAAACCTGTGAAAAATCAAAAATCACACAAAGCGATAGAAAAGTCAAAACTTTAATTGTCAATTTGATATGATATTAAAATCCGGAGTGCTTCCGGATTTTTTTTGTTTTTGTGATTTGGCATAATTTTTTATGATATTTTTGGAAGTAAATATCAAACTATGAGAAAATTAATCTTAGGACTCATGGGCGGTGCCATCATTGCAACGTCTTGTTCCTCTACAAAGAATGCTTCTGCAGACGGCTCTGTTTCTGCAGGCCAGGCACAGACACTTCGTGCAGATGTGATGAAACTGAAAGGTGAATGGACTATTTCCAACGTTGACTATAATAAATCTTACAGCATCAAACCTTTTGACGAAGGTGCGGATATCAACTGCTTCGTGGGAAGTTCATGGAAACTGGTTCCTAATAATTATACGGGAATGTACTCCCTCAATGGTGGCGGATCTTGTCCAATGAAAAGCCAGAATATCACTTTCAGCGTAGACAAGTACAGCAATGTCTCCATGAAAAAAGTAGGCGAAGGCGAGAAAGCTAAAAATGTAGGAGCCGGCTATATGCTGAAATTGGAAAATCCTACAGAAAACAGTTTTACATTGGTACAGTCGCTCATTGCAGACGGATCTCCAATGGACGTTCGGTATAACTTCGTAAGAACAGGTAAATAATTAAAAATACATATAATGAAATTAAACAAACTAAACATCGCAGCATTTTTCATCTCAGGTTCATTGATTTTTACAAGTTGTGAAGCTGTAAAAAATGCTAATAATACTCAGAAAGGTGCAGCGATTGGAACCGCTGCGGGAGCAGTTTTGGGAGGAATCCTTGGTAACAATATCGGAAAGGGTGGTAATGCACCACTCGGAGCCGTACTTGGTGGTGTAGTCGGTGGTGTAGCCGGCGGAGTCATCGGGAATAAGATGGACAAGCAGGCTAAAGAAATCAAAGAAACTTTGCCAGGAGCTGAGGTAGAAAGAGTGGGTGAGGGTATTAAAATTACGCTTAATGAGAATACTGTTAATTTCGACTTCAATTCCGCAAATCTGACTTCTCTTGCCAAATCTAATCTGGATAAATTGGTAACAGTGCTTAAAAATAATCCGGATACCAATATCAACATTTATGGACATACCGATAGTATCGGTAGCGATGCTGTTAACCTTAGAATCTCTGCTCAGAGAGCACAGGCCGTGAAAAATTATATGGTAGCGAATGGTATTGCTTCTTCCAGAATGTTTACTGAAGGTCTTGGAAAAGGCAGCCCGATTGCATCTAATGATACAGACGCAGGAAGAGCGAAAAACAGACGTGTGGAATTTGCTATCACTGCGAACGAAAAAATGATTCAGGATGCTCAGTCTGGTAATTAACCATAATTATTATCATTAACACAATATTCATAAACCGCAATTTGCGGTTTTTTTATTTTAATGCTACTTTTGTAAGATTATTGACATTGGATGAAGAATTATTTAAAATTGATAAGGGTGGAACAATGGGTGAAGAACCTCTTTGTATTCGCACCTTTATTTTTCTCTGGCAAAATCACTAATTCCCATTTGTTTTTTGAAAGTCTCTTTGCATTTTTCGTTTTTTCATTCACGGCAAGTTCCATTTACATCCTGAATGATTATTTCGACATCGAGTCTGACAGGAAACATCCGGAAAAGATGACGAGACCATTGGCCAGCGGCGCCATTTCGAAGAGCAGCGCAAGATTATTATTCTTAGGCTTAATAGTACTTGCAGTAACTTCGATATTCGTCGGCAATTATATCTTCGAAACCAATTTCTGGAAACTGGCGGTGATCATTGCCACTTATTTTGTACTCAATATTTTCTATACTTTCAAGCTGAAGCATGTGGCTATTGTTGACATCTGCATCATCGCGGTCGGCTTTGTGCTGAGAGTTTTGGCTGGCGGTTACGTCACAGGAATTATCGTTACCAACTGGGCCATTTTGCTGACCTTCATTCTGGCATTGGTCCTTGCCATCGGAAAGAGACGAGGCGAACTGATTAATGCTCAAATTTCAGGCAAAACGAGGAAAGCATTGGATGGGTACAACGTTCAGTTTGCAGATATAGCACTGTCCATCAGTTGCACGTTGGCCATTGTCTGTTACCTCATGTTTACCTTGTCTCCGGAGGTTCAGGCCAGGTTTCATCCCAGGGTTTTCTACACGGTAATCTTCGTGGTATTTGCCTTTTTGAGATACCTCCAGCAGACTTTGGTATACAATAAAACCGAATCACCTACCAAGATTGTTTACAAAGACCGGTACATCCAGGTGACCATTGTGCTTTGGGTTATAGTTTTTCTTCTTCAGATCTATTTTAAAAAATAAAATGTTCAAATTATAAATTGATTGGCTCAATTTAAAATCATAAAAAACAACAGATGAAGCCGAATTTTGTTCGAAAGGTAACCAACTGGGGAAATTTTCCAGTCGTGGAAAAGGAAATAAAATCGGAAGATTCTGTTTCGAAAATCCAAAATTTTGTACGCGGGAATAATGAAGTGATTGCCCGCGGCAACGGCCGATGCTACGGCGATGCGTCTCTGGGTGAACATATTTTCTCCACCAAAAGGCTCAACAAGTTTATTTCTTTTGACCGGATCAATGGCGTTATCGAATGTGAATCCGGCGTCCTTCTGTCCGAAGTTCTGGAAGTTTCTGTTCCACAAGGTTATTTTCTGTACGTAACGCCCGGAACCAAATATATTTCCGTGGGCGGTGCCATTGCATCTGATGTTCACGGCAAAAATCACCACGCAGAAGGTTGTTTCTCAGAGTACGTCATTGAGTTTCAATTGATGAACGAAAATGCCGAAGTTATCACCTGTTCGCGCGAAGAAAACCCTGATAAATTCTGGGCTACGGTTGGCGGAATGGGCTTGACGGGAATTATTCTCTCGGCTAAATTCAAGTTGAAAAATATAGAATCGGCTNNGTTTTTCTGAATATGTAACAGAGTTTAAATTATTGAATGAAAACTCAGAAGTCATTATTTGTTCCAGAGAAGAAAATTCAGATAAGTTCTGGGCTACCATCGGCGGAATGGGTTTGACCGGTATTATTCTATCAGCAAAATTCAAACTGAAAAATATAGAATCGGCTTATATCAGACAAGAAAGCATCAAAGCTGAAAATCTGGATGAAGTTTTCCGATTGTTTGATGATAGCGAAGACTGGACCTACAATGTTGCGTGGATCGATTGTTTCCAAAAAGGTAAAAACCTTGGCCGTTCTATTCTGATGCGCGGTGAACACGCTTTGAAAGCCGAATTGCCATCCAGCCTTCAAAAGAAATCTTTGAAATTAAAAGAAAAATTCAAACCGACTGTTCCTTTTTATTTCCCCGGATTTGTTTTGAATGCTTTGACGATCAAAATCTTCAATTTCCTTTATTACAATAAGCAGACAAAGAAACAGCTCAATAATTTTATCGATTACGAAACGTTTTTCTATCCGCTGGATGTCATCAATGACTGGAATAAGATCTACGGAAAAAGTGGCTTCATCCAGTACCAAATGGTCATCCCGAAAGAAAATGGAAAGGAAGGAATGCGACAGATTCTGGAAGCCATCGCAAAAAGCGGAAATGGTTCTTTCCTGGCGGTTCTGAAGCTTTTCGGGAAACACAATCCGCAGGCTTACAACTCTTTCCCAGTGGAGGGTTACACGCTGGCTCTTGATTTTAAAGTCAATAAAGGTTTAAGAAAATTGGTGGACCAATTGGATACCATCGTAGAAAATTTTGGCGGAAGAATTTACTTGACCAAAGACAGTATGAGCAAATCTTCTTTGACCAATTACCTCCGGAATGTAGATTCTCCAAAGTTTGTTTCATTGCAGCATAAAAGAATTATTAATAATAATGGTTGATAGTTTTCAGTTGATGGTTGATAGGGATAATTCTCTACCAACAACTGACAACTAACAACTATCAACTAACAACTATGATAGTACTAGGTTCCAATTCCGAAGTCGCGCAAGCTTTTGTAGAAGAATGTCTGGCGAAGGGCGAAAAATTTCCCACGATTTATCTCTTGAGTTCCAATCCGGAAACAACAGAGAAATTTGCGGGTCATCTTCAAGTGAAATTTTTACAACATTCGGAAATCATTGATTTAGATCTGATGAACGAAATAGATTATAAAACTTTGGAAAATATCAACTCGGATCTGTTGTTTTGCGCTACAGGTTATTTGGGCCTGGGTACCGATGAAGGATTGTATGATGACGAAAACACCTCCAAAATTATCGATGTTAATTATGCGAAATTAATTCCGGTTCTCAATTTTTTCGCCAAAAAGATGGAATCCAGAAGAAGCGGAACAATGATCGTTTTATCATCCGTTGCCGGTGAAAGAGGTAGACAGAGCAACTTCATCTACGGAAGTGCAAAAGCGGGATTAACGGCTTATCTCAGTGGTTTGAGAAATTATTTGTTTGATAAAAAAGTTCACGTTTTGACTGTGAAACCAGGTTTTATGGATACCAAAATGACGGAAGGTCTGCCTCTAAATCCAGCGCTGACGGCTACTCCAAAAAAAGCGGCGGAAGGAATTTATAAAGCTTATAAACATAAAAAAGACGTAGCTTACGTTTTACCCATTTGGGCCATCATCATGCTGATCATCAGAAATATTCCGGAGTTTATTTTTAAGAAACTGAAACTATAATTGATGATTGATAAATGATAATCGATTTTGTTGATATGAATTGCAATAATCATTTATTATTCATAATTGATCACTTATGAAGAAATTATATCTATTCGACTTCGACGGGACGCTCACTTACAAAGACACAATGTTTTTGTTTCTGAAGTTTTATGATCCTGCCAGATTTTCTCTGCAGTTTCTAAAGCATATTCCTCTATTTATCTTACTGAAAATGAAACTGGCCGATGCAGAATCTGTCAAAAAAAGCTTGATCTCCGCCATCCTGAAAGGTCAGTCCAGATATCAGATCGAGAAAAAAGCCAAGCAGTTTTTTGAGGAAAATTATCCCCGTTTATTCCGCGAAAATGCTTTGGATTTTATCAACAATATTGATAGAGAACATACGGAGTCGTACATCGTTTCGGCATCATTGGATATCTGGGTAAAACCGTTTGCCGAAAAATTTAATATGACTTTGCTTTCTACACAAGCAGAATTCCGGAATGACATATTCACAGGCAATTTTGTTGGTAATAATTGCAACAAACAGGAGAAAGTGAACCGCATAAAACTGGAAATCGGCGATAAGAAATTTGACAAGATCATCGCTTTCGGCGATACTTCCGGGGACAAAGCGATGTTCAAATTCGCAAACGAATCGCATTATCGATTTTTTCACTAATTTAGTACCTTTAAAATCCGAATCAGTTTCGGCTTCAAATCGAATTAAAAATGGAAAGAATTTATCTGGACAATGCAGCAACTACGCCTCTGGACGATGAGGTGATAGACTGTATGGTGAATGTTTTAAAATTCAATTATGGCAATCCGTCTTCCACGCACAGCCTGGGACAGGAGGCCAAAACCATTTTGGAAGAGGCGAGGCGAAAGATCGCGGATTCTCTTCGAGTAACTCCGGGCGAAATCGTTTTCACATCCTGTGGCACCGAATCCAATAATATGATTATCAAATCGGCCGTCAATTATTTGGGCGTAGAAAGAATCATCACTTCCGCCTTGGAGCACAAATGTGTCGCCGAAACTTGCCTTGAAATGAAGAAATTGAAAGGTGTAGAGTTGGTTTACCTAAGACCAAATACCAGCGGTGATTTTGATTTGAATCAATTGGAAGTCGCTTTAAAATCATCAGACAAAAAAACGCTGGTCACGTTGATGCACGCCAATAACGAGATCGGAAATATTCTGGACATCGAAAAAGTGGCGCATCTTTGCAAAGAAAATAACGCCTTATTCCATTCCGATACGGTGCAGACAATGACACATATGGATTTGGATTTTTCTAAAATTCTAGTCGATTTCGCTTCTTGCAGTGCACACAAATTCCACGGACCGAAAGGTGCTGGATTTGCGTTTGTGAGAAAATCTTCCGGTTTAAAAGGCATTATTACTGGCGGACCACAGGAGAGAAGTCTCAGAGCTGGTACTGAAAATGTTACTGGAATTGCAGGCTTGGGAAAAGCCTGGGAAATTGCTCAGGCCAGGATGGAGGAGTATAAAAGCCATATTACAGAGATTAAGCACTATGCCATCGAACAATTGAAAGAGAAGATTTCCGGAATCAAATTCAATGGCAGGAGCGCAGATGATGAGAGTCTTTACACGGTTCTCAATATACTGCTACCGTATAAAAATCCGTTAATCGGGTTGCAGCTCGATATGAAGGGAATAGCCATCTCTCAGGGAAGTGCCTGTAGTTCCGGAGCTGCAAAACCGTCGATGGTGCTGATGTCCGTTTTATCGGAAGAGGATTTGGAGAATTCTACACCGGTGAGAGTCTCTTTCAGTCACTTCACGAAAAAGTCTGATATTGATACGTTTGTGAATGCATTGGAAGAAATAGGAAAGCAGTTCGTTATAGAAAAAGCTGATAGTTTACATAGATAATTGACAGATAAAATCAATTTTAAATTGACTAATTTTGTTTCATAAAACAATAAAGAAAAAGAAATCATGGCAGTAGAAATTACAGATCAATCCTTTAAGGATACAGTGCTAAATTCAGACAAACCAGTTTTGGTAGATTTTTGGGCTACTTGGTGCGGACCGTGCAGAATGCTGGGACCAATCATTGAAGAGGTAGCAGCAGATTTTGAAGGTAAGGCAGTTGTAGGAAAAGTAGATGTAGACAATAATCAGCAGGTTTCCGTAGATTACGGAATCCGAAATATTCCTACCGTTTTAATTTTCAAAAATGGGGAAGTTGTAGATAAAATCGTTGGCGTAGCCTCAAAAGAAGTGATTGCAGAAAAATTAAATTCTTATTTGTAAGAAAATAATATAATTGAAAATGAACACCTTTCCTTTTGGAAGGTGTTTTTTTGTGGAAAAAATTTGGAGATGTGAATTATTGTTGTATTTTTGCAACCACAATAACAGAGGGTGATAGCCCAAGGTTATGGCAAAGATCCGGTAGTTCAGCTGGTTAGAATGCCGCCCTGTCACGGCGGAGGTCGCGGGTTCGAGTCCCGTCCGGATCGCATAAAGTTTTATCAATTACTTTTCAAAAAATTGATCCGGTAGTTCAGCTGGTTAGAATGCCGCCCTGTCACGGCGGAGGTCGCGGGTTCGAGTCCCGTCCGGATCGCAATCCTACAACGTATGTTGTAGGATTTTTTTATGCTATTAAGTGAACGGTAGCCTAAATCATTGACCTCAGTCTTTAATTTGCTTTTCTCCCGGCATTTTAAAGCATATTTTCTTGATTTCTTACAGTCCATAATTCTCGATATACATTATTTTATACGCTTATACATGTTCGACTGAAATTTTTTCGATATTTATGAAAAATAAGTATTCGAAAATTGGAATATTTTATGGATGGAAATTTCACTTCTGTAACAATTTATTTTTTATAAATTGATAAAGAATAAAGTTAAAAATTATCAATAATTTAAATATTTATATTGATTCGTTAGATTTATAATTCAAAAATCGTAAAATTTCACCATGATTTTATAATTCCGTTTTCTGACTTTTGTCTTACAAAAACAATAAAATATTTTTATTATGTCAAAACACGATGTGAAAGGGAAAGTTGTCCTTATTGCCGGAGGTGGCAAAAACTTAGGTGGATTATTAAGCAGAGATTTTGCAGCAAAGGGTGCAAAACTGGCGATTCATTACAACAGCGAGAGCTCCAGAGCAGAAAGCGAAAAGACTTTGGCTGATGTGCAAGCTCTTGGCGCAGAGGCATTCTTGTTCCAGGCAGACCTCACAAATGTTGAAAACATTACCAAATTTTTCGACGAAACCATCAGTAAATATGGATCTATCGATATCGCCATCAATACGGTGGGAATGGTATTGAAAAAACCATTTACTGAAACTTCCGAAAAGGAATACGATACAATGTCTGACATCAACTCTAAGGTGGCGTATTTCTTCCTTCAGGAGGCAGGGAAAAAAGTGGCTGACCACGGAAAAATCTGTACTATCGTAACTTCACTTCTTGCAGCTTACACTGGTCTTTACTCTACTTATGCCGGAATGAAGGCTCCTGTAGAGCACTTCACCAGAGCAGCTTCTAAGGAATTTGGCGCAAGAGGAATTTCTGTAACCGCTGTGGCACCTGGCCCAATGGATACGCCATTCTTCTATGGCCAGGAATCTGATGATGCAGTAGCCTACCACAAGTCGGCGGCAGCATTGGGTGGTCTTACGGATATTAGAGATATTGCTCCGTTAGTAGAGTTTTTGGTAACTGACGGATGGTGGATCACAGGACAGACGATTTTTGCTAACGGCGGATACACGACGAGGTAATAACGTACTGACAAGCTCTTTCAAAATTGGGAATTGAAATAGCTTCAATTCCCAATTTTATTTTTTATGGAAATCGAAGAAGCGCGATTATTGTTACCGGAGTTGGATTCAGGAAAAACTGAACTTTGGGCAGATATGGGCTGCGGAAGCGGAACTTTTACTTACGCTTTAGCTCAGCAGCTGTCGTCGGGAAGTGATATCATTGCGGTTGATCACAGTCAGCAGAAACTATTAAAATCTTATAACGATGTAAAAATCGATTTTATAAAGGCTGATTTTGAAAATGATGATTTAACATTCCCTCCGCTGGATGGAATACTGCTTGCCAATTCGCTACATTTTATCCGGGAAAAACAAATGCTCATTCACAGGATGGAAAAGCATTTCAGGGCTGGAAATGAGAGATGGATTATTATAGAGTACGATCATTCGGTGCCTAGCCAGTGGGAGCCATATCCTATTCCATTCAAGGATTTGAAGCAGCTTTTCCTAAATGCTGGTTATTCAAAAATTGAAAAAACAGGCGAACGGAAATCACGCTATGGCGGAGTGATGTACGCAGCCGAAATTAATAAAAATTAAACCTTTAAGAAACACAATGATACTTAAAATTATTAACGCTGTACTGATTCTGGTGGCCGTCTTTATGGGATTCAAGCAGGGCTATGCAATGTTCTCTGCTAAAACTGAGATGATGGAGATGTTTGGAAAATGGGGATTTAGTAAAACAGGACTCATGATCAATGGAGTCATCACAATTCTCGCTGCGATTTTGATCCTTTTCCCCAAAACCTTCGTATGGGGTAATTTTCTGATGGCTGCAGGGATTTTGCTGATCATCTGCTTTCATCTTTTAGATAAGGATTTTAAAGGTGTAGCTGTGGAACTTCCGTTTCTCTTTCTTAATCTTTTGATCATCTATTTTCAGCATCCGCTTAAAGATGTATAAATCCTAAAACACGAATGATGAGAAAAAATTTACTTTTTCTAATGCTGCCGGCAATGGTTTTTATTTCTTTAACTGCCTGCGCACAAAATAAAACTAAAGAGAATACGCAACAACAAACTGAAAATCAAAAATTAACAACAAAAACACACGAAACGATGGACTTATCAAAAATTACAAATCCTAAAGTGAACGCTGCCATGACAGCTTGGCAAAATGGCGACAGCAAAACCTTTCTATCTTATTTTACAGCCAGTCCTACGATGACGGACGACGGAAGTCCTAGAAGTTTTCAGGGTTTTGTGAAAGAAGCATGTGGTGAAGAAAAGTTTCTTACCATAGACACTGTCGAAAATGCTGGTAAAGATATTACAGGGAACTTCAAAGCTGGGAAATGGGGAACCTTCAGGGTTTTTTTCAAATTCCACCAGAACGCCGAAGGTCAATTTGACCGTCTGGATATTGGCCAGGCGCACTAAGGCCAAAACCATTTTAATATTGACAAAATAATCCTCTCACTACGAAAGGATTATTTCGTCAGTGATCAATTTTTGAGAGTCTCCACGTCTGGAAGAGATTACAATTTACACTTAATTTCAATGGATATGAATAAAAAATTATTCGCTTTTTCGGTATTTTTCATATTGATGTGCGGAATACTGAAATCCCAGTCGCAAGTTTACATCGACCTAATGGCAGGACATAAGGGACTTACTTCTGAGTTTTTCTTTCTTCAAAAGATTGATCAGGACGCAAGATGGACAGTTATTTCCCGCAGCGAAATGCATCTTCCCGAATACAAAACCGAACATCCCGGCTTCGTAAACTATAATATTTTTTCTTACAATTTTAAAAACCATTTCGGAATTACTGCAGGCACTTACGCCACCTCGCATTATCCTTTCAGCGCACGCCTCGGGCTGCAATATCTTAAGGAAAGTGAAAAGTGGCTCATTTATACCAATTTATCAACTGCGGTGACTAAGGATCCCGATGCTCAAATACTCCTGGTCCTTGGTTACCTTCCGGAAATTGGCGAAAAATGGAGGCTTGTGACCCGTCTGGAAGCACGTACTGCCATTAACTATGAATCCGGACATCAGTTCAGTACACAACAGTTGAAACTCGGCGCACAATACAATGAGAAAATCGGATTTGGGCTGGGTGTAGAAGTGGAAGAGCACGGTAAAAGTTCGCACAGGGATTTTAATATAGGACCTTTCTTAAGAGTCAATTTTTAATAAAATATCTTTTCAAAAATGAAACTTACTTTTAATAAGCTCGCCGGCCAGAACGCCGAGCGTATCAATGCCATTAGTGATGCTGTCTTTGGCGTCGCAATGACTCTTTTAGTCCTGGAAATCAAAGTTCCTGAACTGGAAGGCCACGAGACGGAATTAGAACTGATGCATGCTTTTTTTGCATTGATGCCCAAATTTTTAGTTTATTTTCTCAGCTTTATGACCGCTGGAATATTTTGGGTGGGCCAGTCGGCACAGTTCAGACACATTGAAAAGAGTGATAGAAATCTGATTTGGATCAATCTGCTCTTTCTGCTTTTTGTTTCAGTACTGCCATTTTCCACGGCTTTTCTAGGCGATCATATCAGCTTCAAATTTTCTGTGATGCTATACTGGGTCAATATTCTATTGCTCGGAGTATTTCTTTATATCAATTGGAATTATGCCTACAGAAAGGGTTTCATCAATGAGGAGCATCGTGAGGAGGTTTATGATCCCATCCGAAAACGGATTATCTCTGCCCAAGCTTTCTACTTTATAGGTGCATTGCTATGCTTTATCAATCCCTATCTCAGCATTGCTGTTATTATAGCAATACAGCTCAACTACGCCTTTGCATTTTTCTCAGGAAACAATAAAAACTGAAGATTGAGATAATAATAAATGATCTAAAAACATAAAAAATGAATAAATTTCAAAACATACTAGACGTTCAGAAAGAGTTTTTTTATACCGATGCCACCAAAACTTATGAGTGGCGTATGGACCAACTGAACAGGATGGAAAAATTTTTGAGAGACAATCAAGAAGCTTTCTGCAAGGCATTATACCAGGATTTTCACAAGCCCTCCTTCGAACAGCTTTTTGAAATCACAGTTCCGCTGGGTGTGATTAAGTATTATAAAGATAATCTGAAACAACTTATGACTCCGGAGCAAGTAGAAATTCCCAAAGGTCTTGAAGCTACTGGTAACCGCGGCATCATTTATAAAGAGCCTTTTGGCTCTACCCTGGTGATCGGGCCCTTTAATGCACCGGTATTACTTCTGCTGGATCCGGCCATTGCAGCCCTGGCAGCCGGAAACCCTGTGGTATTGAAGCCTGCCAATACCACGCCTACCGTGGCAGCTCTTTTTCAGGAACTTATTCCTCAATACTTTGAGCCGGAAGCGGTCAATATTGTGACCGGCGGCAGGGAAGAGATTACCGAACTGCTTCAGTTGCCATTTGATTTTATATTCTTTACCGGAAGTTCCAACGTTGGAAAAGTGGTGATGAGAGCTGCTGCGGAAAATCTTACACCTATCATTCTTGAACTGGGTGGGCAAAATCCTACCATCGTGGATGAAACAGCGAATCTCGACATCGCTGTAGACCGAATTGCGTGGGGACATAATGCAATTTCAGGACAATGGTGTATTGCGCCGGGCTACGTCTACGTGCACGAAAGCATTGCAGAAGAATTTATTGACCGCTTGAAAGCTTCGATCAGGAAAATGTACGGCGATAATCCGCAGGAGAGTCCGGATCTGGCAAGGATGATCAGCGAGCACGATGCCGAGCGGGTAGCGTCTTATATCATTCCGGAAAAAGTGGTTATCGGTGGGCGTTACGATGTAGCCTCAAGGTACGTGGAGCCTACGGTGCTCTATCCAAGTACATGGGATGATCCGGCTTTGCAGCAGGAAATTTTCGGG
>DBLQ01000011.1 GCA_002297505.1 Flavobacteriales bacterium UBA720
ACAGTTTTCAAAATCAACAATGTAATTTTCAAAGTCGACACAGTAATTTTCAAAGTCGACACAGTAATTTTGAAAATAGAAAAAACGGTTGGTAAAGTAGTGAACTTCTTTGTCAGTTGGTTTGATTCCGTTGTATTCGTAAAGGCATTAGTCTAATCCCCAAAAAAGCTGAGATCATGGATCAGTGAAACTGTGGCCGCAGAATTATTAAGGAATGGATTACACAATTGCCAGCAGGTTACAGAAGAATAAGAGGATTTAGACCAGCAACACCTGGTACTAAAAGACAGAAAACAAGGCTTCCAAATCATGGAAGCCTTGTTGCTGTTATTTAATTTCGATAAGTTTGGGTTCCTGCTTTTTAGCCTTTTCCGTTTTCGGGATCAACAGGCGCAGAACACCGTTTTCATAAGTAGCTTCGATCTTGTCTTCATCCACCACATCTTTAGCCAGTTCAAAGGTTCTGCTGAAGGATTGATAGCTGAACTCTTTGCGCATATACTGTGCATTGTTCTCTTCATTGGTTGTTTTTTTCTCAGAAGAGATGCTCAGCAGATTACCTTCCAGCGTGATTTTGAAATCTTCCTTCTCCATACCGGGAGCAGCCACTTCAACTTCAAAACGGTCATCCCGCTCTTTGATGTTGACAGACGGAAGGGTAGATCGTGTAGCCGAAAAATTATCATTGCCCCAGTTAAAAAGTTCGCGGCTGAAAAAGTCGTCGAACAATGTTCTCGGACTGGCAGGGAACAGTTCGCCAGTGTTTCGCTTTACGATTGACATAACAAACTCAATTTAAAAGGTTAAACAATTATTTTAATGAACTTAACACTCATATTTCCAACAATATGCCAGGATATACCTGATGAAATTTTGTCATTTCCGAGGTGAAATTTTGTCATAAAAAAAGGCTCCCAAAACTGGAAGCCTGTACTATATAAAGTCTTGATTTATCTCGCGATATTCACCGCTCTGGTTTCGCGGATCACGGTTACTTTTACCTGACCAGGGTAGGTCAGTTCATTCTGGATCTTTTCCGAGATGTCATAAGACAGTTGGTAAGCATTTTCATCGTTCACTTTACCGCTTTCTACCATCACTCTCAGCTCTCTACCAGCCTGAATCGCATAAGCGCTGGAAACACCTTCAAAACTCAAGGCTGCCGCCTCCAGATCCTTCAATCTCTGGATATAAGATTCCAGAACCTGTCTGCGTGCTCCAGGTCTTGCCCCGGAAATCGCATCCGCAACCTGGATAATCGGCGATAGCAAAGACGTCATCTCAATTTCATCGTGGTGAGCACCAATCGCGTTAATCACTTCTGCATTTTCGCCATACTTCTCTGCCCATTGCATCCCGAGTAATGCGTGTGGCAATTCGGATTCCTGCTCCGGAACTTTACCAATATCATGTAATAATCCGGCTCTTTTGGCTAGTTTTACGTTTAATCCTAATTCTGCAGCCATAGTCGCCGCGATATTCGCCACTTCTCTGGAGTGTTGCAAAAGATTCTGCCCGTAAGAAGAACGGAACTTCATTCTTCCCACAATCTTCACGAGTTCCGGGTGCAATCCGTGAATGCCCAGGTCAATAATCGTTCTCTTTCCAACCTCAATGATCTCTTCCTCGATCTGTTTTCTCGTTTTGTCCACCACTTCCTCAATTCTCGCCGGGTGGATTCTTCCATCCGTAACCAAACGGTGCAGGGACAATCTTGCGATCTCTCGTCTCACAGGATCAAAGCAAGATAACAAGATGGCTTCCGGCGTGTCATCCACAATGATTTCTACACCTGTGGCCGCTTCCAGCGCACGGATGTTTCTACCTTCCCGTCCAATGATTCTACCTTTGATTTCATCCGACTCAATATTAAATACTGAAACCGAATTTTCAACGGCCTGCTCCGTTCCAATCCTTTGAATGGTCTGGATCACGATTTTTCTAGCTTCGTTTTTAGCATTGAGTTGCGCTTCCTCCATAATGCTCTGCACATGAGCAGATGCTTTGGTTTTGGCTTCAGCTTTTAGAGATTCTACCAACTCGTTTTTAGCTTCCTCTGCGGAATAGTTGGAGATTTTTTCGAGCATTTCTACCTTTTGTGCTGTTGCGATTTCCAAGTCGTGCTGCTTTTTCTGTACGATCTCGAGTTTTTTGTTGTAATCTGCGATTTGTCTTTCCAGCTCTTTTTCAAGTTTTCCGGCTTTGCTGAGTTCATCGTTCAGCTTGTGTTCTTTGTCCTTGATGCGTTTTTCAGATTCCTGCATCTTCTTTTCTCTGGACTGGATGTCTGCGTCGTGCTGGGATTTCAGTTCCAGGAATTTTTCCTTGGCCTGGAGCTGTTTTTCTTTTTTAACGGCTTCTGCCTGAACATTGGCTTTTTCTATAATGTTTTCGGCGCTTTTCTTGGCATCTTCTATCATGTACTTAGCCTTAGAGTTGATAGAGCTTTTCCCGAAGAAAAGTCCTGCTACAGCTCCTGCCAGAAGTGCGACAACACCGATGATAATGGTAATTGTATCCATAAATTTATATATATTGAGTTTAATTGCCTTTTAATTAGTTAAAAGTAAAATTTTAAAAGAAAAATATTTTTTTTTGATTATTTGCAAGCCATCTTACTTATCAGCTCTAACTTTTCACATAAAAAAAACCTACAACAGTTCAGTTATAGAGTAAACTCCATAAAAACACGATTTGAACTGTTTTTCATCTTCTGTAATCTGCGCTGGGCAGCACGCCATCGGATGAACTTTCGTCCGGTAATTTTTAATTGTTGAGTTTACTTCTTTGTGTTAGAACTATTGTAGGCAACTTGTAGCCGGATATTACTTTTCCAGCTGTTCCAGGAGCGCATTGATTTTTGTCACACGCTCGTTTGTATTTTTAATATTTTTATCGTTGTTTAAAGAATATACTTCTGCATTGGTTCCAAGTTTCAAGGCGCACATTGCGAGCGCATCCTGCTTGTCTCTCACATCAAAGCTGGCCTCGAAATCCTTGATCATACTTTCTATCTGTTTCCCGACTTTCCTAAGGGTTTCTTCCTCGGCAGCAGGCACGTTCAGCGGATAGTTTCTCCCGGCAATATTGATTGTTATTCTTCTGAAATCCATCTTATAAACCGCTGTTTTGTAGTTCGGAGACGCACATGTCTATTTCTTTGACCAGCCTGTTGATATGATTTTTCATCAGCCTGTTGTGTTCTGCGTTTCCGGATATCGCTGAGTGTAATTTTAATTCTTTATTTTCTTCTGCCAATATCTGGTTTTTGCGTTTTTCCTCTGCATAATCTTCCTTCAGCTGGTTCAGCTCGTTTTGCTGTTCTGCATACTGTTCCGAAAGGTTGCTGAATTTTTTGTGAAGATTCAGAATCTTTTTTTCCAACACAGAAAAGTTGTTCTCTAACTCGCTTAGCATAACCAGAATTAAATTCTAACTTTTACAAAAATACTAAAAATTAATGATGAATGAACGCCTTATTGTGGATTTGTTAAAAAGTGAGCTTTTATGGTTGATTGTTAAGTGTTTAAATTTAATGTTCCCGGCGTTTTATCTCTCATGATTTTGTGCTGCAGGTGTGTATTTTGCGCAGCGCGTGAGGGCGGAAGGCATTGTCGGAGCTCTTTACTGCTGTGAAGGGGGCTGCAGCGGTGGAGACAGCAGTGAAAGCGACTGCCTGCAGACCGACCTTTTATTTTTTGGCTGATGGAACTAGCGTGGGCTTAAAATAAAAGGGCACGCCATAAAAAAAGAGCATCTCTTGACGCTCTTGTAAGTTTTTATTCGAATTTCAGAACGAACATGAACGCTCTGGATTGCATGGTGGATATCGCCGATGACCAGTAAGGCGGCGTGGTAGCTTTGTCTGCCACCAATTCATTATTGGTGAAGAACGTCCCGCGCAGCGCTGGCGTGAGCTTGAAACGGCTAAAGTAAAACTGGATGCCGATTTCTGCCGACCAGCCAAAGTTATGCGTAGTAGAGCGGAAAACATTGGTGTAGTTATCACTTTCGGAAGTTTCGTTGGACTGCAGATTCACCATGTAATTGATTCCGGCAGCGGCGTACGGACGCGAGTTATACCACCGGTCACCGTGGATTTCCAATAAAATAGGAATGTCGATGTATGTAGATTTTACGATCTTATTGATCTGTTCATCACCAGGCGTGGTGATTACTTCTGAAAAACTGCCATCCGGCAATAGTACTCCGGAAGGATACAGCTCATTGACCCTGTCAAACGTGTTGAATGTGAGATCGCGCTGTACAAAGTGCAAGCCCGGCTCCACGCGGAGGTCGAAAATCTCGTTAAGCCTCATTCTTCCAATCAGACCGGCACCAAAGCTGTAGCTGCCTTTGGATTCCACAAGATTTTTGTTACCATCCATTCCGAGCTGAGGGTCAAGATTCAATTTGTAATCAAAATTATTGGCGGCCAGGTAGAAGCCGAAAGAAAACTTACGAAAATCCGTATGCTCCATATTATCCATCCGGTCCCTGGTGCGGAAGAGATTATTGAAAGTCTGCGCCTGGAGCTGAGATCCGAACAGTGCTGCAGACAAAAAAATCGTGATCAGTCGCTTTTTCATGCTTATTTGGTGGCTTTATAGATGGTGGCAATGCCGAGGCTCAGTTTTTTATATTCTACTTTTTTGAAACCTGTATTCAGCAATATCGTTTTCATTTTCTCCCCAAACGGAAAGGCATTCACAGAGTCCGGGAGATAGGTGTAAGCGCGGTTATCTTTGGAAACCAGACGCCCGATGGCAGGCAAAATATTCTTGAAGTAAAACATATAAAACGGTGCCAGAAATCCTTCTACTTTAGAGAATTCTAAGATGTAGATGCTTTTGTTTTCCTTCGTCACCCTTCTGAGTTCAGAAAGTCCTTTTTCCAGATTTTCAAAATTTCTCACTCCAAAAGCAACGGTAAGACCATCAAATTTATTGTCCTCAAAGGGAAGTTGTTCTGCGTCGCCCTTCTGCATGGCGATGTGGCCGTCCAGTTTTTGTCTTCTGATTTTTTCTATGCCCACATTCAGCATCTGCTGGGAAAGATCCAGACCCACAACATCTGCCTGAGTGCCTTTTTGAACTGCAATGGCAAGATCTCCGGTTCCCGTTGCCACATCCAAAACCAGTTTGGGATTATCCTGTTTCAGCCAATTGACCAGCTTGTTTCTCCATAGCATGTCAATTTTCATTGAGAGCACATGATTCAGAAGGTCATATTTTGGTGCGATATTATCGAACATGTCTTCTACCTGGCTTTTTTTGCTGTACTCGGTGTTGTAAGGGGTAACTTTATTGTGGTCCATTATGATCAATGATAAATGATGGTTGGTGAATGATAATCTGAATCAGATCTAAAATTTGTAATAATTGTTATAATAATTGATGAAATCCTGCTTGCGGAAAATCTTGGATCGGCTTTCTACTTTGGCGACGTTCTTAATGATCTTATCATAATTTTCATCCAGATTGTAATAAAAATCTTCGTTGTACAGGCGGTTTGTTTTCTTGACATCGCCAAGGTACTGTTTCTTGTCAATCTCGATTCCCGGCTGTGCTGCAATCAGGGAATCTTTGTTAAGGCCGTAGCCATAATATTGTGTATTAATGTAATAATCTTTGTGGGTGATATTGATCAAACCTCTGACTTTCTGCACATTAAAAGCGGAATCATACAGCTTCTGCTTGTTCTGGTCAAAAACCTGAATCGTATTCTTACCTTTATTAAGCTCTACTTTGAGGTATTGTCCTGCAGATAAGATTTTCTGATCGCCGTTATTGATTTTGAAATAATAAGTCTCCGGCGTCGGATTGTCCACCAGATAATAATTCGGTTTTGCTAAAAACAAAAAGTAGATCGCAAAGGCAAAAGCCATCGCCAACAGAGAAAAAATCAAACCTTTAACCGGTGCGCTCAGATTTTTCATACAAGATTCAAAGATGCGAATTTACGGAAATTTTTCCGAGCTGCCATTCTGATATTCATCAAAGCCCAGATTGGTGAAGCAGAGCACTTCCGTGCCTCTTAGTTTTTGGATTTTTTGTGGAATTAGGCTGAATTCCGGAGCTCTGGTTCCGTTTTCCAGGAACAAATCCGGATTCTTTAAAACGACGGCTTCATCCCAAAGGTCCTGATCGATGAATTGCTGAAGCGTAAATCTGCCACCTTCAATCAACACCGACTGGATCTGTAATTCATATAATTGGTCTAAAATCTGACGGATTGCATTTTCTTTTTCTATTTTGATGAACTTCAGATGTTGATCTTCCGAGTTTTGCATCGAATTAAAGATGATGGTCTCCGCTTCGCTGTTGAAAATCTTAAAATCTTTAGGAATGTCCAGGTTAAAATCAATCAAAATCCTGATCGGATTCCGCCCTTCGATTTCACGGACGGTCAAACTCGGATTGTCATGAAGCGCTGTGTTTTTTCCAACCAAAATCGCATGTTCCTCACTTCTCATCTGATGAACCCACTGCTTCGAAAGTGAATTGCTGATTTGAACAGGCTTAAAATCTCTGTCCATAAAGCCGTCCGCAGATTGCGCCCATTTCAGAATGATGAAAGGTCGTTTTTTTTCGTGGTAAGTGAAAAATCTTTTATTCAACGCTCTGCATTCTTTTTCCAAAACGCCGGAAACAACATCGATGCCTGCTTCAGCAATGATTTTTTTTCCTTTGCCATTAACTTTGTCGTGGCTGTCCATAGCGCCGATGACGACTTTTTTAAAACCCAGCTCTACGATTTTCAAAGCACAAGGTGGCGTTTTGCCGAAATGCGCACAAGGCTCCAGGGAAACGTAAATCGTAGATTCCGGAATGAGATGTTTGTCTTCGTCTTTGATAGAATTGATGGCGTTGATTTCTGCATGCGGCTCACCCGATTTTTTATGAAAACCCTCACCGATAATTCTATTATTGTGCACAATCACAGAGCCTACCAAAGGATTGGGATAAGTGTTGCCCAGAGCTTTTCCGGCTAACTCGAGGCAGCGCTGCATGTAAATTGCGTCATCATTTTTCATTTCAGGCATCTTGGATCTCTGGTCTTTCTATTTCTTTGGTTCTACGGCAGTTGGTTTGTAAGTGACGGGTGGAATTGCCGTCTTAATCGCTGCTTCCATGAGTCGGCTACGCTCCTTTGACAAGGACCGGGCCGCATATTTCAGGTCTCCGGCAGTTCTTTTGGAATAAGAAAAAATGACGAATGATTTTTTGCCGTTGACATCATAACTTTTGAACCGATCCAGGTTATACTCAGCAAAACTTTCGCCTTCTTTGGGTGTGTCCGTGGTTAGATAGTCCACGATAATTTCTTTGCCATCGGGACTTTCCGTGACATCCATAAAAGTGTTTTTGTCCTTGCTCTTTCGTTTTTCTATGAAATCCACTTTTTGTTTGACAGCTGTTTCCATATCAATTTCCTTGTCAAAGTAGGAAATGTTGATCAGCTCTTTGTAATTTTTGAGATCATCATCGCGCAAAATATATTGCTGCTGCGCCCAAGTTGCAGAATTTTGTTTGCTCATTGCGAGAATGAACTCACCATCGTTAAAGGTGATCGGGCCGGGAATATTCAATCTGTCAATGACCTCCACCGGAGCAGAGGCTGCTGTTTCTTCAGTTTTGGTTTCTTGAGCCAAGACCGTGGACGAGAACGAATAAAGGCAAAAAGCATAAAGTAGAATTTTATTTTTCATAGATTTTGATTGGATTTGGATTTTAATTGGATTTCTCGCAAAATAAGTTGATTCGAAAGATTTTTTTGTAGAATCTGCAAATCAACTTAATCTGAGTGAGAAATGTATAGTTCTGAAAATCATTTAAATTCTTTCGGAATCTCACAAACAGGAATCGGATTCATCTTATGCTGAGTCGCTCTGTTGAATTTCAGATAAATCGACATGACTTCTTTTTGTCTTCCTTCAAAATCTGCTTCCGTTTTTCCGGCTTCCTGCTGTTCCATGGCCCATTCCAACTCTGGATAAGTTGCGCCAATCTGATCTTCATCGGTTCGCTCCACTTCCCAAAGTCCATCTGTTGGTTTAGCAACTTGGATGCTTTCCAGGATACCTAATTCCTTAGCAATCTCGTAAACCTGAGTCTTGTAAAGGTCAGCGATAGGAGAGATGTCTACGCCGCCGTCACCATATTTTGTGAAAAATCCGACTCCGAAATCTTCCACTTTGTTTCCTGTTCCGGTTACTAAAAGTCCATTGATCTGTCCATAATAATATAGTGTAACCATTCTTAATCTGGATCTGGTATTAGCCTCGGCCAGATTTTTATTCGGCGAATCATCTTTGTAACCATCGGTCGTCTTTTCAAAGTTTTCAAAGGTCGGTGTAAGATCGACCCGGAAACCCTCTACATTTGGAAAATTCGATTTTAGGAATTCAATGTGGTCTTGAGCTCTGTCCACTTGGTCAGCTTTTTGACGAATCGGCATTTCCAAAACCAAAGTTTGCAAACCGGTTTTCGCTGCCAAAACGGAAACCACTGCAGAATCAATTCCTCCCGAAACACCTACTACAAAACCTTTTGAGTTGGCTTTAAGTGCATAATCTTTTAGCCAATTGACGATATGATCTATTACTTTTTTTGTCTGCATAATATTTTGTTAAAATTCTTGATTGAAGATTTAAAGCGTTATTTTTGATTTTCGAAAATCTTAATGTAAAAATAATGAAGTTTTTCCGATATATCACGATTTCTGCGGTTTTAGTTTTGGGATTGAGTTCTTGCAAAAAAGAAAATGAAAACCAATGGAATATCGAAATCAAGAATCCGGTCAGGAAAGTGGAAGTGACTGATCTGTCCGGAGAATTCTATGATTCTAAAGTCGGTTTGGAGGATTTTAAAGCCATATATCCCTGGTTTCAAGGCTCCGTTCCGGATTCGGAATATTGTGAAAGAAGGAAGGATACGATGGAAATCCGGGTTTATAAAGAGGCGATTGCCAAGATTGATAAAACAAAACTGAACAAAGAACTAAGAGATCTTTTTTCTCATATCAAAAATTATTTTCCTCAATTCGTTCCGCCTCATGTATATTTGTATTCATCGGTAATCGATCCTCAGAATGTCATTGACCCGATTTTCCTTCGCGAAGATCAGAATATGCTGTTTGTCGATATTACGGCTTTCATGGGCGATCGTAATAAAAATTACAGAGGCCTGGAGCTTTACTTCCAAAAATCGATGAATCCCGAGAATATGGTTCCCAAGGTATCGGCGTTTTTTGCAGCCCGCTTGGTACCTGCGCCACAGGATGGACAGAAGTTTTTGGACCAGATGGTTTATCAGGGCAAAATTCAAATCCTCCAAGATGCTTTTTTACCAGAGGTCCCGGATTATCTGAAAATCAATTATACCAAGGAACAGTACGATTGGGCGGTGGCAAACGAAGCTAACATCTGGAATTATTTTGTGGAAAACGACCTGCTGTTCAGCCCCGAACCTAATCTGGCCGAGCGTTTCATTACAGTGGGACCGTTCTCAAAATTCTACACCGAAGTGGACCGGGAAAGTTCGCCACAAATCGCCATCTGGACAGGCTGGCAAATTTGTAAACACTATTTAAAAGCTCATCCGGAAGAGAAATTACCTGTGTTTTTGAAAAGAAATGCTACGGAAATTTTTAATGGTTCGGATTACAGGCCGAAATAGGTTTGAGAGTTTGAAAGTCGGAGAGTTTGAGCGTTAAAAGAGTTTTAGAATTATAAATCTTATTTAAGTTCGTCGGTTTTGCGAACTTTGTGTTTAAGAAAATATTAATATTATAAGTAATGAAAAAGACAAAAATAGTTATAGACGTAGAACTGGACGATAATCACGTTCCGGAAAAAATGTTTTGGAAAGCTGAAGATGGCGGCATCAAAAGACAAGAAACCAAGGCCGCGATGATTTCGGTTTGGGACAGCAAAGCGATGGAAGCACTCAGGATCGACCTTTGGACCAAGGATATGCCTGTGGATGAAATGAAAAGATTCTTCCACCAAATCCTGGTCTCCATCGGACATACCTACCAAAGAGCAACCAGCGAAGAAGATGTTGCGCAATGGATAGGCGAGATGGCTGAGGAATTTGCAGTGAAGTCGGCGATAAAAATGTAAAATTAATGTAATCATATACCAATGTAACAGTTTACCAATAAATTCAATTGTTACATTGTTAGATTTTTAGATTGGTAAATTAAATATTATGAAATTCAATACAAAAGTAATACACGGTGGGCAACAGCACGAGCCGGCAACCGGCGCAGTGAATGTTCCTGTATTTTTAACATCCACATTTGCACAGAAAAGTCCGGGACAATTGCTTTCCGGCTACGAATATTCACGCGGTGCAAATCCTACGAGACAGGCTTTGGAAGATTCTTTGGCAAGTATCGAAAACGGCGCGAGAGGTTTGGCTTTTGGTTCTGGTCTGGCCGCGATTGACTGCGTTTTGAAATTATTAAATCCAGGCGATGAAGTGATTGCTGTAGACGATCTTTACGGCGGTTCTTACAGGATTTTCACCAGATTATTCGAGAAATATCAGCTGAAATTTACATTCATTGGTTTTGATAATGTGGAAGAATTGGAAAATGTTATTACCGATAAAACCAAGTTGATTTGGCTGGAAACGCCAACCAATCCTTTGATGAAACTGGTAGACATCAAAATGGTTGCTGATACTGTGAAAGATAGAGGTATTTTGGTGGCTGTGGATAATACATTTGCAACGCCTTATATTCAGAAACCTTTAGATTTAGGAGCTGATATTGTAATGCATTCGGCAACCAAATATTTGGGAGGACATTCTGATGTGATTGCCGGCGCTTTGGTGGCGAAAGATGCGGAATTGGGCGAAAAATTACATTTCATTCAATTTGCTAGTGGCGGAATTCTCGGTCCACACGATTCTTATTTGGTGTTGAGAGGCATCAAAACATTGGCGCTCAGAATGCAGAGACATTCGGATAACGGTTTTGAGATTGCCAAATATCTGGAGAATCATTCTTTGGTAGATAAAATTTTCTATCCAGGACTGTCGTCTCATCCACAATATGACTTGGCAACGCGACAAATGACCGAATTTGGCGGAATGGTTTCTTTCACTTTTAAGTCAGGAAAAAAAGAAGATGCGATTCGATTCCTGGAAAATGTCAAGGTTTTTACTTTGGCAGAATCTTTGGGTGGAGTAGAATCGCTGGCGAATCTTCCTGCGATGATGACCCACGCGTCGATTCCGGAAGACAAAAGAGCCGTTCTCGGAATCACGGATGATTTGGTTAGACTAAGCGTTGGGATTGAAGATGCAGAGGACTTGATTGCCGATTTAGAACAAGCGTTTAACTCAATTATTTAAATCGTGGAATCGTTAATTTGTAAAATCGTTTTAAAGTAACAATTAATCAATTTAACGATTTTACAGTTTGACAAATTATCAAATCAACATATAAAAAACATGACTTTTCGTGATGCGACTTTAGATGACCTTCCTGTGATTGTGGAAATTTACAATTCTACCGTCGCATCACGCCTGGTCACCGCTGATCTGGAGGCTGTTTCTGTGGAGAGCAAGCGCGATTGGTTTCATCAGCATAATCCGGAATTTCGTCCGCTTTGGATGGTCGAGGATGCTCAGAAAAATACAATCGGCTGGGTGAGTTTTCAGGATTTTTACGGAAGACCGGCTTATCAGAAAACAGCGGAAATCAGTATTTATCTTGATGAAAAATTTCGGGATAAAGGTTTTGGAAAGCAGATTCTGGAATTATCCATAGAAAAATGTCCAGGTCTGGAAATCGAAAATCTTCTCGCATTTATCTTTGCTCATAACCTTCCAAGTCTGACTTTGTTCGAAAAATTTGGTTTTGAACTATGGGCGAATCTTAAAAATATCGCTGAGATGGACGGCGAAAAAAGAAGTTTAATTATTTTAGGTAAGACTATCAAGTCGTAAATTATATGGAAAGTTTCTCACATTGTCTGTACTGGATACTCTCCATTTTTGCGATTCTATCGGTTTTTATTCCATCTATTAAAAATACGTTCTGGACATTCAGGGTTTTCGATTATCCAAGGTTTCAGAAGTTTGTAATCCTCGTGATACTGGCGCTTTTATGGACTTTTGCCGTAGGAGAACCATCGATTTATGATAAAGTTTTGCTGATCTCTGAGATCGCGGTCGCGCTGTATCTGTTCTATATCATTATTCCGTACACCAAGTTCGGCAAGACAATGATCGATCAAACGGAACCCAATCCAGATGAAAAAGTTTTGGATATTCTGGTTTGCAATGTCTATCAGCACAACCGGAATTATCAGATGCTGGCAGATCTTGTGAAGGAAAAAGATCCGTCGGTTTTATTTTTTCTGGAAACCGATGAAGAGTGGAAAAAAGCTTTAAAACCGGTTACGATGGCATACCAGTACAAAATTGAGGTGCCGCTTGCCAATACTTACGGATTGTTGTTTTACAGCCATTTCCCCGTCAAAAACTATGAAATCAATTATCTGATTGACGATGATATTCCGTCTATTGTTGCAGATTTGGAGTATAATAATCAGATTGTCAGGTTGTTTGGGATTCATCCGACGCCGCCGGTGCCGCAGGAAAATACTGAAAGCACAGAGCGCGACGCAGAGATTCTCCTCGTTGGCGAGAAGGCGGAAGCCTACGGAAAACCTGCTATCGTTTTTGGTGACCTGAATGACGTGGCGTGGTCCAAAACAACAGAACTGTTCCTGAAATCCAGCGGAATGCTCGATCCTCGCCGTGGCCGTGGAATGTTCAATACTTTTCACGCCAAGTATTGGTTTTTGCGTTGGCCTCTGGATCATTTTTTCGTGAGTCCGCATTTCAGATTGGTGGATATGAAGGTTTTGAAAAGCGTAGATTCCGACCATTTTCCTATTTGGATCTCTTTGGTAATCAGGAATGAAGATGATGCAGATCAGCTACAGATTTCTGAGGAAGAAGAGGCAGAAGTGGATGAAAAAATTAGAGAGGGCATCGAAAAAGGTGATGCAAATTAAATGGATTCAGAAAAAAAATTAAAGAATTTTCTTAACTTTAGTATTTAATCAAATTTTATGAAGAATCTCATTCTTACTTTCGCAGTTTTCTTTTGTGTTCAATTTTCCCTCGCTCAAAAATCTGAAGTTAATCCAATTTATATTGTTGATAATGTGATTGTTTCCAATGTTTTGCTTCACAGTTTTGATCCGAAGGACATCGAGAGTGTTCAGGTTTACAAGTCACCGTCTTCGCAAATCCAACAGTATGATGACCTTGTGAAAAACGGATTGATCAACATCAATATGAAAAAACCTTTGAATCTGAATAAAGTAAGTATCTCCGAGGCTAAGAAAAAATTAAACCTCACATCAGAATCCAGATTTTTTCTCAACGATATCGAAGTTCACAACGACTCGATTCTCATTGCCGAAGATCTTTTAACGAGAGCCAGAATCCTGCAGCCGGACAAAAAATATAATAATTATAAAGTTCCCGCCATCAGCGTAGACACTAATTAATAGAAATTATAATATTTAATGGCTTCGAGAGCCTCAGCCTGACATATATATAAGCTTGTCGAAGAAGTTTTGACGTTTTAGCGCGTTTGAAATCATCTTGTCTTAAAATATTTATTTCACTTCAAATAATTTTAGCCTTTGCGCTAAACAAATATAGTTTTAGCCCATTTGCTTTTGCCTTTCTGAATCATTAGTTTTGTAGAAATCGATAACGTTTCAAAATGGTTTTTACCAAGATAAAATTATTCTTCAGCGCCTTATTTTTTGGTTTAATTTGTAATGCTTTGTCCGCACAAAATCGGATCAGCGATCATAATAATATCGGCTGGTATGTTTATAACGGCACTTTCAAATTGGATTCGAAATTTTCCATTCACACCGAATATCAGTGGCGGAGAAATGATTATATCACGACTTGGCAACAGAGTCTCTTGCGTCTTGGGATCAATTATCAGCCCAATCCAAACCTGCAATTGCGCTTAGGTTATGCATGGGCAGAGACTTTTCCTTACGGCGAAATCCCGATCAACGGAATGGGAAAAGATTTCACCGAACACCGGATTTATGAGATGGCAACGGTCACAGACAAGATTGGGAAAATCGATTTGTCGCATCGTTTTATGCTGGAACAGCGCTGGGTCGGGCGATATTCTACTGCCAATCTGAGTTCCGAAGACCAGTATCCGTTTATGAACCGCGCGCGATATATGATTCGTCTTCAGATGCCTTTGAAAGGAGCATCAATCGCGGATAAAACGCCTTACGTTGCCGTATACGATGAAGTGATGATTGGCTTCGGGAAGAATGTGGGTGAGAATATTTTTGACCAGAATAGGATTGGCGTTTTGTTGGGTTATAAGTTTAATAATCTGCTCAGAATCGAAGGTGGTTATCTGAATCAGATGGTTCAATTGGGACGGGAAGTGGAAGGTAAAAATGTGTTTCAGTACAATAATGGTTTTATCTTGAGTGCTAATTTTAACTTTGATTTTTCTAAAAAGTAATTAAGCACAAATCTTACATTCGACGAAGCCAAAAGTCGCAAAAGTAGATTATTCATCAATAGAGAATCCTTCGACTCCGCTCAGGATGACAACTCTAATACTAAAATTTAATCATTAACTGTGTCAGGCTGAGCGGAGTCGAAGCCTCTTGTAACACTTAAACTTTTGTGCCTTTGTGGTTCAAAAATTTTTTTAATTTCGCAAAATGAAAATAGCATTCCTCGGGCCCGAAGCTTCCTTTACGCAGTTGACCGCAACTCAATTATTTCCTAATGACGAATTGATTCCGAAAACCAATATCCTGGACTGCTTTCTGGCGGTTCAGAATAATGAGGTAGACAAAGCGGTGGTTCCCCTGGAAAACTCGATTGAAGGCACGGTTTCTATGACTTTGGATTATCTTTATCAGACGCCGGAAATCAAGATCGAAGCTGAAGCTGTGATGCCGATTGCGCATCATCTGATGATTCATCCAGGGCAGGAAAATGATTTAGCCATAGCGAAAATCTATTCTCATCCGCAGGCGCTTGCGCAAAGTTTTCATTTTCTGAATACAAATTATCCCGAAGTTCCGAAGCAAGATTTTGCTTCTACAGCCGCTGCTGCGAAACGTGTATCGGAAAATCCGGATAGAAAAATCGCTGCGGTGGCGAATAAATTTGCCGCAGAGTTATACGGTTTGAAAATCCTTAACGAAAATATCCACGATGTTGAGGAAAATCATACGCGGTTCATCATCATTTCTAAAACTGAGAATTCCTACGAAAATCATCTTGACAATATCGGCAAAAAAACGGCGATGCTCATCACGTTGCCACAAGATCACGCGGGAGGATTGCACCAGGTTTTATCCGTTTTTGCGTGGCGAAATATGAACCTGAGCAAAATCGAATCACGAACTTTGAAAACCAAATTGGGCAATTATTTTTTCTTCGTGACCGTTGTCGGTGGTTGGGATGACATTCTTTATATCAATTCGATTGATGAGCTGAGAGCGATTGGTGCGGATGTTAAGTTTTTGGGGAATTATAAGGAGTTTTTGCTTGAATCTTAATCTTTTATTCTTGACTTTAAATCCATATTAGCACCAATAATTCTGGTGATTTCTATTTCATTAATGTCAAAAATTCGGTAAAAGATAATATGTCGATTAGCAAGAAATCCAAAAATATCAGAAGCAATTTCACTGTAGTTTTTACCAATGTTCGGATTTTCAGAGATCATTTGACAATAACTAATTAGTTCTTCATAATATTTGTCTGCTTGATTTTCCGACCAAAAGTGATAGGTATATTCGTAAATATCTGAAAGGTCATCAACAGATTTTTTGTGAAGAAATATTTAGCCATTTTTCATTTTGGCTTTTAAAGTTGCAAGATGGTTTTCTGGTTCAAAATCTTTTGCAATGCCGCTGTCTATACCTTGTTTAATTGCATTTTTAAGGAATTGTAATTTATTTTCCTCCTCTTCCAAAAGTCTCAATCCAGCACGAATCACTTCGCTTGCATTCTTAAATCTGCCTTGTGAAACTTTGTCATCCACAAACTCTTCAAAATGATTTCCTAAAGAAACAGATGTATTTCGTGCCATGTTAATTTTATTAATTAAGACAAATTTACCAAATTTTGGTAACTTTAAAAAATTATTTTATATATCTTCATACTGAGTATCATCAAGATTTACGACATTCTTGTTGATAAAAAAATAAACCGGCAACCCCAGCAAGATCAATCCTAATCCTGGCAAAGTATAACCTGGTTTATAAATCAAAAGCAAAATACAAAACGCGGTTCCGATCAGAAGATACAGGACAGGTGTGAACGGATAAAGAAAGGTTCTGTAACCTCTTTCCATTTCAGGTTTTTTGATTCTGAGATAAATCACACCAAAAACCGTCAACATATAAAACAGAACGATCACAAAGGAGACCATATCCAAAAGATTTCCATATTGTCCGCTCAGGCAAAGTAAACTTGCCCAAATGCCTTGCATCCAAAGTGATTTTGCAGGAACTCCATTTTTATTATTTTCCACGGCAGATTTCAGGAACAATCCGTCTTTTGCCATCGTTTGGAAAACTCGTGCGCCAGCCAAAACGATTCCGTTCACACAACCAAAAGTGGAAATCATCACCAAAATCGCAATGATAATTGTGCCCGCATTTCCGAACATTTTTTCGGCTGCAGCAACGGCAACTCGGTCATTGGCTGCGAAGGCGATAGAATCTCTGTCAAGCGCGTTCAGATAAACAAAATTCACCAAAAGATAAAGAAGCATCACGGCAGAAGTTCCGAGAATCATCGCTCTCACCACGTTCTTTTTTGGATTCTCGATTTCGCCAGAAATGAAAGTGACATTTTCCCAGGCCACCGAACTGAAAACCGAACCGACCATTGCAGCCGCAATTCCGCCAAGGATTGTAGCACCCGAGATTCCTGTCCATTCGGTGTTTTTAAGATTTTGGAAAGCGTCCCAGCCGAAGCTCATATTGGAACTCCAATTGGATTGATTAATCAAAACAAAGCCTAAAATAATCAGCCCCAGAAGCGCGATAATCTTGGAAGAAGTGAAAACATTTTGCAAGATTTTCCCGAATTGAACACCTTTCGTGTTTACAAAGGTCAGAAACAGAATCACAACAATCGCCAGAATCTGAATCCACGTGATCTGGAATTCGCCGCTCTGGAAAATTGGTTTTGCATCATTGAGACTCGGTACAAGATAAGCCGTAAATTTTCCAAAAGCCACTGCCACAGCGGCAATGGTTCCAGTCTGGATAACCGTGAACATTCCCCAGCCGTAGAGAAATCCCATCGGTTTCCCGAAAATCTCTGTAATATAAGTGTATTGACCGCCTGCTTTTGGGAACATCGCAGAAAGTTCGCCGTAGCTGATGGCCGCCGCAACGGTCATCACGGTAGTGATCAGCCAAACGACGATGAGCCAATAGCCGGAGCCGAGATTCCGCATAATGTCGGCGCTCACGATAAAAATCCCGCTTCCGATCATCGATCCCATCACAATCATTACCGCGTCCCAAAGTTTGAGTTTCTTTTCCATAGTTTTTAATAATAATCAAATATATCCAAAATAATCAGGTATCTGCACAACTATTATTTCAAATAGGTTTTGATCTTGTCCCATCTGTTCTCGCTGGCAATTAAATGAACAATTAAAGGCCTTTTTCCTTTCACATAAAGCAAAGCCTGCGGATTGTAATTGTTGATTTTCTGTTTTGTATTGATGATGATTTCCCGGTTTTTCCCGATTTTCAGTTTCAGATTTGGCTTTTTCAGGTAGATTGTTTTGATTCCCATTTTTTCAAAATTCTCGCTGAGCTCGTGCGAATACCAATTCCAATCGTCCATTGCAATAAAGTAATGTTCCGCTTCTTCAGAATGTTCATTGGCAAAAGTTTTGGTTTCCGGACTGAAAATAATAAGTCGTGTTTCTGTGATGGTTTCAACATTTTCGGGTTTAGGATTTTTCGGCGAGTGGTACGAAAAAACCTGCATTGGATTTTCAACGGTTTCGCCTTTCAGGATTTTCCAGCTCGCGTCAATCTGCCCAACATCTTCAAAAAACGGAGTCGTACCGCCGTTACTTTCTGTCAAATAATTATCAAATTCCCGGTAGGTTGTGTAGGTTTTGGTTTTCATCAATTCTGTAATGAAATCGCCGTCTGTATCAAATCTCGCCTGACCTTTCACCTCGCCATTTTTTAAATAGAGAATAGAACCTCCGTTGGCCGAGAAAAAATGACGAACCTGATCCCGCGGAGTTTCTACCGCCTTATTTTCAGGCTTTGTTGCTAATTGTTCTGATGAATCTTTATGTCTGATTTCATTTTCAGTGATTTGGTTTTTTGATCCGACACTTTCCTTATTACAAGAGCACCAAATCATTGCGATGAGAAGAAGGGAAAATAAAATTTTCATCCAGATGACAGTTTTTCTAATTCAAATATATCTAAAAACGGGAAGATTGTTATCTTTAATTCTTATTTTTATACACAAGATTTACAGATGATTAGTCAGATTTTACTTGTGTAATGGTTTGTCAATTGCTTTTAAAATTCAAAAAAAAACCAAATGAAATATATAGTTTTCCTTTTTTGCTTAATTGTGGTTTTTTCCTGCAAAGAGAAAGAAGAAAAAGTTGTGACAACTGCCGGCACGAAAACAGAAACTGCAGATTATGATCGGAAAATCCCTGATAGTAGCGCGGACAAAAGCATCTTAATACAATCAACAAGCGACGGATTTTTCAGGATTTTTGTTAAATCTAATGAGCCTCGGGGAAAATATTTCTATGCTGATACACTCAATGTTTTGATCGCAGAAAACTATATCAAAAAAGATAGTAAATTCATCAAAACCAAAGGTTCAACATTGCTGGAAGGCGAGTGGAACTACTTAGAAATTGATTCTACCAATTTGTACACGCAAAAAATTAATAATGTCGATTTTCAATTTATTTCAGCCAATGATACTTTTCAAGGAAAGGCAATTCCGGAGCAAAGTGTCCATTTTTGGATGATCAACACAAACAATGTTTCGGAATATTACGAACTGATTTATTCCGGATATCCCGAAAATCTCTGCACAGACTGTATAAAAGGTGATTTCGATGATGATAACAAATTAGACAAAAATCCTTTTGCGAAAAAAGCACTTTATGATTTCGCCAAAAAGTCCAAACTGATTTATCAAAAATCAGAGAGCGAAAAAAAGATTGGCCATTTCAAAAATTTCCGGGAAAAATGGGCAAAGGATAACCAAGTCGAAATCAATTGGGGAGCGGGCTACGAAGGCGAAATGAACGAGGTTTTTTCTACTTATTACAAAGAAAATTTGTTTGATATTTCCGGCGGAACAGAAACGGTTTTAGAAAATGAAAATTATTATTTGACCAGTTATTTCCGTGGCGACGTGATTGGCTTTGACAAAAAGAAAAAGCTTTATTTCCCGATAGTAGTGGAAAGTTGCGTCCACTTTTGCAACAAGGAAATTGACTTTGTGAATGATCAAACCATCAAAATCACTTATGAAGATGGGAAATCTTGGGAATTGGATTTGACTAAAATTAAGTTTAAATAATGAAAACTTCATTAACAAAGATTTTGCAAAAAGCAGCGCGCATTTTCTTTGTTTTGTCTTTATGGATGAGTGTTTTCAGCGTCACGGCTGTATTTCTCCGTTGGTCCGGGATTCTGGAAATCACACTGCCTTATCAGGTGGTTTGGCTGGTGGTTATTGTAATTGCGCTTTTGTTGTTGGGAATTTTTGAAGCGTGGAAAAAATTTCTTTTGATATTATTTTTGGGTGTCACCAATTTTTTGTTCCTGCTTTATGTTGCTTCTTCGTTGCCAATAACTGTAGAAAAACCAATTCAGAATAGTGATTATCGTTTAGAAGCCGGAACGGATCGGTATAGAATTCTGAAATCAAATTGTTGTTATACAAAAGTCATTGCAGCAAAACTGTCAGGACTTTTCTTCACACACAATATGAAAACAGGTTTGGTTCCATCTTTCGAAGCCCAATTACTCCAAGAAACAGACGAGATCATTATCCTTGAGATTAGAACTTCTGGTGTAATCCCAAAAATGCAGGATACGATTACGAAATTGAAATGATCTTAAAATCTAATCTCCAGAAGCGTAAAATATTTTGTTGCCTGCTAATTTAGTTAAAATCAAATGTAAATTTTTCTTGATAATATTCTATAAAATGAAGATTTTGTTAAGCTTTTAATAATGCTTTGTCCTGTTCAGGATAAAAGTGTAATTTTGCCAACTTAAATTTGAACCTGATGGAATTAGAATACGTAGAGCACCTGAGCCCAATGCTTAAAGGCGGCATCAAGAATTATTTAATCGACATCGATGGAACGATAACTGATGATGTGCCCAATGAAGAGCCGGAAAGAATGGTGACTTGCGAGCCGTTCCCGGATGCTTTGGAAACCATTAACCGTTGGTATGATGAAGGTCATCAGATCTGCTTTTTCACTTCCAGAACCGAAGATCTGAGAGATATTACAGAAACCTGGCTGAAAAAACACGGCTTCAAATACCACAGCGTTCTGCTGGGAAAACCAAGAGGCGGAAACTACCACTGGATCGATAATCACCTGGTGAAAGCGACCAGGTATAAAGGAAAATTCACGGATATGATTGAGAAACAAGTGACCATAGAGGTTTTCCGTGACTAATCATATCAATGATAATGGATGGGTGATCAATGATTGTAAATTCAGATTATGGATCGCTCTTCTACTTATCATTCATCATTTATCAACTATCAATTATTAAAAATGAAAGTACTTGCCAATGACGGATTAACACAATCCGGAATAGACGCTCTGAAACAAAATGGATTTGAAGTGATCACGGACAAAGTGGCTCAGGAGAATCTTATTACTTATATTAACGATAATCAGGTCAAGGTACTGCTTGTAAGAAGCGCTACGAAAGTGACCAAGGAAATGGTGGACCAGTGTCCGAGCCTGGAAATCATCGGTAGAGGTGGCGTAGGAATGGATAATATTGAAGTGGCTTACGCAAGGGAAAAGGGAAAACACGTGATCAACACACCTGCTGCATCATCAGAATCCGTTGCAGAATTGGTATTCGCACACCTTTTTTCGGGAAGCAGATTCTTACAGGATTCCAACCGACAAATGCCTGTGAAAGGCAACACAGAATTCGCCAAACTGAAGAAAAAATATGAAGCCGGAATCGAACTGAGAGGGAAAACTATCGGAATCGTAGGAATCGGAAGAATCGGGCAGGAAGTTGCTAGAATAGCTCTTGGTTTGGGAATGAAAGTCATCGCTTCGGATACCAGAATCGGGAAGGCCAGTGTGCGCGTAGATTTTTACAATCAGCAGTACATCAATGTGGAGATAGAAACCGAGCCGCTGGAGCAATTGATTCAGCATTCGGATTTTATCACACTCCACGTTCCGGCGCAGGATGGTCCGATCATCGGAAAATCAGAACTGGAAAAGATGAAAACCGGAGCTGCAATCGTCAACTGTGCCAGAGGTGGCGTGATTGACGAGGAAGCATTGATCGACGCTCTCGATTCCGGGAAACTGGCTTTTGCAGGCCTTGATGTTTTCGAAAACGAGCCGACACCTTCTGAGAAAATCCTGACGCATCCGAAAATCTCTCTCACGCCTCACACCGGCGCTGCGACAGAGGAGGCGCAGGACAGAATCGGAACTGAGTTGGCGAATCAGATTGCCAGTATCCTTTTGGTTAAATAATTTAACTTAAATATCAAAATAACGCTCGTTTTTTTAACGGGCGTTTTTTATTTTCCCCATTCAGATTAAAATTTTACTTTTGTTGAGGTTTTTATGGCAGCTTAATCCGCCTTCCACTCCCGCTATTTTTTTATTGCAAAGAAAGTTAGTCCAACAATAGAAATTTCGGACATTGCAATAAAAAAATGAGCTCCGTTCAAGTCGGGGCGCAATTTTGTCATACTTTC